>JAUXQT010000100.1 GCA_030682135.1 Nitrospirota bacterium | reverse complement strand
CTATACCCAGCGTGAGCTGAATGCCATCGCGCATCGGTTGAACACGCGCCCGAGGAAATGCCTCGATTTTGCCACGCCCCTGGAAGTTTATGCGCAACTGCGCCATCATTCACCCGTTGCACTTGGAACTTGAAACCGCCCATGAATATGCCTGCCATTCGCCGGAAGAAGAGCGCTGGTTCCTGATGCGGGTGTCTCCGTTGAAAGAGCCTTCGTTGAAAGAGCCTCAAGGCGTCGTGGTGTCGCATACGGATATCTCACCGCGAGTCAAGATGGGTTTGGAGTTGGAGCATCAGCTCCTCCTGCTCGGTCACAAGCAAGAGGAGCTGGAATCCCTCACGGGGAAGCTGATCGACGCCCAGGAGCAGGAGCGCAAGCGGATTGCGCGAGAATTGCACGACGACTTCAATCAACGATTGGCGGCGCTGGCCGTCGAACTCGAGACCTTAGAGCGTACGCCCGATGCCTTCCCTGAGCCGGTCGTTCAGCAGCTCACTGCGGTGCGGGACCATGTCGGACAGCTCTCCGATGACCTGCACGATCTGGCGTACCGGCTGCACCCTTCGTTGCTCGAACATATCGGCTTGGAGGTTGCCGCGCGGGACCACGTGACCGAGTTCATGAAGCGGACAGGGCTGCCCGTGACGCTGACCGCGCGAGAGGTCCCTGGAACGCTCGCGCCGGAGGTGGCCACCAATCTGTTTCGCGTGATGCAGGAGAGTCTGCACAATGTGCTCAAACATGCCCGGGCGACCGAGGTGACGGTGAAGCTGAGCGGCTCGTCCAAAGGGATCGGTCTGTCGGTGCGCGATAACGGTCAGGGGTTCGACCTTGAGGGCAAGGACGCTCGCATGAAAGGGATCGGTTTGGTGAGCATGCAAGAGCGTATGCGTCTGCTGGGCGGCTTTCTCCGAATCCATTCCCTTCCAACGGAAGGCACGAAGGTCTGTGCCTGGATTCCACGTGTTCGGGAGGGTGCATGAAGAAGCCGCGCGTCCTCATGGCCGATGACCATTCGCTGGTCCTCGCCGGTTTACGGAAGCTGGTCGAGGCCGACTGCGACGTAGTGGGCACGGTGGAGGACGGGCGATCGTTGGTGGAGGCGGCGCAGACACTGCGGCCCGATCTGATTCTCCTGGACATCTCGATGCCGCTCTTGAACGGGCTTGAAGCGGCCAGGCAACTCCGCACGCTGGTGCCGGACTGCAAGCTCATCTTTCTCACCATGCATGCCAGCCCGACCTATGCGACCGAAGCGTTCCAGATCGGGGCCTCCGGCTATCTCCTGAAACGGTCTGCGGCCTCGGAACTCGGACTGGCGATTAAGGCCGTTCTCCAAGGCCAGCATTATCTGACGCCGTCGCTCACGAAAGATGTGCTGGACTCGGTCCTCAAACCCTCCACCGGGGAGCGAGGCGAGGCGGTGTCCGGCGCGCTCACTGCGCGCCAGCGGGAAGTCCTGCAGCTCGTCGCCGAAGGCCATGGCACGAAGGAGATTGCCACGCTCCTCAGCGTCTCGGTCAAAACGGTGGAGTTCCATAAGTCCCGCCTCATGCAGCAGTTGGATCTTCACACGACGGCCGACCTTACCAAATATGCGATTACGCATGGCATCACCGGCCTCTGATCGGCAGGATGCTGAAAAGGGGGCGGGATAGCTGGGACGATCCCTGTGCTCGCGCAACGCGCGGCCTCTGAAGGCCCTCGTTGGACGCGCGCAGTGGGGATCATCCCAGCCACCCCTTAGTGAGTGATAGAAGGTTGCGGCCTTGCTGGACGGCCTGTTTGAGCATCCTGTTCACCTCGTTTTTTCCAGCTTCTTCTGCACCCTATGACTACTCGCGCTAGTAGGATTCTCCCGCGGTGCCAGGGTTCTTCCTAGTTCCACCATTCTCCCAAGCCGTCTACGATAACGAGAGGTTCCCCTTGTAAGAGAGGAGGGCGTCACGCGATGACGAAGCCACGAATCTTGCTCGCCGACGACCATCCTGAATTGTTGAGCGCGCTACGCGGCTTGCTGGAAGACGGTTTGGGTGAGGTGGTGGGCATGGTGACGGACGGGCAGCCGCTTATCGAAGCGGCCATCCGGCTGGAGCCGGACATTATTATCTTGGATATCTCGATGCCGACGATGAATGGGCTGGACGCCACGCGCGCGCTGCAGGCCTGTGTCCCGCAGAGCAAGGTGATCGTGCTGACGGTTCATCGGGAGCCGGTCTACGTGACCTTAGCCTTTAAGGCGGGAGCCCGCGGGTATCTCCTGAAACGAACGTCTCTCTATACGGAACTGCCGCAAGCCCTGCAGCATGTGCTCGCGGGCGATCGTTATCTCGGGCATGGTGTGGGGGAACGAGAGGCCTGGGAACGTGCCGAGGGAGAGAACCTGTCGACCAGGGTGTCGTAGCAGAAGCGAGGGCCGCCATGGGCTCGTAGGAGGTCAATCGATGGAGCCAGAAAGATCGTGATGAACGGACAGGATAACCGACAGAAGGACAGGCTGCTGCTCACGCAGGAAGAGGAAGCCTCGCTTCCGTTGCTGAAACCCCTCTTTGCGGGCCATCACGATCTCTTGCTGGGCACCTTCGCATGCGACGGCTCTGCCGGCCGGGAGGGGGCCTCGTCGTTGTCGGACGACCATGAGGTCGCTCGGTTCAAGCGGATACAACATGCCTATCTGTTCTCTCTGCCAGGCAGCGAGGGTGGGAGATCTCCGGTCAGCGATGGCGTAGCGGCACCTGCCTCTCGTGATGCGTTTCGCCTCGGCGCTGGTTGGCATCTCAGAATATGTTCCCATTTTCTGAACTCCGCACGACCGTTGGTGTTCGAAACCTTTGATGGATGGCCTCCCTTGCACCAGACGGTTTGGATGGCCTTGTTGGACGTGATGTTCCGTGACCGCGAGGAGGCCATGCTCACCTCTCGTACCGCGCGGGATGGGCAGGCTGAGGTTGCCTGGCAGGACGCGCGCGAGACGATCAAGGTCCTGGCTGTTGCGTTGAGCAAACCGATGGCCGACGAGCGCCAATGCCAGGCCGAACATGAGCGGGTCATGACGCTCCTCTTGGTGTGGTTTCCGGCGAGGGTCTGAGGGACGTCTGCGATCACAGGGCTCTGCACGTGTGAAGGTGGAAGGTGCGCACGAGCATGAAACCATTCAATCAGGCCATGGTCACCTTGGAAGGGGATGACCGAGTTCGATGCCTGGTATGTCTTCGGGGTCGACAAGGTCGACAATCGCTTGGAGGTCCGTCCGTGAGAAGAAAGAAAACGGGTAGGAGGTTCTCGCCGGCACGGGGCCATGAAGACTCCCGACTCCGGCTCTCTCCGCTGAGGTGAGGGAGACGAGTGTCGTTATGGCTGGCGAAGGAACCGGGGTTTGTCTCTCACGGAGACCATCTTCACCAGGTCCCGCACAGATACAATGCCGACCACCTTGTTGTCCTCTGTCACTGCGAGGTGGCGAATCCGTTCCTCGGCCATGAGCCGGCTGGCGTCGCGAACGGTACGGTTGATGTCGACCTGAATCAGGGGATAGTTCATCACAGTCCCGACGGTGGTGCTGTTCGCAGGGAGATGAGACGCCATCCCTTTCCTCACCACATCGGTCTCGGTCACGATCCCGACCATTTCTCCAGCCTCCATCACGAGGAGCGAGCCGATCCGCTTCTCTGCCATCCTCTGCGCCGCCTCCAGCACCGTCCGTTCACTCGCAATGGTTTCCAGCATCTGGTGCATGAGCAGGCTGAGGGGCCGGTACACATTGTCGAGGTCATGGACGGGGCCCCCTTCTGAATCGACAAAATAGCGCGCGAGGTCCCGGACTGAAATCACCCCGACGATTTCATCCTTGTCCGAGACGCAGAGATAGCGGACATGGTTCGTTTCCATCAGATGGCTGGCATCCAGCATGGGGCGATCCGGTGCGATCGTCAGCAGCGGACTGGTCATGATCTGATCCACCATCGTCAGGGAAGGATCGATTCCTTTGGCGAGCACCTTTCGAATTAAGTCCGTCTCGGTCACGATCCCGGACTCACGGGTCATCCGACCCTCTGCGTCGGTCGACTCGACCAACAGAGAGCCAAGGCTTTTCTCTCGCATGCGCTCTGCGGCTTCCACAATTGTGGTCGCGGGTGGGACGACTTCCAAGTATCGATGCATGAAATGCCCTACCGTGTTCCCGGACTGAAGATTCATAGACGTTCCCTTCCTTCTTGAGACTGAATGATGCTCTTCTCTCGCATGCTGATCATGCTTCGTACTACCGTCAATGCCTGCATAGGGCGAGCCAGGAAAGGGTCGTCGGGAAATAGGGCCGTACTCTGTGTTTTGCTGGTGGAATCAAGTGGATAGGTGCATCCGCCTGTCTGGTAGGCACGAGGAAAACTCGAACGGGGCAACGTGCCACATCCCCGAGGATGCAGGTTGCGGTAAATGGCTACAGTTGGGCGGGGATGGAGGCTGATGATCTTCTGTGCTCGCGCAACGCGCACGGGCTCGTCTGTCTGGTTGGCTGGTCTATCTGGTTCTTCTGGATGAATATCCGGTCCCACCAACAAACCAGATAGACCAGATGAACCAACCTTCGTTGGACGCACGCAGTGGGGGACTGGGTATCTTCTCGTGAGGGAGGCATCACTGTTGCTTTGTTATCGGGGGGAATTCCGGCTCGACGAGGGTGTTGTTTGAGGGGGGAGTACGGGTATGCCTGTTATTACTGTGCTGATCATGGGAGCGGCCGGCCGAGATTTCCATAACTTCAACGTGGTGTTTCGCGACCGTCCTGAGTATCGAGTCGTCGCCTTCACCGCAGCGCAGATTCCTAACATTGCGGGGCGTCGCTATCCTCCTGCGCTGGCAGGCTCCTTGTATCCTGAGGGCATCCCGATTCATCCCGAGGAGGAACTTGAGTCTTTGATCGCGGCCTATAGGGTCGATCAGGTTATTTTCGCCTACAGCGATGTCTCTCACGAAGCCGTCATGCATCAGGCCTCGCGGGTATTGTCCGCGGGGGCCGACTTCAGCCTGTTGGGCGGGCGCCGCACCATGGTCGCCGCGAAGAAGCCTGTCGTGTCGGTCTGTGCCGTCAGGACCGGAGCGGGGAAGAGTCCGGCAACTCGCAAGATTGCATCCCTGCTGTGCGAGGAAGGACTCCGCGTTGCAGTCATCCGGCATCCCATGCCCTACGGGGATTTGGCCAAGCAAGCGGTGCAGCGTTTTGCCTGTCTCGAGGATCTCCGTGCGGCCGACTGCACGATCGAGGAGATGGAGGAATACGAGCCGCATATTCGGGATGGGCACGTGGTCTTCGCTGGCGTGGACTATGAACGCATCCTGCGGGAGGCAGAACGAGAAGCGGACGTGCTCGTATGGGACGGCGGTAATAACGATGTGCCATTTTTCCTGTCAGACCTGGAGATTGTCCTGGTCGATCCACACCGGGCCGGTCATGAGCGGACCTATTTCCCTGGCGAGGTCAACCTGCTCCGTGCCGATGTGCTGGTCCTCACCAAGATGGACACGGCCAGTCCGGAGCAGGTTCGCGAGGTGCGGGCGAACATCCGGCAGTTCAATCCGGCGGCGACGGTCCTCGAAACGGCGATGCCGGTCACGGTCGATTACCCCCATCTGATCAAGGGGAAACGGGTGCTCGTCGTCGAGGATGGCCCGACGCTCACTCACGGAGGCATGAGTTTCGGCGCTGGTGTGCTTGCCGCCAAGCAGCAGGGAGCCAGTGAGTTAGTCGATCCCAGGCCCTATGCCGTCGGGACGATCCAGCAGACCTTCACTCAGTACCCGCATATCGGCAACCTGGTTCCAGCCATGGGCTACGGTGCGACACAGGTCCGGGAGCTGGAGGACACGATCAACCGGGTTCCCTGCGATGTCGTCCTGATCGCGACCCCGGTTGACTTACGCCGAATCATCTCTATCAAGCAGCCGACATGCCGGGTGACATATCGTTTTGAAGAGCTGGGGGCGCCGGGCTTCAGGGATCTGTTGGCAGGCGTGATCGGCCAAGCCAGAAAGGGATGAGTCCTATTCACGTCGGCTGTCTCTCACAGAGGCAAGGAAGGAGAACAATATGAAAGGATCAGTGGCCACAAACACGAAACAAGCCAAGCCACGAGCGCTCGATTGCTGCCATCGTTGCGGCGGGCTCATGGTGTCGGAATTTGCGCTTGAGACCAGAGGACTGGAATGGCACTGCGTGACGTGCGGTGACCGGGTCGATCAGGTGGTTCTGGCCCATCGTCAGCAGCAGGATGCGCGACAAGAAACCGAACCGGCTTGTGCCGGTTCAGGCCACTCTCGGTTGAATTAGCAAGATGTGCTCAACATGCCTTCAGGCGGTCACCCTCGATTGTGACCCAGGCTGTATGAGAGTTTTGTGTGCGGAGCTGGTCGCGCTCGAATGTTTGTAGGGGGATTGTGGTGTCGTCAGTGATGCCAGAATTCCCTTTTCATTTCAAGGCGGCGAGCGGCAGGTGTCCAAAATTCGCTAGTGGTGAAAGAATGGTTCTATGACACGTGAAGAATTGCTCGCGAAAGCCCAGAAACCGGCCGAAGAGGCGTTGCGGCTTCATGCCTTCTACAAGGGCAAGATCCAAACAGCGCTCAAATGTCCGATTCGGGGGATTGAGGATTTCTCGATCTGGTACACACCGGGAGTCGCAGCCCCCTGCCGCGCGATTCAGCGGAAGCCTGAACTGGTGTACCAGTACACGAACAAGGCGAATTCCATTGCGGTTATCTCGGACGGCACCAGAGTTCTTGGCTTGGGCGACATCGGCCCGGAAGCAGGATTGCCGGTGATGGAAGGCAAGGCGCTGCTCTTCAAGTATCTGGGCGGGGTGGATGCGGTGCCGATCTGTCTCGGAACCAAAGATCCGGCGGAGATCATTCGGACGGTCAAACTCCTGGAGCCCTCCTTCGGCGGGATCAACCTCGAAGATATCTCCATGCCCAAATGTTTCCATATCCTTGAGGCCTGTCGAAAAGCCAGTACCATCCCTGTATGGCACGACGATCAGCAGGGAACAGGGACCGTCCTTCTGGCTGCCCTGCTCAATGCCCTGAAGGTGGTGGGAAAGGCGATAGGCAAGGTCCGCATCGCGATGATCGGCATGGGAGCTGCCAACGTGCCGACCTACCGGTTTCTCACAGCCAGCGGGGCTGTGCCTGCTTCAATCCTGGCTTGCGACTTGGGTGGAATGCTGGGACGTCATCGGCAGGACTATGAAAGGGACCCGGCCTATACCGAGCAGTGGCGAATTTGTCAGGAGACGAATCCTTCAGGCCTGCAGGGCGGGATTGCTGAGGCATTGCGGGGCGCGGATGTCTGTGTCGCCTTTTCAGCCGGGGGTATCATCAAACCGGAATGGGTTCACGCGATGGCCAAGGACGCCATTGTATTTGCCTGTGCGAATCCGGTTCCCGAGGTTTGGCCCTGGGAGGCGCAGGAAGCAGGGGCGCGGATCGTGGCGACGGGGCGGAGCGACTTTCCCAACCAAGTCAACAATTCACTGGTCTTCCCCGGCATCTTTCGAGGGGCTCTCGATGTGCGGGCCCGCACCATCACGGACGAGATGGCCATGGCTGCGGCGCACGAGTTGGCGAGCTGCGCCGAGGCCAGGGGGCTCACAGAAGAATATATTTTGCCGACCATGGACGAATGGGAGGTGGTCCCGCGAGTGGCGGTGGCGACAGCCATGAAAGCGCAAGAGCAGGGCATTGCGCAGTTGCGGAAGAGCTCCGATGAACTGCGCCGGTCTGCAGAAGAGAAAATTCAAGAAGCGCGAAGGGCGCTCGAAGTCCTTACCAGTTCCGGGGTGATTGGGTCGCCACCCTGGTAACGTTGAACTATGAACTATGAGCGATGAATGATGAACAAAGACGCCATTTGCACTTCAGCGTTCCCTGTTCATCGTTCTGAGCTTTTCTGCAGCCTGTTGCATCATTTGGACGTCATGGGTTCGTTGATTTTGAGGAGAGAATGGTTATCCAGAAATTGAGGGAGGTGAATGAAGCTTAGATGGGTCGGCAGCCTGGTTCGAGTTTGACCCGCTCTTGTGCAGCCAGCGTGCAAAGGGCGCCGCTCCTGCTTCAATTGCGGGGTGGCGGTTCGAGGGACGCGCTATCGATCATCGGTGCCATTAGGCACGACCGTAGATGCGAGTCTAAGCGAAGATTGAAGCGCGGGGCAATCAGCGAGGGCGACTGAAGGATTGCTGAACGTCACTCTGGTCGGAAGGCAGGTTTGGCGTTCCACACAAGAGCGGGCCGTTTTTTAGCAGGATGCTGAAACCGTCCGCCAGCTTCGTTCTCGGCTCATCGAAATCCTCAACGTACCCCCGAGGGTACGCCTCCGGTTTCGACTCGCCTCCTGCCTTGCTGGACGAACTGTTTGAGCATCCTGCGGGAAATTGAGTCTTCTGCCACTCCTACTCAATCCCTCCTAAGTACGCGCAGCCCTCCCACAGATGACGACCTACGATGAATAGGTCTCATGAAAACCACACCATGAATTAGAGTTCGTGTGCCGGGGAGCTTTCGAGGTAGGGAATGAAAAAATCGGAGCGGAGGCGGGTCAGAGAGCTCTGTGCTTATTGTGGAGGTCTTGGAGGAGCTTTAGGCTTCCCACCCGTCGGCGGGCCTGCTCACCACCCCTGCGTTCGACCTCGATTCCCTTGAATGTTCCTCTCACCGAGGCCTCCGCTCACTTATAAGATAACCGCACTCGGCGAAAGGTCAATTGTCAGGCAGCGTGGCCGTGGAGTCTTTCTGTGAACGCTGCCTTCTTTTTCTTGTCCTCGCCGACGGTGCGCTCACGCAGCCGGCGGACGAGCTCCTGGTAGGAGTCGGAGCGGATGATTTTGTCGAACTGGCTGCGGTAATTCTTCACCAGGCTGACTCCGTCCGCGATGATATCGTAGGCATGCCAGGTCCCTTCTTTCATGTGCAGGCGGTAATCCATCGGGATTTCGACTTTGCTCGACCGTAGCTCGGTCCGCACCTCCGCATAGTTTCCCTCGATCCGTTCGGAGAGATAGTGTACCTGTTCTCCCGAATACCCTTCGATCTTTTCGGCATAGCGGTCGGACAGAAAGCTCTTGAAGAGTTCGACGAACTCGGTCCGCTCAATGGCCGTGAGTGGGTTCCAGTTGGCCGCAAGCGCCCGCTTCGACATTTCGGTATAGTCGAAGTGGGACGCGATGACCTCTTCCAGCATATGCCGGCGCGGGATGAGCTTGGCCGGATCTTTGAGTTTCTCGTCTTCGAGGATGCGGAAGACTTCAGTAATCGTCGTGCGGACCGCCTCAGTGGGGGACTCTGTGGGCTGGCCCGACGCGCCGAACGCGACGGTGCCCATCAGGGCAACAAGCAGTAGCGCAAGGGGAAAAGCCCTGCGTCGAACGGTCCGAAGTTCGAAGTTCTTGGTTGGACGTTCCGAAAACCTCGAACCTCGAACTTCGAACCTCCGCTCGTCTTGCTCGGTCATTTTCATGACTCGCTAATCCAGTACGAACGTGACTTTCAGGTCCACGCGATACAAGACGACCTTGCTGTTGTCGACCACCACATGTTGCTCCTTGACCCAAGCCGATTTGATGCCGTGTATGGTCTTGGCTGCCCGGGTGATTCCGCTCTGAATGGCATCTTCGAAACTCTTCGATGATTCTGAACTGATCTCAATGATTTTCGCGACGGACATGGAACTCCTCCTTTGTTGCGCGCGTGAGCGCGGGTGATGGCACAGTGACGACTCTTCATAGTTTCGGCGGCGCAGTCCCCTCCCTGCCTTTGTCGGCGGGACCGCTCTTCTGCAGGCTCTCGATCACCTGCTCCAGTTGCTTGATCCGTTCCCGGGCGAGCGTCACTTCCATTTGAAGCTGGTGCATCAGGCCTTGCTCCAGAGAGCCGACGCTCATACGAAGCCGGTCGGTTTCTCTGGCGACGCCTTCGTGCGCGACTCTGAATTCCTTGAAGTCGACCCGCAGATTACCGAGGGTCGTCCGGTGAGAGTCGCTTTCAGTCTGCAACCCCTGCAGCATTGCTTGCGCGACATCCAGGCGGCTCTTGAGGCTGTCCACCGCGACGCCGAGGGACTTGAGCAATATGACGTCCGTTTTCAAGGCATCGACGGCTTGGCGGGATTGCGCCGCATCGCTCCGCGCTGACGCCACTTGATCGTTCAGTTGAGCCCGGAGCGTGTCGAGATCTTTCGTGGTGGCACAGCCGGAGGCCAGAAGAACGGCCAGACCTACAAGGCCCCAACGTATGGAATCGAAAACAGAACGACTCTTAGAAGGATGAGCTTGTGTCATCGTCACGCTCCCTTTGTTCTTTGAAGAATGCTCTCATGTTGTCCTGGGCCTGGAGGAAACCAGCGGGACAATAGCCATGGGTCAAGAGACGTTCGGTTGACCGTGCGTTGTGTATGCGTCGATACAGTCTCCACGAGACCCGGGACCTGCGACCAGGCAGAGAGCCTGTATCGTCGCGAATAAGTCCGCAGACACAGCATACGGGAAGAATGCGCGTCGCCATGGAGGCTTCTGCGTGTGAAGTGGGACTCATTTGGAGGACCGGCTCTGCCACGATTTTCTCAGGAGTCATCTGGTGCCTCATGACGTCGTCGCTCGAAAGGATAATCAGCAAGCGCCATGCCGGGAGACCATGGATAAGCTGGTTCAATGAGAGCCTTGATCGCACAGGGAATTGGCGCTCGTGAGACCACACGGAGGCGGCTGCCCCTCCGTCTAATTGAGCAAGATGCCTCAACTTGAAAAATACGACTGTTGCAATAGGCGACAGCATCTATTCGATTCACTGCCGAGGGCGATCTCTGAACCGACCGCTACCTGGGTGTTATTTGAGTTGTCGGAGTTCTTCATAGTGGGTTGAGACAACCTGACTGAGCGCCTCCCGGAGTTCTGCTCCCTGATAGTGGCGATTCGCCACTTTGCGGAGACGCGCGGCAAGTCCTCCATCTCCAAGCGTACAGTCGGCCCATTTCACAAAATCTTCTCGATGATCGTGGTATTCGAGGCTCTCCAGCGGGAGGGTCGGAATTAGGCGGGACAGTTCGTACAAACTGGCCGCTTCTATCCCTAGATGGCCTTTCTCGTTTCGGAAGGAGAATCGTTTCCCTGGCGGGAGAGGCACATCGAGATATTTGTAAAGGTGACGGACATGCGGCACGCGTCTGATGGCCGGGCGCATGCGAACGATTTCGCCACTGCAGAGTAGGGCGCTGCCCATGGGGATTTGATCGAGGGTCGCATGCTGGACGCCGCAGACGGCACAGTGGGTTTTGAGGCAGTCCCCGAGCTGACTGTCCGTGATCCTGGTCAAGAGCAGGTGGTGGAGCGAGGTGAGCACCGACTTGCTGAGGCGATCCGGGCGATAGGAGACGAAGGCCAAGCCGCCAGCCTCCAGCATGGGACGGAGCAGCGCTGTCACCTCGCTTCCTTCAAAGAGGAACTCCTGCGCTTCGTCCAGCACGATCCAATGGGGCCGGAACTTGCGTTCGCGCACGGGGCGCAAGGCACGCAGCAGTTCGGCAAGATAGTGGCTTCGCGAACCGATGGGATATTGGCTCAGGTCGAGGACCAGCGACACGCCTCCCTCGTCGAGGAGCGAGACCACGGCGGACGGAGGAGGGAGGGTGGCCCGGTCACCGCTGACCGATACGAAGCGCGGCAGAACGCGCAGTCCGCGGAAGTCTCCTTCGGGATCGATCAGGAGGACCTGATAGTCTTCGTGATGGAGCCCTTCCGCGATCAAGCCGACCATCCAGGACTTGCCGGTGGCGGAGTTGCCGAAGACCCCCAGATTGCGCCCGGCCAGCTGCGCCGCAGGGATGTTAATGACTGCGCCGGACTCAGTCTGCCCAAGCAGGATCGGCCGCTCGCGTTTGAGCGGGATATCCAGAAATTTTCCGCCGAGCGGATATTGCTTGAGAATTTCAAGGACCCCTTGAGGGCCAGGGGCTGTGGCCAGCACATCGGACGTTTCGATGACGGCGGGAACGGCGTCCGCCACGGCCACCGAGACCTCGGCCAGGGTCAGCATCGAGAGATCGTTTTCTGCATCGCCGAACGCTGCGAGGTTTCTGGGCGAGAGACCGCACAAGGCAAGAAGCCGTTCGAGGCCGGTCCCTTTCGTCGCCCCTGGTGGCAGGACCATGACTGCGTTTTTGTTGTACTCGATCGAGGTACTGCCGCCGTGTGAGCGCAGGATTCCCCACAGGGCCTGGTCATGGGGGGTCCAGGTGGCGGCAATGGCGAGTCCCCGCTCGAATGGAATGCCGGCTTCTTCGATGGCCTTGAGCAATCGCGCATCGAGCTGGCCAAAGGGGAGATAGGTCTCACCACTCGTGGTATGGGTCAGAACCGCGCCGTTTTCCCAGACGATGCCGGCAAAGAGATCTCCGAGGCTGCCCAGGGCCACGGTCTCGTAGCGGCGCCCTGTGACCAGAAACAGCACGTGGCCGCTGTCGCGACATTGTTTCAGCGCTATTTCAACCTCGGCAGGCACCATTCCGTTGACGGCGAGCGTGCCGTCGAAGTCGAAAGCCATGACACGACGATACATGATGCCTCAGAAGGCTAAGTGTTGAGTGCTGATTTGGAAGTTCTGAGTTTGAAATAAACCAGAACTCAGCGCTCAGAACGGTCCGGTTAGATTCCCACTAGCACTCGGTGCGCGCTGATTGCCTTCATTGTCCGCACGACATCTTCGTAGGAGAGAGCCGGGGCCTTTCCCCCTTTCGCCTCTCCGGCGAGGAGGACAAAATCGTTCATGGCGACGATGCCTTGGAGCACCCCGTCTTCATCCACGACAGGGAGCCGTCGGACTTTTTCCCGTTTCATGATGTCCAGGGCTGTATGGACATCATCGGACAGGTGGCAGGTGTGAGCCTTTCCGGACACTGTTTCCCAGGCAGTAATGTCCGACGCCGGTTTATTTTTGGTGGCTGCGGCCATGCAGATGTCGCGATCCGTGATCATGCCCATCACCTGACCCTCAACGTTCAGGATGGGCAAGGCCCCACAGTCGCTGTCCCACATCCTTTTCGCGGCGGCAGCCAAATTCGTGTCTGGACCGCAACAGTGCACATCGCTGGTCATGATATCTTGGACTTTCATCGGAGCCCTCCTTGGCTAGAAGCAACTCGTTTTATTATGGGTTTTTCACCCGTAACTGTTTATTCTCGACCGTCGTATCCTGGACCAACTTGCCGAAGCTATCGGTCAAGACGTCATTCATCAGCGCTTGGGCGTCTTCAGGATCGAACCAGAAGACATCGTCTGCTCCGCTCCCGTTCAGGGTCATACGGATCGTGCTCCCGTCCGCGACGTTCTGTACTTGTAATGCGAGCTTCGACTTCGTCGTCATCTCGGTGAAACCGACCCGACTCTTCGCGTGGACTCCAATGTCGAGGATTTTTCCCGTGAGCACGACATCGGTTCCCTTGTCGTCGCCTCCTCGCTTGGTCACCTGCCAGCCCTTGGCGGTCAGGTAGTCGGTCAGGGCCTGGGCGACCACGTCGGCGGGGTTCCCTCCGGGGACATCGAAATAGCTGACACCGCCCCAGAGGTGTGTCCGGACTCCAAGGCCGGTTTTATGGCTCCGACCGTCTTCGAACGGTCCTACCGCTACACGAAGAGCGGGAGTCGGTTTCGAAATCGCCTCGGACTTCATCACGATGGGATGGATCTGGAGCGGAATGACTTCGCCCGCTCCGGCGCATCCCGCCATGGCCATAAGACCGATCACGCATATGAGCAGCGTCCGATGTCTCTTCACAGGACCCTCCTTACATTCAAGAATTCTCGATGGCCGTTTCTCAGGCTGGCTTCTCACTAGCGCACTGACTATCTGGTGAAGTGAGCTCGCCGATTGGATTGCCAACAGGCTTCGCTATGCTCCGTGCAAAAGGGGCGTTCTTTCCCGTAACTGGTGATCTGCATCTGTGAGGCGGGAACTCCGAGGTCCCGGAGATACTGGACGACTGCCTGCGCCCGGCGCTCGCCCAGAACCAGGTTATAGGCACTTGTGCCTCGCTCGTCGCAGTGGCCCTCAATCAGGACCTTCTCGCCGGATGGTGACTTCAGGAGACCGGCATTGGCTTCGAGTCCGGCTCGAGCGTCATCGCGAATCGAAAACCGGTCGAAATCGAAGAAGATATCAGATAGTTCCTGTATCGGCCTGGCAGCAGGGGCCGGAGGTTGCGAAGGAGGCGCCGGAGCGATCGGTTGTTCCACGACCCGCGCTTCTTTCACCGCAGGCGGGGGGACCGCTTTATCAACCTGGACCGGTGTTGGCTCCGCTTTTGCTGCTTCTATTGGAGTTGGCGGGGGGACCGTTGCCTCAGCCACAGGCGCTTGGGCTTGGGGGGCCGGTCCTGAGACAAAACTCTGGTCCTCTACCGACGTGACGATCTTGCGGCTTGCACAGCCGGACAGCACTGCAACCACAAGCAGGCAGAGCCAGAAATGGAAAGAGGACAGGTGGCACCGAGTCGACATAGCCGCTCCTTGGTTAATGAACATGAATGGATCGTGCAATCAAACCATCCGGCGATTTCAGATATGTCATCTCGGCGGCTTCTCCCACCTTGAGGTTGGCCAACCCTGTAGCTCTGGTGCCCCGCGTGATCCTGGTGTCTGCCGGGACACGAGCCCCCACAATCAACTCTTCCTTATTGGGCAGCATAACTTTCACCACGATCGTCTGAGGATCGGCGGTAGTATTTGTGGCCATCACTGTTCCTCGCACCATCCGCTGGATGGTCTCTGTCGAGGCGGTTGAGAAGTGGGGCGTCAGGGTGACGAGCCCCATGGCGACAACAAGGCCGAGAGAGTAGAGCGTTGTTCTCATAGCAAGAGCCTTCCTTCTGTATGCTGAGCCTCAACCCAAAACGTGTCGCATGACTGGTTATGGCAAGAACGGGGCCATGTCGCCTAACCGCCGAGTCGCCGTCCACAGGTAGGAAATTCCTGGGTTTGAAACTGGCGAACCCAGGGATCGCGGCGATCTCTGTGGAACTCCGCTACAGGTGCAGCAACCCTGCTGTGGCGAAAGGTCGCAAGAATCCAGGAAATTCTAACCCGCCGTCCTTCTTGCCCGATCTGTGAATCCACGGGAATGGTCCGATCTCACCGTGATTGTTCTGCAAAGGGAGGGGCGAGACTCAACGAATGCTCATCATCGATGTCCGGCATTCCGATTGCTCATTGGAAGAGCTGGCAAGGGTGGTTGGAATACAGAAGGGGGACACGATGACATTTGCCGACGCGTTGCGATTACTGGAGTTGTTTCATGCGCGAGACTATGCCCAAGCCAGACCCCATTTGTACTTCAAGTCCTTGAAGTCGGATACCTGGGTCAGACCGAAAGGGATGCGAGTGTTTCCGTCGAATCTCGAAATCGCGATCTTGGATGTGGAACAGGAGCAATGGGAAACGATCCCTTTCAGGGACGTGAACTTTGGTCTCTGGTAGGGCCTGCATCTGGCGAGGCTTCGAACTGCGCTCATCGCACCAGCATGGGGAAATGCCATGGATGTGATGGAAGCGATCCACAACCGCCGCTCCGTGCGGGCCTATACCGATCAACCGGTCGATAAGGCGACCGTCGAAGCCCTCATCAAAGCCGCGACCCACGCTCCCAGTTCGATGAACGAACAGCCCTGGGCCTTTGTCGTGATCCAGAATCCCACGCAGCTCGCGTCCTGGTCCGAGCGCATCAAGGCTTACGTGCTGAGACGGCTCAAACCGGATTCTCCGCTCGCGAAGTATCGCGACATGATCTCCAGCTCCGACTACCATGTCTTCCATCGGGCGGGGACGCTCATCGTCATCTGCGCAAAGCCGGATGCGCATAACGGCAAAGAAGACTGTTCCCTCGCGGCGCAGAATCTGATGCTCGCGGCCTGCTCGATGGGCGTGGGCACCTGTCCCATCGGGTTTGCGCGACCCTGGTTGAACCAGGCCAGGATCAAGCGAAGTCTCGGCATCCCGGATGCCTATGTGCCGGTGTTTCCCGTTGTCGCGGGCTATCCGAGGGGAGGGACGCCGCCGGTTCAACGGCGGGCACCGGAAATTCTTCTTTGGCAGTAGGGAGAGGATGTTATCCATGGAACCATTGAAACCACTCCGTCTCGCAGTTGTCGGGTTCGGCAAGGTGGGGCAGGTCTGCGCGGAACTCATCTCCCTGAGCCACGATCTCAGCGTGGCGGCCATCGTGCGTCGAGCGGCTAGTGCAGGGGGGAAGCTTCCGGAGACCCTCCGCTCCATTCCAGTGACCACCCACATCGGTCAGGCGAGGGACGTCGACGCGGCACTCATCTGCGTGCCGACGAACGCCGTCATGGAGATTGCGTATCAGATTCTTCAGCATGGAATTCCGGTCGTGGACTGCGCCACGCTGCACGGAGAGGCGCTCCATGCCCATAAAAACGCGATCCACAAGGTGGCCTTCCATCATGGAGCCTCGGCCATCGTGGGGGCGGGCTGGGATCCCGGCGCCCTCTCGTTGTTCCGCTCATGGTTTGCCCTATTGACGCCTGGGGGATCGACGGAGACGCGGCATCACACAGGCATCAGTCTCCGCCACACCACGATGGCCCGGAGCGTGGTCGGGGTGAAAGATGCCCTCTGTGCCGAAGTCCGAGCTGTCGATGGGCGACTGCAGCGGTACGTCTATGTCGAATTGATGCAGGGGGCGGATGCAGACAGGATCACCCAAGCCATCCGCGCCGATCCGCTCTTTCTCCAGGAAGAGACGCAGGTGTTTCCCGTTGAGAGTCTCGCGGAGCTGGAACAAGAAGGGCGGGGAGTGGTCCTTGATCGACGGGGCCCTCCGGGACGATTGGGACACCACCATTTACTATTGGAAGCGCGCTTTGACGAGACCGTTCTGACGGCCCAGGTTATGCTCGCCGCTGCTCGCGCCCTTCCGCAACGTAAACCGGGAGCCTACCTGCTTACCGAGATCCCCCTCAGTGAAATGTGGGGAGAAAGGGCGGAGAAGGCTCATCGGGATTGGCTTTAGGGCTGGAGCGATACAGAGGCACGGGCACAATGAAGGGTTCTGTGTCGATCTGCGATTTTTACGAGGACCGTTAATCATGCAGTCCCCTCAGTTCGACGCCCTGCAAGGAAGCTGGGAACATTTCCCGCATCAGGCCGATATCGGTGTGCGGGGGATCGGTGCGACCAAGGAGACGGCCTTTGAAGGAGCGGCGGAGGCGTTGACTGCCGTGATCACCGACCCGGACTCTGTCGCTCCGACACAACCGGTGCCGATCGTCTGTGAGGCGCCCGATGACGAGTTGCTGCTGGTCGATTGGCTGAATGCGCTCGTATACGAAATGGCTACACGGAGGATGCTGTTCAGCCGGTTCCACGTTCGCTTCAACGACCATTCGTTGCACGCGACGGCATGGGGGGAGCCGATCGAGGTGGCGAGACATCAACCGGCCGTCGAAGTGAAAGGCGCGACCTACACCGAGCTGTCCGTGAAGCAGGATGAGGGGGGGCGGTGGATTGCGCAATGCGTCGTCGATGTATAGGCCGTATTGGGACATGAGGCGGAGATGGATCTCAACCAGTTGAAACGACGAGGGCCTGACGAATGGCATATTTCTCCGCGCGGTAAGATGCGGGTGCCGGGGGTGATCTATGCCACCGAATCCTTGATTCACGACATGGACGAGAAGGTCTATGAACAAGTCACCAACGTTGCGACGTTGCCGGGGATTGTCCAGGCCTCCTATGCGATGCCCGATGCCCATTGGGGCTATGGGTTTCCCATCGGCGGAGTTGCCGCGTTCGATCCCGATCTCGGAGGAGTGGTGTCCGCCGGCGGTGTAGGCTTCGACATTTCCTGTGGCGTCCGGGCGCTTCGCACGGGACTCACGGTCGAGGATCTTCAGCCGGTGAAGGAGCAACTGGCCGATGCCTTGTTTCATCGCATTCCCGCGGGGGTCGGGAGCAGGGGGAAGGTGCACTTGGATCGGCACGAGATGGATGCCATGCTTGCTGGCGGCGCGCGCTGGGCGGTGGGGAAAGGCTACGGGCTGCACGAGGACCTCGAGTTCATCGAAGAGCATGGCTGCATGGCCGGCGCCAAACCGGACTGCGTGTCGGACTATGCCAAGAAGCGCCAGCAGGATGAGATGGGGACGCTCGGCTCCGGGAACCACTACCTCGAAGTGCAACAGGTCGTGAAGGTCTTCGATGCAGCAGTGGCGTCGGTCTTCGGATTCCGCGAAGGAGACCTCGTCGTCAGCATCCATTGTGGCTCGCGCGGACTCGGCCATCAGATCGGCACAGAATTTCTTAAGCGCATGGCCGTCAGCGCGGCGCGGTACCACATTGAATTGCCGGATCGGGAATTGGCGTCCGCCCCAATCAATTCGGACGTGGGGCATGATTATCTCGGCGCGATGCGAGCAGGGATCAACTGCGCCCTCGCCAACCGTCAGATCGTCACCCATCTCGTCAGGCAGACGTTCGCCGACTTCTTGCCACAGGCGACGCTTTCGTTGCTCTACGACGTCTCCCATAATACCTGCAAAGTCGAGGAGCATGTCATCGACGGGACACCCACTCGTCTTTTCGTCCATCGCAAGGGTGCCACGCGGGCCTTCGGACCCGGCCATCCAGATGTGCCTCCGTCTTTGCGAGCCGTGGGGCAGCCGGTCCTGATCGGTGGCACGATGGGGACGGCTTCGTATGTGCTCGTGGGCACGAAGGAGAGTATGTCGCTGGCGTTCGGGTCTGCTTGTCATGGAGCCGGCCGCAGCATGAGCCGGCATCAGGCGCTTCGACAGTGGCACGGCCATGACGTGGTGAAGGAGTTAGCCGCGCGCGGGATTCTGATTCGCAGTCCGTCGTTTCGCGGAGTCGCCGAAGAAGCGCCCGGCGCGTACAAGGATGTCAGCGAGGTGGTCGACGCGGCGGACGAGGCGAAGCTGGCTCGGAAGGTGGCCAGGCTCGAACCGCTCATTTGTGTGAAGGGGTAGGAGAAACGAGGTCAGGGCATCACACGACGATCGCGTGAGATACAACGGAGGCTACGATGATGAAGTCGGAGAAACCGGAACAGAACAGGGAAGAAAAACGAGAGGAGAAGCCGCCGTTCGAAGAACCCAGCCATTGTCTTCTCTGCGGAGGGGTGGGGCCGGCGCTGTTGTATGGCCACTGGGTGTGTGAACATTGCAAGAACGTGGTACAGGCGGAAGCGTTGTCCAAAAAGCGCAAGATCGAAAAGGAAGGCGGCGGATAAGGGGTCTGGCTCCGTAAGTCTTCCTCTCACCCAAGCAAGAAACCAGAAAAGGTACCGGGAGTCTTTTCTGTGGCACCGCCAGCTTTTTGGGGAAGGCTCAGGAGTATTGAAGCAAGTCGAATCGACGCTCATCCATGACCTCAGCCTCGCTTCACGAACGGCTGTCTCTGCGCAGCCTCCGCCAGAGTAGGTAGAGCGGCGTTCCAGCTAAGACGGTGGCAATTCCCAGACCTCCTTCCACCGGACGCTCGTAGAGCGCGGTCCCGACGATCACGGCCGACACCAGAATATAGAATCCCGTGACAAGCGGGTAGAGGGGGGTGCGATAGGGGCGGGGCAGGTCCGGTTCCCGCCGACGCAGGATCGGTACTGCTCCCACTGCCAGTGCGCTGAAGATCATGAGCACCGTGCCGCTGTAAATCACCAGCCGTTCGAAGCTCCCCGATAGAATCAGAGCTGAGGCCCAGAGGCTTTGCAGCAGGATGGCGTTGATCGGCGTCTGTTGCCTGCCAGGGCTGTTCGCGAAGAGGGAGGGAATTAAGCCGTCTTGCGCCATCGCATAGTAGACGCGCGGTCCGGCCCATACCATGGCACTCACGGCTCCTGCGATCGAAAGGCACAGCATGGCGGTCAAGAATCGGCCAGCCTCGAGGCCCAGTAGCGCTCGTGCGGATTTATCGGCGACAGGCAGGAGTGGCGGCTTAGCCAGTTCCGTCACCGGCAATGCGTAGAAGTAGAACCCGTTCAGTATGAGATAGAGCAGTGCGACGAAGAGCGTACCGCCGATCATCGTCCGGGGGATGGTGCGGGCAGGATCGGTGATCTCTCCAGCCAGATAGGCCGCGGCATTCCAGCCCGAATAGGCATAGAGGGCAAAGATCAACGACACGACGTAGGGTCCGATGCCTGGGACAGGATGAGTATCTGAGGGAGTGAAATGCGCCCAGTCGCCTCTCCCGACCATCAGACCCGCCGCGATCAGCAACAGTATGGCCCCCACCTTCAGCACTGTCAGCGTCCGCTGGAGAGCCCCGCCTGCTCCTGCGCCGGCCAGGTGGAAGCCTGTCACTGACCAGAGGAGGGCCAACGCCAAGACCGTTGACTGCCTCCCTCCCTCGTCATCAAGCGGAACGAGTTGGAGGAAGTAGGCGGCGAAGCTCACGGCGCCTGCCGCAATGGCCGCGCTGAAGCCGATGGTGAAGGACGTCCATCCGCTGAGGAACCCGACAAACGGCCCATAGGCCCGGCGAAGGTACGCATATTCTCCGCCGGCGACCGGAAAGGCCGCGCCCAACTCACTGTAGGAGAGGGCTCCTGCGAGTGCGATCACTGCCCCCATGAGCCAAATCGAGAGGATCAAGCCTGGATGGCCGAGGTCGCGGGCCATGAATCCCGTCGTGGTAAAGATGCCGCTGCCGACGACGTTGCTGACAAGGACGCAGCTGGCTGTGAACCAGCCGATGTGGCGGGGCAGTGTGGACGGATCTCGCACGGCTTTCTCCATCTGTCGGGTCTACTCTTCTTGCCCCTCGCGGACCAGCGGGACAAACCGCACGAACGAGATGATCTTGCGCTCATAACCCTCTGCCGTTCGGCGATAGAGTTCCAGGGTCTGGTAGTAGCGGCCGACCGGAAGAATCAGCCGCCCTCCGACGGCGAGTTGATCGAGGAGCGGCTGCGGCACGTGATCGGGTGCGGCGGTCACGATGATGGCATCGAAGGGGGCTTCTTCCGGCCAGCCTCGATAGCCGTCACCGACGCGCGTGTGGATGTTGCGGTAGCCAAGTTCCGCCAGCGTCTGCGCAGCCTCTGTCGCCAGGGGCTCGACGATTTCGATAGTGAAGACATGGGGCACAATTTCAGCCAAGACTGCAGCCTGATAACCGGAGCCGGTTCCCACTTCCAGCACCTTCTTGGCTCCTTGCAAGGCGAGCGCTTCAGTCATGAGCGCGACGACAAAGGGTTGCGAGATGGTCTGACCGTGGCCGATCGGGAGAGGGCCGTCGTTGTAGGCGAAGGCGGAGTAGAGGGCAGGCACAAACCGATGGCGGGGAATACGACGCACCGCGGCGAGGACGGTTGGGTCCTTGATGCCACGGGGGATGATCTGTTCCTCCACCATCCTGTCTCGCTCGGCTTGGCGCGTGGGGTCGGAGAGGGGTGGGCCTTGGCGAGAGTCACCGCTGCATCCGGGGATGATAATCAGACAGGGGATCAGCATGGCGAAGGTCATCCACAACAATGTCAGTGCACGAGTTAGGGATGTCATAAGAGAGACGAAGCCTGGGTGATGATGCCTGGAAGAATGAGCAAGCCCGGTGCCGTAAAGAAATGGAGTGCCGGTACACATGTTTCACGGCTCCTGTAGCGTTTCACTACACGTATGGCCGGCTCGTTGTAGCAAGATTTCCCTTGGCCCTCCGGGTCTGATCGAGGGCTTCGTTCCAAGCTGCTGCTTTTTCGATGAACTCGGGAGAAGACTCGGTTTTGGCGGATGGTACCGGCCTTGCTCAGCTGAGAAGACGAGGCACTCGATTCACTCCCTGGCGCAGGATGGAAAGTCTTGAGCTGACACATGGTCAGATCGGACGAGATGGCTGGACAGCAGCAGCCTGGGGAGATGGAACGGTGGAGTTCTTATCCCTCCTGGAGACAGTTCACATGGCTCTATTTCTTGAGCCTCATGGCGGGCTTGCGTGGCTGGATCTTTCTGCGGTTTGACGTGACCGGAGGGGAAGTGTGGGGAGTCGGAGCCGTCATCCTTCTGGTCTTGGCCGCCATCCTGCGTCACTGGGCTTGGTACAGCCTGACCTCGCAGCGAGTGGTCGTGAGGAATTGGTACACGGGCCGTGAAATTCAAGCGATGGCGATCGGCGACATTCGCGAGGTCACGATCACGCAGGGTCCCCTCGCGCAGTTCATGAGCATCGGCACGGTCGTACTCCACTCCATGTGCGGGGACCGGCTCCTGTCGTTGCGCGGCATCAGCGATCCAGAGGTTCTCAAAACCAGGATCGAGGCGCTCATGCCGAGGCGCTGATTTAAGCAGCCGGCTGCTCAGTGAGCTGCGGCACCGGATGATTTTTCAGCATTCTGTCAGACAAGAAGGAGTCTGCCATGACGAATCAGTGTCAAGTCCTCACAGCGGTGCGAGCGGCATTCGAGCGGGAGCCCCGCATCAACTTGCACAAATATCCCGTTCGCATGGACTTCAGCGACGGCGTCCTCACCCTGGAAGGTGAGGCGGAGCATGTGGCAGCGAAGAAACTCTCACTGGAACTTGCGATTGCCGTCCCCGGAGTCACAGGCATTGTGGATCGACTGCACGTGACGCCTTCCACCCACATGGGCGATGGAGCGATCCTGGACGCCCTGCGCGATGCATTACTGCATGCGCCAGGCCTGCAGAACTGTACGATTCAGGTGAAGCGCAAAGGGACCTGGGAAACAGTCCGGGAGTCGACCGTGACGCCGCATGGAGTGATTCAAGTGTCCGTGACGGACGGGGTCGTGCTCCTGGACGATCATGTGACCAGCCTCATCCAGAAGCGGCTGGCCGGCGTGTTGGCCTGGTGGGTCCCAGGGAGTCGAGACGTCGTCAATGGCATGGAGGTCGTTCCGCTGCAGGACGATTCCGATGAGGAAATGGCGAAAGCGGTGCGCCTCGTGTTGGAAAAGGACCCCTTCGTCAATGTCGAGCGCATTCGTGTGACGGTGAAGAAATCGGTGGTCACGCTGGAAGGAGATGCGCCCTCTGCGCCGCAGAAGGAAATGGCCGAGTTCGATGCCTGGTACGTCTTCGGGGTCGACAAGGTCGTTAATCGCTTGGAGGTCCGCCCGTGAGAAGCGACAGCTCGATTTGGCTCGGTGGGTGTATCTATGTCTGCTGAAGTCTTTGAACTGATCCTCGCGGTTATCGTGTCCGCGGTGCTCCTGTGGATCTTCTGGCGGAAGGGGACGTCCGACTAGCAGGCTGTTGAAAAAGGCCGCCGGCTTCGTTCTCGCCTCGAACGCATCCTCAACGTAGCCAGAGGCTACGCCTCCGGTGCTTTCATCGGCTGCGGCCTTGCTGGACGGCCTTTTTGAACAGCCTGCGAGAGCCGTCTGAACTCATCCGACTGTCCCTCCTTGCCTCAGCATAATTCGAGCATTGTGGAAAAATCCCTCAGCTGAATCCTGCGAGTCACGCTCGTGTGCCGACAGCGATTCAACTTCCCTTGAAGGTTCAGGTGGTTACGTTTCTCCATTTGGAAAGGACTTCGGCACCTCTCTTGCTCATTCATGAGGGGAGACTACGTAACGCATGGAAGGATTCGAGGGATTCAATGAGGGGTCTTGTTTCTATCGGAGTGGCTGTGCTGGTGACGGGATGCGCGGGGGTTCCCGTCGTTCCTCCCGACCTCAAAGACAAAATCGATGAGCGTGTTTCGTTTCTGCAAGTGAAGGCCTCGCCGCTCTCGTACAAAGGCCGTCTGATTGTGGTTGGCGGGATGGTCTTGACGGCCAAACCGTTGAAACAGGACGGGACGAGGATCGAAATTCTTGAGTTGCCTCTGGACGAAGACTACGAACCGACAGGTCGGTTGACTGACTCGCAGGGACGATTCCTTGCTTTCCACAAGAAATTCCTCGATCCGGCGACGATCCCGATGGGGACGCGCATGACGGTGGTTGGCGAAGTCACCGGATCGGTCAGCTTGCCGGTGGACGAAGTTGACTATGTCTATCCCACAATGGACATCAAGGCCGTGACAGTCTGGCCTCCCAAGGTTCCCGTCTGGTGGAGCCGTCCCTATCCCTATTTCGGCGCCTACTGGGGACCCTATTGGGGTCCGTATTGGGGGCCGCCTCAATGGATTCCGTTGCCGGAGGGGAAGCGATGATTCCTCGTGGTGAGTTTGCTCTCTTTCGGGATCGCCATGATGCAGGCCAACGATTGGCTCAGAAGCTTCTCCATTACAAGGAAGCGAAGAATACGATCGTCATTGCGTTACCTCGTGGCGGGGTGACGGTGGGTTATGACATCAGTCTGGCGTTGCGGCTCCCTTTGGACGTGTTCATCACGCGTAAGTTGGGAACTCCCTCGAATCCCGAGCTCGCAATGGGCGCCCTGGCCGAAACAGGCTACCGGCATATGAACGAGGATGTGATCCGGGAATATCACGTGAGCAAGGCAGAAGTGGACGAGGAGATTCTTTGTCAGGAGAGAGAAGTCCGCCGAAGAATTGAGCGATATCGGGATGGGCGGGCGCTTCCCTCGCTGAAAGGGCAGACGGTCATCCTGGTGGACGATGGTATTGCGACGGGGGCGACGTTCTATGCGTCGTTGGGCGCCCTGCTCAAGGCGGAGACGGCGAAGATCGTTGCTGCGGTGCCGGTCGCGCCTCCACGAGTATTGGCCGAGCTGAAGGTGCTTGTCGACGAGGTGGTGGTTCTGCACACGTCCGAGTGGTTCTTCGGGATCGGCCAGTTTTATGAACAGTTTCCCCAGGTCGAGGATGAGGAGGTGATCGCGTGTCTGGAGAAGGTCCGCAGGGCGCTGACGCCGGAGAGGAAACTCCCGGCGTAAAGGTCCGCTACGCCAGCGATGGTTCCCGCCACGTACGGTCGTGAAACCTGCGCCTTGTTCGGTATTGGTTCAGAGGAGGGAGAAGCCTATGGCGTTTCAGCTCACAAGTTCGGCATTCACATCCGGGGATCTTATCCCGCGCCGCTATACCTGTGAAGGTGAGGATCTGTCGCCGCCGCTCCATTGGTCTGTACCACCGGCCGAGACGAAAAGCTTCGTCATCATTGCGGACGATCCCGACGCGCCGGTCGGTACATGGGTGCATTGGGTGATCTACGATCTCCCTCTTGATCTGCGCGGGCTCACGGAGGGTGTGCCTCCCAAGGGCCGTTTGCCGGACGGGGCTCTGCAAGGATTGAATGACTTCAAGCGGCTCGGTTACGGCGGACCCTGTCCTCCGCCTGGCAAGCCCCACCGGTACTACTTCAGGCTCTATGCCCTGGATGTCACATTGAATCTGAAGCCCCGCGCGACCAAGGCTCAAGTCTTGGATGCGTGCAAGGGACACGTCTTGGCCGAGGCGCAGCTCATGGGACGGTTCGGGCGTTAACAGGATGCTGAAAAAGTCCGCCAGCGCAAGAACTGTGAAGCGTTCCTCGTGAAACGTCTCTCGCAGGCTAGGAAGGCCTCCGCTTGCGAACGACGAGATACGAAAGACGAACGACGGAGGGGATGGGCCTGCCATGCAGATCGCACTGACCGGGGATGTCATGCTGGGCCGGCTGGTGGATCAGTATGTGATCCAGAATCAGTCGATCGGACCGGACAAGATCTGGAGCGATGTGTTGCCGCTGCTGCTCAAGGCGGATCGACGGTTGATCAATCTGGAATGTGTGATCAGCGGCCGTGGCCGTGAGTGGCAGCCAGACTCCAAAGCCTTTCACTTTCGCGCCCATCCACGGGCGATCGGTTTTCTTCGCGCTGCCAAAATCGACTGCGTGACCTTGGCCAACAATCACGTGCTGGACTATGGAACGGATGCGCTGCTCGAATGCCTCGCACTGCTCGACCGAGCCGGCATCAAGCGGACAGGGGCCGGCGCCTCGCTCGCCGAGGCCCTCACCCCTGCTATCGTGGACTTGCCTCAGGGCCGGCTCGCGGTTGTCTCCCTCACGGACAACGAGACGGAATGGGAGGCGGGGGAGAAGAAACCTGGCACGCATTACATTGCCTACGATGCAAAGGGCTTGGTCGAACCCTATCGGTCCCGGCTTGTGCAGGTCTTGAAGCAGATCCGCAGCCTGGCCGATCTCGTGGTGGTCAGCGCGCACGTGGGACCCAACTGGGGTCCGCCCTCTGCTGCCATGCGGATGTTCGCTCATCGGATCGTCGATCTCGGAGCCGATCTCTATTGGGGCCATTCCAACCACACTCCGCAAGGCATCGAGCTCTACAAGGGCAAGGCCATCCTCTACTCGACCGGCGACTTCATCGACGACTATGCGGTCGACAGGGATGAGCGTAACGATCTCTCGTTCCTGTTTGTCCTGGAACTCGAACGGGGCCGCATCGCACGTATTGTTCTCCATCCCGTCTGCATCGAAGACCTGTATGTCCGGCTGGCGAAGGACCGAGAGGTGGAATTCCTGAACAGGACCATGCAGGCCAAGTGCGCTACGTTTGGGACAGCGGTGGGCTTTCGAGACGGGGTAGGGACGATCAATGTGAAATAGACAGCCGCCTGCTCATGCATGCCGCTTGTGGATCGTGATGTGATTCCCGTCCTGGTCCTCGATCACCGCCATGCGGCAGACCGGCGTGGTGAACGCTTCCACGACGAACGACACAGCCCGCTCCTTCATCTTCAGCAGGAAGGTGTCGAGATCCGATACCTCAAATGCCACGACTGCGCCTTTGGCCCCAGGGGTATGGCCCATCTCCGTGGTCGTGATGGCGAAGGTCGATCCACTCAGATCATACTCCACCCATACGTCCTGGTAGTTGTAACTCACATGCAATCCGAGCACGTGCTCATAGAAGGCTCTGGCCCGCTCCATGTTCGAGACCGGGTAGGCGGTGAAGGCGATTGAGGTAATCATCGGGAAAATCTCTCCGGTGAAATTGAGTCAGTTGCGTATCATGCTGGTGTCACATGGTTTCTGGCTGCATGGTCGAGTACCTGTTGGATATGGACGTCCACCTGTCTGAGGACGGACGGAGAGACGGCATAACCGTCGCTCTCGTACGTGAGGATGGGCATGCCTTGCTCGATGCTGAGCGGCTTGAGAATGGCCTCTGAAATCCGATAGGGGAGGCAGTTGAACGGCCCGATCACGAGCATGCCGTCGTACCCCTCATGGGCCGCTTCGAGTCCCTTGCCCACAGTCGGGAGGAGTTCGCCATAAATGGCGGGCGAGACATGCTCGGCGCCTCTCTCGAAAATGGAGGCGACCGCGTTGGGAGCGGCTACCAGCAGACCGGTCTCGCGGAAGAGCGTTCGGTAATGTTCCTCCTCGCGCTGCAAGGTCTGGTAGGCCATCCACTGCTGAATATATTCTTTCCCTTCCGGCTCAAACATCCTCGTGCAGGCTTTGGCCAGGGCCATGCCGCCCGGCTTCATGCCCCAGGTGCCGGCCGTTTCCGCCATGGGATGATAGGCGATATAGAGAAACAGTTCGCTCAGATCGACCGGTTTGAGGATGATCCCCCGCTCGGCATAGAGGTCGCGCACTCCATCCATGAAAAACGAACTGAAGCGGGTAAAGAAGTCGCCGGCCACGACCACGCGCGGGCAGGTGTGCGGATCTTTGTTGCGCGGTAGCTGCGCCAGGCGCTCGACGAACGAGGGTAACGTGGCATGGAATTCGTCGAGTGAGCGAGCTCCCTGGGTAAAGCGCTCCCATTCCTCCCTCAGCCGATCGAGGGAGCCTTGCTGTCCCACGACCCGGAGCACATGCTCGATCTCGACTAAAATGTCTGCGAGGATGACAGCCAGCGACAGATGCTGCGCCAGGACGATTTTACCGAAGCCGAGGTAGTCGTTCTCCGGCTGGGGACTGAAGAGGAAGAGGTCGGTCAGCCGTTGTTCGGCGATAAATCGCTCAAAGTATCCCATGTAGGCGTCGGTGACGCAGGGGGCGCCACCCTGTACCATGTGGAATCCCGAGATTTCTCCGGGCTGGCGTTGCTCATGGATCTGGAGTAGTTGGCCGATGCAGATCGGCAAGGGCAGGCATTCACGGCCGGAGGTGTGCTGCAGCCCCTTATCGAGTTGGGCTCGGTCCAGTGGAATGACCTGGCCAGGGTGGAGTCCGAGCCAGCCGGTCGCCAGTGCCAGCGATCTGGTGTGGTAGGGGGAGAAGTTCGGATAGTAGATCTTTACCCGGGGGTCCGTGAGCGGCACGGACTCGCCGTTCGATCGGATGACGCGGCCGCCGGAAACAAGCCGGCAGGGAACGAAAGGGCTGGCGCCGACAGATTGCACGTCCCGGTAGTTGTGGATGATGTCCAGGAAGGCCTCCAGCCTGGTTTGAACTCCGGCATCCGCAGTGTGCGCGTCGATTTCGAGGACCAGGTAGGGCTTCGATCCCAATTCAGACGCGAGCATGGAGTGGGTGAACGCGTCGATGGTACAGCTGAAATTGCTGACGCTCAAGAGAAATAAGTTGGGATGCTGCTTCGCGATGCCGACGGCATTCAAGATCATGTTCGCAAAGTGCCAGGAGGTGGGTCCCTCTCCCGATGACATCAGGCAGTCGGCAGGGATGACGGAGATTCCCATGCTGGAGAGTTTCTTCCCGACGGATTGCGACGCCTCCGGGGTGAAGGCGTTGTAGCTGTGGCCTGCGAGCAGGATGGCTGGCTTGCCCGCCGCGATCGCGTCATTGAGCGCCTGTTTCCCGAGATCGCGGAGCCTGCTCTCTGCATCTGTCTGGGCCTGCACCGCTACTGACCAGGCGTTGGTAGCCAACTCACGTTCGATTCCCAGTTCTGCCACAGCCATGTCGGCCATGGCCGTGCAGGTCTTGTAACCGTTGATGAACTCCAAGACGGGCGAGAGTAAGCGGCGATCGGGAAAGGCCTTGGCCAGGAAATAGGGTCCGGCCTGGGTGATTGGACAGAGGTACGAGTCTTTGCACTGGTTCGGGTGAGGCATGCGCACGACATGTGGGATGAAGATCAGGCCCACATCTTTCTTGACCAGGTCCAAGACGGCGCCGTGCGCAATCTGTGCGGGGAAGCAAAATCCAGATTGCGAACTGAGGTCCCCCCGCGGGTCCACGTCGGACAGCACGACCTCCATGCCCAGACGAGAAAAGAACGTGGAGTAGAGCGGAAACAGCGAGTGAGTCGTCAGGGCTCTGGGAATGCCAATGCGAGTGCCGCTCGCCACCGCGTTGCCGTTGGAATGGCCCAGGGACTCACGCACAAAGGCCTTCGCGCTTTCATAGGCCGGCCCCACGCCCCAGGAGGTACGTTCCACCCGCTCGTGCTTCGGGGTGGCGGCGGGCGAAGCGGGGGTGACCTGAAAGAGCACCTCGGCTCGTTTCTCGACCAGATCTTGAGCCGCGGCGGTCCTGGCCTTTCGTTTCCACACATTTTCATAGAGACTGCAGCGGCCCCCGAAGGGAAACCGGCGTCCTGCAACTTCGAACCGGTCGATGCTGCAGTACATCTTGCAGGCGCCGCACGTGAATCGTCCGACGAGTTTCATCTCCGGTGCGCCGAGAGTCAGCAGATCGACGGTCTGGCCCGGCATATCACCGGCTCGTTTCAAGGCGAGGAGTCCGACTCCGAGCGCGCCGAGCAATTCCGGGCTGGGCGGGATCACGACTTGGCGGCCGACGCTATGGGCGAAGGCGTACCCGACCGCGCGGTTCAGCGCGACGCCGCCTTGCAGAAAGATTTTCTTTCCCACGTAACGCGGTCCCTTGACTCGATTCAGATAATTGTCGGCAATGGCATACACCAGTCCGGCGATGATGTTGTCGCGGGGATGGCCCTGTTGCTGGGCGAGGCGAATGTCGGAATTGATGAAGGCCGCGCAGGTCGCTTTGAAGTGCACCGGGGAGGGAGCGGCCAGTGCCAGGTCGGCGATGTCCGAGACGCTGATGCCGAGATCGCTGTGGGCGCTTTCTTCCAGGAAGGAGCCTGTGCCTGCCGAGCAGGCGTTATTCATGGCGTAGTCGATGGGCACGCCGTTGCGCAGATAGATGTACTTGGAGTCCTGCCCGCCGATTTCGAAGATCGTATCCACGTCAGGATCGAAGTGTGTGGCGCCGGCTGCATGGGCCGAAATCTCGTTGTAGACGTATTCTGTGCCGAGGTAGGCGCCGGCCAGTTCTCTGGCCGAGCCTGTCGTGCCGATCAATCCGATCTGGCGATTGCCCACCTGTTCGATGAGCGCCTGGAGACATTCGCGGGTGGCCGCCACGGGATTTCCCTTCGTGCGTCCGTAATAGGAGGCCACCACGGCATGGGTCGAGGGGTCGAGCAAGATGGCTTTGGTGGTCGTCGAGCCTGCGTCGACTCCCAGGACCAGCGGCCCGTCGGGAGGGGCTTGGCGGGGCGGGGTGGCGATCACTTGCACCTGTTCGCCATAGAGATGCAGCGGCGGGAGACGGCCGAGACCAGGCTGCGCGGCAATCTTCGGAGACATCTCGCTGGGTGAGTCACGGACGAGCAGGGCGGTGCCCCAGGCTTCGAACCAGGCACTTTCCGGCAGCACCACAAACTCCGTGGACGGCAGTTTGGCCCGCAACGATGCCAGCATGGCCTCATTGCGCGTGACACCGCCGATCAAGAGGACCCGCTTCAGCTCGCGTGGGCCTTTCTCCAGCAAGGCAATCACTTTGTTGGACATGCTGTCGTGTAGCGTGTGGAGAATATCTTCGGGCGTAGCCTCGTTGCGGTTCAGCTTGTGGGTGATATCCGATTTGCAGTGCACCGAGCAGCGTGAGGCCAGCGGCACGACCTTGCCGCTGAAGGAGCGCTGGATCGCTTCCTCCATACCTAGTCCCATCCGGCCGATCTGCTGCACGAAAAACTCGCCGCTCCCTGCCGCGCATTTATTGTGGGACACCACATTAGTAATTCTCCCGTCCATGAGGAGATAGACGAGGAAGGACTCGCCTCCGAGCGACGCGACCGCATCGAATGTACCCTCCACCTCGCGGAGCGCCCGCTGAACCGCAGCCACTTCTGAAATATGCCCAAGCTGGCCGGACACACCGAAGTACTCCGCATCGGCAAACTCAGGACGGGCGAGCACCTCGGCCAGTATCTCGAGCGGGCGGCCTTGATGGGCCAGCACCGTGGCGGTCCTGGCGTCGCCACGAAGGGCTGCGACCTTCACCGTGAGTGCGCCGATATTCACGCCGACGTGCGACATGCGAGACCCTCCTTCTTGTGTGGCTCGTTAGACCGGCGGAATGTGACTGAGAATTTCCCGCTCCGCCTCGAGCCAATCGTCGAGCGCCGAGCCATGCCGATAGCCCCGCTCGCTGTAGAGCTCGTAAGCCCGTTTCGCGATCAGTATGCCGAGGTCACCACTGGGAGACAGCGGCGGTGCGTGAGGTTTTCCCGTCCCCGGCCTTTTGGACTGCTCCTCCGGAGCCTGCGTTTTCCGGTCTGGTTTTCGCGAACGAATGCTGACCGACGTCATGGCTGGTTCCCTCCTTGGATAACACACCCTCACCAGCCCGCCTCCGCGGTAGTTATTGGAAGGAGGATGGATGGTCGAAACAGTCCACTGGAAAGGCGGGAACCTGTTCCATGTGTGAGACCGGATAGGCGATGAGGGTGATCGAGGTGATCATCGGATGGACCCTTCCTCTTGTTCTCAGTGATGAAGAGGTGAGCAATGGCCGTGCCTTCTTATCGATTATCGAAAATGCAGGGGAGATCCTTGAGATGTTGGAGGTTTTGTCATCGAGCGATGATGACAGAGGAACGTCACTGTAGCCTTATTCCTCAGCCCGCCGAGTGTTAATGGGGAAATACGCTCAGTCCTGAATCAACCGAGCAGCGCCTTGTGTAGGCAGGGGTGAACGATCCCTAGCTCATGCCAAATAGGCAGCGACGATTCCGGAGAGGACAATGCCATCGAACGTACCGGCACCGCCAATACTGGCGATTCCTGTCTCAAGCGTCTCGATGTCACGGAGGTGAAGCAGATCGGCGCCGATGAGGGGCCCCAGCACTCCCGCGGCAAAGGCGACTTGCGGTGCCTGATCGGGAACCAGCCAAACGGCGCTCACGGCTGCGAGCGCGGCAGGCACCAGCCCAGGCAGGGCGATGCCGATTCCTGAGACCGGCTGCGCGAGTCGATAGCAGACGCCCGTATTGATGGCGACCGCGATGGTCAGCCAGGGGAGGGACTGTGGGTTGTGGAACAAGAGATGGGCGACTTCGTAGATGGCCAGGCCCGCAGGAATCAAGCAGCCCCCCACATTGACGGCGATGACCGTTTCTTGCCGGACGCGCTGAAACTGTGGCCACTGGCCGGCCAAACCCAGGATCGCCAGTGGATCTTCGACGAGGGTGTCGTTCCTGGTTATGCGCTTGAGAGGAATATTGATGCTGCTGCCCAGGATGATTCCCATAACCAGGAGGAGTGCGGTTGAGGGCTCCAGCCGAAGCTTCATCAGGGCTGTTGTGAAGAGTTGCCCGAACACGAGCGGGAGGAGGGCGAGCAGAATCAGGAAGAGGATCAACGGGAGGCAGCCCACTCTCATCATGAGGCCCTCAGCTCTTGGAGGCTCGTGAGCATGTTCGTCCAATGGGTGCCCTGCCAATAGATCCGTCCGCAGTTGGGGCATTGCACGAACCGAGGATGCACGTTTGCGACATAGGCCGGAACTGTGAGTGCGGCTTCCTCGTGCGGGATGACGATGAGCAGATCGTTGCAGGCTGCACAGCGGCTTGCGGTTCTATCACTGAGGACGAGTTCAATATGTAGCTCAGACCGGAGTTGCCGGAGTTGGTCCTGCAGATGGTCGCTGCCAATGAGCGTGTGGCGATCTCGAAGGATCTTGCGTTGCACGAGGTATCTATCTCGCGTGAGGAGCCACCGCTGCTCTGTCAGGACACGTTCGATCAGCGCCTCATCGGAAATGATCTTTTCATAGGCTGTGTCGTATCCGAGGGCCCGGAGCCAGCGGACCAGTCTACCGAGCATCGAGTCGGCGAAGAACATCGGCGGAGGAACGATCTGTGCATTCAGGGACTGCATTGGCCATTGTATCCTGCATGAGCAGCGGATATCAGCGAGCATTGAACCTACTGCAAGGAGGTCCTCCCATGGCGAGCAACCGGAATATGCGTCCCGTGATCGTCACCTGTTTTCTGAGCGCCGCTCTCCTAATAATGATGGGCGGCTGTTCTCCTCCTCTTCCGAAAACCTGGCTGCAGCCATCTGATGGTACGATGTCGAATGACAGGTTGCATGTGACGACGGTTTCCCCGCTGACGATCAGGCCCTGAGGAGGGAAGCAGCGGTCGGTGTGAGTCGGGTACTGGAGCCTCTTGAAAGACGCTATGCTGAATTCGACAACCGGATTTCCCACCAAGTACTGGCACAGGCTGGATGACGGCCGCATCCAGTGCGACCTCTGTCCGCGGTTCTGCAAGCTCCAGGAGGGGCAGCAGGGTCTCTGTTTCGTGCGCGAACGGCGGCAGGATCAGATCGTCCTGACCACATACGGACGATCCAGCGGCTTCTGCGTGGACCCGATTGAGAAAAAGCCGTTGAATCATTTTCTGCCCGGCACGCCGGTCCTGTCGTTCGGGACGGCTGGCTGTAACCTGGCCTGCAAATTCTGCCAGAACTGGGACATGAGCAAGTCCCGCGAAATGGATACGTTGGCCGACGAGGCCTCGCCCGAGACGATCGCACGGGCTGCGGCGGAACTCGGGTGCCGGAGCGTGGCCTACACCTATAACGATCCGGTGATCTTCCATGAGTATGCGATCGATGTGGCGCAAGCCTGCCGTGATCGTGGCATCAAGTCCGTCGCCGTAACGGCAGGTTATGTCTGCGCGGAACCCCGCGTCGAGTTCTACCGATATATGGATGCCGCCAACGTCGATCTCAAGGCTTTCACCGAGCGGTTCTATCACGAGGTCACAGGATCCCATCTCCAACCGGTGCTGGAGACGCTGCTCTATCTCAAACACCAGACCAAAGTTTGGTTCGAGATCACGACGCTGCTCATCCCGGGAGAGAACGACTCGGAGCAGGAAATCGAAGCCCTGACGCAGTGGGTGGTCGAGCAGCTCGGGCCGGACGTGCCGATCCACTTCACCGCCTTTCATCCTGATTGGAAGATGCGTGGCTACCCGCACACGCCGTCTGCCACTCTGACCATGGCCCGCCGTATCGCGATAAAGAACGGCGTCCGCTATGCCTATACCGGCAATGTCTCTGACCCGGAAGGCGGGAGCACCTACTGTTATGCCTGCGGGCAGATACTCATCGGACGAGACTGGTATGAACTGAGCGAATGGAATTTAACGGATGATGGGAGCTGTCGTTTCTGCAGGACTCCCTGTGCCGGAGTCTTCGAAGCCCAGCCGGGGCGATGGGGTGCGCGGCGGCGGCCGGTGCTGCTCAAGCAGTTCACTTAGCAGGATGCTGAAAAAGGCCGCCAGCTTCGTTCTCGCCTCGAAAGCATCCTCAACGTAGCCCAGAGGCTACGCCTCCGGTGCGTTCATCGGCTGCGGCCTTGCTGGACGGCCTTTTTGAGCATCCTGTTCGCAACTTTTCTGTTGTCCAAGACCTATCGGCTCTCGAAGGCCTGCCGTACCCGCTGACGTTATCGCAGAATCCCGCTCACGATCATTTCGACCGCCTGCTCGGGACTTAGCCCCCGTGCCATCAAGGTTTCGAGTTCTTTCTTGTCCACGCTCCCGATGGCCGCTTCGTGTGTGACCTTCGCCTCCGGGTGAAAGACTCTCACGATGGGAATCGCGCTGGCCGTTGCCCGGCCCTGTATGATCTCCATGCAATCGACATGGCCCCGCGCGCCTTTGGCGTAGGCTTCGGTGATGCCGGTGATGTCGGCATGCGCCTGGCCCTCCAGCACCACACGCGTCTTGATGAGGCTGCGTGACCGTTCCCCCCGCAGCATGACCGCTTCTTTGAGCGTGATGCGGTCGGTCTTGTGCGCGAAGATCTTTGCGCTGAGTTCGGCGATGCCTTCTTCCTCCACTCCGACGAGATAGTCGATATCGAGCCGGCCCACCGAGCCGGAGAGTAACGAGAAGTCTGAAAAGTAACGGGCGCCTTTGCCGACCTTGATCGTCGCGTGGGGCAGGACCTGCATGCCGCCATGGGGCCCGTGGTAATGGCCTTCTGTGTAGGTCAGCGACGCGCCCGGTCCGATCTCCATGGTTGCCTGCATGCGATGCTCCGCCGCTTGTGCGAAGGGGAAGAGACAGTGGGACAGCACCTGAGCCCGTGCCCCTTCGAGTATCTGTACATCGATCTTGATCTGCTGGACCCCGGTGGGGTGGGCCAGGCCGAAACACATGTGGATCGGTTGAGCGATCTGTGCGCCCGCTTCGACAATCAGTTTCCCGATGATCGCGTCGGGCGTTTCTTCCAATTCCACGCGGAGGCCGGGAACGGTTCGATGGCTGAGGATGTGGTGCCCATGTGCCACGACGTGCGCGATGCGCGTATCGTCGAGGATCGATGGCTCGGCTCCGACCATCGGAAGAGTGCGTCGCAGCTCGTCAAGCTCGGACATAGTTACAAACTTCCCCATCGCAACGGACGCAGGCCCGCCCGCGGAAATGATCGACGGCTTCCCGAGGACTGCCGGAAAAAATGATGCGACCGGCGCAGAGCTGCGAGGCCCGGTCGGCGATGAGCGCGACCTCTTCCTGGTGCGTGATCAAGAGGATTGATCCCCCGGCTGCCTTCAGCGCGCGAATGATGTCGATAATGTGAGTGATCGAGAGCATATCGATCCCCGCCGACGGCTCATCGAGGATGGCGAGCTTGGGTTTCATGGACAAGATTGAGGCCAGTTCGATTCGATGACGTTCCCCTCCGCTCAAGGCCTTATCCAGTCGACGACTCAGATAACGGGCCGGGTCCAGACCCACTTGTTTCAGCGCTGGAACCGGGTCGCAGTCCGGTTTGCCAAGTGTCAGGTACTCGCGAACCGTGACGCCTTCGAACCGGGCCGGCTCCTGCCAGGCAAGGGTCAGGCCCAACCTGGCCCGTTCATGCATCTTGAGGGGGAGAAGGTCTATGTCATTGAACAGAACGGTTCCCGCGCTCGGCACATAGCCCTCGCAGCCCATCAATAAGTAGGCCAGCGTGGTCTTGCCGGAGCCGTTGGCCCCCAGGAGTGCGTGGATTTCTTGTTGTTGGACCATGAGCCCAAGACGATCGAGGATCTTCTGTGGCCCCGCTGCAAATGTGAGGTTTCGGATTTCGAGCACAGGTGTCGGCATTGGTACAGAGCAACCTTTCTCTCAGATGAGATGCATCAGCTGTGCCGCCTGCAGAGTGGCGAATTCGTCTTTAGCACAGAGGCTGGAGAAGGGATTGAATATCAAGGAAGCAATTCGTGAAGACATGACCGTAGCGTTTTGCGGCAGGGCCTTCGGGAGGTCTGAGGTATTTGTCCTCAGTATCAGGATGGGGGCCTGGAGTTGGGTAAGTGTTGAGCGCGCTCTGGCTTGAATCGTGAGACATGTCGCATCGCGGCATCGCTGTTGCGTCTGTTTAGAGCTGGAGAAGGAATCCCATCTCATGGCGAAACGTATCACGATCATTCAAGGCCATCCCGATGCGCAGGCTCGCCATTTCTGCCATGCGCTTGCGGATGAGTATGCGAAGGGTGCGGAAGATGGCGGTCACGACGTCCGGCGTATCGAAGTAGCCACGTTGAATTTTCCCTTCCTGCGGACGAAGGAAGACTTTGAGAAGGGAATCCCGCCGGAGGTCATCAGGCAAGCCCAGGACGTGATCAAGTGGGCGGACCATCTGGTCATTCTCTATCCCCTCTGGCTCGGATCGATGCCTGCGTTGCTCAAAGCGTTTCTTGAGCAGGTGTTGCGCCCGGGCTTTGCGTTTGAATATCAGAAGTCCGGCGGGATGGCGAAGAAGCTGCTCACCGGCAAGTCCGCAAGAATCGTGGTGACGATGGGCATGCCGGCCTTCGTCTATCGCTGGATTTTCTTCGCCCACAGCCTCAAGAGCCTCCGGCGGAACACCCTCTGGTTCTGCGGGATCGGGCCGATCCGATCGACGATCATCGGCTCCATCGAAGGGATGAATGAGAAGCAGCGGTTGGGATGGCTGGATGAGATGAGGGGACTGGGGGAGGCAGGGAAGTAGGCGGGTGGCGAAGGGTGGGCAGCTCCGGGCGCGAGATCATGCGATGCGTCGTTGGAGCCATTGACCTCTATAGCCGACGAGTGCTTGTACGATAGGCCTTTCCCTTGTACAGTGAAGGGGTTGTCTGCACCGTTTGAATCCCACAAGACATCGGGAGGCACTGTGATGGTTCAGAGCAAGTCGCTGTTATGGGGCCTGCTGGCCTGGTACTTGGTGCTGTCGGGGTGGACGGCCTACCGTCCGGTGGATCCAGAATTCTGGGCTATCGCCAGCATCCTCCCGGCCTTGCTGGTGGCGGGGTTGATTGCCATGCACCGGTGGATGCCCCTGTCGACGGCTTCGTACGTCTTGATCACCGTCTTTCTGAGTCTCCATACGATCGGTGTGCATTACACCTATGCGCAGGTGCCGCTTGGCGCCTGGCTGGATCAGTCGTTGCACCTCGGGCGCAATCACTTCGATCGTGTCGTCCACTTTAGTTTTGGCTTCCTCCTGGCCTATCCGATGGAAGAGGCATTTCGGCTCCTGGCCCATGCGCGAGGCTGGCTGCTCTACTATTTGCCGGTCATGACCGTCCTGGGGTTGAGCGGACTTTGGGAAATTCTTGAGTCCTGGGTGGCGAGTTCCGTCCATCCGGAATTGGGCATTACCTATCTGGGTTCTCAGGGGGATCTGTGGGATGCCCAGAAGGATATCGCCGCCGCGTTCTATGGCGCGCTGTTGTGCGTGTTGCTGCTCATGATCACGCGCAGCCTCCGTAGGCCCTACACCGCGCTCCAGCCTCAGGGCACCGCGTCCGAATCCGCCTGACATGAGAGCAGGAGTCATGGACAGGAGCGGCCAGCCTCTGCTACTGGGCCTGTTGCTGCTCTACGGTCTCTTCTGGACCTGGTTGGCCATCGCGCCGGTCGACCGGCGCGATTGGCTTCTGGAAAATCTCCTCTCCCTGACGCTCGTCGTCGTCTTGGTCCTGACCTATCGGCGGTTCCAGTTTTCCCTGAACTCCTACTGTCTCGTCGGTCTGTTCCTGACGCTTCATGCCATCGGCGCGCATTATACCTATGCCGAGGTGCCGTTCGGCTTCTGGCTCAAGGACCTCCTCGGCTTAAGTCGCAACCCGTTCGATCGGATCGCACATTTTTCGTACGGTCTCCTGTTGCTGTATCCCCTTCGGGAATTGCTCGTGCGTCTGGCCGGGGTGCGGGGATTCTGGGCCTTTTTCCTGCCGGTCGCGATCATCTTGGCGCAGAGCAGCTTTTTCGAGATTGCGGAAGCGGTCGTGGCGACCCTCGTGAGCCCGGAATTGGGAAGCGCCTACCTTGGAACACAAGGAGATGAGTGGGATGCGCAGAAGGACATGGCCGCATCATTGACCGGCGCCTTGCTCGCAACCTCTGTCGCGTTCGCAATGTCCCTGTTTCCTGGCCGGGATCGTTCATGAGTAGACCCGGCTTGCAGGAAGCGAGTGGCAATTAGCTCCTGCCCGTTCGTCCCCGCTGTCGCATTTCACCACGGTCCTCTATCGGCACCGTGGCAAAAGGCTCCTAGTGCGTCTGTCCTTCTCTCGTCTTCTCCTGCAGAACCACAAGTTTTCCGTGGCACACCTCATGCTGGTTATATGAAGGGGTTGTATTGCCATGTGGCCAGGAGCTTCTGGAAAGATGCTGAAAAATCTCGTCAACTGCCTGTTCCTCGTTTCAGTAGCCTTAGCCGGGTTCTTGTCCTGCGAGAGAACGCCCGACCCGGCGCCTGAGGCCAACAAGGCCGCTGTGGCTGAGGGGCCTGGAGTGCTCCGTCTCACACCCGAAGAACTCGGGCGGACGGCCATTGAGGTCGTGCCGGTTGCCCGCGGGCAGTTGCTGGTGCCTCGCGAGTTTCCCGCCACCGTGCAGTCCAACGAAAATGAATTGGCTGAGGTCACCACGCTCATCAGAGGCCGGGTGGTCAAGGTCCATGTGGATGTCGGTCAAGATGTGAAAAAAGATGCCTTGCTGGCGCTGCTTCATAGTACGGACCTTGGCGTGGCGGAGGGAGCCTACTTGAAGGCCGTGGCAAGGCTGCATGAAGCAGAATTGGCGCACGAGCGCGCCAGGGATCTGCACGAACACAAGGCGGTGAGCCTGGCCGAGCTGCAGCGCCGCGAGGCGGAAATGAAAACGGCCCGGGCCGAGGCCCGCGAAACGCAAAATCGTCTCGAACTGCTCGGCGTTCCACGGCAGGAAATCGAGCGGTTGAAGCGTGAGCATACGATCAAGGCCGACGTGCCGTTACGCGCGCCCTTCGACGGCCGGGTCATCATGCGCAATATTACCAGGGGCGAGGTGGTTGAGACGAACCAGAAATTCTTCACCGTGGCGGACCTTTCTGAGGTGTGGGTGGTCGGTAACGTGCCGGAGAAGGACGTGCAGTATATCCGCAAGGAGCAGAGGGTCGATGTCATCGTATCCGCCTATCCTCATGCCATCTTTCCGGGAACGATTACCTACATCAGCGATGTGATCGATGCGGCAACCCGCACGATGCGTCTGCGAGTCACGGTGCCGAATCCCGATCGGCTGCTCAAACCGGAAATGTTCGCCACCGTCCGTGTCTATGCGGCGCCGACCCCGGATGCCTTGACTGTGCCGCTTGCGGCAGTCCAGAACGGACCGGCTGGGAAAATACTCTTTGTCCGAAAAGAGACGAACGAATTCGAAGTACGGACGGTCAAGTTGGGAAGCGCGCAGGGAGAAGTGGTGACAGTGCTGGAGGGGGTGAGCGCCGGCGAGCAGGTTGTGACCAAGGGATCGTTCGTCCTCAAGTCTGAAATGGAACGGCACAAGATCGAGCCGGCGCTATGATTGCCTCTTTGCTGGAATTTTCATTGCGGCAACGGATCCTGGTTCTGGGTCTGGCCTGTCTGTTGTCCGTCGCCGGCGTATTCGCGTTTCGTGCCATTCCGATCGACGCCTATCCCGACGTGACGAATATCCAGGTGCAGGTGCTGACCGACGCGCCGGGTCTCTCGCCGGTCGAAGTTGAACGATTCATCACCTATCCGCTCGAACTCCAGATGACCGGCCTGCCGGGCTTGGCGGAGATTCGATCCCTGTCAAAATTCGCCCTCTCTCAGATCACGGTCGTGTTCAACGACGACGTCGACATCTACTTCGCCCGCCAGTTGGTCCTCGAACGGATCATGGCGGCGAAAGAACGATTGCCGGAGGGGCTCGATCCTGTGATGGCTCCCGTGAGTACCGGGCTCGGCGAGGTCTATCAATATTATGTGGAAGGACCGCATGCGGCGGCGGCCGATCCCTCGGTCGTCGAGACCGAGCTGACGGATCAGCGCACGCTGCAGGACTGGGTCCTGCGCCCGCTGCTCAAGAGCGTGCCTGGCGTGATCGATGTGAACGGCATGGGCGGGTTTGTGAAGCAGTACCAAGTCCTCGTCGATCCGGCGAAGCTCCGCAAATACGACCTGACGCTCCACGATATTTACGGGGCGGTGGCGAAGAACAATGCCAATGCCGGCGGCAACGTGCTGGAGCGCCATGCGGAACGGGCGATCGTCCGCGGGCTGGGACTGATCAAGACCGTGAGCGATATCGAGTCCATCATCGTCAAGGAGTCCGGCGGCACGCCGGTCTTCGTCCGCGATGTCGCGGAGGTCCGCATCGGCCACGCCGTCCGCCATGGGGCCGTGGTGCTCAACGGCGAGCGGGAGGTTGTGGCGGGGACGGTGCTCATGATCCGCGGGGGCAATGCGCGGCAGGTGGTCGAGGCGGTCAAGAGCAAGGTGGACGATCTGCAGCAGAGTCACATCCTTCCAGCCGGTACCAAGCTCCTGCCCTTCTACGACCGCATCGAGTTGGTCACGGCTGCCATCGATACGGTGCGGGATGCTCTGATCGAAGGGATCGTGCTGGTGGTCTTCGTCTTCTTTTTCTTCCTGGGCCATGTCCGTAGCGCCCTCGTCGTGACGGTCTCGCTCATCGTGACCCCCCTGATCACATTCATCGTGATGCAGCGGTTGGGGCTCTCAGCCAACTTGATGACGCTCGGCGGGCTCGCCATCGCGATCGGTGAAATCGCGGACGGGTCGCTGGTCGTCGTAGAAAACGTCTACCGGCATCTCGCGCAGAATAACGGCGTGGAGAGGAGAAGCAACCTTGACGTTATCCTTCACGCGACGAAAGAAGTCGGCCGTCCGATCCTCTTCGGCATTCTCATCATCAGCGTCGTGTTCCTGCCCCTCATGACGCTCCAGGGCATGGAAGGGAAGATGTTCGCGCCGCTGGCCTATACGCTGGTCATCGCGCTTCTGGTTTCGGTCGTCGTCACGCTGACCCTGTCGCCGGTGCTTGCGTCGCTGCTCTTGCGCGGAAACCATCCGGAGGAAACGCGCCTCACGTTCTGGATGAAACAGCGCTATGTGCCGGTGCTGCAATGGACGCTTCGGCATCGCAGCCGCGTCTTGACCGGTTCGACGGCGATCGTGCTCTGCAGCCTCGCGCTCGTTCCGCTCATAGGGAGAGAGTTCATTCCGCTCCTGGAAGAAGGCGCTTTGACGCCTCAGATCGTGCGGTTGCCGAGCGTCTCGCTGCCGGAGTCCATCGAGATGGAGAAGCGCACCCATAAGGCGATGCTGGAGTTTCCCGAAGTGCGGATGGCCGTGAGCAGGATCGGGCGGCCTGATATCGCCTTTGGGCCGGAAGAGCCGAACGAGAGCGATCCGATCGTGACCCTGACCGATCGGAGCACATGGAAGACGGCGACCACTCAGGCGCAATTGACCGACGCCATCAGGAAAAAGCTGGCGGAGATCCCCGGCATTTCGGTCCTCATGAGCCAGCCGATTCAAGAACGGGTGGACGAACTGATCTCCGGCATCAGGACCGAATGTGCGATCAAGCTCTTCGGGGAGGATCTCGACGTCCTGCACGACAAGGCGGAGGAGATCGCCGCCTTGATGCAGCAGATCGACGGCGTCAAAGACATTAAAGTCGAGCAGATTGCCGGCCAACCCTATCTGACGGTCGATATCGACCGTCAGAAGATCGCCCGCTTCGGCATCAACGTGGCCGATGTGCAGGAGATTATTGCCACCGCCATCGGCGGCAAGGCGGCGACCTACGTGTACGAAGGCGAACGGCGGTTTCAATTGACGCTTCGGTTCCCGGAGCTGCAGCGCAACAGCATCGGCACCATCGGAGAGATTCGGGTGAAGTCGGCCTCAGGCGCGCTGATCCCGATGAGCGAACTCGCTTCGATCGAAATGCGCGAAGGCCCGGCCCGCATCAGCCGTGAGCAGGTCCATCGTCGCATCTACATCGGCTTTAACGTCGTGGGTCGCGACATCGGCGGCGTCGTGGATGAAGGGCGCAAGAGACTGGAATCATTGGTGCACCTGCCCGAAGGCTACCATGTCACCTGGGGCGGAGCTTTCGAGAACATGGAGCGGGCGAACGCGCGGCTGTTGATCGTGGTGCCGGTCACGCTGGGGCTCGTCTTCTTTCTGCTCTTCTGGGCCTTTCACTCGCTCCGCTATGCGACGTTGATCATTATGAATCTCCCCTTCGCCTTGATCGGGGGCTTCGTGTCTCTCTGGCTGAGCGGGCAATACCTGAGCGTGCCGGCCTCCATCGGTTTCATCGAACTGTTCGGTTTGGCGGTCGGGAACGGGATCGTGCTGGTGTCCTATATCAATCAGTTGCGAAACGAAGGCATGCAAATGGACCAGGCGATCGTCAAGGGTTGTGTTCTCCGGCTTCGTCCGGTCGTCATGACGATGATGACGACGTTATTGGGTCTGCTGCCGTTGGCGCTCGCGCAGGGGATCGGGGCCGAAGTCCAGCGGCCGCTCGCGACCGTCGTGATCGGCGGTCTTTTCACCTCGACCGCGCTCACGCTGGTCGTGTTGCCGGCCCTCTATCGATGGTTCGCAGAACAAGAAGCGGGAAAGGAGTATGCGCCGGAGTGGGTGTGACGGGGCAGGCTCGTGGGTCCTCCGTGCTCGCGGAACGCGCGCCCTCGGAAGGGCCTCGTTCGACGCGCGCAGTTGAGGACCCACGAGCCCGCCCCTTTGATGAGAGGAAGCGACTGAGTTGGAAAGGGGGAGGGTGGTCTGTTGATCTCCTGTGCTCGCGCAACGCGCGGCCTGAGAAAGGTGTGGCGCAAGGGGGTGAGGAGCTTTCTTTGCTCCCGGAGCGCGCGCCCTCTGAAGGGCCTCGCTCGACGGCCGCAGTCGAAAGCTCCTCACCCCCTTGCTTGGTTGGTACTTAAATGGGAAACGCATACGAATGCACGCGCGCAGTGGGATATCAAGTAGACCACCATCAGAAGAGAAAAGTGAGCGAGCCTGGAGGGATTATTGAATAGGATGAGGGCCCTTCGATGTGCGCAGGAGACGCCACGTCAGCCTGCTTTTAGGAATGGGAGACGAGCGAGCGGAAGAGCGCGATCCCCTGCGGAAACCTCCGTCTCTTCTGTGCTACCATGGGGCAGTTGTCTTCAGCTCGCCGGTCTGGCCGGACCCGGCTAAAGGTATACTGACAGGCCGTCGTACGTTCATTGCCGAGTAGGCTGGGGGAAACCAATTCGGCACAGCAGGTTTAGACCTTTGATGGCCTACACGTCTTGGACAAGAGGAGGACCCTCCCGCAGGATGCTCAAAAAGGCCGTCCAGCAAGGCCGCAGCGAGTGAAGGGCCGAGGCGTACCCTTGGGGTACGTTGAGGGTCTGAACGATGTGAGAACGCCGCTGGCGGTTTTTTTCAGCATCCTGCAAGGTCATAATCATGCCGTTGATTCCTGAGCCGCTAAAACACCGCCTCGTTCAGCTTCGCCGCGTGCTCCACGAGTATCCGGAGCTCAGCGGGCAGGAAGTGAACACGGCCGCCGTCATCTGCAAATTTCTCGATGGTCTGGCCATCAAGTATCGGGCTCAGGTCGCCGGCCACGGAGTCGTCGCCGACATTCCCGGACGCGCCGGAGTGCCCTGCGTCGTCTTGCGTGCCGATACGGACGCACTGCCGATTCAGGAAGACACCGGCTTGGATTTCGCGTCGGTCCACGACGGCATCATGCATGCCTGCGGCCATGATGGGCACACCACCATGTTGCTCGGCGCGGCGGCGCTCCTCTCCGAGGAGAAAGACCTGCCGGCTCCCGTGCGACTGATTTTTCAACCGGCAGAAGAAAAAGGCACCGGTGCGATCGCCATGATCAAGGCCGGGGCATTGGACGGTGCGGGCATGATATTCGGCGGCCATCTCGACCGCCACTATCACCCGGGGGCCATCGTCGTGTCCGAGGGCGCCGTCAATGCGTCGTCGGATAATTTCATGATCGAAATTATTGGACAGGGCGCGCACGGCGCCCGCCCCCATGAAAGCATCGACTCCGTCGTGGTCGGGAGTCTCATGATCATGGCGCTGCAAACGATCGTCTCGCGCGAAGTCGATCCGGCCCGTCCGTCGGTCGTCTCCGTGGGGCAGTTCCACGCTGGGACTGCCCCGAACGTGATTGCAGGCCAGGCCAGGCTGGCTGGCACTGTCCGTGCGCAAGATCCCTCTGTCCGGCAACAGCTCCTTTCTTCCGTCCGCCGCATCGCCGAATCGATCGCTCAACTCCACGGCGCCAAGATTCAAGTCGCCGTGACCGAAGGGACACCGCCGCTCATCAATACACCGGAAATGGCGGGTCTCGCCCGCTCCGCCGCAATCGCGGCGGTCGGGGCGGCCAATGTGCTGCCGCTGAAGACGGCCAACATGGGGGCTGAGGATTTCAGCTACTACATGGAAAAGATACCGGGGGCCTATGTCCGGTTCGGCGGGCAAGTGCCCGGCAAGGAAGGCTTCCCTGCTCATTCCAGCAAGTTCGATTTCGACGAAGAGGCCTTGGCCGTCGGCGCAGCCTACTACCTGGCCATTGCTAAGATTGCCGGCCAACGCTTGCGCGATCAGACCTCCCGTTCCTGACCTAGCAGGCTGCGGACAAACTGTTTTGATATGCTGAAACTTTGATGGTCAGCAGGCCTTGGATAAGAGGAGAACACCTCACGCAGGATGCTCAAAAAGGCCGTCCATCAAGGCCGCAGCGAGTGAGGGGCCGAGGCGTACCCTCTGGGGTACGTTGAGGGTCTGAACGATGCGAGAACGCCGCTGGCGGTTTTTTTCAGCATCCTGCTGGCGCAGAGGGCTGTCATGATTCGGATCAGAGAAGCCCGCGAAGAAGATGTCGTCCAGATCCGTGAGATCTTTCTCGCGGTCTACGGGGCCGACTATCCGCATCGCGAACTCTACGACGAATTGTGGCTCAAGCGCTCCGTCTTCACCGACGACGCGCTGATTCTCGTTGCCGAAGATACAGATGCAGGCCGGGTGATCGGCACGGCCTCCGTCCTCTTCGACTTCGGGGCCCATTCCGATCTCGTCGGAGAATTCGGCCGCCTCGCCGTCCACCCGGACTATCGCCGCTTACAGGTCGGCAAGCTGCTGATGGAGAAGCGGCTGGAAGCCATTCACAACCGCCTGCATGTCGGTCTGGTCGTCGCGCGGACTGTGCACCCGTACGCCCAGCAGATCAGTCTCGCGCACGGGTTCATCCCCACCGGCTTTCTGCCACTGAAACATTTTTTCCGCCACCGCGAGAGTTTCGCTCTGCTGGCCCGGTATTTCGGCGACGCGCTGGCCTTGCGCCGCAACAATCCTCGGATCATTCCCGAGGCCTATGCCTTAGCCAATCTCGTCATGAGCCAGCCGCCGCTCACGCCGGATTTCATCGTCGACGAAGATTCCGCGCCGTATCCAGCCGGGGGCGACTACACCATCGAGCAGCTGCAGGCCGAAGGTTATCCGGCTCTGCTGCGCATCGAGCGTGGGCGGGTCCGCAATCGTGAAATCTTCGGCCCCATGCGGCTGGATTATGGGTTCTTCAAACTCCAGGCGCGGCAAACCAGTTACTTTCTGGCCCGCTCCGGCGGCCACATCGTCGGGGCTGTCGGCTATACGATGGATCCGGTCGAGCACACCGTCCGTGTGTTCGAGTTGATCGCCTTGGCCGACGACGTCGTGCGATTTCTGCTCTCCGAGCTGGAACGGAAGTGCCGGGAGGAGATGGGGATTGAATACATTGAGATCGACGTCAGCGCCTATGCGCCACGAATGCAGCGCACGCTTTTGGAGCTGAACTTTCTTCCGGTCGCCTATGTGCCGGCCATGGTCTTTTATCAAGTGGAACGGCTCGACATCGTAAAGATGGTGCGGCTGAACAAGCTGCAAGATCTTGGGCCGCTCGCGCTGATGGAACCGGTGCAGGCTGTCGCCGACGTGGTGATGCGCGGCTTTTCCACCTGCGTGATTGCCCCGCGCATGGCGCAGGCGATCAAGGAGATCCCGTTGTTTCACGGGATGAACATGGAACAGGCGACCAGGCTCGCAGGAATCTGCCGGGTGCGGGAAGTGCGGGCCGGCGAGCGTCTCTTTGCCACGCACGATCCTGCCGACCGTCTCTACATCCTGCTGCAGGGGCAAGTCGCCATTAGTGGTGGGTCTCCATCAGTCACGATCGGGACCGTCCGCACCGGAGAAACGTGCGGCGAAGTCTCGCTCCTCTCGGCCAGACCCCATTCCGCCACGGCCACCGCCGAAGGGCCGGTTGAGGCGGCGGAACTGCTCCAGCGCGATCTGGCGGATCTCATTCGCCGCCGCCCCGACATCGGGGTCATCATCTATCGCAACCTGGCCGTCGGCCTCGGCGACAAGCTCCTACGCTCCGGCAATTCAAAGCGAGACCAAGATCTGGCCGAGTCGGAAGTGCTGCATCTCGCATTGGAAGCCCCCCCGGCGAAACAGTAGCCAGCGGATCAATTCACCTCGCGTGTCTTGTCTGAAGAAAAGAGCCTATAGCGTATGGCTGATAGCATGTCCGGAGAATAAACACAGAATTGCCTTTGTCCGTGCTATCAGCCATTCGCTATCAGCTCTTGAGGTCCAGCCATCAGCTCCGCTGATCAGCCGGGCGTACCTCTTGGTTGGGGACTTCCGGCACCGGCTGAGGCGTGTGGGGAGGGTGACGCGGAATGCAGCCGGACGCGAGAGCGGCCAGGACGACGAATGCCACAACAAGGGCCGGTATCAAACGAATCATCACCATCCTCCTCTGTTAACGCGTCACGTTTCACGAACGCCGCTTCACGGCGGCCGTGGTAGCGCCACCCGTTGAAGTGCGGTCATGGGACCCTGTTTCCGCAGCGTCGCAAGTTGCGCCGCATCTTTCACCAGCAAGGCTCCCGCGAAGCCCAGCGCATTGATCGAAATCCCCTCGAAAAATTCCTGGGACCGGGGTACCAGCAAGAGCCACTGTCTGGTCACGAGCAGGTTGTAGGGAATCGAGGGTGCCTCAACGGACAGGCCCACGGAGCGGAGCAACGAGCGATAACAGTCGAGCAACGGCGAGGCGCCATCACTCTGTTGGTCGATCCATGCCTGGTCCATCGGCGCATAGGCATGCAGGAACGGCAAGCCTGGCACCAGGCCGGTGGCGCCGGCCATTTTCACGGAACGTAGCAACGGTTGGATCGGCAGTCGGGCTTCCGGTAAAGCGGACAACGGAATCAGCTGCAGATGTTTGTGCCGCTGACTGGCCCCGGCTGCCGGTCCGGCGTTGTAGAAGCCCAGTCCGTCGATTTCAGCGAGGCAAGCCAGCAGCGCCGCGCAATCCTCATGGGTGAGCAGGGCCTCTTGCGGCTCGAACGAGCGGGTCACGATGACGAGATGGTGATCGACCACGTTGAACTTGTTCAGCAAGGCGACATGAGTGGGGGAGACATCCGTCACGAAGAGGTCCTGGTCGTATGGCAGGAAGGGGTCGTTGTTCGATTTCGCAGCAGTCGTGAGCGCTTTCATCGCAAGGGCTGTGATGACGCGCACTTGAAAAGCCACTCCGCTCTGCTCGATTACCTCCGGCTCCGTGGGGATGGAGAGGATGGCCTTCCGGTCATGGGCATGGGCCGTTCGTGCGAGCAGGGCGGGCCAGAGGGTGCCGGGCGTGAGGAGGTGTCCGTGCTGATTCATAGGTAGGAAGAAGCGTACGGCAAGGGACAGGCGAAAAGCGAGAGGCGAGATCCGTCACTGCTTCCGGCAAGAGATCATCAACAATCAGCAGTCACGCGGCAGATCCTGCCGTCGACCAGCTAACCGGATTTACACCTTGCCAAGTGTCGTCGAAGGAAGAGTGAACCGTCAGCCTCCTCCCTCTGCGCAATACGGGCGCAAGATTAATGGGGTTGTTCTCTCGCTGGTGGCCGCTCTCGTCAATCCCCTTCACTGATCAGGACTGGATGTGTCGGTTCGCCGATTCTTTCTTCTGTTCCGGCAGCCGGATCATATAGCGACGCTCGGCGCCGAACGTCACCAGCACCATGCCCTTTCGGCTCAGGCGATCGACTTCGTTAAAGACCTGGTTCCAGGACAGGTCGGAGAGACGTTTGGTCAACGTATCGAGATCGCACCCCTGCGTGCGTTTCACTTCTCCGAGAATGCGATTGGTCACGGGATTGTGTGAAGCCATGATCAGATCCTCCTCTCCGGTTTGAATCATCACGACAACCGTTGGCACCTCTTCTTGCCGCTATCGCTATCTTTCCGATCCGGGGTAGACGATGCCGAACTCTTCGTCAGGCATCATCTGTAGCGAAAAGTCAGCCAACTCTTCGGCCGCATCGCCTCCCAGGCCATAGGCACGACTCGCCAGCATTGAGAGAAACACCCCCATCTCCCGTTTTGCGCCCCATCGATCGCCCAGGCTGAGTGCCCCACGGATTCGGTCCAGTTCCCGTGCGTAGGGTGAAAAATCGTACGCGGGATATTTCTTTGTGAAGTACGTTGTCAGCCTGAATTGAAGCGTATCCAGCCAGATGACCGGCGGAGCGAGACGCTCCGTGGGCGTAACGGTAACAGGCAGAACAGTCGGAGTTTCACCGGCCTGAACGGGATTCGGTGCAGTCACAGAGAAGGCATAAGACACTAGGAGCAGTGCCAAGAGGGGAAGGACTGGTCTGTGGCCGACAGTTCCCATGAGGACCCTCGTTCCAAAGGATCCGCATCCGGGCGGTGATGCGCTAGGGCTTTGTATCCGGCGTAGGAGTGAAAGGGACTGCGGCGAGATCCGGCGCGCAGGATGACGGAGAGAGGCGTGCGGAAGAGACTGCAGCCACCGTCACTGGAACGTCATGAAAATATGCTACGCCCAGAGAGAGGCTCGGTCAAGCGTTCCCTCTGAGCCTGCGGGATGATTAACGGGCGCCGTGGACGAGGATCTGACGGCTGCGATAGATCGACAGGGCGCGCTGTTCCGATTCCTCTGCCTCGGCATTCCGTCCCATCTTCCGGTAGAGGTCGGCCAGCAGAGACAACGTGGCCGCCTCAGTCGCGGCATCGCGCAAGGTTTGAGAGAGAAGAAGCGCGCGTTTCCCCAATTCGATGCCTTCGGTCAGCCGCTCGTCCTCACCATCTAATTGAGCCAGCCGGAGCCGCAACATCGCTTCGATCGTCATATTCCGTTCGACTTCAGCCAGATGAAGGCCCTCGTCGTAAAACTGGCGGGCCGCGTCAGCCCGATTCAACAGCCAGTGCGCGTTTCCCAGCGCCACGACCGCCGCAAGTTGCTGACCGCGATCCTGCCGTGTGCGCGCGTCTTGCCGAGCCTGCTGCAGCAACGACAGGCCTGGCTCGGTCACGCCGTCACCGACGTCCAGCAGGCCCAGCTGCACCAACGATTCGTTCCATCCCTGTCGATCGTGGGCACGCTCGAACAGGGTGATCGCCTGGCTGAACGACGTACGAGCGTTGTCGAGGCGTCCAAGCCTGGCCGAGACGCGCCCCCTGACCAACAAAGCCCGCGCATGAGCGGTCCGGTCAGATGAACGGGCGAAAAGGGGAAGGGCCTCTTGGAGCGCCAGGTCGGCATCCTGGATCTTGCCTTGCCGTTCATACACCTGCGCGATTTTCACCAAGGCGGTTGCCATGCCGCGGGCCTGCTGGTGCTCCCGGAACGTCGACAACGCGAGCTGATAGTAGGTCAGCGTTTCAGGAAAGTGGCGCTGGTGGTCGTGGACCTCGCCGATGCGGAGTAATTCGTCGCCTGTGAGCGTTTTGGCCGTAGACACTTGCTGAACAGGCACAGAGTGGGAAAGAGACCAGGTAGGACTCGGGTGTAACAGTGGAACGAGCAGCAGGAGCCAGGCAGCCATCACGATGTAGCCCTCTCGTGATCCGAACGCCCCGGCGAGATCCTACGAGTGCCGATGGTTCAGAGCAGAGTGCATCCCGCGCAGGATCAGCTAAAAGGATGCGCTTGCGGGATGACCGGGTCAAGAGGGAGGAGGGTAGCCTGATGGTCTCCTGTGCTCGTGCAACGCGCGGTCTCAGAAGACCCTCGTTGGACACGCGCAATGGGAGACCAGTCAGGCCACCCTCTAGGAGAGTGCAACGAGCGAGCCCGGAAGGGAAAAGGGGTGGCCTGGTCGTCCTCCTGCTCGCGGAACGCGCGCCCTCAGAAGGGCCTCGTTCGACGCGCGCATTCGAGGATCAACCAGGCTGCCCCCTTAAATAGGGAAGCAGTGAGCTTGGAGGGATCATTCATACTTCGTTGGACACGCGCAGTGGGAGACCATCTAGCCCGCCCTCAAGGGGAAGACGGAAGAGCTGTGGTTGCTCAATCATAGCAGTGGAACCCGCTTTGGCGAGAAGGAGTGTTCCCAATACTTAGAATGTCTCCACTTCTTGTCTCCAAGTGGAGAGGTGGTGCCGAAGGCGGGATTTGATTTGAGACCATTTCAGCCCATCCAATACTGACGCGAGCTTCAAAGACTTTTCGCAAGAAAGTCAGCGACTTGGGACCTGAGAAGGAGTGGGATTGAGTGAGACGGAATGAGCAGGGAATAGCTCTGCTATACGACCGTTCCTCTCACCTGATGATAGGACCTGTTAGTTCCACAAATCTTGTCTGATCTCTGTTTCAAGGTCTTCTCGGCGCGCTCGAAGTTCATAAGATCTGGAAATTTCTTTCATCAGCATGGAGGTCCTTGGCCATTTGTCGCTTAGAATTCTCGCGTACTCTTTATATCGTTCAGCGATGGCTTTCTCTTGCCTTCCACCTTCGTCAAGAGACCGGCTCACAACTCCTCTGCTATTCAAAATTCCCTGAGTAATACCATTTTGCATCTCTTCATTCGCTTGTTCCTCAATGAGGTCTCGGATCGCATCGTGCGGCCATGCACCATCGGCACCTGAAGGGTAGTGAGCCAATACATTTCCGATCTGATGCTCAGCGGCTTTAAGGCGCCCCTGCGCAGAGGCCAATTCAAGCGCCTTCGTAATCCAGGCGTTCAGCTTCTCGGGAGAAACGCTTCCATCTGCATTCAGTCCCGGACCGCGTTGCCATCTTAAAAGCAAATCATGGGCATAATGCGCACGTGTCCGTTGTTCCTCGGTTACCTCCTCAGGCTCTTGGTTATCCGCTCGATAAACAATCTTCAACATCTCGACAAAAAACTCAGGGTCGTCGGCAAGTGCTTTTAGCAAAGTACTTGGACGCCGATCAAATCGCAGAAACGGCAAGAAGTACCATTCAAGCTGGGCCAGTTCCGTATTCTGGATTTGACCAGATCTGGCAAGTTGCTCCAACAATTCTGCTACACGATGACCATGCCGTTTCCAATCAATCTCTTTGGTAGACCCGCGAGCAGCTTTAGACAGTACTGCCGCTATTAGGTTGGGCTGTACAGGACATTCTTTGCGATGGGCATATAGATCCAAGAACTCGATGGCTGTCTCCAGTTGATCGTACTTAACAAATTTCTCTACAACCTTCTCGCGGAACTCTCCTTCAAGTTTCCCATGCCCATATGGGCCGACTTGCGACCAATATAGTCGTTGCGTCTGTTCATCTTGGAGAGCTAGCGTGTCCCAAGTGGCTCCATCGGTGAACGGCAAACATTGGAAGTAATCGGATTTTTGCTTAGGTGTCCAGCCGTTCCATTCTTTCTGCACTTGCAGGCTGACCGCCCATTCCAGGCCTTTAGTAGAGCGTCTCTTGATCAGAAAGTACATGCCGAGTTGCCGAAGCGACCTATCTGAGGAACCAAAACACTGAGTTAGGAGTTCTCCTTCTAAACCGTCATACAGCTTGGTAGTGCCAAGTGCTGTTCCAATTTTCCAAGGGCATTGCACTTGTTCAGCTAGCTTGAAGATAAGTGGTAATCCGCCCAGGGTATGGAGGTCCTCAATGCTCTTTGTTTGAGCCTCTTCAATGGCCTCCTCGTATTCGTCGTCAGAGCGCTTGTAGGGCAGGTCGGGATCGTCTGAGAAGAGCCAAGCCTGCTTAATGATAGGATCGTTGGGTTCAAACCGCCCTTGTAGCTCATCAAGGCGATCAACCAACTCGGAGGGCAACGCCCATTGTGCATCATGAAATCGGCGATGCTGTGATACGAATTTCCGCAAACTGTCCCAAATAGCAACTTTATCGACTTCTGTGAGAGCTTGAGAATCAAGGGATTCTAGACGACTAACAATCTTGTCGAATTCAGGACCCACTTCATGAAGATGCTCGATGATGGCTTTCCAGCGGGAGCCCGACGTGCCGATATCCTCAAGCTGCCTTTCAACAATTTCCTGTGTCGCTCTAAACACTTCAGCGTATGTGACAGAGGAAGTCTCTTCCGGTTTCCAATCTCGCCAGCTTGGTTTCGCTGTTGGATTTGAGCTATCCATGATTCTTGGCAGAAGGCTACAGAGAAGGTTCCATGCCACGTTCGGTTCGCGCTTGCGTATCATATCTATGACGCGAAGGCGTTTATCCAGGTTGGCAGCTGTACCGGGGGACCAGCAAAGAAATATTTCTCGAAGACTGTTGATCGGCCTATTTTCCATTCTCACACCTGGATCAAGGCCTGCGAGCCTGGCGAGGATCAGAGCCGTTTGAGCAAGAAACTCAGGGGACCAGGCTAGAACTTCCAACGACCACAGCAGTCCTGTATGAGGGGACCCTTGGAGCCAGGTCGCTTCACCATCGGAGAATATCCTTACTAATTGTTTGTTGGGATCAGAGACAGCGCGTTCAACAGCTGACAGAAAGGCCTCCGGTGCGGCTTCCGCAATGAATTCAAGCACGGGAGAGATCGATGCCCAAAACGTCCAGTCCTCGGGTTGAGAAAGAAGCTTGGTGATAATACGAGTAGCCCACTCTTGCCCGCTAAGGACGCCGCTGATTGGATGAACTTCGCTCAAGGAACCCATAATAGCGAGCGTCTCCGCGACTCCTTTGCGTATCTCTTTCGACCGCTTTAGTATCTTGCCCCTCAGATTGGCTTCCCAGCGTTCATTAACAGGCAATTCATACTCAGGGTCGCGCTCGCTAAGCACCTCAAGGGCTACCGTTTCAAATCTCTCAAGATCCTGTGTTGATAGGTATCTCGAGAGTAGTAACCAGCCGTCTTCTTTAGATACGAACATCCATGTGTCTCCCACACGTCGGACTGGGGGATCATGCTCGTTAGCCCAGCGCAGAAGTGCTGTTGCAATATCTGCATACTCTTTCCCGGCGATATCTGAAACCGCTTTTTGATCACTCGGGTTGCGGTCGTTCCACTGTCCTGTCAGTAGTGCTGGAAGTAGGGATCTAGCATTTTCCGCATTCGCCCAAGCTGGCGTCAGCGTTGATACACTAATAGCAATTGTGCGTCGGAGTGCTCCCATGCTTCGCCGTGCTAGCGCGGCGAGTTCTGCAACTCGATCAGCGGGAATGTGCATTCCTTCAAGAGCCTTCTTGGCTTCATCCCGATTCAATCGAGGAAGCACAATTGCACCTTGTGACGGCTGGTCACCTCCTCCGAGAGGAATTACTATGGAATGGCCGCTCGTGAGGGCTTCGGGAACGGTTCTACGATCGTCAAAAGAAGGAACAAGTACTAAAGATCTATTCCATCCAGCCAACTGCCTCCAAGCTGCGTGATCTTCGACGATGACCACACGCGCCAAGGTTCTTTCCCGCTCGTCATCGTTTTTCAGGCTCAGAATGGACGCCGTAAGAAAGGCCAGCGCTTCTTCCCTCGTATCCGCTTTTATTTCCAAGACCGATGGGCGTGCGCGAAGAAACTCTTGCACTTGCGCAACGGAGGCCGACCTCCCAGAGAGTAGCAGCTTCGGTAATAACGCAGGTTGTGTTGCGCCGGACCACGTTTGCCAGAAGTTCTGTAAGTCGTTCACGCCGCTAGGCCGCTTGCCTATTAGAATGGAGAACCAGATATGTACCGAGGGGCTGATTTCGAGCCATGCCGACAAATCATCGGCATCGATGACTCGAACATCTTTCCACACGCCTTCATTTCGCTTGGCTTGAGCCCACTCTTCTTTATTCTTCCAGCGCCTAGGTGTGACGAAGACAAAAGTGCTATTGGCTGGCTGCAAGCCAAGCGGGTCTTTCACCCGTTTGTCATAGTCTTCATCCGCCTTCCCTTTTATCTGTTCGGTAGTGCCCATTTCCCACCCGGATGTACCCGGCGGAATAAATGCATTGCCTTGGGATACGCGAAGAACTCCGTCCCAACCAGGAAGCCTTACTCCTTCCTCAGATCTAAAATGAATCTCTTCAACAGTCTGAAGGGAAAACAGTATTAGCCTTCTGATCAGTAGCGGGAGCAGAGCAGGTGCATCTATTCTTTTTGCCCAATCATGCAGATCTGTCGCATCGGCTAAAACGGCCCTCATCGTCCTTAGGGCAGGGACTTTGGCAGTAGAGGCGGTGCCTTTGTTTGAATGGATGGTCTGAACGGCTTTACCTATCCTCGGAAACACATTTCCGATAGGGGTACCGAGGGCCGCACAAATTTTGAGGGCGAGGTCGTGACGAACCGATTGCCTTCCGGCTTCGATTCTTTGAACTTGTTGTTGGCTGGTTCCAATCTTTGTTGCTAGCGCTTGTTGGCTCAGGCCAAGCTCTTCGCGGACCACTCGTATCCGATTAGGCTCTCGCACCTTTTTCTGCTTTACAGATTTATCAGGGACTGTTTTTTTCGTCCGGCTCCCTTTTCTCGCTGTCACAATTGACCCCCCATTTTTGCAACACTAATACGTGTCAATCGTGTAACACATATCCGTGTTAATTGACAAGCTGCATTGTCCGCGAATCATCTGATTTAAGTACATAGGATGGCTAGATATGGCATGCTGAATTTTCGGGGGTTTGAGGGGTGGGATTATCGTAGGTTTTGTGGACAGCCGTCTTCGGCTGGATTGTGGACCGGAAAACGGGGATATTCACCTTTTCTGATTGCCGCGTCCGCGCGCGGCTTTGAGAGGTGATCCATGAAGCGATTGCATCTCGCCTTGGGCGTCTCGGATGTGGAGGCTTCTCCGCCGAGCGTGAGGTGAAGGGGATTCTCCGGGAGCGCGTGACGGCCGGCCAGCGGGCGACAGAGATTCGACAGGCTTGGCCCTCGACGAGCTATCACCCGACCGAATCTAGTCAGATCCGTCCTCGCTCCATCCGCGCGTAATAGCTTGTACTCTTTCCGACGATCCTTCCGTTCTCCAGGGATCTTTCACAGCTGCACTGTGACGGCTTTCACCTCGGTGTAGAGTTCCAGTGCGTCGTGGCCCATTTCGCGGCCCCACCCGGATTGCTTGTAGCCGCCGAAGGGTAGCGCGGCGTCGAAGATGTTGTAGCAGTTGACCCACACCGACCCTGCGCGCAGCTCGGCTGCGATGCGATGAGCGTTGCCGACATCACGGGTCCATACTGCCGCCGCCAGACCGTAGATGGAGTCGTTCGCCGCCTGGATCACTTTGCCCACGTCCGTAAACGGGACTGCGCAGACAACCGGCCCGAAGATTTCCTCCTGCATAATCTTCATCGTCTGCGTGGTGTTGACCAGCACGGTCGGTTCCACAAAGTAGCCCTTGTCGCCCAGCTTGCGTCCGCCGACCACTGCCTTGGCGCCCTCGGAGAAGCCCGACTCCAGATAGCCGAGCACCCGCCGTTGCTGCTCGTCCGACACCAGCGGCCCCATTTGGGTGGCGGGATCCATGCCCGGCCCGACCTTGATCTTCTTCGCCTCCTCAGCCACGCCCGCCACCACCTTGTCGAAGATACCCTTTTCGACGAAAAGCCTGGAGCCTGCGCAGCAGCACTGGCCTTGGTTGAAAAAGATCGCACTCGCGACTCCGGGTATGCTCGCCTCCAGATCGGCGTCCTTGCATACGATGTTGGGGGATTTCCCGCCGAGCTCCAGCGACACTTTCTTGAGATTCCCTGCCGCCGCCCGAAGGATGAGCTTTCCCACTTCGGTGGAGCCAGTGAAGGCCACCTTGTCCACGTCCGGATGCGCCGCCAGTGCCGCGCCGGCGGTCTCCCCGTACCCGGGCACGATGTTGACCACTCCGTCCGGGAATCCTGCTTCGCAGATCAGCTCGCCGAGTCGCAGGGCGGACAGCGGCGTCTGCTCGGCAGGCTTCAGGACGACGGTGCAGCCCGCGGCCAACGCCGGACCCAGCTTCCAAGCCGCCATGAGTAGCGGAAAATTCCAAGGGATGATTTGGGCTACCACGCCGACCGGCTCGCGCAGCGTGTAGGCGAGATACCGGGCGCCGGGCATGTAGGGCACCGAAATGGGGATGGTGTGGCCTTCGATTTTGGTCGACCAACCTGCCATGTACCGGAAGAGGTCCACGGCCAGCGGCACATCCGCCACGCGGGCCACGCCGACCGGCTTCCCGTTGTCGAGCGACTCCAGTTGGGCGAATTCTTCCAGGTGAGATTCGACAAGGTCGGCGAGCTTCCAGATCAGCCGTCCACGCTCCGAGGCTGTGAACGTGCGCCACGGGCCGCTCTCGAAGGCGTTCCGTGCAGCGGTGACCGCCCTGTCAACGTCGGTGCTGTTGCCTTCGGCCACTTGGGCCAGGACTTCGCCCGTGGCCGGGTTGTAGGTCGGGAAGGTCTTCCCCGACGCGGCTTCGAGCCATCTGCCGCCGATCAGCACTTTCCTGGGCGCGTCTAGAAAGGTTGTAACCGTTTGGTGAGTCGGGATTTCCACCGTTGCTGTGCTCATGGTGTTCCTCCTCTCCGGATGTATATTGCGGCTCTGTCAGATGCGTAGAACCGAGGGCAGAGACACTTTATTATAATACATGAACGGGAATAGGGTGATGATCGCGCGAGGGGGTTGAGATGTTCGCAGACGTGAGCGATTACCGGTGGAACGCATCCTTACTCTTGAGCACGTCGGCCAGCAACTCATCCGCCGACTTGGCCGCGCGGCGTCGCCGGTACCACTGCCAGCCGAGCGCAATCAGCAGGCTGCCTGACATGATGACTGCCAGCCACTCCACATCGCTCATAGCCCTACTCTAGTCAAAGTTCTTCTGTCGAACAAGGCTCTCTCGACATAGATCGTGGATGGCGCTTGACCAGTGTGCAAGGCACATTCTTGAGTTATCTCAACCTGTTTCGGTCATGTCCGATATATGGGATATGTCCATGAGGGCATCTTCGCCCTCCCTGGTTTGCGGCTTGCCGTTGTCGAGCGTAGAGTGAGGCACGACATCGTGTTCGTAAGAGGGGTGCATGCGAACGTTCCTCCTCATCATCCTGGCGAGTCTCGCCGTGGGTTGCGCTTCTTCTACACGCACGCGCGAGGTGCACTGCCTTGGAAGCCTCATGTTGGAGGTGTGGCAGTCTCAGGAAGAACTCGACTCGCTCGAAGCCGATTGGCGAGTTGCCTGGAAGGCCCGCTCCTCGACTGCAAGGCGATCTCCTCCGCTGTCCTACCTTGCCGACAATGGCGGCACTACGGATCTGTCTATCCCTACAAGCCCGGTTGAAGCCGGGACCGTTGCCGAAACCAATCCCCGCAGGATGGAGGATGATCTCTACCAGAGGCTCATCGATCGGCGGGCTGGGTATCGTCAATCGGTTGACTGGTACCGCAGGGTGTCCCGTCGTGTGCAGACGCGTCTCGACGAAGACGAGATGCTGTACTCCACGCTGGGCACGTTGGCAGCTTCACCGATGATGTTGGTGTTCTATCCCATTGTCCGCTGGAACGTCCGGTCGGTCTTGTGGGACGATGGCGACCCGGATTCACTCGACGATCCGGTTCGTCGTTTCTGCACGGGACGACTAGAAGATATCGATCCGTCGAATGCGCCCCTTGGCCCCTGATTCTGCGCGGAGTGGTGTAGCGGGCCATTGCGACTTTGCACGTCGCGGTTTCTGTTCTTTTGGCTCCGACTCCTCTCCACAGATGTTGAGCCTCACCTTCCGATGGGGTACTGTTCTGTAGGAAAGTCAGGGAAGGCCCGGGTTCAGGCGATCGGAGTTTCTGGTGTCTGTCCGGCTGGTCTGCAACGGACTGAGTCGGTGAACGAGCGCCTGCTGCTGTCGCACAGCAGACCCGCTCGACACTGCCACTACATTCGAGGCAGGGCTCAGATTGCATTCAGTCGGTAACGCAGTCGCGAACAGGAGGGAATGTTATGAAGAGAAGTTGGATGCTCGGGGCGGCAACGGTCGGGTGCGTGAGCGGTCTTCTATTCGGGATGGTGGCGCAAGGACAAGCGGAGCCAAAGGCTCAGAGCGGCGACGTGGCGCGTGGCAAGACACTGTTTGTCAGAAACTGTGCCGGTTGTCACGGGCCTCAGGGCAAAGGGGATGGATACAGGATTCTTGGGCCGGATCCGGCTAACCTCACAGCACCGTCGACCAGAAAGAAATCCGATGCCGACTTGCTCAAGACCATCCATGACGGCAAACCGAACATGCCGGCCTGGAAGGTCCTCCTCTCGGAGAAACAGAGCAGAGACGTGCTGGCCTATGTGCGGACCCTCGCCAAGTGAAGTGATGTAGAACTCAGGTAGGGGCGGGTCTTTCACTCCAACAGCGCAGAACCTGTCCGTGTACGGCCTTGAGAGCAGAGCCGCGAAGAGATGTCGTCTCGCCTTGGGCGTTCGGATGTGGAGGCTTCTTCGTCGAGCGTGATGTGAACGGGATTCTCCGAGAGCGGGTGACGTCCGACCAGCAGGCGGCAGGGATTCGACAGATCTGGCCCTTGATGAGCTATCGACCGAACTAATCCAGCCCAATCCATCCCCACCTCTTTCACGCATGAGGTTGTCTCGTTCGCCTTGTTGTGTGCTGGGCTGGCAGGCTGCGGAAAAACTCGGTTGATACGGCAAACATGGTTGAAATCTTCCGTATGGTGCGGGGGGCAGAATAACCTCAGGATGCTCAAAAAGGCCGTCTAGCAAGGCCGCAGCGAGCGAAGAGGCGAGGCGTACGCTTCAGTACGTTGAGTCTCTGAGCGACGCGAGAACGCCGCTGGGGGACTTTTTCAGCATCCTGCTAGACCGCTTGCTCGCAGGGAAGGATAAATACGTGAACATGGTTAGGCTGATCCGTCCCCTGCTCCGCTTTGAAGCGTGTGAACCCCTCGATGAGGCGGTAGGCAAGCTGTTCCGATACCGCAGTGAGGATCATACTGTTGGGGCCCGGTGAGAGGAAGAATTCAACATTGGGGCCGGTTTCTCCCCTGCCGGCGACATTATGCAGTTCAGTAAACGCGTTGACGTCATACTCCTTCAGCAGGGCATGGATGCGTTCCACAATCGATCGGCGAAAGACGATCATCAACATTTTCATAGAGGGCTCTCCTGTGCAACGGCGAAACGGTTTGTCACGGAAGCTGGATGATTCATCAGCTTGCGGGCTGCCCATTTTATAGGGGAGAGTTGTAGAAATGACAAGGGTTACTCAAGGGATTGAACGAGATGGATACGCATCGGGCTTTCTAGTAGACTTGTTTCCAGTTGAACGACTGATGGTGGTGTGCCGGCTGCAAGGCCGACCGCAGCAGACGTGCCAGGTGTTATGCCATTCGCAACTTCTTCCGGCGGAATAGCTTCGTATAACAGGAGACATCAGATGAACGATCAAGATACTCAAAGTGCGGTTGGGATTCTCAATAAAATTATGGAGCATGAGTTGGCGGGGGTCGTACGCTATATGCATTACTCCCTCATGATCTATGGGTATAACCGTATTCCTATCGTGTCTTGGCTGAAGAGTAATGCTGACGAGAGTCTTGCCCACGCGCATAAAGCCGGGGAACTGGTTACGTTGCTCGGCGGCCACCCATCGTTGAAAATCGGGACACTCTTGGAAACCGAGAAGCATGATGTGGGAGATATTCTGCGGGAAAGTTTGGAGCACGAGAAGGCCGCCATCTGCGCCTATTACGAACTCCTGAAAGTCTCCGAGGGAAAGTCCGTGTTGTTGGAAGAATATGCACGAGAGATGATTGTCGGCGAAGAGCTGCATCTCGACGAAGTGAACAAGATGTTGCGTAAGTCAGGTGATGTCCAACCATTTCGATCCTAGGAGTTTGTCCGAGTCGTCATTCGTTGCGCGGCCGCAGCTCCGAGGCTGACCCTCGTTTCACGGTCACGGTTCTTGAGCGCGGGTCGAGAACGACGCAGACGCGTGCAGATCGTTGGCCGCAGCAGAATGGCATTACTCGGACAGACTCCTGCCCCTTTAATCACCTGGAAAAGAGGAAGATCGTCAGGAGGCCGATTCGCGGGGTGCGGGGGAGACTCATCTCTCTCTCTGTGATAAGATTCAAAGCTTCATTACTAACTCGACGGAGGAGGACGCGACATGTTGAAGGAAGTGGCAGGGGATATTTTGTTGACGAAGGCGGAAGCGTTGGCACATGGCGTTGCTCCCAACGATAATTTCGCCAACGGGTTAGCTTTGGCGCTCAGAGAACAGTGGCCGGCGATGTATAAGGACTTCCGGCATTATTCTCAGACGTTCAGCCCCAAGGCCGGCGAATTGTGGGCCTGGGCCGGGGTCGGGGGCATTCGGATTGTGAATCTGTTTACTCAGGAGGCGGCTGCCAGTCACGGAGCCAAGCACCCGGGACGGGCCACGATCGAGAACGTGAATCACTGTCTCAAAGCGTTATGTAAGGCGATCGAAACGGAGAAGTTCAAGAGCGTTGCGCTTCCACGCTTGGCCACCGGGGTGGGCGGGCTCGACTGGAAAGATGTGAAACCGTTGATGGAAAAACATCTCGGCCACTTGTCGATCCCCGTGTATGTGTATGGCACCTATCATGCTGGGGTGCAGGCAGAAGAATAGGGCTGGGGCGAACTATAGAAAATGAAGGGGCGGCCTGGGTGATCCAGTGCTCGCGGAACCCCCACTTTGGAAAGTGGTCGTTCGACGCGCGCAGTTCTGGATTCACCCAAGCCGCCCCTTCTGTGTCACGTTCGGTTGCAGCGGTGGGGAGAGAAAAGGAGCGAGCTCGGAGGGATCATTTGTAGTGATGGTTGGACGCGCGCAGTTAAGGATCGGGTCGGCCGCCCTCCCTATTTAGAGGTGATTCCGTCCCATGCTAGGGGGAGAAGGGGGCAAGCAAGCAAGGATAGTCTGGCTACTTTCCCTTGTCCGTCTTTCTTTCACTTTTGTGCGTGTGCCATTTCTGCGATGACGGCTTGCAGGCCGGAGACGACGCGCGCCATTCGGTCGCATTGAACCAACTCGGGCCTGTCGCTGTTCAAGTGGTAGGCCGGGTAGCGGAAGAGGGCGGTGTCGGTCACCATCACCGCCGGGAATCCTTCCTTCCAGAAGGCCCAATGGTCCGACCACCCGACGCCGGGGACCAAACCCCAGAGGGCTCCGCCTTCAGAGGGAAATTGCGCCTGCCGCCGAAACGATCCCACAAGCTGCCGCACCAGGAAGCCATTCTCTACGTTGCTGACGAAGGCAATGAAATTCCCGGTGGAGGGATAGATGAGATTCAAGGGAAACAGGAAGTGTTGGCTCCCTGGCTCGTCTGAATAGTATCCGATGGTCTCCAGGCTGAGCATGAGGAGGATCTTTTCTCCGCGCTCGCGGCTGCGCCTGGCATAGACGCGGCTGCCCATATATTTGGTTTGAAAGAGCGGCGGCTCTTCGTTGGCGAAGGCCACAAATCGCAGGGTACGGGCCGGGTGGGTTTTCGCGAAGGCACGGGCCAAGGCGAGCATCGCTGCCACGCCGCTCGCGTTATCGTTGGCGCCGGGACTTCCCTGCACCGAGTCGTAATGTGCGCCGATGACAATAATCTCGTCCGGTCTCTGGTTCCCCCGCACTTCTGCTTCTACATTTTCACAGCCTATGCCCCCCACCTCGAAGGGTTGTCGTCCTACCTGGTAGCCGTCGCGGGCGAACGTTGTCCGGATATAATCCGCCGCCATGGCGAGCCTGTCTTGCCGAAAGACGTTGCGCTCGCCGATCTGTCCAGCGAGCTGCTGGACGTGGGAGCGGAGTTCCTGTCCCAGCATTCGCTGCTGCTCCGTCAGCGGCGGCAGCGGCCCCTGATGGCTTTGTCCTGGCATTGGGATCATGTTGACTCATCCTCGCAGGCTGCTACGTTCGCCAGCGCCAAAGACCGTGAAGCGTCCCTCGTGAAGCGTATCTCGTTGGAGATAAGAGCGTATGGCGAAGGGCGTATAGCTGGGAGCAAAGATCCTTCCCTTCTTCATTCTGGACCATACGCTATTGGCTATATGCTCTTTTCAGGAACGAGATACGAACGACCCTTCACGAACGACGGATGAAGAGAACGGCCTTTTTGAGCAGCCAGCGCGTTGTCATTACGAGCTTGGAGAAGTTGCCTCTGGGGTCATGGCGTCACGAGACCGGTAGTAGTCCGCACAGTCTTCTTCCCGTCCCCGTACGATGCGTTTCCCAATAAATGGAGTCTGGTGGCTGGTGATCACGGTGCACTGGCGTTCGCCGTGATCGTCATCGTAGTAGAGGATGACCCAGTCCTGCGTTTTCTTGAGTCGATGGGCCAGGGCGCTGTTCGAAAACAGCGCAGTATAGTGGCGGGCGCCTCGTTGCCTGTGGAGGATCGGCAGCCAGGCCTCTTTCTCTGGATTGAAGCGGTGCGGCGCAATTTTCTGCAGGCTGCCGGCCTGGGCGGATTCGCGGTATTCCCTGTCCACGTCCAGGAGTTCTTCCACCGGAGGTTCAGCAGTTGGATGCCCAACCATTCTGCCGGCGCTCTGTCGGACACGTCCAAGCCGTGCAGTCAGGGAATCGATGATGCCCTGGAGTTTTTTGGGACCGATCCCTTCGATTTCTGTTAAGCGTCCGTCATGCGCTGCCATTTCCAGTTGTTCCAACGTTTCGATCTGCAGATCGTCGTGCAGCCGATGGGCGAGAGCCGGACCGATCCCTGGAATCGACGTGAGCAGTGAGATCGGGTTCATGTGGCCGCGCAGGCGGTCCAACATCGGCAGCCGGCCTGTGACGACAAGGGTATGAATGGAGCGTGCGAGGCTCACCCCGATGCCGGGCAACGACTGCAGCCCATCCGTGCCCCGTTGTTGTGCGATCTCTGCGGCGGGAGCCGTCAAACGTTCGATCGTCTCTGCCGCCGCACGATAGGCTCGCACGCGAAAGCGATTCGCGCCCTGATCCTCCAAGAGCTGCGCAACTTCTCGCAATCGCCCGGCGATGTCCTGATTCTGCGCCATGCTCATGCCGGCTCTCACTCGTAGTGCAAGGCTTCGATGGGGTTCATCTTCGACGCTTTGTTTGCGGGATAGAGGCCGAAGAAGACACCGACGACCAGGGAAAAGAAAAACGCGATCACGATGGCTTCCGGAGAGATAATGGTCGGCCAGCCGACGAGTGTGGTCAACAGTTTTGCACCCCCGATGCCCGCAGCCACGCCGACGATTCCGCCGATCGCCGTCATAATGATCGCTTCGATCAGGAATTGAAGCAGGATGTGCCTGCGCTTCGCGCCGACGGCCATGCGAAGGCCGATTTCTTTCGTCCGCTCCGTGACCGACACCAGGAGAATATTCATGATGCCGATGCCGCCGACGATCAGTGAAATCGAGGCAATGCTCATCAGCATGACCATCATCGTGCGGCTCGTGCCGGCAATGGTCTTGGCGATATCCTCCATGGTGCGGAGGGTGAAGTCGTCCTCCTCCTGGGCGGGGAGGTGGTGGCGGGCCCGCAAGAGTTCTTTGATGTCTGCGACGACGGCAGGGATTTCGTAGCGCGTCTGTGTGGCGACCAGGATGATTCCGACGGTTCCAAGAAACTTCGTGCCCATGACTTTTCGCTCAGCCGTCGTAAACGGGAGGACCACGAAATCGTCTTGGTCCTGCCCCGTGATCGATTGGCCTTTCGGCGCCAGGACTCCGATCACACGAAGCGGGGTATTTCTGATGCGTACTTCGGCTCCCACCACCTCTTCGCCGGGCTCGAACAGATTCTGAGCCGCAGTTTTCCCCAGCACGACGACCTTCGCGGCCGAATCCATGTCCGACTGGGTGAAGAAGTTCCCCTGCGCAATCGGCCAACTTCGAATGTCGGTGAATTCAGGAGTAGTGCCGACGACAACGGTGCTCCAATTCTTGTTCTCACGAATGACTTGAAGCACGGACCGAGTGGCATACATGACGGTGGTCACCGAGCTGACCTTTGTCCGGATATCGTCAGCATCGTCGACCGTGAGCGTGGAAATGGTGCCGAGTCCGCCCCGTACGCCGCCGACGGTCGTGGCGCCCGGAACGATGATGAGGACATTGGTGCCCAGGCTGGCGATTTCCGCTTGAACGGAGGCGGTGGCGCCCTGACCCAGGCTGACCATCGCCACGACGGCGCCGATGCCGATGATGATGCCGAGCATGGTCAGTCCGGCGCGCAGCGGATTGCGGCGGAGGATGCGGAGGGCGGAAAGAATGGTGAGCCAGAGAAAGGACATAGCGATCTGGTCTGTCTGGTCTGTCTGGTCTGTCTGGCTCTTCTGGTTAACGACCAGACAGACTAGATAGACTGAATAGACGAGACAGACCGATAACCGGCCTTTGGCCGTTTATCTCATCCTCGGGCCGCCATCGAAGCCAGGCGGCAGCTTCTTTTGGGCCTGTTCTTCCGGCGTCTCAATCCCCAGGATCACCTGGTCTCCCTCTTTCAGCGTTCCCTCGGTAATTTCCGTGAAGAGGGAGTCGGCGATGCCTGAGGTCGTCACAACCTGTCGCGCCTGTTTCGACTCATCCATCACCCATACTTGTGTGAGCTTGCGGTCCACCGGGACGCCCGGCATGCGGAAGCGCAAGGCCCCATTCGGCACGCGCAGTGGATTTTCCTTCTTGGCCGTCACAATCGTCACGTTTGCCGTCATTCCTGGCTTGAGCTTGAGCTCCCGATTGTCCACCGTGATCACGACGTCGTAGGTCACCACGTTCTGGATGTTGATGGGCGCATTGCGGACTTGCGTCACGGTGCCTTCGAAGAATTGCCTGGGATAAGCATCCACGCGGAAGCTGGACGGCTTGCCTTCCGCCACACCGCCGATGTCGGATTCGCTGACGTTGGCGTTCACCTGCATCTGCGTCAGGTCCTGGGCGATCACGAAGAGCGTCGGCGTTTGGAAGCTGGCGGCGACGGTTTGGCCGACATCGACGTTGCGGGAGACCACGATGCCGTTGACCGGGGAATAGATCGTCGTATAGCCGAGATCCAGCTCGGCGGAGGCCAACGTGGCCACCGCCTGATCCACTTGTGCCTGTGCGACCTCGACTTGAGCCTGGGCGTCCCGGAAATTCGTCGCGGCGAGGTCGAGATCCGCTTGGGAGACGAATTGTTGCGGACGCAAAGCCGCCATGCGATCGAGTTCGAGTTTTCGTTGAGTCTCCATATTTTTTGCTTTGGCGAGATTGCCGCGCCCGCTCTTGAGCGATGCGCGGGATTGGCTCACCCTGGCGTTAAATGGCTGCTGATCGATCCTGGCCAGAGCCTGGCCCTTCGTCACGACGGAATTGAAGTCTGCCATCAATTGAGTAATTTTTCCGGAGACTTGGCTGCCCACCTGCACCGACACGACCGGATTGACCGTACCGGTAGCGGTGACAATTGAGGTGATAGGGCCTCGATCGACCAGCGCAGTTTTGTAATGGACAGGCGGAGGGCCGGCCGTCCACCAATACCAGGCTCCTGTTCCGATGATCGCAAGCAGGGTGATGATCCCGATGAGCCAGGGGCGACGGAGCCCGGTCTGAGATGAAGGGAGCAGCGGCAGGGAGGCAGGGAGGCCATGCGCCCGATCGGTGGATGCATTCGATGAATGGGGAGCCGGAACTGAGGACGATCCGGGGGGAATGATCTCCGTGACAGGAATTTCACGAATCGGGTCTTGAAGGTTGTCGGTCATGATGTCCCTGCTAGTTGTTTGACGGCGATCGCCTGATTGGGTGGAAACCGGCTTACGATGATCTTACGGCCTTCCTCTGCGAATAACAGCACAAGGGCACCCAGCGCGAGTGGTCCGAAGATCCAGACAGGCAAGGGACTGGTTCTAAAGATGTCGTTGCCCCAGGGGGTATAGATGATGAACGCCAGGACGGCGAGTTCTGTCGCGATTCCCCAGAGGATCAATGGATTGCTGAACCAGCCGAGTTGCGCGAGCGGCACTCGGTCTGAGCGGCAGGCGAATACGTTCGCGACTTGGGCGACGACGATGCCGGCGAAGGTGGCGGCGGTCGCCTGTTTATAGAGGGGACTGGACCAGTCGAGCGGCATGCCCCAGGTCCATCCCTCTGTCAGGAGCAAGAGAAAGAATGCGCCCATGGCGATTCCTGCTTCGATCAGGCCCAAGAAGAGATAGGCGCGCAGGAGCAGCGGAAGGTTCATCAACCGTTCCGTGCGTGGACGTGGTGGAATGGCCATGATGCCGGCGTCGGGCTTTTCGGCGCCCAGGGCCAAGGCCGGAACCATATCGGTCCCTAGATCCACGGCGAGGATTTGCGGAACCGTGAGCGCCAGCGGAATCCCGAATAGGCCGTATGCCAGATAGGGGACGACCTCGGGCACGTTGCTCGCCAGCACGTAGGTGGAAAATTTCCGGATGTTGGCGTAGACGGCCCGGCCTTCTTCAATGGCGTTCACGATGGTCGAAAAATTATCGTCGAGTAAAATCATATCCGCCGTTTCTTTTGCCACGTCGGTTCCGGCAATGCCCATGGCAATGCCGATGTCGGCTTTTCTGATGGCCGGGGCGTCGTTCACCCCGTCGCCGGTGACTGCCACCACTTCGCCCATGTCCTTCAGCACCGACACCACGCGCATCTTGTGCCGGGGGGCCATACGCGCGAAGACCGGCTCTGGCTCACCGGGATTGGTGGGCGTGAGGAGACGGCGCAGCGCCTCGTCGCTCATGGTTTCGACCTGGTGCCCTTCGATCACGGGACAAAATCCATCGGGCTCAGTTCGGGATTCTTTCGGCGCCAGCCCGATCTGACGCGCGATGGCCAGGGCCGTGAGCGGATGGTCGCCGGTAATCATGATGGTGCGCACGCCGGCTTGGCGGCAGCGCGCGATGGCCTCCGGCACTTCCTGGCGCGGGGGATCGATCATCGCGACGAGGCCGAGGAAGGTGAGGTTCTGTTCCACCCGGTCGATATCCAATTTCTCGACACCCGATTCAATGTCACGCATGGCCACTGCCAAGACTCGATAGGCCTGCTGCGCGAAGGTCTGGCTTTGCGCCATGATGCGCTGGCGGTCCTCCTGACTCATGGGCGATAGCGCACCTTGATGACGTATCTGATTGCAGAGGGGGATGAGCGATTCCGGCGCGCCCTTCACGAAGGCGACGAGCCGGCTCTCACGCCAATGGAGGGTGGACATGCGCTTTCGGTCCGCATCGAACGGGAGTTCGCCCATCCGGGGTAACGGTTCATGGTGAAGCAGCCCGTGATCCTGCGCGAACTCGACCAGCGCCACTTCGGTCGGATCGCCCGTCACGGTGGGGCGGCCGTCGGTTCGCCGTGAGCGCTTGGCATTGTGGCAATGGATGATCGCATCGAAGAGCGGCGCATACTCCTCGGCCTCGATCGCGCTGGTCATACGCCCGGCGATCACCAGACAGCTTTCCTGCACGTCGATTTCAAGGTGGTCCATATAGAAACGCGCCACGCGCATCCTGTTCTCGGTCAGTGTTCCCGTCTTATCCGTGCAGATGACGGTGGTACAACCCAGGGTTTCGACGGAGGTCAGTTGCTTGATGAGCGCGTGACGTTTGGCCATGCGTTGGCTGCCCAACGCCAAGGCCAGGGTCACAGTGGGGAGTAGTCCTTCCGGCACGTTCGCGACGATGATGCCGATTCCGAAGATCGCGCTGACCCAGAAGCCCAAGCCCATGGCGACCCCGATAACGAAAAAGACTAAACCCATGGCGACCGACAGCAGCGCGACGACATGGGTCACCTTCGCGATCTCTTTCTGCAGCGGGCTGAGGTCTGTCTCTACGCTTGTGGAAAGGCGGGCGATCTTGCCGAATTCCGTCTGCATGCCGGTCGCGAACACCACCGCCCGGCCTCTGCCGGAGAGCACGGGGGTGCCGGCGAAGACGAGATTGGGAATGTCCAGGAGGTGTCCATCGGCGATCGGCTCTGCCGTCCGCCGCTTCGGTTGGGATTCGCCGGTGAGAGAAGAGATGTCGACCAGCATGTCGGCCGCTTCGATGAGCCGGGCGTCGGCAGGAATCTGTTCCCCTTCTTCGATCAACAGCACGTCACCCGGCACGATCTCGCTCCGCGACACCTCGTGTGGCTGGTTGCTTCGCAGCACCCATGCTTTGGCAGGGAGGAGGCGATGGAGGGCATGCACCGCACGCTCCGCTTTATATTCCTGAAAGAAGGCAAAGACGGCGTTGATCACGATCACACCGAGGATCGCCCAGCCGAGGGTGAGCATCCCTTCGCCTGGCTTCATGAATTCTGCCGTGAAGGCCAGGGCGGCGGCGATCCAGAGCAACAGGGCTAGGAAGTGGGTGAATTGGCGGAGGAACCCTCGAATCAATGAATAACGGCTCGGTTCCTCCAGAACGTTGGGGCCATATTGGCTGAGCCGTTGCTGTGCTTCTTCGGGCGACAAGCCGCCGGCTCTGGTGTCCAGGCGCTGGAAGGCTTCACCGACCGTCAGGTGGTGGAGCGGTGGCTTGCCGGAGTCAGCCACGCGTACCTCGCACGATCAACAGGGAACAGGGGGCATGTCTCAGAAGGCTTTCCGAGACGCTGCCGAGATGGAGCCGTTCGCTCTTGGTAAGGTCGCGCGACCCGATCACCAGGAGGTCGGCATGCGTGGCCTCCACCTGTTTGACGATCGTGTCGATGACGTGGTCCATCTGCACGTCCGTTTCGACGGCGAAGCCTTCTTTCAGGAACTCATCCCGCAATGCTGCGACCAGTTTCGTGGCTCGTTCGAGGACCGGTCTCTCCAGTTCGGCGACTTGGGCTTTGGATAAATAGCGAACCGCCAAGTCGGTCACCGGTCTCTCGGCCGAGGAGAGGACGGTGGTCGTCGCAGAATCCGGAAGCAGGCGGGATCGAAGAAATCGAGCGGCGGCTCGGGAATGCTTCGAGTCATCGACCGCGAGGGTCACTTGCCTCAACTGCGGGATCGGTTGTTTCACGACGAAGACGGAACATCGGGCGATAGACGCGACTTGCCGGGAGATGCTTCCCAGTAAGAAGCCTCGAATGTCGCTCAACCCTCGGGATCCGATGAGGATGAGATCGGCCTTCACCCGACGTGCCTGTCGCACGATCGTGTGGGCAAGAGGGCCATGGGCTAAGATGCGCTGGAATGTGGTGTGGGGGCCGGTTGCGGCCTGTCCGAGGGCGACGCGAGCTGCTCGCTCCGCTTCGCGAAGCAGGATGCCACCGGCCTTCTCCATCGCGGCCAGGGCCCTTTTCTCTGCCACGGCATTCGTGCCTTTTCCGGCTCGGAGGGCTGACGGATCGACCACGTGAAGCAGCGTCACCTCCTCCGGCTCACGACCGGCCAGTGCTTCGAGTGCTTGTACCCCCCACTGCGAGTATTCAGACCCATCCACGGCACAGAGAATACGCATGACAGACTCCCTTTCTCGATCACGACAAGGATATGCGAACAGTTCCAGCATCGGTTCTGCATTGGATGTGCCTGCGACACGTGATGGCTCATAGGCGAGATGCCCTAAGATTCTCATGGTTTCTGGAGAGAGAGGGCCTGTCTAGGCCATGGCCTGCGGCGTTTCGCTGCAGTACCTCATGGATGACTGTGGTGATTGGCGTCAGTTCTAAAGGCCCAGAAACGGATCAGCGTGGAAATAGGTGATCCGGTATGTGAAAAATCGGAAGTTTGGCCGGTGCAGGGGGCTGGCACTTACATTGCGTAGTCTGACCATAGCAGGATGCTGAAACCGTCCGCCAGCGGCGTTCTTGCATCGTTCAGGCCCTCACTCGCTGCGGCCTTGCTGGACGAACTGTTTGAGCATCCTGCAGGAGCGTTTTCATGTTGTGCAGCGCGTGCGGACCCTCGAAGTTCTCGTGTGCCAATATAGTTTTCCGCGGCCTGCTTGGGTTCTAGGAGGGGTCGATGAGACAGATTCTGGTTCCGGCGTTTGTGCTGTTGAGCAGTTTTTGTGTAGGCGTGAGCTTCGCCGGCGATTCGGTTTCCCGAATCGGGGAGTCCGGTGAGTTTCTTGAGTTGGAATTTCAGGTGAACGGTCAGCGGTCCAAAGGCTCGCTTCCGCTCTACCGGGCAGAGGCAGTTCGCTATTTCAGCGCCGGAGTGGGGATCGAGGAACGGAGCGCCGAGTATCCTCCATTCTCGCTGAAGCTCGTGTTCACCGCTGGAGGAAAGCCTTTTCTGGCCGGAGTTGCGGTCACCATTCAGCCGGCAACAGGCAGTCCTGCGATCAACATTCCCCAGGAGCATGTGAACGGACCATGGTTGTTCGTCGATCTTCCATCCGGCACCTATCACGTGACGGCAATCCACGCGGCTCGGACGCAGGGTCTCAAGGGGATACAGTTGGAAGCAGGGAAAACGAAGACGGTGCATCTCCGCTGGTCTGAGGATCGAGTGAGCGCGGCACCGTCCGGAGAAGCGGTCGGTCGATGAGCAGCAGGCTATTGAAACAGTCCGCCAGCGCCAAAGACCGTGAATCGTATCTCGCAGGCAGGGAGTCTTTCCTGTGCGAACGACGAGATACGAGAGACGAACGATGGATTAAGAGGCCGGCCTTTTTGAATAGCCTGCTGTTAGATCAACAATGAGGGGGGATTCATGCCGACGAACAAGAAAACCGCAAAGAAACCCAAGACTGTTACGAAGAAAGAGTTTGACGAGATGATGGTCGATCAGGTGATGCAGAAACTGGTGCAGTCTGCTCGTCTCAAGACCAAGGGCGATGTCATCGCGTCGCTCATGATCGAGGGCTTTGGCGCGGTGCCGGTGGTGGACGCCAAAGACAAACTGCTGGGCATCGTCAGCGAACATGATTTGCTGGCTGCCTTGGATGATGGGCACAAGCTTGGCGTCATCGCTGCGGGCGACATCATGACGTACAACCCGTACTCGGTCCGCCCCGAAACGACGCTTCCGACATTAATTCATGTCTTCAGAGCCAGCGATTTGGTTCGTGTACCGGTGGTGGATGCCAAGGACAAGCTTGTCGGCATCATCGCCAGGAGGGATGTCTTACGTGCCTACCTGGCGGCCGGCCGTGCGTGATGCTGAAAATGACCCCCAGCTTCGTTCTCAGTCGCCCGTCTCCCTGCAACGTACCCCAAGGGTACGCTTCAGTCGCCGGGCTCCCTGCGGCCTTGCTGGGATGTCATTTTGAGCATCCCGCTGGAATTATTCTGTTGAGCTGCGACAGAAAAAATAAAGAGGAGGGGCTATGCGAAAATCAGAATTCCTTTCGGCGGCTTGCGATCCGAAGACGTTGACGGTGGGGCAATTGATGCAGGATGCCGTCTTTACATGTAGTTCGAGGACCGATGCCCTGACCATCAGCCGGCTGATGACTCAACGAAACTTCGGTAGTTTGCCCGTGGTGGAAGAGGACCGGACCCTGGTCGGACTGATCAGCGAGTACGATCTGCTTCAGGCCATGATCGAAGGCCGGGATCTGCGGAAAGTCATGGTTGTCGAAATGATGAGCACGCATCCGGTGACAGCGACTGAGGATATGAAACTGGAGGAGGTCGCGAATCTGTTCCAGGATCGCTACATCACGCGGGTGCCTGTCGTCCGGAACGGCAAATTGGTCGGAGTTCTGGCGCGGCGGGATTTGTTGTTTGGGTATACGAAAGCCTCCCAGTATTGGTCGTAATCGGCTGTTGAAAAATCCCGCCAGCTTCGTTCTCGCCTCGAACGCATCCTCAACGTAGCCCGAGGCTACGCCTCCGGTGCGTTCGTCGGCTGCGGCCTTGCTGGACGGTCTTTTTGAACAGCCTGCAGGTGTTCTTGTGGTGTTCGCCGCTTGCCTGCTCGTATCTATATTGGTTATTTTCGTCACTATGCCTTGGCCGATCCGGAGGACACTGATTGCCGTGATTGTGATGATGGTCACGGTCCTTCCTGCTGTCTCACAGGCCGAATCTTCCAGGAAACATCGCGGTCCATGCGAAATCGCCTATCCGAGCGATGCGATGGTGGAGTGGGATTGCCGTGTCATTTTGCCCGGTGAATCGCTGGAAACGATATTTGGCGAGTACTGGATTGAGGGTGCACGATTCAATCGGATCGATCGGCGGCATGCGTATGCTGGGCTCTCAATCAAAGTGCCGAGACGGATCGAGGATCTGGCACAGTTTACGCCGTTACCGCTGGTCTATCCGCCGGGAGAGCCGGACGAGAAATTTATTCTCATCGATTTGACTGAGCAATTTCTCGGGGCCTATGAGTTCGGAGCGCTTCGTTTCGACAGCCCCATTGCCTCCGGGAACAGACGCAATCAAACGCCTGCAGGGGAGTTCCGTGTGACTGCTGCCCATCGGCAGCACCAATCCTGTCTCTATACCATCGAGGGAACGGATCGACCCTATCCGATGAACTACGCCCTCCGGTTTTATGTGAATCGTGAAGGTGTGTCCTATTGGATTCATGGACGGGACATGCCGGGCTATCCGGCCTCGCACGGCTGCATCGGCCTCTACGATGAGACGATGCAGAAGGAACAGTACGGGGTGCCGAAGGACCCTGAACTGTTCGATGCGCAGAAGCTGTACCTCTGGGTTGTCGGTGAGGAGTCGGAGGGGGAGGGCGTGATGACTCTTCCCCACGGTCCTCGACTTCACATTATTGGCCAGGCCCCAGGCAGCGGGCGGTAACCAACAGTGTCTGAACCTAACCCTTCTACTTGTGGCGTGCCGCCTTCTTTGGCGCGGCACAAGGCGCGGGACGATTGAGATCGGACGGCAGCTTCGTCTGCTCGTCGATACAGGCCGTATCGAGCTGGGCTTGCGTCAAGCCTGACACCAAAGACAGGTTGGCTCCATGCAAGGTTGCTCGGTGGAGATCTGCCGCGTCGAGTCGCGCGCCGCTGAGATCGGCTCCGGAGAACGTGGCGCCCTGGAGGTTCGCTTCTTGGAGATTGGCCTCCAAGAGCATGGCATGGCTGAAATTGGAATCTCTCAGGTCTGCGGCGACGAGATTGGCCGATTCCATAGCAGTCTCATTGAATTGTGCGTGATGAAACTGGGATTTCGGGGCGTAGATCTCGCTGAGGTCCGCTTTCGTAAAGATGGCGCCGGTTCCTCTGGCGCCGATCAGCACTGCGCGAGAGAGAATGGCTTCCCGGAAATCCGCCTGGTCCAGGATAGCTTTATAGAGAATCGCCATCCGCAGTGTGCCCGACTGTACCTTCGCCTTGATCAATTGCGCACCTTCTAAATTGGCACCTTCCAGATCGGCCTTCTGCAAGCCGGACGAACGGAGGTTGGCGTATCGCAAGTCCGCCCCGCGGAGAATAGCGTCACGCAGGTTGGCCCCCACAAGGCTGGTATCGTCGAGGTAGGCGCTTTCTAAGTCTGCTTCCACCATCAGGGCCCCATCGAGCCTGGCTCCGTCGAGGAGTGCGCCTTGCAGATTGGCCTGATGAAGGTTGGCGTGGGTCATGACGGTGTGACGAAGGTCGGCGCCCATCAGGTCGGTCCCTGCCAGAATGGCCCTGGAAAGGTTGGCGCCGTAGAAGTAAGTGTCGATGAAGGAGGCGTTCGTCAGATCGGCTGAGGCAAGATTGGCCTCCTCAAAATGGGCCCGCTCGAACGTGGATTCGTGCAGTTGTGCCCCGGTCAGAATGGCATTGTAGAGGGCCGCTTCATCGCCGATCGCACGGAACAGATTGGCGTTCGACAATCGTGCATGCCGGAGATCAGCTCCCGCCAGGTTGCTATCTTCCAAGACGGCTTTCGTCAGATCGGCTCCCGCGAGATTCGCTTGTGACAAATTACTCTGGTACAGATTCGCCTGGCGGAGGACGGCCCCTTCCAATCGCGCCCGTTCTAGATTGGCCCCGGCCAGTTTCGCGTGGCTCAAGTCTGCTTGGCACAGATCTGCGCGGCGATATTCCGGCTGTTCACGGTGGTCGAGCCACTGTCCATGGGATGCCACGATGGCCTGCAGTTGCTTGGGCGGAACGGGTTTCTTGCTGTACGCGCTCTCACAGCGAGTGGGGTGGCTGTCCGTCTTACTCGGCTGTGCCGCATAGGTGATGGCCGATTGGGCGAGGACGAGGGATGCCAGGATCAGGGTCAGAACGGTGCGTGGTGTCATGCTGATGCTCTCCAAAATGATGTGTGTAGGCTGTGTGAGCTGATCGCTTCAACGTGCCGCTTGTGCCAACAGACGAATGTAGGCTACCACGTCCTGCATTTCCCCGTCCGTCAGCTGGCCCCGCCATGCATGCATGGGGCTGAAGACGACCCCATGTTCGATGGTCCGCAACAGTTCTTCGTCGGATTTCAGAAAAGACGGAAAACGGTGGAAATTTGCCGGCGCCACTTTGAGATTGTTCGCGTCCGGTCCATCCCCCCATCCTCCAACACCGTGGCAGGCCTGGCAATTGCGCTGATACACGGCTTTCCCTCGTGCGAGATCGGCCGGATATTCTTGTGCCTGGAGGAGCGGCGCGAACAGAAGGCCGATGAGTCCCATGCCCAAGGTGACCTTGAGAGCCGACTTGACGTTCACAGTAGGATTTCGCATCACGGCCTCCTTGCTTTTGACTACGCGATATAAATATTGCAGCATGCTCAAAAAGGCCGTCCAGCAAGGCCGCAGCGAGTGAAGGGCCGAGGCGTACCCGGAGGGTACGTTGAGGATCTGAACGATGCGAGAACGACGCTGGCGGACTTTTTCAGCATGCTACTAGCTTTTCTTGGTCGTGTGGGCCACAAACGACGTGAAAAGTTGCTTCATGTTGCTGCTGCCGCATTTCGGGCAAGTCACTTTGGTGGATTCATGTTCCTTCAGGGTCAAGACGATCAAGGACTCTTTCCCGCAGTCCAGACACGTATAGTCGTACATGGGCATGAAGTACCTCTTCGGACCTTCCCTGGTATTTGCCTGCTAAATTTCTGTGATGATGCGTTCGCCTTGCTTCGGTTCCCCCTCGCTCCATTCGGCGAGGGCTTCGGCCAACTCCGCGAGCCGTTGCGCCGCGCGGCCGTAGACCGTGTCGAGAGGATACTCCCCATCAAGACCACGCTCGCCGGCCGGCACGCCGGTGAGCAACTCGACCGCTTCTTCGATCGTGTTCACCCCATAGACCGTGAATTGACCGGCTTCGACCGCCTCGACCACATCGCGCCGCAAGGCGAGATGTTTGGTGTTGCGGGCGGGGATAATCACCCCTTGTTTCCCGGTCAGTCCCCGCCGTATGCAGGACTCGAAGAATCCTTCGATCTTTTCATTCGCACCGCCGATCGGCTGCACTTCGCCCAACTGGTTGACGGAGCCCGTTACGGCCAGCCATTGACGGACGGGGAGATCTGCGAGGCTGGAGAGGATGGCGACCAATTCGCCCACAGCGGCGCTGTCACCTTCCACTTCAGAATAGGTCTGTTCGAAGGTCAGTGAGGCGCTCAAGGCAAAGGGCTGGATCCCGGCAAACTTGCCGGTGAGGAATCCCGCGAGTGTCATGACGCCCTTGCTATGGATGTTGCCTGCGAGTTCCGCTTCGCGTTGAATGTCGATCACCCCTTTGGTGCCGACGGAGGTGCGCGCGGTGATTCTCGTCGGCCGGCCGAAGGCATAATCGCCGAGTTGATGCACGGAAAGCCCGTTGACCTGGCCTACGACTTCCTTGTCCAGATCCACTATCAAGGTGCCTTCTTTGATCTCGTCCTGGATCCAATGCTCCGCCAGATTCGACCGATGGCGTTTGTGTGCGACTGCCGCTTCGACGTCCGCGCGTGTGGCGAACGCATGGCCCTCCTTCTTGGCCCAGTAGCTGGCTTCCCGGATGAGGTCGCTGACCAGGCTGAGGCGCAACGAGAGCCGGTCGTGCCGTTCCGCAAATCGGAACCCCTGCTTGATGACCTCTGCCACGGCATCGACGCCGAAATGTGGGAGTCCTTCCTCCCGGCAGAGTTTGGCGACGAAGCGCGCATACTGGCGGTCCTGCCGTTCGCTCCGCACCACCTCGGTGTCGAAATCCGCCTTCACCTTGAAGAGCTTCGAAAAATCTTCTTCGTACGATTGCAGGACGTGATACAGCATGGGAGGTCCGACCATGATGACTTTCACATTGACGGGAATCGGCTCCGGCCTGAGGCCCGCGGTGGAAAAACCATAGAACTCGGCGGGGTCTTCGATCTTGACCTCCCCGGTCTTGATCACGCGCTTCAGCGCGTCCCAGGAAAAAGGCTGGCGGAGGGCATCCATCGCGTTGACGATCAAATAGCCGCCGCTGGCTTGCAGGACCGCGCCGGCCCTGATCTCCATAAAGTCGGTGTACATGACGCCCATCTGGGCCTTCCGCTCGATTTTTCCGATCAGGTTGGTATAGGTCGGGTGAGACTCGTCGATCACTGGTGCACCAGCCGTCGGGTTATTTTCGACAATGAGATTGATGAGGTAGCGGGTCATGTCGGGCCGACGGGGTTCCAGCCCTGGAAGGTGAATGGCCGGGCCTTCGTGCGGGAGGAAGTCCTTATAGTGATGAATAATATCGTGGTGGACTCGTTCGAGATAGCCTGAGATCGCCGGCAAGTCCAAGTAGGCACGGCGGATCGTCTCATAGCGGCCCTCCAGGAGATTGGCCACGATTTGGTGGTCCAACAGGCGCAGTTGGTGCTCGGCTTCTTTCTCAAGGCCGTGGATGCGGACGTGAAATTCACGGATCTCGCCTTCGAGTATTTTTCGCCGCTCCGTCATCTCTTGCTGTTCCTGCTCCGTCAGGGCCTCCATCTGTTCGTCCGTCATCAGATGGCCCTCTTTGAGGGGGGCGAGTCCGAACCCTGCCGGTGTTTCTTCGAATCCAAACCCACGCGTCAGGCCGAGTTTCGTGAGGTCCTGAAACAGCGCTTTCTTCTTCGACTCCGTGTCCTCAATGATCTTGGCCTTGGCATCCAGATACTTCTTGCTTTCAAATGCGAGGGGAATGTCCCGTCGCAGGTTTTCGATGAAGGCCGCCATCTCGCGTTTGAAGGCGCAGCCCTGTCCTGCTGGAAATGAAAGGCAGACTGGACGCGACGCATCCTGGAAATTATTCACATAACACCAGTCGGCCGGGGCAGGCGCGCCCTGGGCCATCCGCTTCACCATGCTGCGGACGAGCGTCCCCTTGCCGGTTCCCACCGGACCGGACACGTAGAGATTGAAGCCGGGGCCTTTCATGTTGAGGCCGAACTCCAAGGCCTCGACGGCTCGCTCCTGTCCGATGATTTCGTTCAGGGGCTCCAGTTCGCTGGTGTCGTCGAAGCCCAGCTGTGCCGGGTCGACGGTTGGCGAGAGCATGGAGACGGGGATCTTGAATTTGTCGAGGTTCATCGTGACTCCTGAAGCACAATGGAAACACCATCCACAGGATGCTCAAAATGGCCGTCCAGCAAGGCCGCAGCCGATGAACGCACCGGAGGCGTAGCCTCTGGCTACGTTGAGGATGCGTTCAAGGCGAGAACGAAGATGGCGGTCATTTTCAGCATCCTGTCAGCATCCTGCTATGGGATGAGTGGAGACGGACGATGGACCGTTGTCGCCTGAGGGCCCTTGTCGCCTTCCTCCATGTTGAAGGCAACGTCAGTTCCATTGTCCAATTCACCGAACGTGAGTCCCTGTAGCGCATGTTTGTGAAAGTACACCTCACCGCCCCCCTCCTTGAGGATGAAGCCATATCCTTCTATTGGGAACAGTTTACAGATCACCCCGCGCAAGGGAGGAATTGGAGCCGTGCGCACCTCGGTACGGCCCTGTTTCTCGCGGAACTTGCGGAGCTCGATAGCGATGGCGTCGAAGGCGGTTCTGATGGCCTCTTCGAACGTCTTGTCTTCCTTGCGGGCCGTCATCGTATGGCGACCCGGGAGCGTGACGACGATGAGCGCCTCCGCGACGTTGTCCAGCTTCTTGTGATGGATGTTTTTTGTCAGAGTGACCCGTCCATGGATCAGATCCTCATGCCTCTGGTTGAGGCCTGCCATGCGGGTTTCGATCTCGGTTTTCCAGCGGGGAGTCATTCCGACGTTTCTGCTTTCAATTTCCAAATCCATACTGCCTCCGTTCGTGTATTTGGTTTGTTTAGTGTGTCTTGTTTATTTGGTTGAACGAAACTAGCCAAATAAACCAAACAAACCAGATTGACCAGATAGACCAGTTGGTGGTTGATATCAGCAAGCGATGTGCCTGCCTCGAACGGAGGCTTGGGGTGAGAGGCGAGAGGCTAGGGGGCTGATATTTATTGTCTCTTGCCCCTTGCCGCGCGCCCCTCGCCTAACGGAAGTGACGCATTTTTCCCCAGTTGCATCGTTGGCAGTGAAGCTCAATGCGTCAGTTAAATGAGAGGCAAGGGGCGAGAGGCGTGCGGCGAGTGAGTTAAGATTTCAAGGCGTTGGTTCTTCCCCTCGCCTCTGGCCTCTTGCCCCTTGCCTGGTATCGTGATGGAACACGACTTGCCTACATCGATGATGATGCTGAAGCTGAAGCTGAAGAAAGAATCCCTGGAACGGTACCTCCGTGGACGGTTCGGTCCCAAGGCGACTTTGCTGACCTATGGGGTCATTGGAAAAGACAGTTCGCAGGGCACCTACAAACAATATGGCTATGGCACGCCGGTCAAGCTGACATTTCAAGTCGGGCGGAAGATTCAGTCTGCCGTACTGGAGACCATGAAGCCTGGGCCCTTCGGCCATGAGCATATGGCTGATCGCGCGCAGGCCATGCTCTGGGACTATGATTCCTATGGCCGGCTGCCTCGCCACGTGAAGGCACTCGATGTTGGCGCCTTTACCGCCGACCAAGAGCTGATGTCGATTGCGCCGGCAGAGGAGTTCTTTGTCCTCAACCAATGGACGGATGGGAGCAGCTATCATTTCGATCTGGAGCGGTTGGTCAAAGGCGGAAGGCTGCGGAAGCAGGATCGCGCGCGCACGATCGCCCTGGCACGTTACCTGGCAGAGATTCATGCCAGAAAACTTCGCGATCCCGCCCTCTATCGGCGCCGGCTTCGAGAGTTGCTCGGCCATGGCGAATGTATCATGGGGTTGACCGACAGTTATCCCGACCGCTACGAGTTCATCACGACGGACCTCTTGCGCGGGGTTGAGGAAGCCTGTAATCGCTGGCGCTGGCGGCTGCGTGGAGAGAGTCACCGTCTGTCGCAAGTCCACGGAGACTTTCATCCCTGGAATGTTTTGTTCCGGAAAGGAACGGATTTTTCAGTGCTCGATCGGTCACGGGGAGAATGGGGCGAACCGGCGGACGATGTGACGTCGATGACGATCAACTATCTATTTTTCTCGCTTTGCCGCTGGGGCACCTTGCAGGGGCCGTTGGAAGTGATGTTTCGGCTCTTTTGGGACACTTATATGGAAGCCAGCCACGACCATGCAGTTGCAGAGTCGGCCGCTCCGTTTTTTGCGTTTCGAGGGTTAGTCTTGGCGAGCCCTGTCTGGTACCCCAAGTTGCCGATTGAGGTGCGCCGGACCATCTTCCGGTTTGTCGAACATGTGTTGGATGAGCCGCGTTTCGATCCCGCCCGCGTGAACGAATATTGCGGCACCTGAATATGTGCAGGCGTAGGGCGAGGGGTAGTGTTATTTTTCCCTCTAGCCTCTCGCCTCGTGCCTCTAGCCAGGTGGGTCATGGAATGACACAATGTCAGGCTTTTGCCATCTGGATCACCGGTCTCCCGGCCTCGGGTAAGAGCACGATCGTCTCGGCTCTGAAGCCGCAGCTCGAAGGGCTGGGCTTGACGGTCGAAGTGTTGGAGTCCGATGAGGTCAGGCGGATCATCACACCGACGCCGACCTACTCAGAAGCAGAGCGGGATCTCTTCTATCGCGCGTTGGTATTCACCGGAGAGAAGCTCCTGGCCCATGGTGTGACCGTGGTCTTCGATGCCACGGCGAGCCGTAGGGTCTATCGGGACTTTGCGAGGTCTGTGATCCCTCGCTTCATCGAGGTGTCCGTGGAATGTCCCCTTGCGATCTGTATGGAGCGAGACAAGAAAGGAACCTACCGAAAGGGCCAGTCGGGCGACTCACTCACTGTTCCCGGGCTCCAATCTCCCTACGAAGCGCCGACCAATCCGGACCTCCGGATCGACAGCACCATCACTTCTCCAGGCGACGCAGCCAGCCAGATCCTCGACTTGGTCAAAGCGAAATTCTTCTAGCCGGATGCGGGGTTTGGTCTTTTTACCCGTTCAGCGCATTGTGTCAGGTGTAGAAGTCGAGCTGGTCGAGCGTGAGAATCGCCTGTAAGGCGCGGGGCATGGTGTAGCTTTCCCGGGGTGCCGCTCCATGCCCGACTGCGCGGCGCGAGCCCGCCGTTCCGGTTTGGAACAGAGATGGGGACATTCTGAATTATTTCTGGCAGCTGCGCGACTCACGCGTCAAGAAAATCAGAATGTCCCCTGAAGTTATCCTCGACTGTCAGCGCAAACGAAGGGTTGGGGGTTACGCTACCTTCGTCCGCACCAGCTTGACTTGAAGCTCGCACCCCACAGCGCTCGCATAACGTTTGAGTGTGGCAAGTGATGGAGTGTGCTTGCCGGCCGATTCGAGGCGGGAGATTGCGCTCTTGGTCGTGCCCATGCGCGCTGCGACTGCGTCTTGGGTGAGACCGGCGCGAGAGCGAGCCTTGAGCATTTGCCCCGCGACCTGATACTCCAGTGCCAGGGCGTTATAGGCTCTGCTGAAGCCCTTCCGTGTACGAGCCTTAGCAAGGAAGGCCTTTCGATCGTGTGAGACAGGCTTATATTTCAATTCAGCCATTATGCAGCTCCTTTAGGCGCTTGCGCGCCAGCCTCAGCTCTCGATCTGGCGTGTGTTGAGTCTTCTTGATGAATGCGTGCAGCACGGTGACTCGTTTGCCCATCATGAAGCAGTAGAACGCGCGGCCAATGCCAGTGCGACTTCGAGGCCGCAGCTCGAACAGGCCTTCGCCCAACGAGCGCGAATGCGGCAATCGAAGACTCGGGCCGTACTCGACCAACAGCTCAACAAGGCGCGCATAGTCTGCAAGGACATCAACCGGCCAAGATTCGATCTCGGCAAGCACGCGTTCATGGAAGTACTCGACCTCAAACGCCACGCGCCAATGTTACCAAATACGCTAACGTGACGCAACGGGGCACAGAAACGGGAACATTCTGAATTGTTGCAGGCGGCTGTTCGATTCACGCGCCAAGAAAACCAGAATGTCCCCTGAAGTTATCCTCCAGAAGCGGAGCGGGATCTCTTCTGTCGGGCGTTGGTATTTACCGGAGAGAAGCTCCTGGCCCATGGTGTGACCGTGGTCTTCGATGCCACGGCGAGCCGCCGGCTCTATCGGGACTTTGCGAGGTCCGTGATCCCCCGGTTCATCGAGGTGTCCGTGGAATGTCCCCTCGCGACCTGTATGGAGCGAGACAAGAAAGGGACCTATCTGAAGGGCCAGTTGGGCGAATCGCTCACTGTTCCTGGACTCCAATCCCCCTACGAAGCGCCGACTAATCCAGACATCCGAATCGACAGCACCACCACGACTGCCACCGACGCAGCCAGCCAGATCCTCGACTTGGTCAAAACGAAACTCTTCTAGCAGGATGCGGGGGGCCGGTCTTTTCTTGCCCGCCCAATGTGGAGCTCAGGGACGCTGCGCGGCTTTATCGCGCAGCGTTCCCTGGAGCGCAGAATTATGCGTGAGTAGCTCCTCAACTGAAAGAGGGGGCCGTTGTTTATGAAGCATTCGATGGCAGTTTGCGCAAACTGGCCTTAAGTCTTTGATAGGGTCTATCAAGTATTCCTCGCCGATGTCAGCAACCGGTTTCAAGTGATGAACCTCTATGTAGTTTTCGCCAAGCTGGCCATAGGCCCTTTCAAAGTTGAAGTCGCATACGCAACAGGTATAGCCGTAGTGCTCAATACACGCTTGGCGGGCGAGAGGACTTCTGTCATAGGTCTTGGATGTGACTGTCTTGCTCTTTCCTTCGGCGTATAGCCGTACCTCGTTTGCCGATGGGATTGAAAAGCCAAATGCGGGACTTCCTTGAATTTGTGCAAATAGTTCGCTGGCGATGGGCTCTGGAACCGATACACCACCTGCCTGTGGCGACCAGTTGTAAGCGGAATACCGGGCCTGTAGCTGCTCAAGAGAAATTATTGGTTTCTCAGATAACACCTTGAACAACATGTCGGTTCGCAAAGCGGTTAAGCCTTCGCTTGCCTTTTCTTTGTCCCAATGGAGGAACGGATACGGAGGCGAAGATACATAGCCGCAACCAATAATTCCCTTAGGTTCTACGCCAAGCTTAATCAGGAAGAACGTATCGCCGACGGCAATCTTTTTGGTGATACCGCAACTCCAGTAGATGTCGTATTGCTCACCGTCTCCGATACGACAAATTGCTTCGGGTTGATCAGCCCATTTCCAGCGTTTCGGGTTCCATGTGTAGAGATATGAACTCATCTAGTTCTCACGCATAACAATGATTAGGCGTATCCGCATAAGATGCAGATCTTTAATTCCCTATCCGTATAATACGCCATCGTACTTTCCTTAAAATGCACGAGAGTCTGCGCAGTTTCAAATAGTTGCGGTTCATGTGACCATTGATTGCGACATCTTATGCGGATCAGCATAATCCCGCAGCCTCCAGCGACGCAGCTCGCTAGAGCTTGGATTTAATCAAAGAAATGTTTCTGTAAGAGGATGCTCAAAAAGGCCGTCCAGCAAGGCCGCAGCCGACGAACACACCGGAGGCGTACCCTCAGGGGTACGTTGAGGATGCGTTCAAGGCGAGAACGCAGCTGGCGGACTTTTTCAGCATCCTGCCTCCGGTGCTTAGTGGAACGCGAGCACCGGGCACGGCATCTTGTGCAGCAAGGCATGAGACACACTGCCGAGCACGAAGCGAGTGATTCCCTGCCTGCCACTGGTGCCCATCAGAATCAGATCAGAGCGAAGTGTGGTGGCTTCCTGCAAGATCATGGCAGAGGGAGTCCCGAGTACGGCTATTCCCCGTGCTTGATAACCTAAAGCGCGGAGACGTTCTGTGACGCTGTCGATGTAGCCGCGCGCGCTCTCTAAGGCCTGCTTCTCCAGGGTCTCGGCGGCGGCGGCTTCGACCGGCCAGGGCGGTTGTGTCGAAGGCAAGACGGTCAGTAGCGTGATCTCAACCGGATCGTGGAACGGCTTCAACTGGAGAAAACGAATGGCGGCTTCCGCGTCTGATAGGCCCTGGAGCGGCAGCAAGATGTTTTTCATGGCTTTGACCGGGCCGTTCACGATCAGCGTGGCACAGGGAGCCAGGGTGAGGATGCGGTGGGACACACTGCCAAGCAGCCGCTCCTTGATGGGGCCAAGGCCCCGTGCTCCCATCACGATGAGATCGGCTTTTTGTTCCTCCGCCGTCGCCACAATCACCTCTGCCGAAGACCCGATTCGAAGCTGTTTTGTCGAAGGTCCTGCGTGCATCGGGAGGAGAGACTGAGTCCGGTCGAGCAGCCGCTCGCCGTCTTCTCTCATGCTCTGTTCGAGAGACCGATAGAGTTCCTCCGCCACTTCCGGCACCATCATGGGATAGGCCGGTCTCGGGACGTCCAGCGCGTGAAGCAGGGTCAGTTCCTCTGCCCGGGCCAGGTATTTCATGGCGTGAACGGCCTCATAGGCATTATCCGATCCGTCGACCGCGAGTAGTGTTTTCATCGATGAGACTCCTTTGTTGTCGCAACGCCGCCATTGTGCGGGCCAGAACGAAAGTAGTGCTGAAACCAGGCGAGAGCATGTTCCGCGACCTGTTCAAGTGTGCCTGGTTCTTCGAAGAGATGTGAGGCGCCTGGCACGATCACCAGACGTTTTGGGCAGGAGAGCAGTCGGTAGGCCGTTCGATTCATCTCGATGACCGGCTCGTCGTCTCCGCCGACAATCAACAGGGTCGGCGCGGCGACCGACGGGAGATAGGGTTCTGCCAGATCCGGCCTGCCACCACGCGACACGACTGCCCGAATCGAGGAGGGATCGCGGGCTGCCGCCTGCAGTGCGGCTCCTGCTCCGGTACTGGCGCCGAAGTAGCCGATGTCCAGGCGCTTTGTCCGATCGTCTTGTTCGAGCCAGCCCTTGGCAAACAGCACCCGATCTGCCAACAGATCGATGTCGAAGACCTTGCGGCGGTCTTCGGCTTCATCCGGGGTCAGGAGATCAAGGAGCAGGGTGGCCACCTGGCCTTGCTGGAGATAACGGGCGACGAAATTGTTGCGCGGACTGAACCGCCCGCTGCCGCTTCCGTGGGCGAAGACCACTATTCCAATCGCTTTTGTTGGAAGACCGAGGACTCCTTCAAGAGAAAGGGGCCCTCGCGTAATCCTGACAGTTTCTTCATTCATGGCCGTCCATCACGTTTGCCAAACCGGTCATGGCCACACCGTCGGTTCGATGGCTATCAAGGTTATTCGACGCTCACTGGCATTCCGTGGGGCAGAAAAACAGTAAATAGACTGCGACCGCAAGCCCGAGGAGCACCGCTCCCACGAACCACCACTGTGTTCTTGTCATGCTCGTGATCTCCAACTGTTTCTGAGTAACCAATGTCAGCAAGTCCGATGCCGCTGCCTGGAGAAGAGGGACAGGCCGTGAGGGTGTGAGCTGTATCATGAGGAGGGAGAGGCGGTTGGCGGCGTTTATCTTCTCGCCTCTCAGGGCGATCGGTCTACATCTCACGGCTTCTGTTGCCTTCCGCCACAGTGCGACTCTTTACTCTGTAGCAAGACACCCCCGCGTAACAGAGATAGATATGAAGACTGAAGGCTGAAGGCGTGAGAGGAGGGAGAAAGTCGTTGTTTCTATGCAGCTATCAGCCTTCATCCTTCAGCCTATATGAGTGGCACCAGCCTTGCGATATTCAACGATGAGTCAATTCTCTGGAGGTGATATGGCTGAGTCGCTTTTTACGAAGATATTGGTGCCGGTAGATTTTTCTCCTTGTTCGGAAGAAGCCTTCCGTGCCGCATTGACCCTTGCCAGGACGTTTCAAGCCAAGCTGTTGTTGTTGCATGTCATCGATACGAATGCCCTGGCGACCTTCAATCAGCTGGGGCTGTTGGCGGTCCCTTCAGATGCACAGGGCCAGAAGCGGCGGCTGCGCCATCATGCGAGGCTCAACGTGCGGCGTTTGCTTGAATCAGAATCGGCTGAGGGCGTGGCGGTGACGCGAGTGGTCTTGGAGGGCGCGCCGTTTACGGAGATCGCGAGGATGGCCCGAACGGAAAAAGTGGATTTGGTCGTCATGGGGAGCTACGGAGGGCGCTCGGGTAGCGTGGACAAGATTTTTTTCGGCAGTACGGCTGAAAAAGTGGTTCGGACAGCCGGTTGCCCGGTGTTGACCGTTCCGTTGCCGGCCAAGGGGAAACGATAGTGTGGAAACGACTCAAAAAAGGGGGAGGCATGACTAATCAGACAGGATGGGTTCTGGTGCTAGCGATCACATGTGGGTTTTGGTGGGAGGCGGCAGCGCCGGTCTTTTCGCAGTCAGAACAAATCGTTGAGGTCACGATCAAGGATTTCAAATTTGTGACCAAGCAGGGATCGCTTCGCCTCGGATTCCCTGCCGTGATCAAGGTGAAGAACGAGGATGCCGAACGGCATGACTTTGGCTCGACCATGTTTGAAGGCATTCCCACTCAGATAGAGAAAGATGGGGTGATCGTCTATGGACGGGGTCTGAGCGGAGTGTTTCTTGATCCTAAGAGGGATGCGTCCATTCGGTTCAATATGTCGAGGCCTGGCCGACATGAGTTTCGGTGCTCGATCCATCCGAATATGAAGGGTGAGTTGTTGTTGCTGAGTGTGGAGGCAGTCTAGGAAATAGGCGAGAGGCTAGAGCTTGAAGGCTGAAGTGTTCGGAACAGCAATCTCCCGACCTTCAGTCTTCAGCCTAGGGCTTTGCCTTTCTTGTACGCTGCACGAACGACGAGATACGGGAGGGTATCCTTGATTAAGCGAATTTTGTTTGCGACGGATTTTTCACCCTGGGCCAGGCGGGCGGAAGATTATGCCTGCGCCCTTGCCTGTTCGTGGAAGGCGAGCTTGACGGTGGTCAGCATCGCGGAGTTTCAGCCCGGGCTCAATCCCGACTACCCCATCAATCAGCAATACTTGGCGGATTTGCTCAAAACGGCGTCGGCGAAGCTCGCCGATCTCAAAGGCCGGGCGGAGCGGAGAGGCATGACGGTTGCGACCAGGGTGGAAACGGGCATTCCGAGTGAAGGGGTGGTCACTGCGGCACAGGCGGAGGAGTCGGATTTGATTGTCGTCGGGACGAAGGGCAAGACCGGCCTTGCGCATGTCTTGTTGGGCAGTACTGCCGAGCGGGTCATTCGCGGCGCCCCCTGTCCTGTGCTGACGGTACGAACGGATCAGACAGACGCTGAACGGGAGGAGGGCGCCCTGTCGGAGCCTGTCACACTGGAGCGCATTCTCGTGCCGGTCGACTTTTCAGAATGTTCCCTCGATGCCGTGGAATATGCAGCGGTGGTGGCGCAGCAGGCTAAGGCCTCCCTCATGTTGCTGCACGTGTTGGAGCCGGTGTCCTATGGTTTGGATTTTACGCTCGGCCATAGCAGGACACGCGAGCAAGTGCGCGAGACCTGGACGAAGCGACTGGAGGAGTTGGCCTCTTCGCTCAAGATGGCTGGTATACCGGTCACGTCTCAACTGCGGGGAGGCCTCCCGGTCGATTCAATCTTAGATTCAGCCCAGACCCTGCCCTGCGATCTGATTGTGATGGGTACGCATGGACGCCGCGGCATCTCGCATGCCTATTCCGGCAGCGTGGCGGAGGCCGTCCTGCGAAAAGCGCCCTGCCCTGTCCTGACGGTGCGGAGCCTCAAGCTCGGACCGGGCCATAACCGGGTGATTCCGGCAGCAATGTTTCCCGTAACGCACAAGTAACCAAGGAGCCATGATGATGGGTACGAGTAAACCAGCTGGAAAAGTGAAACCGTCGAAGCGTTCGGCTGTGGCGGTATCGCCACAATCTATGGAGTTGCCGGATAGCCTGTGGGAGCGGATTTCAAGAAAAGCATTTGAACTGTGGCAGGAGCGGGGCTATCGAGACGGACACGATCTCGAAGATTGGTTCGATGCCAAGACCATCGTGATGGAAGAAATTCATGAAGCTCGCGAGTGAAACGACCGCCGGCTTCTGGGTGCCTGTTGCCCCCTCGCTCGAGGCGCTACTCGGCCGATTGGAATCCCTTTCGTTGGAGCCGGGGTTCGCCGCTCAGTCTCAGATCGCATTGGGTCTCGCCCTCCAACCCTATTTTGAGGGTGGGGTCGGGGCTCTGATGTCCCCGCTGCAACAGGAAACGACGTTAGCCAACCTCGTCCTCTACGCCGATTTCTATCCGCAGGACGGGCAACTGACGTTGATCGAACAGTTGCGCGACGTCATCACGGAGCATATTTCGCAAGAAGAACGAGAGTGGTTGGATCCGCTGAAACATTCGGCTCTCGATCTGGTCGAATTCGTATCGGTCGACGAGCAGGGCCAGCGCCTGGTGTTCCGTTCGATAGGAAATGCGCGGGTCTATCGCGTGCCGGACGGAGCCTTCCGCGAGGGGTTACAGCCGGGACAAGTACTATTGACGCGGCTGATTCGCGAGCCGGGCGATGTGGAGTGGGAGCGGGCGGTGATCGCCGGCGCCGCGATCGCATTATCCAACGAGGATGCGCAGGCTCTGCTGAACGCCGCACGGGACTATCAGCGGCAGGTGGAAATTTCCGCCGGATCGTTCGAACTCGGCGATTGGCCGGAATTTGCCAAGCGTTATGGGCATGTGTTGCTGTGGACCTTCGCCCGTATGAGGGTTGCCGCGCTCGTTGATGCCGTGCGAAATATTCACTACGTGACAGAGGGAGGGGACCCCTATCTGCCCTATCTGTTTGCCTTAGCCCTATACGATCATACCGAGTACGGCTACATCAATGAAATGCTCGGAGGACTTGAAGGGTTCGAGCGGGAAGCGGTGGCCTCTTCCGGCAGTGGAGCATCAGGGTCGAAGGTCCCGCAGCATTATGTGCAACGAGGGGCCTTTGGGCTCCTCCAATCCGTGGTGGTCGCACGGTTGATCCTGACGGCAACCCAATTGTGGGTGGAATGCGATTCGCGTGAGCGTCTCGACACCATCAAGCATGCGTTGGCGGCGACGTTTGGATTCTCGCTTCATTTCCGCGGTGAGACCTATACTCCACCGCCCCGGCGGCTCAAGGCGTCCGAGTTGGCGGTCGAGGAACCTCTGACGCTGGTGATTTCGAGAGAGGAAGATCGAGCCTTCTTGAGCGGATTTTTGGAGACCCTCTACTTGGAATGGGCAGAACGGAACTGCCCGTCCCTGGGCAATCACATGCCGCGTCACGCCGCCACGTCAGATGCAGGACGCAAACAGGTCTCGGCCTTGATCGCCGACATGGAGCGACAGGACCCTGGAATCAGGCGCGCGGGTCAGGCATCATTTGACTATAATAAACTGAGAGCCCATGTGGGGCTCGATGAGCAATAGGCAGGGTACGAAGAAGTTCGCCCTCGTCGTTCGTGAAGCGTCCGAATCCGGAAACGAACGACACTTCACGAGATACGCTTCACGGGTTTCGAGAACGACGAGGACGGCCTTTTGAGGAGATCGATGAGGTGACTCGATGACGACAGGGCACAACTCAACACTGGCTGACGTGCTTGAACGCTGTCGGCCTGTGCCGCCGGCCAGCCCGAACATTCTTAAGACGCTCCTGGCGGTTCAGTCTGCCCTGGGTCATATACCGATGAGCGGTATTCTGCAGATTGCGCAGGTATTGGGCGTGACGGATGCCCAGGTTGCCGGAGTGCTGTCCTACTATTCGGATCTCCGGACTCAGCCGACGGGCAGGCATCTCATTCGAGCCTGCATGGGCGAGTCCTGCATGGCCAACCATAGCGCGCGCGTCCTTCGAGCGATCCAAGATTACCTGTGCCCGGCTGCCGGAGATGCCTCACAGGCAGAGCGGTTCACGGTAGACACAATGTCTTGCGCGGGGAACTGCGCGATGTCGCCGACGGTGATGATCGATGAACATCTCTGTGGGCGAGTGACGCCTTCCGACGTACCGTCGTTGCTGGAGGCTCAGGTGTTGAGGCGGAAGACCGAAGGCGGAAGACCGAAGGCGGAAGACTGAAGACGGAAGACTGAAGGCGGAAGACTGAAGACTGAAGACTGAAGACTGAAGACCGAAGGCTAAAGACTCGAAGCCTTCAGCCTAAACACCTTCAGCCTATATACCTGGGCGGCTACCTCAGATGACACCGATACGCCTCTACCTCTCCAACGATTCCTCCTCTCGTGCGGCGGGCGCTGAACAGCTTGCCGATGCCTGGAGGGATCGTTCTGAGATTCAACTGATTCACACGTCTTCGCGCGGAGCTTTCTTTCTTGAACCGATGGTGGAGCGTGATACACCGGGCGGGCGGGAGGCCTGGTTCAACGTGCGGCCGAATGATTTGCCGCGTATCGTGGCCGGCGTGGGCGGGACGAAGGTTGCCGAGATACCGTTTTTGCAACAACAGACCCGTTTCACCTTTGCCAACTTCGGCATCACCGAGCCGCTTGCGCTGGATGAATACCAATCGCGGGGTGGATTCAAGGGATTGGCAGTGGCACAGAGCCTGTCGCCGGAAGCCATTGTCGACGCGTTGCGTCTGTCGGGATTGCGAGGCCGCGGCGGTGCGGCGTTTCCCGTCTGGAAAAAATGGCAGGTCGCGCAGCAGACCGAGTCGGAGCAGAAATATGTGGTGGCGAATGCCGACGAAGGGGATGCCGGCACCTATTCCGATCGGATGATGATGGAGGGCGATCCCTTCCGATTGATCGAAGGCATGATGATTTGCGCCAGGGCGATCGGGGCGACGCGCGGCTATCTCTATTGCCGGTACGAATATCCGGCCGCGGCGTGGGCCATGCAGTTCGCGATTCAGAAGGCGCGCGAGGCGGACCTGTTCGACTGCGACGACTATCCGTTCGATCTTGAAGTGGTGATCGGCGCAGGCTCCTACGTCTGCGGCGAGGAAACCGCCTTATTGGAATCGCTGGAGGGCCGGCGGGGTGTCGTGCTGGCGAAGCCGCCCTACCCGGCAGTGTCCGGACTCTATGGCAAACCGACGATCGTGAGCAATGTCCTGACGTTTGCCACGCTGCCCAACATCCTCGCACAGGGCGGGGCCTGGCATGCTTCACTCGGCACGGAAGGGTCGCGCGGGACGATGGCGCTGCAGATCGGTGGGCGCGTGAAGCAGCCGGGACTTGTGGAAGTGCCTTTCGGCTTGACGCTCCGGGATGTCTTGGATCGGTTCGGCGGAGGCATGGCGCCTGGCGCGCGCTTGAAAGCGGTACAGGTGGGGGGGCCGTTGGGGAGCCTGTTTCCCGAATCCCAACTCGATATCCCTATTTGTTATGACGCGTTCGCCGGGGCCGGAGCCATTCTTGGACATGGGGGCATCGTCGTCTACGACGCCGAAACGGACATGGTCGATTTGGCGCGGCACTTTATGGCCTTCACGGCAGATGAATCGTGCGGGAAATGTACGCCCTGTCGGGTTGGGTCGGTTCGCGGGCGTGAAATTCTCGAACGGATTCAGAGCGGCCAGGGAACTTCGGAGGATCTCATGCTTCTATCCGACCTCGGCGAGACGATGAAGAGCGCCAGCCTCTGCGCCTTGGGGGGGCGAGCGCCTTATCCGGTGTTGACGGCGATTGAACATTTTCCGGAAGAATTCAGGCTGAAGGCTAAAGGCTAAAGGCTAGAGCAAGGTATGAGCAAGAATTCTCAGCGGAATGTACCCTCTCACCTCGTGCCTCAGGCCTCTGGCCCGCCGTCAGCAATGACGGTGACCATCAACAGTCACCGCATCACTGCCGATCCCGGCGATACGATTTATCAGGCTGCCAAGAAAGCCGGGATCGTGATCCCGAGCCTTTGCGCGTCCGATCACCTCAATCCTTTTGGGTCCTGCCGCCTCTGTCTCTGCGAGATCGAAGGACAGAGCGGGACGCCGGCGACCTGTACCACGCCTGTGCGAGAAGGGCTCGTCGTGCAGACCGATACCAAGCGGCTTCAACGGCTGCGGCGCAACATCGTCGAGCTCTATCTCTCTGAACAACCGGCAGCGGGGCCCGTGCCGGAGGCGCTGCAGCGCCTGGCTGTTTCTTCCGGAGTCCATGCTGTGCGTTATCAGAATCCGGCGCGCCGCCAGGCCTATTGTGACGATTCGAATCCGTTCTTTGTCTTCGACAATGCTGCCTGCGTGTCCTGTGCCCGCTGCGTGCGGGCCTGCGACGAAATTCAAGGCACGTTCGCGCTCACGATGTTCGGGCGGGGATTTGAAGCCAGGCCAGCGGCAGGGTCGTCTCAGTTATCAGCTGTCAGCGATCAGCCATCAGCTCGTGGGTTTGCCTCATCCAACTGTGTCTCCTGTGGCGCCTGCGTGAAGGAATGTCCGACCGGCGCGCTGACGGAGAAAACGGTGCTGGAGGAGGGCGTACCGACAGAAACCGTCCGCACGACCTGCGCCTATTGTGGCGTGGGCTGTGCCTTCGACGCCGGCGTGAGGGATGGCCGCCTGGTCCAGATGCTGCCCGCAGACGATGGGCCGTCGAATCAGGGCCATGCCTGCATGAAGGGTCGATTCGGCTGGACCTATAATGATGCGCCCGATCGGCTGCGAGTCCCGCTGCTGCGCCGCGGCAAAGACTGGGAAGAGATTTCTTGGGAATCGGCCTTGGACCGGGTCGCGCAGGAGTTCACGCGTATCAAGGACGAGGATGGTCCGGATGCCCTCGCGACCATTTCATCCAGCAGAGGCACGAACGAAGAAAATTATTTGTTCGCCAAATTCATGCGCTGCGTGATCGGCACGAACCACATCGACAACTGTGCCCGCGTCTGCCACAGCGCGACCGTCACCGGCATGATGGAAACACTCGGGGCTTCAGCGGCGACGAATTCGATAGAGGACGTAGACTATGCCAAGCTGATTCTGGTGGTGGGGGCGAATCCGACGGAGTCCCATCCCGTAGTAGGGGCGAGGATCAAGCAGGCGCATCGGCGAGGGGTGCCCTTGATCGTCATCGATCCTCGGCGCACCGAGCTGGCGCGGCTGGCCGATCTGCATTTGCAACTGCGGCCCGGCACCAACGTCGCCTTGCTCAATGCGATGGGCCATGTTCTGGTCAAGGAACGGCTCCTCGATCAGGCTTTTATTGCGGCAAGGGCCGAAGGCATCGAGGATTGGATCACATCGGTTTCTGATTGTACGCCGGAGGCGGCGGAAGCCATCACCGGCGTGCCGGCCCATCTCATCGCTCAGGCAGCCAGGCGCTATGCGACCAGCGGCGCCTCGCTCTGCTGCCACGGCCTCGGGGTGACGGAACATCGCTGGGGCAGTCATGGGGTGATCGCGCTCTGTAATCTCGCCTTGGCCACCGGCAATATCGGAAGGCCCGGCACCGGCATCAATCCTCTGCGTGGACAGAATAATGTGCAGGGGGCTTCGGATATGGGCTGCCTCCCGACCTACTTTGCCGGTTACCAGAGTTTGGACGATCCGAAGCTGGCCGCGCTGCATCAGGCCATCACAGGCCGTCCCTTGCCCACGAAGCGCGGTATGAAAACGCCCGACATGTGGGATGCGGCGATTGCCGGCCGGCTCAAGGGGCTCTGGATCATCGGTTATGACGTCGCGCAGACCGACCCGAATTTGAAGAAAGTGCACGAGGCGTTGAAGCAGGTGGAGTTTCTGGTCGTCCAGGATTTGTTCCTCAACGAGACCGCGAAGTTCGCCCATCTCGTATTGCCCGGCGCTTCGTTCCTCGAAAAGGACGGCACCTTTACCAATCTTGAACGGCGTATTCAGCGAATCAGAAAAGCCGTGGAGCCGCCGAACGGGATCCTTCCTGATTGGCGCGTGGTCTGCGACGTGTCACAACGGATGGACTATCCTATGCCCTATCGGCATCCCTCGGAGATCATGGACGAGATTGCGACGCTCGCACCGATGTTCGCCGGTGTATCCTACGAACGGCTCGACCAGCCTGCCGGCTTACAGTGGCCCGTGCCGGCTGCGACCCATGAAGGCACTGCGCTGATGCATCGTGAGACATTCCCGAAAGGGAAGGCGCACTTTGTCGGCGTCGAGTACCTGCCGCCCGGGGAAGCGGCGAGTCGGGACTACCCCTTTGTGCTGACCACGGGCCGCATTCTTCAGCATTACAACTGCGGGTCGCAAACGCGTCGGACGGATATTCTGGAATTGGTCGATACCGATGTGCTGGAAATGCATCGGACCGATATGGCGGCGCTGCGCTTGTGCGACGGTGAGATCGTTCGTCTGGTGAGTGCCCGTGGCCAGGCGCTGCTCCCTGTTGTTGCGAGTGAACGTGTCCTTCCTGGGCATCTCTTCACCAGCTTTCACTTTCCGGCTTCGACGGTGAACGAATTACTGTCGTCCAGCGCGGATGAAAGTTCAAAGTGTCCTGAATACAAGGTGTCTGCCGTGCGTGTGGAACCGATCGAACGGGATGAACTCGATCCGGAAGATGAAGCGGAATTGCAGCGCATGCGAGTCAGATTGATTGCATAGCGTCGGGCAAGGGGCGAGAGGCTAGGGGCGATAGGACGCGGTAGCACATACAAGAAAGAAGATATGCTCGACTCTTCCACGCAGGCACACCACCCATCGCCCCATGCCTCTAGCCCAGCGCCCGAGGCGCCGTCGGCTCTCGATGCCTACGCTCCGGCGCAGATCGCAGCGCGTGTCTGCGAGATCGGGCTGGCGAAAGTCACCATGCCGGTGCCGACGATGATGGCGCTGGCCCTGCTGGCAGGCGCGTTTATCTCGCTGGGCGGGCTGTTTTACGCTGTCACCGTGACAACCGGGAACGATGTTTCTGTCCCATTCGGGCTTCTCCGTCTCGCCGGGGGCCTGACGTTTAGCCTGGGTCTTGTGCTGGTGGTCGTGGGAGGGGCGGAACTCTTTACCGGGAACAATCTTATCGCGATGGCCTGGGCCGTCGGCTGTGTCAGGACGAGCCAGGTGATGAAGAGTTGGTTGTGGGTCTATCTCGGCAATCTCATCGGCGCAGTCGGCACCGCCGTCCTTGTGTTACTGGCCGGCGTCCAGACCCTCAGCGGCGGAGCCGTCGGGGAGATGCTGATCCAGATTGCGCGCAGCAAGATCGCGCTCGATCCGGTTTCGGCGGTGGCCCGCGGGATCCTCTGCAATGTGCTGGTCTGTCTGGCGGTCTGGTTGTGTATGGGCGCGCGGAGCGTCACGGACAAGATCCTCGCGATTCTCCTCCCCATCAGCGCCTTTGTCGCCTGCGGATTCGAGCATTCCGTCGCCAATATGTTTTTTCTTCCGGTCGGCATCGTGCTGGCAGCCGGCGGTCCCGCCCCGCTGTCAGTTCTCGGAGCATTGAGCAATCTCGCACTGGTGACGCTCGGCAATATCCTCGGCGGGACGATCCTGGTGGCCTTGGTCTATTGGTTTGTGTATCTTCGCGGGGAAGGCGAGGGGCATTCGGTACAGGTTCGGTGACGGCTGTTCCCTTCGCGCCGGACCGGTTGCCTCTTGATGAAAGGGCGTATACAACCATGGCGCAGATTATGAAGAATTTGGAAGGCCGCTGGGAAAAATTCTAGCAGGCTGTTGAAAAAGTCCGCCAGCGCCAAAGACCGTGAAGCGTCTCTCGCAGGCCAGGAAATCTTTCCTGTGCGAACGACGAGATACGAGATCCGAACGACGGATTAAGAGGACGGCCATTTTGAACAGCCTGCGGTGTTAGTTTTTGTCCGTGATCGCATAACATGATGTCTTTGCAGAGTGCGCACGACCTTTCGTAACAGCTTTCTAGGAGGACAGATGACGTTGCAGAGAACGACCGTTGGAATACTGGTTGGAGGCGGACCGGCCCCCGGCATCAATAGTGTCATCAGTGCGGTCACGATCCGCAGTATCCTCGACGGCTGCGATGTCGTGGGGATTATCGACGGATTTAAGTGGCTGATGGAGGGGAACGCGAGCCATGTGCGCCCCCTTTCCATTGAAGAAGTCAGTCGCATTCATTTCCGGGGTGGGTCGTATCTGGGCACCTCACGGGCGAATCCGACGAAGAAGGCCGAGTCTCTTGGGCATGTTCTCTCGGCCTTAACGAAACTGGGCATCACGCGTCTGGTGACGATCGGCGGGGACGATACGGCCTTTTCATCGCTCAAGTTGGAAGAACAGGCGGCCGGGCGGATACAAATTGTGCATGTACCCAAGACTATCGACAACGACCTCGATCTTCCCGCCGGCATTCCGACGTTCGGTTTTCAAACGGCCCGGCATGTCGCCGTCGAGATCGTCAAGAATCTCATGGTGGATGCTCATACCACGGCGCGCTGGTATTTTGCCGTGACCATGGGGCGGAAAGCCGGTCATTTGGCGCTTGGAATCGGGAAGGCGGCCGGCGCCACCCTCACGGTTATTCCCGAGGAATTTATGGAACGGCCTGTGAGGCTTCAGCGCCTGGTGGATCTCGTGATCGGGACGATGATCAAGCGTCTCAGTGGAGGACGCGCAGACGGGGTGGTCGTGCTGGCAGAAGGCCTGATCGAGATGCTCGACCCGCAAGACCTGGGTGGGTTGGATCATGTCGAGCGGGATGAGCATGGCCACCTGCGATTGGCCGAAGTAGATATCGGCGATGTGCTCCGGCGTGAAGTGGCCAAGGGCATGAAGGTTTTGGGCCTGGCCACGACGATCGTCGCCAAGAATGTCGGATATGAGTTGCGCTGCGCGGACCCGATTCCATTCGATATGGAATACACCCGCGATCTCGGCTATTGTGCGGCGCAGTTCCTGCTCGACGGAGGCACGGCGGCCATGGTTTCGATTCAAGATGGGCGGTTTACGCCGATCCCATTCAAGCAGATGCTAGATCCCGTGAGTGGTAGGGCGAAAGTGAGGATGGTGGATATCACGGCGCAGTCCTATCAGATTGCGCGCCAGTACATGATCCGTCTGTCCGACAAGGACCTCAAGGATCCGGCAGCGCTCGGTCGCTACGCGGCCCTCGCGGGCCTGTCGCCGGAAGTCTTTCAGCGCCGGTTTCAGCCTGTTGTCTGAAATGTACCCAACTGTCAATTGAAAGGATCTACAACATGAATGTGCTCGTGGCGACGGATGGATCGAAGTTTGGGAAATGGGCATTGAACTGGGTGGCCAAGCTGCCGTTCGTGGAGCCGCCGAAGGTCACGGCGCTACATGTGGTGGATATTGCCTCGCTCCGTGCGCCGTTTCTTTCGCAGCCGGTGATGGCGGGAATGGAAGGGTATATCCAGGAAGAAGTTCAGCGCATGGAAGCGCGCTCGGCAAAAGCCCTCAAGGAGGCCAAACTGCAGTTGGCAACCCTGAAGCTCAAGGGCGCGGTCCGCAAGGAACAAGGGGCGATCGCCCCGACGATTTTGAAGCGCGCCCCCAAACGGGACGGGCTCCTGGTCGTGGGCAGTCAGGGCCTCGATGCCCTCGACCGGTTCATGCTCGGCAGCGTGTCGACGAATCTCATCCATCATGCGACCTGTCCCGTGCTCGTCGTGAAGGACGAAGCGGTGCCATTGCGGCGGATTACCTTGGCGACCGATGGATCGGACGCATCGGCCAAAGCCCTGACGTTTGTGTTGACCAAGCTTCAGCCGGATAGTTCGACCGGCAAGGGCGGGCGCGCGCCGATTCACGTGAGCGTGATCCATGTGATGCCCTTCATCAAGTACCCGGAGTTGAAGGAGGCAGGGCGCCATCTGGTCGAACGGAGCGTGCGGAAGCTGGTCAAGGCGGGATTTACAGCCGAGGCGGTCTATCAGCTCGGGAAGCCCGCGGAAGAGATTATGAAGGTGGCGTCCAAGCATCAGGCTGATCTGATCGTGATGGGAGCCAAAGGATTGGGGGCCATTGCGCGCTTTCTGCTGGGCAGTGTCTCGACCAGGGTGGTCCAACACAGTTCCTGCTCGGTACTCGTCGTGCGATAGCCTCGCGGTGATACTTGTCTATTCTGTCAGGGGGGCACTGTCGGTTCTATGCCGCCGGCTTCCTCGCCGCCATGTCGTTGCCGATGGCGACGGAGGTTATTCCGGTTCCTGACGCTGATGGCTCGTCTAGTCGTTGGGGTTGTTGCCGCTGTCCTTGATGAGCCTCGTGATCTGGATGGATTGATGATAAAGAAGCGACGACATCGGCGGGTGCTCACGTTCATCTGGCCGGTGGCGGCGGTACTGCTGGTCGGCTGTGCCGGCCCGCTCACACAGTGGCAGGCAGCGACCTCACTTGTGTCTAAGGCGTCGTCCTTCGCGCCTTCGGTGCTGGAAAATGAGCGCGTGGCTGTGCTCAGTGCCGAGGTGAGCCTCACCTCCGAAGGGTTCAGCCATCAGGTCTCGCGCTCGTTGGGCGCCGCGCTTGAGCAGCGCAAGCGCCCGATCAAGGTCCTGCTTCCCTACGAAACGCTGAGCCTGATTAATGAGGCGGGCCTGGCGGTGGAGTATCAGGACATGGTTTCCGGCTACAGTCGGACCGGGATTCTGCATCGGCCGGTGTTGGAGAAGATCGGGCGGAGTCTCGATGCCAACTATGTGTTTCAGCCGACGCTGGTCATGTTCAGCCAGTCAAGCTCCGGACGACTATCCTTTTTTGGTTTACGCCTGTCTCAGACACGTATTTCGATTCTTCGGCTCACGATGCAGCTCTGGGATACGCGCACCGGCAAGATTTTGTGGGAGTCGACCGGCGAGGCGACGCTGGCAGACGAAGACGTCCGTGAGTCGAGGATTCCATTCGAGGAAATCGCGCAACATCTGTGGGCGCGGATGCTCGACGACCTGTGGAAGTGATTGTAGCGCCGTGGTTCGGATAGTTGGCCCCCCGTTGTGGCAGGTGCCGAAGCTCAACACCTGCGAGACATATTCCTCACACACCGTGTGAACCGACGACAGAAGACTGGCGTGGCCTGCTTCACTTCGGGAACCGTGTCACTCATCGTGCTGCCGTGCTGGTTCAGGCTCAAGGCATCGAAGAAGAAGTCTCCAGATTGGTAGCCGGTGCACCTCGCTGCCGGAAACATTTCACAGCCGGTTTCAGCATGTCGGTTCGAATGTGGCGGGAACTTAAGTCCGGACTATATATAGTGCGAGCGGTAAGGGCGGGCGTGTGCCGATTCACGTGAGCGTCATCCAGGTGATGCCGTTCATCAAGTATCCGGAGTTGAAAGAGGCAGGGCGCAAGGTGGTGGAGCGGTGCGTGCAGAAGCTGGTCAAGGCTGGATTTACGGCCGAGCCGGTCTATCAGCTTGAGAAGCCTACTGAGGAGATCATGAAGGTGGCTTCAACCCATCAGGCCGATCTGATCGGTATGGGCGCCAAGGGGTTGGGCGCCCATTGCGCGCTTTCTGCTAGGCAGTGTCTCGACCAGGGTGGTCCAACATAGCTCCTGCTCGGTACTCGTCGTGCGATGACAACGCGAAGCGCCATCGAAGAATTTCACAGGGCTGTTCTTGTAACAGGGGTTGAGAGAGGCGTATTATGGCCTTGAATGTTTCAACTGTGCCACAATTGTCTCACGGAAAGCCGCATGGGCGCAGTATGCATGGCGATGGTCATGGTGCTGTGTCTCTTTGTCGTCGTGCAAATGCTCGGCGTGCCCGTCACCCTCCTGAGCCCTTTTGAGGCCGCTGATACCATGGGCGCATCGGTCCTCGAAGGATTTTCCGTTCCTCCGGCCGTGCCTCAACTTACTCCTTCATCCGAAACAGTCCCTGTGACTGGCGATTCGCCATCGGTGCATGTGCCGGTTCTTGCCTCCGCACTATTTCATCCTCCTGTTCTCTAGTCCCATTTCCTAACTCCACACCACAGCGGCACTTCTTCTGCGAGAGCGTGGAGTCCCGTTTCCATTCGTATTTGAAGAAACGCTGTTCCACCTTTCGTTGATCTGACTCCTGTGTGTGGATGAGATTCCAGTGACGCGCGGACCCTCTTTTCTCTGCCGGGAAGAAGGTCCTGCCGATTCAGCAAGTCGGAAAGGAGACAGGATGACGCGGATATTTGGGGGGCTATGCCTAGGGTTGCTTTATGTGCTTTCAGCTTGTGGGCATCAGCCGGCAACAACTAGTTCGGCGACCGTGCGCACGATTCAGATTTCCGACATGGTGACGCCGGATACGTTGTATGCAACGCCGGGAGAGGAAATTCGTTGGGAGAATCTTCGCGCGAACCCGGTCCGAATTGGATTTCTCTCCATGCGCTTACTGGACGACTTGGGGTGCGAAAAAGGCGTGGCCACTTTTTGGGGTGGCACGAACGATCTGGTGACCATTCCCCCTGGTAGGTCGATCAGCCTGTGTTTCGCTCGAGCCGGGCTCCTCCAGTATAACGTGTGGTTCGATGCCGATAATCCCAAGGGAGCGATGAGTCGGACGGCAGCGGTATATGTGGAGGCTGGCAGGTGAAAAAAGTTTCGCGCCGCAGCCCGGTTGGAGGATTAGAGCACGTCGCTCCAGGGAGGACTGACGGCAAAGGCGGCATTGATCAAGCCGACATGGGAGTAGGCCTGGGGGAAATTGCCGCACTGGGTATGCGTGGCGGGGGTGAAATGTTCAGACAACAATCCGACATGGTTGGCCGTGACCAGTACACGATCGAGGATCGTCCTCGCCTCGGCGATGCGCCCCAACCGGGCGAGGGCTTGGGCGATCCAAAAGGAGCAGATGACGAAGGCGCCTTCCGGCTTCCCGAAGTCGTCGCGCCGCACATAGCGATAAAAAAATCCGGTGTCTTCGCTTCCCCGCCGGAGGGACAGCGCACGGGTGATGTGCAACACCGTGGACTCACAGAGCTCCCGGTTCGGGTAACCCAGGATCGGGAGTTGGGCGAGGGCGGCGTCATCACTGGAATCGGTGGGACCGTTTCGGAGCGCGCCGTCATGTACGCCTCGGAGGAGGGCTTCTGCCGCATGGATGCGGGCGCTGGTCAAATCCAACGAGAGGGGACCGAGGTGCCCGGCTTGTTTGATGCGCTCCAATCGTTCGAGCCCGGCCCAGGACATCAAGTTAGTGAAGGAGTGCTCCTGCCAGCCGTTGCGGATTTCCCAGAGTCCGGCGTCCGGTTGGCCGATGCTGCGCACGCACAACTTCGCCAAATGGGCCAGGAGCCCGTCGAGATCTTTAGTGCGCAGATCGCCATACCGTTCGTCGAAGAAGATCGGGGTGAACGTCAGAATCATTTCTCCATAGGCATCGTTTTGTACATGCTCCGCCGCCTGGTTGTAGTTGCGAACCGGTGCGCTGCCCTGGTACCCGGCCCAGTTGGCATGCTCAATCTCCGGAAGCGGCAGCCCCTGGCTCAGCGTATAGACCGGCCGTAAGCGGTCGCGGGAATGTTCGTGCGTATGCGCAATGTTCAAGAGGAATTTGAGGAAGGCTTCCATCTCTTCGAAGTGGCCCAAGTTATGAAATGCCGTGAGCGCAAAATAGGCATCCCGCAGCCAGCAGTACCGGTAGTCCCAATTGCGGGTGCCGCCCGGTTGTTCCGGGAGGCTCGTCGTCAGGGCCGCCAGGATGGCGCCCGTGTCTTCGAAGCAATGGAGCTTCAAGGCCAGGGCCGAACGGATGACTTCCTGTTGATGCAGCAGCGGCACCGAGCAGTTCTTCACCCAGGTGCGCCAGTAGCGCGTGGTTTGCTCCAGAAAGTCGTGCGTCACCTTGACGAGGTCGTCTTCAATGCCGAGGCCCCAGGTGAGACCGAAATAGAATTTCTGCGTCAGGGCGACCGGGGTTTCCTCGCAGAGATAGGTCAGGGGCATGTTGGTCAGGAGGCGGAGCAACTCGCCGCGAATCTCGTAGCGCAGGTGGTTGCTGCCTCGCACCGGCTGTACCGGAGTTTTCTCCCAGCCCGACACGGGTCGGCAGCTGACGCGAATGGCCGGCGTGCCCTGCAACGGTTCGACCAACCTGAACAGCGCCGCTGGCCGGTAGATGCGCCCGTATTGTTCGAACCGCGGGCAGAAGTCGGTGATCTGAAAGGCGTCGCCATTGGACAGGGTGACGGTGGTGAGGAGGATATTCGTATTCGGCAAATAGCGTTGCTTGGTTGTGCGTTCGGTGGAAGGGACCAGGCTCGAAATGGAGAAATGCCCGCCGTCGGGATCGAGCAATCGGCCGAAGACCGGCGGGCTGTCTGGCCGCGGCGCGCACATCCAGTCGACGGCGCCGTTCGTGCCGATCAAGGCCGAGGTGTGACAATTGCCGATGAGGCCATAAGGATACATGCTCTCACCATAGGCGATTTGTTGTCCGCTGTAAACGAGAGGTGAGCTATGCGGTTATCGCTCCGATTTATGTTGCCGCTGGCCCTGGTGCTTGCCGCTCTGGCCTATGCGGTCATTCCCCTCGTCGATACGCTGACGCTCAAATGGTTCGTGCGGGATCTCGAAATCCGGTCTGACCTGATCGGTCGCATGGTCGAAAGTCCGCTGGTGGATCTCCTGGCGGCGGAATCGAAGACCAAGCTGCTGCACTACTTTCATCGGATTATTCAGGACGAGCGGCTCTTCGCCATCGGGTTCTGCGACCGTGCGGGCAAGCTGGCCTACAAAACCCTGACCTACCCCGATTCGATTCCCTGTGAAGGAACCGGCACCATCAACGCCGGCCAGACCGCCCTGTTGCAGCTCAGCCAAGGAGCTGTCCACGTCGCGGCTGTGGGCATCGAGGGGAACGGTCGCGCATGGGGACGCCTCATGCTCGTCCATGACATGAGCTGGGCGCAGCGGCGCAGCAGCGATACGAAGTGGTACCTCTTCTATCTCTTCGCCGTCATCGGTGGGGTGATCTCCCTGGTCACGGTCTTGGTCGCGCACCTGAGCTGGCGCGGCTGGGTGGCAGGCGTGCGGGCGATGCTCCGAGGTGAGGGACTGGTCGCCGTGATTGGTGGCCAGCAGTCTGGTGCCGATTTGCATCCGGTGGCGAAGGATCTTCGCGCCCTCATTCACGAGCTCGAAGCGGACAAACGCATGCGGGATGAGAGCCAGATGAGTTGGACTCCGGCCACGCTGAAAAGAATTCTCCACGATCACCTGGCAGGGGACGAGGTACTGATCGTTTCTAACCGTGAACCCTATATCCACAATCGGAACGGGCAGCACATCGAAGTCCAAGTGCCGGCCAGCGGCGTGGTCACCGCGTTGGAACCGGTCATGCGTGCCTGTTCGGGCGTCTGGATTGCTCACGGGAGTGGGACGGCCGACCGCGAGGTCGTTGATGCGCGCGGCCATGTCCGCGTCCCGCCGGACCATCCCGAATACGACATCAGGCGGATTTGGATGTCGCCGGAAGAAGAAGACGGCTACTACTACGGGTTTGCCAACGAAGGGTTGTGGCCACTCTGCCATCTGGCTCACGTCCGTCCCGTCTTTCGGTCCTCGGATTGGGAACGATACAAAGAGATTAATGAACGGTTTGCCTTGACCGTGATCGAAGAGGCCAAGACCGACAATCCGGTGGTGCTCGTGCAGGATTACCATCTGGCCCTGGTGCCCAAGATCGTGCGCGATCATTTGCCGCATGCGACGATCATCACATTCTGGCACATCCCCTGGCCCAACCCGGAGCGGTATGCCATCTGTCCCTGGTACCAGGAGATCCTCGAAGGGCTCTTGGGCAGCAGCATTCTCGGATTCCATACCCGCTTTCACTGCAGCAATTTCATCAATACGGTGGATCGTTCACTCGAAACCAGGATCGACTGGGATAGTTCCATGATCTCCTATCAAGGAAAACTCACTGCGGTGAACCATTACCCGATTTCGATCGCGTGGCCCAATCGAGGACCGTCACCACTGCCGTCCGAATCCGAGTGCCGGACCCACATCCGTGCCATCAACGGCCTCCCCCACTCGCATCGTGTGGGGGTCGGGGTCGAACGGCTGGATTATACGAAAGGCATTCTCGAACGGTTCCTCGCCGTCGAACGGTTGCTCGAACTGCAGCCGGAATGGATCGGCAGATTTTCGTTCCTGCAAATCGCCGCGCCCAGCCGGTCCAAGATCGAGGAGTACCAGCAGCTCAAGCAGCAGGTGATTGCGTCGGCTGAGCGCATCAACCAGCGATTCGGGCGAGAGGGCTATCAGCCCATCCACTTGCGGATCGAGCATCATGAGCCGAAAGACGTGATCACGTATTACCGGGGGGCGGACTTCTGCATCGTGAGCAGTTTGCATGACGGCATGAACCTCGTCGCGAAAGAATTCGTGGCCGCCCGTGACGACGAGCAGGGGGTGCTGATCCTCAGCCAATTTACCGGCGCGGCGACTGAGTTGCCCGAGGCGCTGATCGTCAATCCCTACAACATCGATCAGTGTGCAGCCGCCCTGCACCTGGCGCTGATGATGCCACCGGTCGAGCAACGAGCCCGGATGCGCAGCATGCGCGGCATCGTGCAGGAGTTTAATGTCTATCGCTGGGCCGGACGCATGCTGATGGATGCCGCCCGCATGCGGCAACGAGCCCGCCTTGTGCGTCAAGTGGGTGCGCGAGACGTACGAGCCACCACCGGAGGCCAGGCATGACGTATGTGTTATCTGACGAGGGGCGCCGGGCACTGCGCACATTGGCCGAAAAACCAGTCCTCTACGCCTTCGACTTTGACGGGACGCTTGCGCCGATCTCGCCGGATCGTGATACCGTCCAGATCTCACCATCCATCAACGAGTGGATCAAGGAGCTCGCCAAGCGCGTCCCCTGTGCCATTGTCTCCGGCCGGGCACTGGCTGACCTCGCGCCACGCGTGAGTGGAACGGTCCCGTACATGATTGGGAATCACGGGGTCGAGAGTTCCCTGACCCCCGCCCCCACACTCCTCTGGGCTGATGGGATCTGTCAGGGGTGGAAGCGGGACCTCTCCATCCGCTTCGCCCAGGCATTAAAGGAGCTGGGCGTCGAAATCGAAGATAAGCGCTATTCGCTCACTCTTCACTACCGGGGCGTGCCAGAACCGGCCCGCGTGCGCATGGCCCTGCTGCTCCTGCTCCAGCAATTGTCGCCGACGCCTCGACTGATTCTGGGTAAATTGTCCGTGAATGCGCTCCCTCCCGGGCAGGGCGGGAAAGGACCGGCGGTGTTGGCGCTGATGGTTCATCTCCGGCAAGTCGGTCTGTTTTTCGTCGGTGACGATGAGACGGATGAAAGCGTGTTCGGACTCGCGGAAGGGCTGGCCATGGGGATCCGTATCGGGAAACATGCCGATTCGCGGGCGAAGTTTTACCTGAAGCACCAAGGAGAGATCGAGGAGGTCATCCGGTTTCTCGTCCATCGCATTGACCGGACACCGGAATCCGCCGACGAGAAGGCCGGGCACAAGAGCGAGTGATAGAAAGGAGGCCGCACATGAACGGTAGCGCGCATCCGATGCATCCTTGTACATCGCGCCGCTTGTCCTTCTCTCGCTAAGTGAAGAAGGGGCCGCTGGAGGAGCAGGAACTTAACGAAGTGGGTCGGAAGCGAGTTTCTTGACCGAGGTGACATGGCTACCCGAGGTGACGACGACCTCGACCGAATCGCCGACCTTGAGTGACGCGTCCAGATGTGTGTCTTTGCCGAGGGGGATGAGAATGCTGGTGCCTTCCGCCGATTTCACAACCACCAGTTCACCGGTCAACATCAGCACTTCGCCGCGAACCTGCGGCGGCGGAGTTGCCGGACTCGACTGTGCCCGCGCCGGGGTCGACAGAAGCAGGAGAAAGATCGCAGCACACACCAGCCAAGAACGACGCCCAGAAAGTGAGAGTGCCCCTATGCGAATTCGATCTGGATTAACAGCTGAGGCGGTTCGTAGCGTCATGGAGTACTCCCTGAGTAAGAGTCAGGGGCGCGGATGGCATCCGCGCCCCTGTGGACCGGCTTACTTGCCGCCCTGGTCCTTCTTCTCGTCCTTCTTGTCGTCGGCGAACACCACCTGGCCGCCCTTGCTATCCTTCTTCTCATCCTTCTTCTCGTCGCCGAATACGACGACGTGGCCGCCCTTGTCCTTCTTCTCGTCCTTCTTGTCCTCTCCTGCAAACGCAAGGGTAGACATCGTGCTGAAACTGAGGAATGCCACCAGCGCCATCAATCCGTTCAACTGTTTCATGGGAACCTCCATAAATGATGTGGGAATAACTTATCGGCCATGCCCCCGGCACGACCTGTACATACCCTTTACCAAGCGCGTGGCAGTCGGCACAACGGACAAAATCGCTGAACGGACAGCAACATTTGTCCAATGCACGCCTGTCCAATGGAGGCACAATGATTGGCATTGGAGCGCAACATATGCTCAGTGGAGACCACGCAATGCCCGATCGCACAACGACCCTGGGCCGGCTTGAGGAGGTGGTCTCCACCGTCGAAGACTTCGACCGCGTGGTGTTACAGGCCCTGCCGATTCTGCTCGACCGGGCGGCGGGCTATACAAAGCGATTTCTGCGTGAAACCGGCCAATGGAGCGACGACGTCGCGCACGAGAAGTTCGTGCTGCGCTGGGGTGCCGAATACCTCGAGCAGTTTCTCGTATCCGGGCGGAGCGAGGTTCCCTGCCGGCCATTGTTCCTCCTGGACTCGATTGTCGCCAAGCAGCACAGCCGGCCCGAGCCGTTTTGTTACCACTCGGATCTCCTCACGCCGCTCGGCCGATTTCTTGATGGGCTGGTGGGGCGCGCGGCGATCAGCCGTGACGCCCTGATCGCCTTGTACCATCATTGTTACGGGTTGGGGCCGGGCCAGATCATCACGGTCCTAGGATTAAACGGATCGGAGAGCCCGCGTATCTACAAGAATTTCCAACGCTGGCGGGACTCGGGTTGGAAGCGAACCATAGAGGACATGGGCATTACCGAGACGGAGTTGCACGGACTCAACGAGCAACAGCACCGTCAGCGGCAACGGTTCAACGGCGAGGCTGAGCGGATTCTTCGTTTCGCGCAGGCCCATTACCGGAAGAGCGAGCCGGACCATTACCCCTGTTTATCCCGACATCAGTGGGAAGACATGTTTCAGCAAGGGTACGGGATCGAGTATCGGATCTGGCATCTTGCCTTGTGCCTGGACTGTCTTCACACGGCTTGGGATGTAGGGTTTGGCGGAGCGTCGGCCATTGAAAAGCCACGAGTAACGCTCCAGATGCAGCCGTAGCATGAAAGGGTCGGATCCGACGACGAAGGAGGGTGTATGGGACCGGAACAAGACCTCGTTGAGTATCGTGAGCGCCTCCTCAATAGCATGAAGGCCGGTGTCCGCCGTTCTACCTGTGGCGCATCGGATGCGATTCAGGTGTTTGTGAATCAGCGGCGCGTCGGACTGCTGGCCGGGGCAGGGGCCGAAGCAGCCCTGCAGGTGCAGACTGATGCACGCATCGAGAACGTTCAACTCCGGTCCGAGGACGGCGTGTTACTCGGCGGTCTTTCCGCTCCCGAATATGGATTCAGAACCACCCGCATTTCCCTCCTGCGCGATACGATGGAACTCCGCGTGCAGAATTATGCCCAGGGCGGATCGGTCAGCGCGGTCTTCATCCCCGCGCCAAGCCTCTGGCATCGGGCGCGGCGGGCATTGGCCGGCGTCGCCGACGCCGCAGTTCCGCGTCCGGCAACGGGTGTGGCCCCTGGAATGAGAATCGTCGCCTTCACGCAAGTCTTGCTGGCGGTCGCGTTGGTCGGGCTGGTCACCGACCGGACCACCGGCTGGATGACACCGGTCCGCTCGCCGCTTCCCGTGACACAGACAGAGGCCCCTTGGGCGGCCCCGCTTGCCGAAGTCACCAAGCTCGAGCAACAGCTGGTCGATCTCTCGCGGATGCAGGCGAAAGCCGTGGACACCATTCAAGCGCAACAACAGGGAATGGCTCAACTCCAGCGAACGATGGTCAAACTGTTATCCACACAAGAGACCGTCGCTTCCAGCGTGCTGACCGTGAAGCAGGAGATGGAGCAACGGCGGAAGGGTGCGACTCGCGATGCTGACCACCTGACACGCGTGATTATGAGCAAAGCGCACAGTGCGCAGGAACAGCTGGAAGCCGAAATCCACAGTCTCACAGTGGCGAACGACCAGCTCGCGCGCGAACGCGCCCAATTGGAGCAAAGCAATCAGGAGTTGAAAAAACGGCTGAAATCAACCGGTATGGAGGTCTCGAAAGCCCCCGTTCCAGACCGCGAGAAACCGTTGGTGGCGCAGCAAAGCGAGCCAGCGAGTCCGCCGCAGATGGCTGAAGCGAGGCCTGTCCCTCAGCAACCGCCTTTCTTGTTCTGGGTGACCTTCAGCGATGGAACGAGTCAAGACAGTATCGACCGATGGGTCCATGACATGCATGGACGCAAGGGCGCACTGAGCGAAGGTTGGCAGGCCGTAGAAATAGGCCCGCCGACCGAACCGATGGATCGTTTTCTGGATCAGATCAAACAGACAAAGATCGTGAAGGCGGTGCGGGTCAGCCGGTGATGTTAGAGCAGGCTATTCCTCTCAAACCAACAACATCGACCTTCGACCTGAACACCCATCTCTGTCTGCATATCGGGTATGTGGCCTGCCCGAATCGACTCCTCGCCCTATCCGATGAACGATAATAAATCATCTGACGAATGTGCGTCCCATATGCCTCACATTCTGCCGCCGTACAGATCAAGGAGGGTGGCGCCATCGGCTTTGGCGCCTGTTTGCCCGCTAACCCGGCAGTGTCCGTCCTGCGGGCTCTGTTCTCACCTTTGGCGACGACACTGATGGGCTCGTAACTACAAAGGAGGACCGCACCGATGCGAATCAGACTAATGATAGGCGCACTTTCTGCAACCCTGCTCGTAGCGGGTTGTGTCGGCAAAGGGACCCATACCGACACGTTGGCAGAATTGGATACCGCCAGAAAAATGTCGGCTAAGACCGCCGCCGTGCTCGAAGAAGCCAAAAAGGACGCGGCGGTCCGGATCGAGGCGCTGGAAGAGGAGAAAACGAAGCTGGCACAGGAGCTGGCCGCCGAACAGCAGGCCGGCAGCCGGACGAGTCAGGCCCTCGTCTCATCCAACGAAAGTCTGGCCCAGGCACTCCAAGGCAAGCGCCAACTAGATGAAGAGGCCAAGAAGTTGCGCGAGGAAGGCCAGCAAGCCGATCGGTTGTACGGAGAGGCGCGTCGCGAACGCGACCTCCTCCGAACAAAAGTTGATGATCTCGATCGCAGGATCAGCGCGGCGCAACAGGAGGCGGCAAGTGCGTCCAGCGGTCTGGCCGAGGCCCAGATCAGGGTGACGGCGCTGGAAAAAGAGAATGCCCAATTGGCTGCGGGTATCATGGAAGCGAAGAGCCAGGCCCGCGATCTTCAGACGCGGTTGCAGGCGGAACAGGGCAAGGTCGCGTCGCTTCAGGAGGACAAGCAGAAGTTGCTGAGCGGGACCACGACTGCCCAGGACGAGATCTCTCACCTCCAGAAACGCGCCGGTGAACTGGAAACCGACGCAGCACGCGTGAAGGATCTTGAGAAACGCCTCTCTGAACGCGATCAGGAAGTCGGCACTCTGCGGCAGACTGCGGCGGATCGAGCGGCGATGGCGGCGAAGCTGGAGCAGGAGCGGGCGGCCAAGGAAGCGGAAATTCAGCGCTTGACGAAGACGCACGACGATTTGGCCAAATCGCTCCAGGATGAAATCGCCAAAGGCGACATCAAGCTCAAACAGGTCCGGGACCGCCTCACCATCAACATGGTGGATCGGGTTTTGTTCGATTCTGGACAGGCGCAGGTGAAACCCGCCGGCCTCAAGGTTCTCAAGCAGGTCAGCGACGTGCTGAAAAAACTGAGCGACAAGCAGATTCGCATCGAAGGCCACACGGATAACGTTCCGATCGGCGTCAAGCTGCGGGAGAAGTTCCCCACCAATTGGGAGCTCTCGACCGCTCGGGCGACGAGCGTGGTGCGGTATCTCATCGAGGAAGGCGGTGTGGATCGCACGATGATGGCGGCCGGAGGCTACGCCGACACCCAACCGCAGGAGGGCAACGAGACCGAGGCGGGCAAGGCCGCCAACCGGCGGATCGAGATTGTCTTGTATCCCAAGGACCTCGGCGGCATCGCGGGTCAGATGAAGTGACTGCGGATGTCTTGCGTCGGCAGACGAACGGCCTTTTGTGGGCTGCCGTCATGCGGGACGAGCGGTTGCGGCGAGACGATAGGTTTGTTTCACGTCAGACCATGATTGACGATGGTCTCCGCACGACAGCGGACCCGAACAATGACTCGGCCTGATTCGCTGATCGGAGCCGTGTCTGTCCTGCCACGCACGATGCAACAGATGACGCGCAGCATCATGTGCGCCTTCCTGGGCGCGATGGGCCTTCTCCTGGCCGGATGCGGGAATGGAGAGAATCCTCTCCAGGCAGTGGCAAAGTTGGTGCCCAAGACAGGAGCGCTCGGGAAGAGCACAGAGGTGCGTGAATCTCAGGAGAAAGACCGCCACCGATCAGGCGGCGACGAGCGTTATGTCGCGTTTCAATCTGCGGAGCCAAGTGTCCTCGAAGGCGATACGAATCGGGTGACGGATGTGTTCGTCTACGATCGTCAGACGAAGCAGACGACGCGCGTCTCGGTCAACAGTATCGGCGCGCAAGCCAGCGGGGGCAGCTTTGCCCCCGAGGTGACCCGCGATGGACGTTATGTTGTCTTCGAATCCTTGGCGACGAATCTTGTGCCGGGCGATACGAATAGGCAGCGGGACGTGTTCGTCCACGATCGGCAGTCAGGAAAGACTTCCCGCGTCTCGGTGGATAGCGCTGGAAGCCAAGCCAACAATTTCAGTCAATCGGCGCACTTGAGCGAAGATGGCCGCTACGTCGCCTTCGAGTCCTTGGCCTCGAATCTGGTTTCGGGCGATACGAACGGTGTGATCGACATCTTTGTGCACGACCGGCAGACCAAGCGAACGACCCGTGTCTCGGTCGTCAGCGGCGGGGCGCAGGCGAATAACATGAGCGTCAATTCTTTAGTCAGCGCCGACGGGCGCTATGTCACGTTCGAATCGTTTGCGACTAATCTCTCATCCGAGAAAACGGACGGGCCCAAACAGACTTTCGTCCATGACCGGCAGACGGGACAGACGATAAGAGTGCCGAGCGACGGCATGAAAGGGCCAGTCACAAGCCTCTCGGCTCCGATGCTGGGGCGTGAAGGGAAAATGGAAATCCCGGCAGGGAAAGGACCGACAGCTCGATAAGGCGCTGGATTTGTACGACGCTCTTTGCGCGAGAGTCGGGATGCTCGGGGCTCCTTCCGAAGGAAATCGACCCCTCAACCAGCGCGTGTATGGGAAACTATCCGCAGCCCTTCCATCATATCGGCGTAATGTCGAACCACGTTAACCTGGCGCAACTGCCGTAGAAATCAGGGAGGACAGAGTGAACTTCAGTCGAGGGCACAGACCATGATGGAACAGCCGGGGTCCCGCACCCAGCCGCTCATTCAGCCGATGATGGAGCCCTTCCAACGGTTCATTCATGCCCAGTCCACCGGCGGTGTGCTGCTGTTGGCCGCCACCGTCGTGGCAATGATCTGGGCCAATTCGCCCTGGGCGGGGTTCTATGAGACGTTTTGGAACCTGCCCGTCAGCTTGGTGGTGGGGCCTTATGCGTTGACGGAACCATTGCTGGAGTGGATCAACGAGGGGCTGATGGCGATGTTCTTCTTCGTCATCGGATTGGAAATCAAGCGGGAAATCCTTGTCGGAGAGTTGGCGTCGTTCCGGCAAGCCGCCCTCCCGCTGACGGCGGCGTTGGGCGGAGCGATGCTGCCGGCAGCGCTCTATTCGATCCTGAATACGACCGGACCGGGCGCGCCGGGATGGGGCATTCCGATGGCGACCGACATTGCCTTCGCGCTCGGGATTCTGGCGTTACTCGGCAGCCGGGTCCCGTTGGCGTTGAAAGTCTTCTTGACCGCGCTGGCCATCGCCGATGATCTGATGGCGGTGCTGGTCATCGCGCTGTTTTACACGTCGACAATTTCCTGGCTGAGCCTTGGGGTTGGCGCGGTCTTCCTGGCGCTTCTGATCGCCGCGAACCTTGCGGGCGTGCGGCATCCGCTGGTGTACTCGGTCCTGGGGATCGGCGGCTTATGGCTGGCGTTCCTCATGTCCGGCGTGCATGCCACGATTGCGGGCGTGGTTGCCGCGATGACGATTCCCGCCCGGACGCGGCTGACCGGACGCGAATTCCTTTCGAGAGGCAAGGACCTCCTCGAACGGTTTGAGCAGGCGATGTCTCCTGAGAAGCCCCCATTGGCCAACCGGGAACGGCAGCAAATCGCCCACCATATGAAAACCGCTGTGCAGCAGGTGGAGACCCCCCTGCAGCAATTGGAGCAGGCGCTGCATCCCTGGGTGACGGTCGTCGTCATGCCGGTCTTCGCCCTGGCCAACGCGGGGATCACACTCGACGCGGACATCGGCGCGATGCTGATCAATCCGGTGGCGCTGGGGGTCATCCTCGGGTTGCTCGTGGGGAAACCCGTCGGCATCGTGCTCTCGTCCTGGCTTGTGATTCGAGGAGGTCTTGCCACCTTGCCATCCGGCGTGTCCTGGCCTCACCTCTGGGCAGTCGGGTGTCTCGCCGGGATCGGATTCACCATGTCGCTCTTTATCACCGGCTTGGCTTTCACCCACGGGCCATCGTTGATGTCGGCCAAAGTGGGCATCCTGGTGGCCTCGACGACGGCGGGGACCATCGGCTGGCTGTTCCTGAAACGCATTCGCCCAGAATAGGGAGGAATTATTGTGGCACTGATGCAAGTTCGAGATCGCGCGCGCGAGAAACTACGAGAAACTATTGGGATAAGTACCGCGATTTCGCCAGTCAGTCCTTCGAGCCGCCGAAGAGATTGCCCAGCGGCCCAATCCTGAACGCCGGGGCCTGATAGGTTTTCGGCAGGTACTGGTCAGGAATTGTGGTCTGGTTGCCGTCGCGGATTTGGGCATAGTGAGGAGACATGATTTCGACACCGGCCTCGTTGAATGTGTCTTGGATATGCTGGTGCAGTTCCGCGTAGATGGTCGCCATGAGATTCGGCTGGCCGGTATAGGCGTTGATTTCGTAGGTGACGTAAAAATCGTCCAAGCTTGTTTGCAACACGAAGGGTGCCGGTTTAGCCAGGATGTGTGTCGTCGCCTGGGCCGCGGAGATCAACAACTCGTGGACCGTTTTCCACGGCGCATCGTAGCCGATGGTCACGCTCGTGTGGAGGATCAGCCCCTGGTCTCGCGCGCAGGAGCTGTAGTTGATGAGGTGGCTGCCGAGGACCATGGCATTAGGAATCGTGACGTCGACATTCTTGATGGTGCGCACCCGCGTGACGAGGAGTGTTTTCTCCATCACGTCTCCCGTGGTGTCCGCGATCTTGACCCGATCGCCGACGCGAAACGGGCGCATATAGGTGAGGACCACGCCGGCGATGATATTGCCGATAGCGGCGGCAGATCCCAATGAGATGAGGAGTCCCAGGAAAACAGAAATGCCGCGAAAGCCTTCTGATTGGGAGCCGGGAATGTAGGGGAAGCAGGCGATGGCGGCGAAGACGATGACCAAGAACCGGACGATCTTATAGGTCGGCTCTGCCCAGTCCCGATGGAAACCGGCGAATGTAATGGCGCCACGCCCGATTCCGGCGAACAGCAGCGAGATGAGCTTAATGATGTAGCGGGTGACGAAGATGATGACCGCAATCGAGACGATGTCCGGCACATAAGTGGAAAAGGCCAGGCCGATGGATGTGATCGTTGAGACGACCGCGTCGAGGAGCGCCGTGGAGATGCCGCGTGTCCAAGGGAAAATCCCCAATACCGACGTCAGATACACATAGAGCAGAAAGAGCACGGCGAACACGCGGACGGCTCTGGCTAATCCGGCAAGGGCTCCAGCGATCTGATCGGCCGACAGCAATTCCACCCGCTGGATCTTGATCGGGCGGATAATGGTCCCGCGCCAGGCGTCGATCCTGGCGTAGATCTTTGGAAATGTCTTGGCGGATACGATCAGCAGGACGATGAGGATGGCGGTGTCCAGCAGGGCCAAGGCGGCGTCGATGGCGAGCGATCGCAGCGTGACCTGTTCTCGGGACTTCGTTAGCGCCGCCTGGATCTTTTGCGCGTAGGCCTTCGCGACCTCCTGCCGGCTCTTGCCGGTGGGTTGCGCGTCTCGATCCGTCACGGTCATCACCACCGTCTCGCCGGAGACGAGTTCGCTCGTCAGTTCTTGGTCCGTGGCTGTCACGGGATGGATCTCGGTGACGGGATCTTTCGCCAGGCGCTCCAATCGCTGGGTGACAGCCTGAGCCCGCTCCTGCGGGGTAAAGGGGCCGAGCTGATCGTAGATGACGAATAGCATTTCCTCGTCAAAAACCACCGGTGCGCCGACTGGCTGTGGCGGAAGTGCTTGGCTGATCGCAGGAGTGGGCGTCTGAGTTGCAGCGAACGGAGATGCCGGCGCGATTATGAAAGCGAGCAGTACAAGGAAATAGGGTCTGCATCCTGCCATTGGGGTCATCTCCCTGTTCGCAGTGGGATGGAGTCGTGTTGTTGCAGTCATATTTGACGCGGCATTATACCCCATCCAAGCGGGGAACCACGCGATCAACTTCAGCGCGCTGCCGAGCTCGATTGCCGGCTGATATAGAAGCAAGGGAGGCAGAAATGGCGGACGGCCCACGATTAACGAGCTTCAGCGGCTCAAGCCCGGTATCATTCAGGCTCTGGGGGGGCGATCTGTTTCGGCGCTCTGATTCCATGACTATGGCGGGAGTCATGCAACTCCGCCCATGGTTTTACGTGGTTGTCGGGTCGCATTCGTCGCTCCTCGATTCATGTTGCGTAAACGAAGGCGCCTATATTTCTAACTTATGAGTAAGGAGGTTGTTCTGAGTCCATGCAAGGGCCTGTCGAACGGTGAGCATCGTGACCGCAAGATGCTGCGCCATTGATCGAATACTCATTTTAAGCGCTCACAACCGAAACGCTTTTGGCGCAATGTCCTGCGCAATGTCCTGATTGGTAGGCGGGATGCCTGTCTCAAAAATGACAATATCAAACGGAATAGCTACGAGAGTTTAACTTCATTCCGAATGGGCTGCAGGAAAGCAACCGAGTTGCGCTCACCCTTGTCTGTCGCAGCGAGCGTGGCGTTGAGTTCAGGAGTTCACGGCGGTCGAACGCGCTTCTGTCTTTATCTCTTCGAGCAACGGCCATGGTCCACGGTGCGGTGTTTCGCCCCCGTATGGCTTGCCGACTGTGGCTAAATGTCCCCCTCGTCTCACGGTGAGCATGCCAAGTGGTGTGAAACATCAGGAAGTCTCAAGCCGGTCGTGTCGCAGCGAGCAAGGCATTGCTCTTGCTGGCCTTGAACTGTGCAGTGCTGCCGCTGTCTGGTTCGCATGATGGATTCAGGCCGGGGTCAATCAGGTTGCAGGGGTGGAGTGGCGTGTCGCAATGCGCGATCATACGTAAGGAGAGGCAGGAAAGATGGAACAGCCCAAGAAAAGCGACGGCTGGCTCGCTTCATTCTTCCGCGAGGTGATCAGCATGCCTCGTCGGCATGTGTCCGTGTTTCTCTTCGCGACGGTGCTGCTTGTCGTAGTGGAAGTCGAGTTGGTCGAAGGGTGGCATTTTGTCCATCTCGTGGAACTCGTGGGCGTGATGGTCTTTCTCTATTTCCTGTGGGCAGCCTGGCGAGTGCGGCGTGGAAGGGCCAAGCCCCGCCATCTGTCTGCCAAGAGCGAGTAGGAAGCTGAACACCCTATTTGTAGGCAAGAGTCACTATTAACTCTAAGGGAGGGATTATGACGCCATGACAGCTATTCAGACGACAACAGGAACGATGGGGTCAACGCAGTTGCGCCAGACACAGCATGATCGAGAACAAGAGGGGAAGGGGCGTACGCAAGACAAGTCGGGAGCCGTTCGTGGAGTTGATCGCGGGAATCCCATCGAGCTACCCAATGGCATGTGGGAACGGATCGCGACGAAAAGTTACGAGTTGTGGGAACAACGCGGGTGCCGCGAGGGCCATGATCTCCAAGACTGGTTCGACGCGGAGGTTATCGTGATGGAAGAGATCCACGAAGCCCGCGAATGACCAGACAGCCGATGTCTCGATGAGAAGGACTCCGGTGGAATGTAAGAGGAGGTCATGTGAAACGCAATCTCGGAGCCATCGAGCGATGGATCAGGGTCGTCGGCGGGATTATCATGATGGTACTCGGGATCACACTGCCCATTCCATTCTGGGCAGAGGAAATCGCGGAGACCATCGGGTTGCTCGCAGTGGTCGCCGGCGCGGTGGGGTATTGTCCGTTGAAGCACATGTATGCGCGGAGGGGGCAGAAGTCAGGGTCGTCAAGTTAGGGTGTCGGTGCGTCGCGTAGCGATGACCGTATCTTCTGCCACGCCTCGGCGTACATCCATCGACATGCAAGACCGACGATGATCCGGGGCGTCCGGCCTGCGGTGTGAGAAGGTGGCGCCGTGCTTCTATGGAGACTCGCTCGCAGTTCGTGAGTATCATGCCGCACATGATTGCGCTGAACGGCGCCTGCTTCAACACACATCGGCTGATGGCCGAGTCCGTCCAGAAGGTGGACCGCCGTCCCGATACGTCCTTCTAAAAATGGAGAAGACACGATGAACATTGTGATCGCGTTGGATCGGTCTCGGCATGCTCGTGCGGCGATTCAATTGCTCCAGCAGCTCCGCTGGCCGACCGGATCAGCCTTCACCTTCCTCCATGTGTTGGAGCTTGTCACGATCACTGGTGGCTGGCAGCTCCATTACCATCCGGAATTGTGGAAGCAGTTTACGGCGGAGCGGAGAAAGATGTTCGCGCAGGCGCAACGATTCCTGGAACGTCTGGGCACTCAGTTGCGACCAGACGACGCCCGACCGGATGTGCTGGTTAAGTGGGGCCTGCCGCTGACGGGGATCGTGGAGGCTCTGAAGAAGCAACAGGCGGATCTGGTCGTTGTGGGCTCTCGCGGGCTTTCAGGCGTGAGGCGCTTCCTTCTCGGAAGCGTGAGCGAGGGTGTGCTCAATTCGGCGCCGTGCTCGGTCCTGATCAGCCGAGGACGAGGGAGAGGGGCATCCCGGGAGCGTGCAAGAGGCCTGCGGGTCCTTCTGGCGGTGGACGAATCCGAGCATGCCTTGGCAGCTGCACGATGGCTCCGAGCGCTGGGCGTACCAGCCACGTCGCAGGTCACCGTCCTGCACGTCGTCGAGCCGCCCGGCGATCGTGTGTCCCAACTGCTGAACACGACGGCCCCGAAGTTCCGTGAGACGGCCCAGGCGCTGATTCGCGTGACGAAGGAGCGCGGGGGGCAGGTGCTGGAACGGGTGAGGAAGGTCGTGACGCATCGTGGCCTGACGATCCATCCCTTGCTGGTCGAAGGCCGTCCGGCGGAGGAAATCATACGAGCCGCAGCACAAATACATGCCGACCTGGTGATCCTCGGATCGCGGGGCATGACGGGTTTGAAGGGCACGTTCCTCGGCAGCGTGTCGCGACGAGTGGCGCGCCATGCCCCCTGTTCGGTCCTCGTGGTCAGGAACCGAAGACGATGAGTGTCGAGTTGGAAAGGGACAGGCCATGCTGATGTCCTGGGCGCTGTTTGTGGTGAGCGCGGCGGTGATTGTCGCTGCCGGGACGAAACTGTCTCACTACGGTGACCGGATCGCGGAGTACACGGGACTTGGACGGTTGTGGATCGGCGTCGTGCTGATGGCCGCCGCCACGTCGCTTCCGGAAGTCTTCACGACCATTAGCGCCGGGTGGCTGAACGCCCCGGATCTCGCAGCCGGCGATCTGTTCGGCGCCGGTATGAGCAACATGCTGACGCTCGGCCTGATCGATCTGCTCCATCGGCAGAAGCGGGTCTGGCAGCAGGCAGCCCTGGGGCATACGCTGACGGCGACGCTGGCCATGCTCTTGACGGGACTCGCTGCCTTTTTCGTGCTTCAGCCGGCCCAGGTGAGTCATGTCGGAGTAGGCCTTGGAAGCCTGACTCTCTTCATCCTATACGTGCTGGGCATGAGACTCGTCTTCCGGCAGGAGGATATGGAACGTCGCCAGCGGGAACAGGCCGTGTTGGTTGAAGGAACTCTCGCTAAGCAGGATCCCGTCAGCCGCAAAGCTGAATTGCGTCGTGCGGTCATCGGCTTCTCACTCGGTGCGCTGGCATTGCTCGTGGCTGCGCCCTTCCTGGCCTGGTCCGCTCAGCGCATCGCTGAAGAGACCGGCACCAGCGCGACCTTTATCGGCACGTCGCTGGTCGCCATCACGACCTCCCTGCCGGAGTTGGTGACGGCCATTGCGGCAGTACGATTGGGCGCGTTCGATTTGGCCGTGGGGAATCTGTTCGGGAGCAATGCCTTCAACATGGCAGCGTTCTTGTTCGCCGATCTGGCCTATCGAGACGGCAGCTTGCTGGGCAGCGTGAGTTCAGCCCACGCCCTCACCGCACTCTGGTCCATCCTAATGATGAACATCGGGCTGATGGGAATTATCTATCGAGCAGAGAAACGGTTTCTGTTGATCGAACCGGACGGTTTGCTGATGATCGTCAGCTATGTGCTGGGTTTGTGGCTGTTATTTTGATGAAGGACGGCGGGGGAATGGAACCGCAGAGGGACGCTCCTGCTGCGAGGCCGTGGCACTCAAGAGCAGCCGATGCACTGGCGATGGACCTGCGCACGAATCTGGAAGTCGGGCTCAGTGCCGACGAAGCCGGCCGTCTACAACAGAATGAGGGGTTCAACGAGTTGCCTGAAGCCTCGACGCCCTCACTGCTGAAGCTGTTTCTCTCCCAGTTCACGAGGCTCATTGTCTGGGTGCTGATCGGGGCGGCGGTCATATCCGGTCTGCTGGAAGACTGGCTCGATGCGGTGGCGACCGTGGCCATCGTATTTCTCAACGGCCTGCTTGGCTTCGTGCAGGAATTCCGGGCAGAACAATCCTTGGCAGCGCTGCGAAAGATGTCCATCTCTATGGCAAGGGTCTTCCGTGACGGCATGCTCCGGTCCATTCCCGCGCGGGAGTCGGCGCCCGGCGATTTGATTCTCCTGGAAACGGGCGACCGTGTTCCCGCGGATGCGCGCCTCACCTATGCCACGAATTTCCAGTCGCAGTAAGCTTCGCTGACCAGTGAATCGACACCGGTTCAGAAGCACGCCGGTACCCTTGATGCCGTGGATGTGCCCCTCGCCGATCGGACCAATCTGGCGTTCATGGGCACCATCGCGGTCTCAGTCAGGGCACGTCGCTCCTGGCCCTTACGACGTCGCTGCCCGAACTGGTGACGGCCCGGGCTGCCGTGCGACTGGGCGCCTACGATCTGGCGGTCGGGAATCTCTTCGGCAGCAATGCGTTCAACCTGGCGGCTCTCTTTATCGTCGATGTGGCCTATCGGCAGGGGCCTCTGCTGAGCGTCGTCAGCTCGACGCATGTATTGACGGCTCTGTGGTCCATTCTCCTCATGAACGTGGGGTTGATGGGTATTATCTATCGCGCGGAAAAGCGATTCATGCTGATTGAGCCGGATGGTTTTCTCATGGTCCTGGGCTACGGACTGGGGATGTGGCTCTTGTTTCGAATCGGGGGCTGACGGGGCAGGGGCTACTCGGTGTGTGACAACGGGGAGACTACTTCCAGCAGGATGCAGGTCCGCCAGCTCGTTTCGACGACGTCTTGTTGTGTCGGATTGTCTATTGCCGGTAGGATATCCAGCGGGAAGGCCGACCTCCTGCATATCTGAGTGTACCTATGAGCCCACGGAAATCCCCTCAAAACCCGCCGACCAGCGTCAAATCTGGGAAGCGAGTCACGGCAGCGAGTCCATCGAGGCCTGGTATCCCCATCCAGGTTCAAAAAGGAGAAGAAGCGCAACAAGAGCTCTTGCACCGCCTCAGGGAACGAGTGAAGGAGCTGACGGCCCTGCACGGAATTGTGCGGGTGCTTCAAGGCAGCACGAAGCCGCTGAATGAGATCTTCCGAGAAATTGTGACCCTCATTCCATTGGCCTGGCAATATCCTGAGGTCGCGGCGGCGCGTATCCGGTTTGAAGGACTGATTGTGGCGACACCCTCTTTTCGGGAAACGGCGTGGATGCAGCGGGCTCCGCTCGTGACCGCGAAGGGCATGAGCGGCTCCATCGAAGTTGTGTATCTGGAGGAGAGGCCGAAAGAGCGTGAGGGGCCATTTCTTCTCGAAGAACGACTGCTCATTGATTCGCTGACCGACAGCGTCTCGTCCTTTCTCACGCGGCGGGCGGCCGAGGAGTCTTTGCGGGCGGCCCACGCGCAACTACAGACTCTATCCCGCCAGCTCATGCAGGTACAGGAACGGGAGCGCAGGCAACTCGCGCATGATCTCCACGACGAAATCGGGCAGGCCGTGACCGCGATCAAGATGAATCTCCAGACCATGCAGCGGGTTGCCGATACGTCTGCTGTTCAGGAGAGCTTAAGCGACAGTCTGGGGATGTTGGACAAGATTCTTCAGCGAGTCAGGGATCTGTCTTTGGATTTACGCCCCTCGCTGCTGGACGATCTCGGGTTAGTGCCGGCGGTCCGCTGGTATGTCGAGCGTCAAGCGCAGCGGGCAGGTCTGGTTGCCGAGGTTGAGGCCGAGCACGTGCCGCAGGATCTGGAACCGGACCTGGCTGTGGCCTGTTTTCGGATCGTTCAGGAGTCGATCACCAATATCCTGCGTCATGCGACGGCGACAACGATTCATGTGGACTTGCGACGGACAGATCAGTGGCTGGATCTCTGTATCAAGGACGACGGGGTCGGCTTTAGCCGACGGGAGCCGTCGGCCCAAGCCGCCAATCGCCCGAGCCTTGGGTTGCTTGGGATGCAGGAACGGGCACAGGCGTTGGGTGGAACCATCACGATTCAGTCCTTGCCGGGTCGGGGGACGGAAGTTCGCGTGCGGATTCCGCTCCGGTCCTCTGGGGCAACGGAAGACGAATAGAGAGGCTGAGACGCACTATGCCGATTCGAGTCATGTTGGCCGACGATCATATCCTGATCCGAGCAGGTCTCCGCGCCCTGCTGCAGACCTTGCCGAACATCTCGGTCATCGGGGAAGCCAGTAGCGGACATGAGGCGGTCGAGGTCGTGGCCCGTGACCAGCCGGATGTGGTGCTGATGGATATTGCGATGCCGGGGTTGAACGGCTTGGACGCGGCAGCCCGCATCGTCAAACGATGGCCGGGAGTTCGGGTCATTATTCTCTCGATGCACGCGAACGAAGAATATGTCGGACAGGCGCTCGATGCCGGGGCCACCGGCTATCTCCTCAAAGGTGCGGAGCCCGCTGAGCTGGAATTGGCCCTCAAGGCCGTGATGCGCGGCGAGACGTACTTGACGGCCAGTGTGTCGAAGCCGCTGGTGGATGAATATGTGGCCCGGCGGAAAGATCAAGCTGGGCCTCTTCATGATCTCACTTCTCGTCAACGGGAAATCCTGCAATTGATCGCGGAGGGCAATTCGACCAAAGCGATTGCCCACAAGCTGAACCTGAGCATCAAAACGGTTGAAACCCACCGGAGCGAACTGATGCGCCGGCTCGACATCCATGATGTGGCGGGACTGGTTCGCTACGCGATCAAAACGGGCCTTGTCACGTTGGGAACCTAGCAGGCTGTCGATAAAGGCCGTCAGCGGCGTTCTCGGCTCATCGAAATCCTCAACGGGGACCCGGCCGCCTCACCACTCGGCGGCGCGCACAAACGTGGTGCTCCTTATTCGTCGCACCGTGCGCCCCAGAGGGGACGCCTCCGGTTTCGATTCGCCTGCGGCCTTGCTGGACAGCCTTTCTGAACAGCCTGCGACTGATTTTGAGAGAGTCTGTGACTGCCCAGGCTTCTGCGTTTCCGCAGTGATCAGGTAGTTTGTCAACAATCTGCTAGGCCCAACCTCTCCTCAGGTGTTTTTCTTTGTGGTTTCAGGGTTTCCCTGATACCGGCTGAGCGATGTTTATGCGAAATCTACAACCAGGAATATCTTGGAGGCTTCCCTGGACAACATGAACAAGGAGGGAGAGAGATGATGTCGCGCACGTCTACATACAGCGTACTGGCGGCTCTTCCGTTGGCGGCTTTGCTGGGCCTCATCGGGTGCAGCGGTGTCTTTGCTACGCAGCCGGAAGATCTGCTGGCATCCAATGCAAGCGCCGATGATCATATGGCAGCGGCCATGTTGTATCAGACCAAGGCGCAACAGTTGGCGACCGAAGCCGTTCGCTACGAAACGCAGGTGTCCAAGATCCGGCTGCACGAGGACCCGAAGGGGTTTCGCCGAGGGGCGCTAAAGATTGCTGGGCAGGAGAATCGGAATGCAGCGAAGCAGATGCAGGAGCTCTATGCCGCGCATGTCGAAAAGGCCCAGACGATGTACGGAAAGAAAATTCCTGAATGAGGATTGTTTTGAGAAAGAGAATAGAGCCTCTCCGCTGAAGGGGGCACCACCGGAAGTGTGGTGCCCCCATTTTTTTATGTTTCACAACGCTGCGTGCCCTTTAGAGTATCGCGTTGTTACTGCCCTCGCTCCTTGGCGTACATATGCTTTGCCTTCTCCCTGTGCTCCGCAGCAAGCAGTTGCAGCTCTGATGATTGTTTCCATTTCGATTGAGCGGCAATAGTCAGGGCGGCACGACGGAATCCTTTCGTATCCGTCAGTGGTGTAATCGAGGCTGCCGTCCGTTCGTATTGCAGCGCCTCATCTACCACGCTCTCTGCAGCGGTCTCATAGAACTTCGCGATTTCCTCTAATTCCGCCGCCGTCCAGGGCTTGTCCTGCGTGCCTTTGGTATCCGACTGCGCCCAGGCCGAGGACACAGCCCGCGAGCTCGTGTCATGGCCCGGCAACAGGAACCACGTCCCAGCAACGCCTAGGCAGAGACCGATAACAAGTGCCACACTGGTACGCATGATCTACCTCCTCTGTATGATGTTGTGTCAGTAGTCCACATTGGAATGCGCCTCGGTGTTCTCTACCATGGTCTCTTTGCTTCAGGCAATGGGACAAGAGGCCCATCGCACGTCGCCTCGCTTTACCCACCCGCGTTGACCTTCCCGGGTCGTCACGTGCAGGAATGAGTTTCTTCCAGGATCATCCTCTTGCACGATCAGCTCCGAGTCCAGCGTGCCGATGACCTGGTCACTTCCCGTATTGTCTCGTAGCGCAATGCCGGTGGATTTCGGAGTAAAACATACGGCCGGCAGGGCATGAGCGGTCATGTCGGGACTGTCAATCCTCGCCGCCTCTTCCGTAGATTTGAAACTTTCCGTGGTTTCTGCCTTGGTGTCGTGGGTGCGGTACACCGTCCTGCGAATGGGAATGTCCGCTGCGTGAAGGGAGCGGATTCCCGGCAGTCGTTCTGTCAATGCCTTACCGATCCGCGCAATGAAGGACGCGTCCATATCCTCGTGAGACAGAGTGGTATGCGCCGACCCGCCCGTCGCACCGGTTGTGGCGTCGGTGAGGTAGATCCGAGTCGCGGTGCCGCCCACGACGACACAACTTGCCACAAGTCGAAGTCCTGCTTTGCTCGGCATCAACGTATGTATGGAGGCAAGCGCGCCGGGGCAGATGATCGAGGGGATCACGACCTCCCCCAGTCCTACAAGCGACGTGACGTTTTCTTGGAGAATGACGGGGCTCCAGGCGTCCGCTGCGAGAGGCGGCACAGTCATTTCGTCAACGGTCACCGGTTTCCCGAGTACTTTCATCGAAGACTCTTCGAGAAGGGCCACGATGGTTTTCACGTCGACCGCCGCCGGAATTTTGTAGGACAAGGCGGACGTGATCGTGGATGTCGATCGGGAATGCGACGTCACGGCACATCCGGGAAGCACAACGAGTCCAACCAGAACAGGAACAATATGTCTGAAACCGATGCTCTTGACGCGATTCATATGATCCTCCCCAAATAAAAAAACGTCCCCGGCCGCAACGGGCCTGAGGACGTCCTTGTCCGGAGATCGAGGTATTTACCCTCGACGGGGAGGCATCATTGCCCCCGGTGATTCAGCTCAAAAAAAAGTCCTTGCCCACTTCCGGGCAAGGACATCATTGTCCTCAGTAATTCGTCAGAGACGTCGTTGTCTCTGTCACTAATAGTCGATGGATTTATATCATTCAGTTGGGGAGCTGTCAATGCGTGATCGACAAAGATATTTTTTGAGCGGAGCGTGGGAAATGTGTACGAACCCTAGCCGTTGCCTGCCTGATCGAAACGTTTCTTTGCAGATGAAGGTGGGGAGCATGGCTGGTTTTTGCCCGCGGCTCTTCAGGGTGAGTCAAAGGTCCAGATCGCAGAGAAAATCAGCATATGCTGGGCCGGGGTCAAGCCAACTACGCCGGGGACGATCCCGCTGCCTTTATAGAATCCTCCGCCCGGTCCGCGGGACTCATCGAACCGATATTCCATCCGCAGAATCGTATTGGTCCACCGGTAGGGCATCCGATACTCCACGGTCGTCGTGACGGCCATAATGAATTGTTCAGAGCCTGTCAGTCTGCCATTCCGGTCCCAATAGAACTCGGGACGGAGGGCCAGGCTCCAGGGGCCAAGAACATTCCATCGCATGGGGAGCGCCGCATGAGTCCAAAAGGCCCTGGGGCTTCCGGGCATGGCAGCCATTCGCTCGGTCCCGATTTGGTAATCGAGCGCCGCGAGGAACGGGCCGTCTTTCCATTCGAGAATGGTATCGGAGAAGAGGCGCCAGAACTCCAACGACGTCGCAGCCTGGTCCGGCCCGTAGTAGATGGTTTCCTTGACGGTCAGGCTCGGCGTGGCCTTGTACGCGACTTGCCCACCGTAACTCGGAAGGTCGTTAGCATGGGACAGGTGAAAGTATTCGTTGATCACAAACACCGTGCCCGTCAGTTGCGGGGTAAAGGGATAACTCACATTGACGCCGAACATCAGATAGGGCGTGTAGTCCCCGCCCCAGGGTCTGGTGTAGTTGATGTTGTCCTTGGCATAGAGCGAGTCATACCCGATGAAGCTGTTGAACAGGCCGCCCTGGATTGTCAGCCCGTTGCCTGCCGGTGCTAGATAGGACAAGTTGGCCCGCCCGAAGTGCCTGAGTTGATCGGAAGAGCCGACCTTGGGTTCGTTCGCGGCAAAGCCGAAGTCTTTGGCGTCCTGACCACCGTGACCCATCAGTTCCATACCCCAGCGCGACTGCTCCGTGGCATCTTTCTTGACGAAGGCCCCCGCCATGTTCAGGTCGAATTCGTTGACTCGCGGCGTCGTGCTTCTGCTGCGGAATAGATGATTGGCGGGAAAGTTAAAGTCGAGCGAATAACCCAGGTCGATGAACCCCCCGTAGTGCCAGTTCGGGTTCTTCGCTTCGTGGTTCTGCTCCGCTGTGCGAAGACCAAACCCGTCCATCCGGTGCTCGGGCTGCTCTTCCGGAGACGGAAGCTCCAACGCCGCGGCAGGAAAGGCCAGCGCGACCCAGAACATGATCAACGCCCAGTTGTTCGCCCATATGACCGGTCTCGTCATCGCGGCGCTCGATAGTCCGTCAAAAATCCGTCAAGAAAAATAGGTGCAAAACTGGATACATCGCATGGTATGCGGGACCAGAGTCCTCGTACAAGACCCAGGCGGAGTATGCCCACTCAGCCATGAGACATGGTAGAGTTGCCCGTGACTATGACGATTATCCCTATGGTGTTGCTGCAAGCGCCTTCGTGATGGCAATGACCAGAATTTCCCCCCCCATCCCTTCGCATTCACGTGGTTCTGACGTGCCGGTATGGCATGCGCTGTCTGTGCCGGAGGTCGCTCAGCGGCTGACCGTTGATCTACAGACAGGCTTGAGCGCAGCTGAAACCGCGCGTCGGATTGCCCAATATGGTCCGAACGAAATCCGTGAGCGCCCACCGCGTTCGCTCTGGCGCATGTTCCTCGATCAATTTACCGATTTCATGATCCTCGTCTTGATCGGGGCTGGGATCATTTCCGGGATCGTCGGTGAGCCGCCCGATGCGATCGCCATCGTCGTGATCGTTCTGCTTAACGGGGTGATTGGTTTTGTCCAGGAATATCGGGCCGAGCGAGCGGTCGCGGCCCTGAAGCTGCTTGCCGCGTCCACGGCGCGGGTGAGGCGTGGTGGCCAGGTAACCGAGATTTCGGCCCTGCAGTTGGTTCCCGGCGACGTCGTCTTGCTGGAGGCAGGCAATACGATGCCGGCCGATCTACGCCTGATCGAAACGGTCCAGCTGAAAGTGGATGAGTCGCCGCTGACCGGTGAGTCGGTTCCGGTTGAAAAGCGCACGGATTCGCTGCACGAAGCCGATGCACCGCTCGGCGATCGGGTGAACCTCGCGTACAAGGGAACCAGCGTGACCTATGGCCGTGGTTGCGGCCTGGTGGTCGCAACCGGCATGCAGACTGAATTAGGCCGGATCGCGTCGATGCTGGGGAGCGAAGAGGCCGTGAAGACTCCGCTCCAGAAACGGCTTGCGCAATTCGGGCAACGACTGGCCCTCGTGGCTCTGGCGATCTGTGCCATCGTGTTTGCCGTCGGCGTGTTGCGTGGGGAGTCGATGGTGTTGATGTTTTTGACGGCGGTGAGTTTGGCCGTCGCGGCAATCCCGGAAGCGCTTCCTGCCGTGGTGACGGTGTCGCTGGCCTTAGGAGCCCGCCGGCTGGTGAAAAAACACGCGCTGATTCGCCGATTGGCGGCGGTGGAGACGCTGGGGTCTGTCACCTACATCTGTTCAGACAAGACGGGCACGCTCACCCAGAATAAGATGCGAGTGGAACAACTGTTTGTGAGCGGCCAGCCTGAGAGCGGCCCGACGGGCAAAGAGGAGTCGTGGCGTCGATTGCTGAGGGCCATGGCCCTCAGCAACGACGCGGTCAGGCATGACGATGGCCACATGATCGGCGATCCGACCGAAATCGCGCTGTTTCAAGGAGCAGCGGAGAGAGGCTACGGGAAGGCCGAACTATTAGTACAGGCGCCGCGGGTGGCGGAACTGCCCTTCGATTCAGATCGCAAATGTATGACGACCCTGCATCGGGAAGGCTCGGAGGTTGTGGCCTTCACCAAAGGGGCACCGGAGCAGGTCGTGGCCTTGTGCGATGGGCAGTTAACCGGCGATGCCAGAACCGCACTCGATACGGCGGCAATCTTAGATCGAGCCGACCGGATGGCGGCGGATGGTTTGCGCGTGTTGGCCGTGGCCTATCGGACCTGGCCGGATCTGCCGGCAGCGCTCACGCCTGACCACGTCGAGCGAGGGCTGACCTTTCTCGGTCTGGTTGGCTTGATGGATCCGCCTCGGGAGGAAGCGAGGGAAGCGGTGGCCCTGTGCAAATCGGCAGGCATCACGCCCGTGATGATTACCGGTGACCACCCCGCGACGGCCCGTGCCATTGCCCTGCGTCTCGGTATCATCGAGAACCACGATGCGGTGCTGACGGGGCAGGAGTTGGCGAAGCTGACGCTGGAGGAGTACGAGGCGCGAGTGGAGGGGATCCGGATCTATGCGCGTGTGTCGCCGGAGCAGAAGATCACGATCGTGAAGGGACTGCAGGATCAAGGTGAGTTCGTCGCGATGACGGGCGATGGTGTGAACGATGCCCCGGCGCTTCAGCGGGCCGACATTGGGATCGCGATGGGGCTGACCGGCACCGATGTCGCACGTGAATCGTCACATATGATCTTGCTCGATGACAATTTTTCCACGATCGTAACGGCGGTGGAAGAAGGGCGGCGGATTTTCGACAACATCCGTAAGTTCATCAAATACGCGCTCTCGTGTAATACCGCAGAGGTCTGGACGATCTTTCTTGCGCCCTTTCTGGGTATGCCGATTCCTTTGATGCCGATCCACATTTTATGGATCAACCTCGTCACCGACGGGTTGCCGGGGTTGGCCTTGGCGGTGGAGCCGGAAGAAAAAGGTCTCATGGAGCGGCCGCCCAGACCTCCGCGCGAAAGCATCTTTGCCGATGGAATGTGGCAGGACATTCTCTGGATCGGCCTGCTCATGGGTGGCGTGGCCCTTGTCACTCAGGCCTGGGCCTACCGCACAGGGCATGCCCATTGGCAGACGATGGTCTTCACCGTTCTGACGTTGTCGCAAATGGGCAACGTGCTTGCGCTTCGCTCGGAGCGCGAGTCATTTTTTACAATGGGGCCTTTGACGAATCTTCCCTTGTTAGGCGCCGTGATGCTGACCTTTGCATTGCAGATGGCCACGATCTACATCCCGGCCTTGAATCCGATCTTCAAGACCGAGCCGCTCGATCTCGATGAACTGCTGCTGTGCCTGGCGCTCTCGTCGATCGTGTTCATCGCGGTGGAGATTGAGAAGTGGTGCATCCGGCAAGGTTGGTTGCGCTGGAACACCAAGAATGGAGCGAGCAACGGCAGGCTGAGCTCTGTACGATGAACGCAAAAGTGCCCATCATTTCCTTGCTCATCGCTCACCGTTCAGCGCTTCCTAGCCGGTGGACTCATTCAGTATCTTGTGAAGTGGCGGTTGATTCTTTATAGGGAGCATGTTGCGCATGTCGGAACAGCAGGTTGAACCCCATGTCTTTGTCATCATCGGTGCGACCGGCGATCTCACGCGTCGGAAGCTCCTGCCGGCGCTGTATCATTTGCGGGATCAAGGAATCCTGGAAACTCGCAACACGCTGATCGTCGGTGCCGCTTTGCCCGAGATGGGGGAAGAGGGGTTTCGGCTCTGGGCCTTCGAAGGTCTGCAACAAGCAGGCTGGCGCAATGAAACGGAATTACGTGCCTGGTGCGAGGAATGTCTGCACTACCAGACTGTGCATGAAGGAAGTGCTCAAGATTATGAGGCGTTGGCCGTATACATTCGAGGGTTGGAGCGTCAGCACCAGATGCCGGAGAACCGGGTGTTTTACCTCGCGTTGCCACCGGACACGGTGCCTATCGCCATGGAACGGCTGGATCAGGCGGGGCTGCTCAAGTGCCGCGGGTGGGTCCGCGTCGTGTTCGAAAAACCATTTGGCCGTGACTTCCCCTCAGCCCGGAAACTAAATACGACCCTGCATCAATATATCGAAGAATCCCAGATCTACCGCATCGATCATTATCTCGGCAAAGAGACGGTGCAGAATCTCCTGGCGTTCCGCTTCGCGAACCCGATTTTTGAATCGCTTTGGAGACGCGATACCATCGAGAACGTGCAGATTACCGTGGCCGAAGATCTCGGGGTCGAGCATCGCGGGGCCTACTACCAGCAGGCCGGGGCGTTCCGCGATATGGTCCAGAATCACCTGACCCAACTGATGACGGTCGTGGCGATGGAAGTGCCGGTGTCTTTCGACGCCGCGGCGATCCAGAACGAAAAGCTGAAAGTGCTCCATTCCATTGCGCCGATCACGCAGCAGGATGTCGTCTTTGGCCAATACACGTCCTGGCAGATCGCCGACCAGACGATTCCTGGCTATCGCGAGGAACGAGGGGTCCCGAAGGATTCGACCACAGAGACCTATGTGGCGCTGAAAGCGGAGATTCACAACTGGCGCTGGAAGGGCGTACCCTTCTATCTGAGGACGGGCAAACGCTTCCCGCGCAAAATGACCCAGATCGCGGTGACCTTTCGTGAGGCCCCCACCCAAGTGTTTCGCTCTCTCGATCCAGGGAGCATTGCCCCAAATAAGCTGCTGATTACGCTTCAGCCCAGTGAAGGGTTCTCACTCTGCTTTTCCGTAAAGAGTCCCGGGAGGCCGTTCCAACTGAGCGACCATGCGTTGCAGTTCGACTATGAACAAGCGTTCGGCCAGCTGCCTGAAGCCTATGAGACGCTCCTGCGTGACGTGATGATCGGCGATCAGACCCTCTTTGTCAGCGCGGACTTCACCGAAACGGCCTGGCGCCTCTATGACCCGCTGTTGACCGGCGAAAAATCCGTCCACTTCTACAGCGCCGGTAGCTGGGGGCCGAAGGAAGCGGATGCGCTGCTGGAAAAGAATGGACATCGGTGGGCCTTAGGCTGGTAGAGGGGAGGGTGGCCTGTTGGTCTCCTGTGCTCGCGCAACGCGCGGTCTCAGAAGACCCTCGTTGGACGCGCGCAGTGGGAGACCAAACAGGCCACCCTCCTTGGGGAGAAACAAGCAAGCTTGGAAGGACCATTGTTCTTGTGCAACACGGGCCCTCAGCAGGATGGGATGAGCGGGTCTGGTCGTCCTCCTGCTCGCAGAACGCGCACGATCAGAATGTGCTCGTTCGACGCGCGCAGGGAAGGACAGTCTGGCCGCGCGAGACTAGCGGGACGGGCAAAACGAAGTGGGAATCCAATCTTGCCACGTCGCGCCTTTCTCGCATGTCTCGCGTTTCACGCGCCACCGTCGGTGCCGCGGAGATGAGCAATGATGAGTCTTGCGTCGGCGATGGGGTCTGTGGTGAAGGGGGCTTGGCGCTGACGGGTGACAGGGGTGCTTAATCGTTCGGCTGCCTGGCGAATGGGAAGCGGGAAGGATTCGTCCTGCTGAATGTGGTGGAGATGTACCATTGCATCCCCGCGCCATGGTGGACGAAGAAGTTTGGCTAACCAGGCGTCGGTGGCGAGGGCCACGGCACGTCTGGCGCAGACGCGCGCCTTTCCGTCGTTGCGGTCCTGCTGCGCAGCCTCGGCTGCCGCAAGTTCCTGTTCAATGAGTCTCGTGGTCATCCTCCTCGCAGGCTGCTGAAAAACTCGGTGTACGCGAAAAACACGGCTAAAATACTCCGAGTGACACTCGTGGCCTGAATAACCACAGGATGCTCAAGAAGGCCGTCCTCTTCATCCGTCGTTCGGATCTCGTATCTCGTCGTTCGCACAGGAAAGATTTCCTGGCCTGCGAGATACGCTTCACGAGGGACGCTTCACGGTCTTTGGCGCTGGCGGACTTTTTCAGCGTCCTGCTAAGTCTTTCCGATGTGCAGGGGAAGCCCCTGGTCATTGTGATCAATTGCAGATATGATCCGCAAGCCGTCGCCGTATACTCAGGAGGGTTTATGGGCGGTTTGTCAGGCTCATCTGGTTTTATCCGGTCCAATCAAATCCACGAGACAAACTACACTAACTAGAGCAACCACTCGGTTTAACGTATTAAGAGGAGCATGGAAAAGAATGGCAGCCAAGATCATTACAGAGAAGAAAGTGAAGACCGCAGTGAAGAAGGCAGTGGGAAAGAAGAAGGCCGCGCCGGTGCGCCGGGCGAAGAAGTCCAAGGCGGCATCCTCTGCGGTTCTGATTTTGTCCGGCTCCACGCCGCTCCGCAGGAGGAAGGCAGCCGAGACCTTGGCCGAAACCCTCAAGGTCGATCTGTTCCGGGTGGATCTCTCGGCGGTGGTCAGCAAATACATCGGCGAAACCGAGAAGAATCTGAACAATGTATTCGATAAAGCCGCCGCCAGTGGCTCGATCCTCTTTTTCGATGAGGCGGATGCGCTGTTTGGGTCACGCACCACGGTCAAAGATTCCCATGACCGCTATGCGAACGCGGAGACGGCCCATCTCCTCCTGCGCATCGAGAACCACACCGGAATCGTGATCCTTACGAGCAATGGAAAGAAGCGCATCGAGGAGGCCTTTTCACCTCAGACTCCGGTGGTCGTCATGGTGGCCACGACGAAGGCCGAGGGGACAAAGAAGAAGTAAGGGGAAGGGCAGCCTGGTCGTCCTCCTGCTCGCGGAACGCGCACGATCAGAATGTGCTCGTTCGACGCGCGCAGTGAAGAATAGTCTGGCCACTCCCTTCAAGAGGGGTATAAAGAATTAGAAGATCCTCGTTGGACATGCGCAGTTATCCGCTCCTATCTCTCCACCCCTCACTTGTTACCGTTCACGTCTCACGTTTCCCCGCCATAGGGTCTTCTCCCCACAAAAGGCAGCGTGATTTACAGGCGCGAAAAGGGTATCCTTCGGCGAAAAATGGGACCTCATTGCTGATATGCCGACACTGAATTGGATTGGAAAAGAGGCAGTGGTGAATCATCACCACCAGGTGCCGTTTCACCTGCTCAAAGACGTGCCCGATCTGGCTTGTGGCCAGCCGGGTGACGGGAATCTCATCGTGCAGGGCGATAATCTCGTTGCGCTCAAAGCGCTCCTTCCCTACTACGCGGGACAGGTCAAGTGCATCTATATCGATCCTCCGTACAACACAGGCAACGAGGGTTGGGCATACAACGACAATGTGAGCAGCCCTATTATTCACGAATGGCTGGGCAAGTCTGTGGGCAGGGAGGCTGAGGATTTGTCGCGCCATGATAAGTGGCTGTGCATGATGTATCCACGGTTGCAGTTACTAAAGCAGTTTTTGGCGCCTGATGGCGTAATGTTTATCTCGATTGATGACATTGAGCTACCGTTCCTCCGCATCCTCATGGATGAGTTATTCCCTCACCCCCAAGCTAAGAATCGGCTAGCCTGCTTTATTTGGGAGACAGATGGAAACTTCGACAACCAAGCAAAGGTAAAAGACGCTCATGAGTACATTCTTGCGTATTCAAAATGTTTCGAGGAATTTCCTGCTCCCCCTGTTATAGATCTTTCAGTTGGAAAGGATAGCAAGTTGTTCCGCCCTGAGATCAGGAACACGATAGTTAAGAATGGTCCAAAGAATCCAGTCTCACTGATTGCCTTGCCGACCGGGTTTCCGTCCGACTTCCAAGAGGGCCGCATATCTGCTCGTCAGGATAAATGGCCTCACTACGACCGTGATTTGGTGATTCAGGGAGGGGTACTCGCCGAACCTGTTGCTGCTCAGAGTGGATGGAGTTCCAAGGCTATCTGTGAAGAGTTCATCAACTCTAAATTCCAGCCTGTTCTCGACTCTAAGGGGCAAAAGACTCGATTCGTTATCACGTCCACTGGCGCAATTGAGGCGGTGAAAGTGCGAAGTGAGTCGCAAAGCCATGTGATTTCCGTTATCCGTGAGGTTGGTTCAACTCAGAATACGAGCGAAGTCCTTGCCGACATGGGTGTCAAATTCACGTTTCCAAAACCTGTGGGGCTCATTGCGTATCTCGTCTCAATGGTCACAGATAAATCGGCACTTATTCTCGATTCGTTTGCCGGATCTGGCACAACGGGTCACGCAGTATTAAGTCTCAACAAACAAGACGGCGGCAAGCGCCGATTCATCTTGGTGGAGATGGAATCAAAGATAGCTCGTGAGATTACCGCTGAGCGTGTGCGGAGAGTGGCAGCGGGGTACAAAAACGCGAAGGGTGAGAAAGTGGAAGGGCTCGGGGGCAGCTTCCGCTATTGTGAGTTAGGGGAGCCCCTGTTTGACGTGAGCGGGAAGATTCGCGAGACAGTGAGTTTCTCCGATCTTGCACGCCATGTCTATTTCACCGAGACCGGCGAGCCGCTCCCGCGTGAACGCGTGACGCAGTCGCCACTCATCGGCGACTGCCGGGGCGTCGGGATCTATTTATTGTTCAATGGGATTCTTGGAGATAAACGCGCGCAGGGCGGCAACGTGCTCACACGCTCGGTGTTGGAGAAACTGCCGAAGTTCGACGGTCAAAAAGTCATCTATTGCGCCGGATGTTTGCTGGGGAAAGATCGACTCCAAGCAGAGCGGATTCTTATCCGCCAGACCCCCTATGAGATCAAGGTGAGCTGATCTATGCCGTCTCGAAAAACTGCTCTTGTCCGTGAATCGCTGGAGTCGTTGATTTTTGTCGTCAGGAATCAGCGCGTCATTCTCGACGCGGATTTGGCCCGGCTGTACGGGGTGACGACGAAAGTCTTCAACCAAGCCGTTAAACGAAATGTCAGCCGCTTCCCCAAGGATTTTGCATTTCAATTGACGACTGCAGAGGTCACAAACTTGAGGTCGCAAACTGTGACCTCAAACCAGGAAGCCCTTGAAGATTCCGAGGATACGGAGAACCGGTCACAAATTGTGACCGGTTCCCAGAAGCACCGCGACCCTCGATTTCGCCCCTGGGCCTTCACGGAGCATGGCGCGCTCATGGCAGCGAACATTCTGCGCAGTGACCGAGCGGTAGACATGAGTGTGTTTGTCATCCGTGCGTTTGTGCGCTTGCGTGAGCACGTCGCCGCCAATCAGGCGATTCTGAAACGACTGGCCGAAATCGACCGCACATTGCTTCAGCACGACTCGGCGCTGTTGGATCTGTACGAGAAATTACTCCCGCTTCTTCAGCCTCTCCCGGACCATCCCAGGCGGCGTATCGGCTTCCAGTCGAAAGGCAAGCCGTGATCACGCTGAAAGACTATCAAGAGCGCGTGCTCGATTCGTTGCGCGAGTTCTTTCGCCGGGCCGCTCAGACTGGAAAGCCCGATACGGCGTTCCGTGAGGTCACACGGCGCATCTACGGGGAAGCGATGCCCTATTTCCCGGTGTCGGTTGCAGGGCTGGAGTCGCGCATGCCGTACGTGTGTCTACGCGTGCCCACGGGCGGCGGCAAGACGTTGCTGGCCTGCTATGCTGCAGGGTTGGCTTTGCACGACTTTATGCGCGCCGACCGTGCCGTCGTGTTGTGGCTGGTGCCGAGTAATACCATTCTCAATCAGACCGCCGATGCTCTGCGCGATCCACGGCATCCCTATCGCCGCGCATTGGAACTGGCCTGTGGCGCGGTGGAAGTGGTGACCATCGAAGAGGCTTTGCGCCTGTCGCGCGCGACCGTGGAGGGGCAGACGGTTGTGATCGTGGCGACCATTCAATCGTTCCGCGTTGAGGATACGACCGGGCGCAAGGTCTACGATCAGAACGGCGCATTCGCGGAACATTTGCTCAACGTACCGTTGGACCGCCTGGCCGATCTGCTGCCTGGTGCGGACGGCAAACCCAAGCCGTCTCTCGTGAACATGCTGCGGCTGCGTCGGCCTATCGTTATTGTGGATGAAGCGCACAATGCACGTACCGACCTCTCCTTTTCCACCCTCGGCACTGTGCTTCCGTCGTGCATTGTTGAATTTACGGCCACGCCGGCGCGGGAAGGTACTCCATCGAACGTATTGCATCGCATCTCGGCAGCGGAGTTGAAGACGGCAGAGATGGTGAAGCTGCCGCTACGGGTGATCACGCGGCATCCGAGCCAGCGAGACCAATTGTTGGCGGAGGCGGTCATGTTACGTGCCGATCTCGAAAAGCGGGCTGTAGCCGAGGGACAACAGACGGGCGAGTATATCCGGCCTATTCTCTTGATCCAGGCTGAACGTGTCGATGCCTGTGAGCCGCTCCGCGATCGGCTGGTGCGCGAGTTCAACCTTTCGAAGGACGAGGTGAAAATCTCCGTCGGCAGGCTCGATGAGTTGAAAGATGTGAAGGATATTTCGTCGCCGAAATGTCCGGTGCGCCTCATCATCACGGTCGAAAAGCTGCGGGAGGGATGGGATTGTCCATTTGCCTACGTGTTATGCAGTCTCAAAGAGACGCGTTCGGCTACGGCCATCGAGCAGATTGTCGGACGCATTCTCCGGTTGCCGCTCGCCCAGACGAAACGACATCGTGAGCTCAACTGCGCCTATGCCTTCTCGGTATCGGACTCGATTGCGGACGTGCTTACGGAATTACGCGAGGCGTTGGAGCATAACGGTTTCACGGCAGCGGAGGCTGAACGCATCATCATTCCGATCCCGCAAGGAACCCTGCCGTTAGGCGTGCAGCCAAAAACGTTGAAGTTAGCGCCGTCTGAAATTGACGCCGTTGTGGCACAGGTGCAAGTGGCGGCGCTTGCGGGAAAAGTGCGCATCGACGCCGCAGCAGGCGAAATCACCATCGTGGTCCCGCTCGATCACGCTGACACCGAGAAGCTGAAGAGTTGCGTCAAGACTCCCGAAGCCAAGACTCAGGTGGAGGAAGCTGTCGCGCTTGTGCGAGAGGCGGAAAAGGCGTTTGGCGGCAGTGGAGCAACGCGCGTCCCCTCGCCGTACGAGCGGCAACTAGATTTTCTTGTGCCGCTGCTCTGTGTTCTCGAAAATGGAACGCTGTATGAGTTCGAGAGCACGTTTCTGATCGAACACCTATGGAAGCTTAGCGAGAAAGATGCCTCACTCTCACAAGACTATAGCCCTCTTGTCCGTCCCTACGGCAAAGCCGGACTGGTGGACATTGGAGTTAAAGGGGAGGTGCAGACTAGCGTGATCAGGGAAACTCCTGGGGCGGATTTTGTCGGCACGTTGCATCAGCAGGTGCTCCAACTGGGTGGTGCGAACGAATGGTCGCTCGAAAGCCTTGTCGCGTGGTTGGATCGGGAAATTGACCATCACGACATACCTGTTGGCGAATCGGCGGAGTTTCTGAGGAAAGTCATTCGAGGACTCATGGCGAAGTTGGGCGTGGCGGATGTCAGTACTCTAGGACTCGATCGTTTTCGGCTCCGCGATGAGATTGCCGCACGTATTCAGGATCACCGAGAGTGCGAGCGCAAGGCGTCGTTTCAGTTATTGCTTCGCCCGGATTCGCCGCTGACCGTTGACGAAGGGCGCACGATTAACTTCAAGACGATGGGCTATGAACCGAGCCGTGTCTATGAGGGGGGCTTTCAGTTCCAAAAACACTATTTTGGGCCTAAGCCCGGAGAACTATCCGAAAAGACGTCCGATGGCCAGGCCACGGAAGAGTTTCGGTGCGCGCAGTTCATCGATGGGCTTCCCCAAGTGCAGTGTTGGGTGCGAAATCTCTCGCGCAAAGCCACATCGTTCCGTCTGCAAACCTCGACAGACTGGTTCTACCCGGACTTCCTCTGCCAACTCACTGACGGGCGCGTGCTCGCGGTGGAGTACAAAGGGAAGCACCTCTACGATGGTGTGGATGCTGAGGAAAAGCGAGCAGTTGGTGCGGTGTGGGCTTCGCGGAGCGGTGGACGATGCCTATTTGTGATGCCAACGGACGGGGACTTTTCCGTTATTGATAAAGCGGTAGTTTCTGTATAAGGCTCGTAAAATTTGTCGGGATTCTTTTCTCGCGGAGCGAGTATCACTTTTTGTCTTTTCCCTTGAGGGCGGGCTAGATGGTCTCCCACTGCGCCGGTCCAACGAGGGGAGTCCGCGACCGCGCGTTGCACGAGCACAGGAGAGCATCTAGGCTGCCCTCTCATATTCCTTTCTATTCAAGAACCAACCGGGTCTCATCCCAGACTGAAGGAACCTATGAAAAGCCATCGTACAGATCTCAGGAGTATCGCTCGTCGTGCCATGATCGAACGCGACCTCTTGCCGGATTTTTCTGCCGCGGCGATCAGCGAGCTTGCGGGCATACAGGCTGCCGCCACTGAGCCGCACGAGAATCTGCGTGACTTAACGGGGCTGCTCTGGGCCTCGATCGACAACGACGATTCCCGGGATCTCGACCAACTGACCGTAGCCGAGCTGCGTCCGGATCGGTCTGTGAAGATCCTGGTTGCGATTGCCGACGTGGATGCGCTGGTCAAGAAGGACTCAGCCCTGGACGGTCATGCCAAACACAATACGACCTCAGTCTATACGTCCGGCGACATGTTTCCGATGCTGCCTGAAAAGCTGTCGACCGACCTAACCTCTCTCGGTGAAGGGGAAGACCGCCTTGCGATCGTTGTGGACATGACGATTGCGGAAGATGGAGTGGTTCGTAGTTCGACTCTCTTTCGAGCCCTGGTCCACAATCACGCGAAGCTGGCCTATAACGGCGTCGCTGCCTGGCTCGCGGGGGAAGCGCCGGCGCCTGAGCGGGTCACGGCTGTTCCAGGCCTCGATGCGCAACTCCGGCTCCAGGATCAGGTCGCGCAACGGCTCAAGGCACGACGACATGAGCAAGGAGCATTAAGTCTTGAAACGATTGAGCCCCGACCTCTGTTCGATGGTGAGGTGCTGACGGATCTCAAGGTCGAGCAGAAGAATCGGGCCAAGGAACTGATCGAAGACTTTATGATCGCCGCGAATCAGGCCACGGTGTCCTACCTCAAGGGAAAGGGCATCCCGTCCTTCCGCCGCATCCTCCGTTCCCCTGAACGCTGGCAGCGGATTCGAGATGTGGCCGCACGCCTGGACGAGCAGTTACCATCAGAGGCGGACGCGCATGCGCTTGAAGAGTTCCTCGTGAAGCGGCAGCATGTCGACCCCCTCACCTTTCCCGACCTGTCCCTGACCATCGTGAAGTTGATCGGCAGGGGCGAATATGTGCTGGACCAGTCGAGGGGGGGGTCTGTAGAACATTTCGGGCTGGCGGTGCAGGACTACACCCATTCCACGGCTCCCAATCGGCGATTCCCCGATCTCATCACCCAGCGGCTGGTCAAAGCGTCGCTGGCCGGAACCGCAACGCCCTATAAGCCAGAAGAATTGAAGTATCTGGCCGAACACTGCACCGAGAAAGAAGTCGATGCGGAAAAAGTTGAGCGGTGGCTCCGCAAGTCCGCCTCCGCCCTTCTGCTCGAATCACGCATCGGGCAGCGCTTCGACGCCATTGTGACGGGCGCCTCAGACCGAGGCACGTGGGCCAGGGTGTTTGATCCGCCGGTCGAAGGGCGAGTGGTGAGGGGGACGAGAGGGCTCGACGTCGGAGACAGGCTACGGGTGGAACTCATCAGCACGGATGTCGAACGGGGTTATATCGACTTCGTCAGAGTCGGAGCGTGAGAAAGTTGCAGTGCCTGGCGTTGTTCTGTCCAGGGAACAAATACCCCAGTCCAATTCACGCACCAGATAGATTGCCCCTGCGCGCGGCTCTAGTTTTTCCGCACATCCAGTGATCACTCGTTGTGCGTCAGGGCGCCGAGGCCTTCCGTACTGGCCTGTCAGACTCACGGTTATTGGGAGAGGGGAGGCAGGTAGACTTTGAGGAGGTCTCTCCAACTTACGATGCCGTTTACCGTTCCGTCTTGAGTGACGACGGGGAGACACGACACCCGGTTTTCAAGGAGCCGTTGCGAGGCTGTCTCAACGGTCTCGTCCGCCTCGACCGTGATGGGGTTCCGGCTCATGATCTGGTGGGCTCGTTTGTTGAGCGTGGCCCGGTCCCGCTCCAACTCGGAAAGGGACCCGATAAATGGGCTAATGGCTTTGAGAAGATCTCGATCGGAGATCACACCCACCAGGCGTCCAGACTCTAGGACTAAGAGATGATGGAAGTGAAACTCCAAGAAGAGTTCACGGGCTTTGGCGAGGGTGTCGTCCATGGTGATGCTGACCACCTTCTTGGACATGATGGTCTTCACGGTCATGGAGGGGGGCTCTTCCGTGGCTTTGTCGAGTGGTAGGGCATGGGGGCGGTCAACCATGGGGAAAGTATAGCGCCACCGGCGCCTCATGCACAGTGTTTGTGAAAATTGAAGACTCATGCACACTCCGTTTCACAAAACCTTTATTTCGGTTGTCTTGTTCAGGGAATGAAATGAACAAGACCGCCCAAACAAACCAGAGCAACCAGGATGTCCGGGAGAGTCACTTCGCGAGGACGCACTTCTCGTAGAGATCTTTCAGCCTGCCCGTTGGATCGTAGCGAGCTTTGAGTTTGCGGTAGGTCGGTTCGTCGTACAACTGCCAGAATTCTTCACGCGAATAGAATGAATTCGAATAGAGAGACTTCTTGCCCTCCAGCTCCCGAACCTTGGCTTCTATTTTTTTATTGAAATAGCCCTCCTCGTGATCGCTTCTGATTGCATCCCAGAATCCGAAGTTGACATAGAGCGTCCGGGGATTCATGGGGTACATCGGATACGCGACTGATGGATCATAGGCCGCGACCGGACAGACCCACACGGGTTTGATCCCGATTTCTTGATTGAAGAACCGTGCAAAGGCCGGTGCATGCTCAATCGGAATCTCCACGTCCTGAATCACCGCTTCTTGCCGTCCGGCAAGTGCTCTGGCCACGAACTGCGCGATGCGGGAGGTATTGAACAGCGTGCGCAGCTTCCAGTACGTCGTGGAGTTCAGACGCTTCTTTCCCCAGAGCCAGCGCACGAGCGGATGCTGAGCGAGGAAATGTTTTGAGCACCAGAACCAATCGGTATCCCATCTCCACAGATAGTCGTGCGTCGTGAGGTAGTCGATCTTGTTGCGAGGGATCGATCGATAGTAGATGTGCCGATCGGTGTAATCGCTGAGCCATTCGGCTTGGTCGACGAACGTACCGGTCGTGAGATAGAGCTCCTGTTCATCGAACATCGTGCCGTCGACAAAATCCACCTGCCGATCCCGGCAGACCTGTCCCAGCGCTTGGAAATAGGTGTCGAGGTCTGAGTAGCGCTCGTGCCGTAGTGTGACGAAATTTCTGACAGGCACGAGCTGCACCTTCACTGTGAGCGCATAGCCCAGCGTGCCGTAGGAATTGGCGAAGCCGAAGAACAAATCCCTGTGTTCATTATGTGCGGTGGCTACCGCAATGGTCCCATCGGGCAGGAGGACGTCAATCTCCAGTATGGTTTCGTGGACAAACCCATACTTGAACGAGGAGGATTCGATGCCGATTCCGGCCATCGCTCCGCCGATGGTAATCGATTTCAGTTGGGGGACGACGGCGGGCATGAGCTGGAACGGCAGCGTGTCACGGACGAGGTCCTCGTAGGTCGTCATGCCTTCGACTTCTGCGTAGCGTTCTTTCTCGTCAACGTGGATGACGTGATTGAAGTGGCGCAGATCCAGTCTGTGCCGCGGCTCGGCGGTACGCTGCCGGAACAGATTGGATGTGGACTTTTCGAGGGCGAGGGATCCGGTCGTGCCAGACGCGCGAAGGGTCTTGAGCAACGTCTCCCGTTTCCGCGCATGGTCTTCCTGCGAGATCATGGCCATTACCGCACGGTTTCGTAGCCGCCTATCAGCCCGCGCTTCGACATGACAATTTGCCAGAGGTGGATGGTCCTGGCGCGGAATGCCCCCGCGAGGGAGAGCAGATAGTAGCGCCACATGCGGGAGAAGCGCTCATCGAATGTGGACTGCCATTGCCCCCGATGCTCGTCGACATTGCTCTGCCATGCCAGGAGGGTGCGGTCATAGTCAGGCCCGAAATTATGCCAGTCCTCCATGACGAAGAGTCCGTCCATCGCGGCGCTCAGTTGCGCGACGGAGGGGAGCATGCCGCCCGGGAAGATGTATTTGTCGAACCAGGGATCGCCGGTGGTGACGGAGGCATTGTTTCCGATGCTGTGGAGCAAAAACAAGCCATGTGATTTGACGGTCCTGTGGGCCACTTCCATGAGGTCGCGGTAATTCTTGTATCCCACATGTTCGCAGATCCCGATGGCGGCGACCTTATCGAACTCCCCCGTCGCTTCACGGTAGTCCATGAGTTTGATGTCAACGGGAAGTCCTGCACACCAGCGCCGCGCGTAGGCGACTTGCTGCTCGGAAATGTTATAGGCGACGACCGAACAGCCATAGTTGGAGGCCGCGAAATGGGCAAAGCCTCCCCAGCCGCACCCCAGCTCTAACACACGTTCACCTTTCTTGAGCTGCAGCTTCCGGCAGATGAGATCTAACTTGTGCTCCTGTGCCTCAGCCAGGTCCTTCGTCCCCTTCCAATAGGCACAGGTATACTGCATGCGGGGGCCCAGCATCTGTTCGTAGAACTCGTTGCTGAGGTCGTAGTGCTGTTGGGCCACTCTGGTTGAGCGCCGCCGATTCTGCATGTTGAACAGACGAGCTTGGAGGGCGTTCAGGATGAGGCGCTTATCGCGTACGGCTGTATCGAGCTGGGCCAGGTGGAATCTGAAGAAGAACTCGTCGAGTTGGTTGGCATCCCACCAGCCCTCCATATAGGATTCGCCGAGTCCCAGCGAACCCTCGGTCAGGATGCGATCGTAGAATCGATCATGGTGTACCTGGATATCCCCCGGTTGAGACCCATTGATGTGCACCTGGGCCTTCTCGAGCAACTCGTGAACGACGTGCTGTCGATTCATGGAGCGGACCCTCTTTCCCCCACAAGTAAGTGAGTTGATTCAGGCAGATCACGGCTCGTGCGTAGTATGAGCCGCGAAGGAGGGCGACACAACAGGCGTTGCCGCCTCGGGCAATCTCGCTACAAGATGGAGGTATGTTCCGTCGCGAGAATGGCGGCTTTGATGTGGGCCGGCGGCGTTCGCAGGTCCCAGACGATCCCGAACCAGGAGAGGACCGTCAAGACGTAATAGGAGAAGTCCACTTCCCACCACAACCAGCCCTGATTGACCGACGATTGGTAGTAATGGTGGTTATTGTGCCAGCCTTCTCCACAGCAGAGCACCGCCAGGATGAAACTGTTCTTGCTCCCATCGCGGGAGTTGTAGCGAACCCGGCCGACGATATGCGTCAGGGAGTTGATAAAGAATGTGCAATGATAGAGGACGGTGGTGGACACGAAGAAACCCCAGACCAGTCCCGGGAACCCCCACAACGCATACATCGTCAGCGCGTACAGCGTTGGCGGAATGACGTGAAAGCGGTTGAGGAAGCGCAGTTCAGGATATTTTGCCAGGTCCCTCACGACCGTGAAGTCGGTCTCGACATATTCGTCTGACAACAGCCATCCGACATGCGAATACCAGAACCCTCGTTGCAACGGGGAATGGCGATCTTCTGCCCGGTCCGAGTGCTTGTGGTGGTGCCGATGGTGTGAGGCCCACCAGAGCACGCCTTTCTGTGCAGAAGTCATGGCGAGAAAGGCCAGGATAAACTGGAAAGCCCGGCTGGTTTTGTAGGAGCGGTGCGAGAAATAGCGGTGATAGCCTGCCGTGATGGCGACCATTCTCAGGTAATAGCTCCCCAGGGCCAGTGCGACCCACTCCACGCTGACTCCGGTCTGAATGACCCATAGGCACATCAGGTGGATGGTGAGGAAGGGGATGGCACCCTTCCATTGGAGCTGTTTCGCGGTCACATCCTGATCGAGGGAACCGACGGAGTCGCACGACAGTCTATTCATACAGGGTGCCCATCGTTGATCTTCATCCTCGAATGCAATCGTAGTTTGCAAGAAGCGGGGCCATTCTACGCGATTCGCATCGGCTGAGGAAGCAAAAAAATGTCTTACAGTGAGAAAATGGTTGTCGCGTCATTTTGCGGAACGTAGTGGGGGATCTGGCCGAAAGAGGCTATCTGGCTCATCGGTTCAACGAAATAGACGGGAACGAGACGGACCAGAGACCGTGAGCCGGTTTTCAGGCCGCACCGTCGTTATTGGGGCGGCTCGTCCGGCGACGGCTCAGGCGTCTCCAGGCTGGTACGGCCCAATGTGCCGTTGCGGTAGTCCAACAGGAGAATTCTCGCCGCCTTGTCACGGTCCAGTCCGCCGCCGCTCCTGGTCAGCAGGCAGCCGCGCTTTTTGGCGATGGCGTCGAGCACGTCCGAACTCGTCAGCCCTTCTACCGCGAAGCCGTAGCGAGCCGTGAGCCTGGCAGGATAGCGCGCCAGCAGGATGGCCGCGAGAAATTCGGCGACGGTTTCGTCATCGACGACTTTGTGGCCCACGGCGTTGACCGTCGCGAGCAGCAGGCCGACGTTCGGATCTTTGATCGTTCCCCACAACAGGCCCGGTGAATCGGTGATGGCCATATGGTCGTTCAGTTTGTGACGCTGTTGAACTTTGGTCACCGCCGGTTCGTCGCCCACGCGAGCGATACGGCGATTGAGGAGCCGGTTCATCAGGGTCGATTTCCCGACGTTGGGGATTCCCATGATCAGCATACGGAGCGGCTTGACGCTGCTGTTGCGATGGGGGGCGAGCGCCTGACAGAGCTGGGGGATCTTGGCTGCGTCGCCCGCCTGACTGCACGAGAGGGCCACGGCGCTGACGTCCGGTTGCCGGTTATACAGGTTGAGCCATGCCTGTGTGACGGCGGGATCGGCAAGGTCGGCCTTGTTGAGGACTTTCAGGCAGGGACGCTGGCGGACCAGGCGCAGTTCTTCGATCAGCGGGTTGACGCTGGCGTCCGGTATGCGCGCATCCAGCACCTCGACGATGACATCGATCACCTCCATCGTCTTGGCCGCTTCTTTGCGCGCCGCGTTCATGTGTCCGGGAAACCACTGTATAGACATGGGGAGACAGACTTTCTGATAAAAATGAACTACATTCTACACTGGTAGCCATCATATATGTGACGGCCTGTCAGAATGCTGAAAAAGTCCGCCCGCGCCAAAGACTGTGAAGCGTCCCTCGTGAAGCGTATCTCGCAGGCCAGGAAATCTTTCCTGTGCGAACGACGAGATACGAGATCCGAACGACGGATTAAGAGGATGGCCATTTTGAGCATTCTGTACGCTGCGCTAGCTTCTCTTTTTTCGGATGTGTGGTTTTGTCGTGATCTGTAGGCCTGCAGGATTTCCCCCTTAGTATACTCGCGGGGAAGGGGAAATGTGACGATTGAGACCTCGTTCGCGCGCTATTGGCGCAGGGGGCATCCGGTAATTTGTTATCGAGGGAGATCATGTCATGGATAACCACAGGATTCGGCGTAGAGTTCTCGCAGTAGTGGCGGTCGTTATCTTCGCACTTTCGCCTGAGAGTCATGCGGTGGTGCAGATTCTTCCGGAAGTCTTACTCACGGTCGATGGCCGGGCTGTTCACGATCATGCATCCGTCGTCTCAGATCCGACCGTGCAGGAGATTCTGGCGGCGTTCGGCCGTGCCGAATCCGCCGTGCAGAAAGAGGATCTGGAGCCGCTGCTGCAATTCTACGCCAAGGGCTACAACTACCATGGCTTGAAACCGGTGGATGTGCGCCGGATTTGGGGCGAGGTGTTCACCCATTACCGCGACCTGTCGTCGACCCATCTCTTCTCGGAGGTGAAGGTGTTCCGGTCAGGGCCTCAGTTGCGTGCGGAAATCACCTGCACCGGCGGCCTATACGGTACGGAGGACAAGGGCGGCACGCGGATCACGTTGGATAGTTGGTTTCGCGAGGTCCACTATCTGGTTCATGAGGATGGAGCGTGGCGCTTTCTGGGGAACGCGGGCGCTGCGCCGAGCACAGCGCCCTTCACGTCGAGCCCTCACCATCCGCTCTTCTAATCGCTCAGGCTCGGGAGAAGTCCGATCGCAGTTCTGTCGGTTTTGGTTCGGACCGATCGGCTCAACTCCAAGTGGGTCGGCTTGGTGGTGAGCTCGAAGGATCCTATCGGGGCTCCGATCTCTTCTGGCGCCGGCTCCATTTCAAACCGCTCCCTCCGGATTTCGCTGCCGGTCTTATTCCGATAGATCAGCTCGTCCGTTTCCAGATCATATTCCGGAATCTCGACGCTCGCCCAACGCTGTACGAAGTAATGAGCGTAGAGGGTATAGAGACCGTGGTCCTTGCTGTTATGCCGCAGGACATATTCCGGCATGGTTTTCACATCCAAATCGGCATGGTAATGCTGGAGCCAGAGGTAATCTCCCAGGATGACCAATTTCATCAGCGGAGAATCCGAGTAGAGCTTCAGTTTGACGGCCTTCCCCATGGCCTTCAGCCGTTTGAGGAGCAGGATACTCTGCCGGACTTCCGCCCGGAATTGTTCCAGCGTGAACTCGGGATGGTTGATCGCCTGGATACGGGCGCTCGCTTCCTGGCTGTAGGGATTCACCAGCATGATTCTGGCCCCCAGGCACTTGTCGAGGACGGAGGACAGGCCTCCCACTTGGTCCACAAACGTGCTGTGGCCGGTCGACCCGATGACCGAGATGGTTCGGCCTGTGCCCTGTTCTTCCCGGAGCTTTGCGATATGCCGTTGCGCTCCCCGCGTGCGGCGCGGAAAGAACGAGACGAGGCCCGCTCCGGTTGCCATCAGTGCGAGGGCTCGATCCCGCATGCTGCGACGGATGTAGTTGAGGCCGATGATCAACAGCACCGTCAAGGTCATTTCCACAGCGATGAGTGAGAGTTTGTCCTGTTCGACGCGCGCCCAAAACGAAAGAAAATGTCTGGCGCCTGCCGGGAGCAAGAGCGCAATGCCCGCACTCAAGGCGACGATGACGATGTGATAGAGACTCCCCGCGGCGTCGTGGAGGAGTGCTCGAACGGTTGACGTAAATTCATGAAACACGGATGCACCTCTTGATGTTGTGAGGTCCCCACGAGTCTGTCGGGCTAGCAATGAACGCGAGGGATGAGTCGGCCTTCGACGAAATGCTCAGCAGATACGGACGGCTGCGTGCGGACAAAAAAAGATCGCGGGAGACTTCGTGTCTACTGGAGGGTTGCAGCCTCCAAGCACGGAAGGTCTTACGCGATCACGTGTCACCCTAACACGCACCTGGTGGGCATGCAAGGAATGTGACGAAAGCTGCGCAAGCGCCTGGAAGCGTGAAACGGAACCCAGAGCTGATAGCCGATAGCGTATAGCGGAAGAGCTGATGGCTGATGGCGTATAGCAGAAGAGAGATGAGTGTGTGGCTGATAGCTTATGGCTAAGATTCAGCGTGGGGAACTGCCAAACCCCATGATCGACTCTTCTTTCCGACAGAGGGTGCTTTCTCCGAGCCATCAGCTATCAGCCATACGCTCTTTTCCTCGGCCCTAGTACTGCAACGACGAGGGCTCCCGATGGAATTGCGCTACCAGAGGGTGAACCAGTTCCGCGAAATCTCGATAGCGGAGCTTCATGGCTCCCGTATGGGTCCCGGCCTCGAAAAAGATATGTTCATCCTGCGAGAGCAGTTGATCGACATAGACGTTCATATTGTAGAGATTGCCGAATGGCGGCATCGTCCCCACTTCGCAGTCCGGAAAGAGTTCCGCCAGTTCGTGCTCCGTTGCCAGCCTGACATGTTTGCTGTCCAGGGCCTCTTCGAGCCGTTTGAAATCGACCCGCCAGGTGGAGGGGACAACCGCCATCACAAACCGCTCGTCGGCTTTGACGACTACCACTTTGGCAAACAGGTCGCCGGGTACGTGAAGGGCCTCAGCCGTCCTTTGTGAGCTGAAGGCCTTGTCATGGCTGAGCAGCTTGTAGGCGATCTTGTGGCTGTCGAGATAGGTTTGGAGTCTCTTCAGGACGGGCATGGCAACCTCCATGGGGTAGGCAAGATGCTGAAAAAGCCTGCCAGCTGCGTTCTCGCATCGTTCAGACCCTCAACGTACCCTCCGGGTACGCCTCGGCCCTTCACTCGCTGCGGCCTTGCTGGCAGCCTTTTTGAGCATCCTGCGTTTGAGCCTATTGATGATTGAATAGAGCAAGGGGAATGCCATCACCCCCGGCGCCGGATGGAGCTAGCAAATGCGTGATCTGTCGAGTGGTTAGAGCAGGATCAGTGCGGAGCCCTGACCGTTACCCACAAAGTTTCGTAGCAGAATAGGGCAACGGCGCCTGGCTGACTGCCCTGAAATGCTACGACGAAGCGATGTGGAGAGGGTTTGTCTGGTTCATCTGGTTTATCTTGTTTGTTTGGTTCAACCAGATAAACGAGATAAACCAGATGAACCAAAGGAACAGCCCGCCATTAGCGGAGGCGCTCGCGGCCATGGGGAGTCGTGAGATCCTGGTCCGGACCGAGGGGGACGATCCTGGTCGGATTGATGTCGTCGTGGGTGATGTAGTAATGCCGCTTGATGTGGTCGAAGTTCACGGTGTCGGCGATGCCGTCGGTCTGATAGAGGTCTTTGAGGTAGTTGAAGAGATTGGGGTAGTCGATGATCCGGCGGATGTTGCACTTGAAATGGCCGTGGTAGACGGCGTCGAAGCGCACGAGGGTGACGAACAGGCGCCAATCGGTTTCGAGGAACTGTGAACCGAAGAGGTAGCGTTGGCGCGCGAGCCTGGCTTCCAGTTGATCGAGGGCGTCGAAGAGGCGCAAGACGGCCCGCTCATAGGCCCGCTGCGAGGTGGCGAATCCCGCGCGATAGACCCCGTCGTTCACGTTTTCGTAGATGAAGGTGTTGAGGTCGTCGATTTCTTTCCTGATGCCGTCTTGATAGAGGTCGATCGTGTTCTCGGTGAAGCGGTTGAATTCGCCGTTGAACATGCGCATGAGGTCGTCGTCGGAATTGGTCACGATGCGTTTCGTGACGGTATCCCACAAGACAGGGACGGTGAATCGTCCCCGATAGTCGGGATCGGTGGCCTTGTAGGCCTGGCTGAGGAACTGGAATCCGTTGATGGGGTCGAGCGAATGGCCCGGCCCTTCGCGGAAGGCCCAGCCGCGCTCGTCGCGGATCGGGTCCACGACCGTCATGCCGATCACGTCTTCGAGCTTCTTGAGTTTCCGCACAATGATCGTGCGATGGGCCCAGGGGCATGCCAACGAGACATAGAGGTGGTAGCGGCCGCTTGCAGCTTGGTAGCCGGAGCTCCCGCTCGCGGTCACCCAGTTCTTGAACAGATCCGGCTGCCTGGTGAAGGCGCCTTCGACGTTTTGCTCGTCCGGAAATTGTGCCTTGATGGTCATGCTGAACTCCTACTGTCTCTAACGTACCACAATCCTGGCGAAGTGATAGGGGTGGAAGGGGATGGAGGCTGATGATCTTCTGTGCTCGCGCAACGCGCGGCCTCAGAAGGCCCTCGTTGGACGCGCGCAGTGGAAGATCATCAGCCCCCACCCCTGGGGAAAGATCAAGCAAGCTTGGTACGGTTCTTGATCGACAGGGAGAGGGTTCTCGTCCGATGCGCACAGTCAAGGACGGCCTGCCGATCCACTGTAAATTTTCAAGTGCGGTGAACGGAAGAGAAGGAGTCGTTGCCTTTCAGTCCCTCAGGCGTACAATTGCTATAACTGACGAGAATGCGGGCTAGGCGTGGGAGTATTTGCTTACAAGATCTGACCCTAATTTTAATCAGTGTATACCGAAGAGCTCTGGAATGTTCAAATGAAAGCGTCGCAGACGCAGCTGCTAGGCTCTTCCCTCTCCAGTCAGTCACCGGAGCTGCTGATTCGCGGCTCCGTGGAAAAAATCGAAAGTTGGTAGGATCGCGTAATCGATATTCTTGCTCAGTGAGGTAATCTAATGCGAGATCGCATTGAGAAAGTTATAAAAACGAAAGCTTATTATAGGATGGAGCTGGTTCGGGTTGTTATAGAGGTTGCCGTTGGACTGGTCTTCCTGGGAGCAGCGCTTTTCTACATTGAGAACGTACTCGCTGACGGTCTTGCATACTGGTCCCGAGCGACATGGCCAATTGCTAATATGTATCTTGTAGCTTCAATGGTTTTGAATGTTGTGCTCATCGGCTGGTTCTGGTTTAGCCGGCATCAAGCGATACGAGGTACTCCGCTTCGACATGAGGCCTTCACTAGGGTATTTGGGATCTACAGATATTTTTGTCTTGCCTCTCTCGCAAAGATAGGTTGCGCCTACTTCCTGAAATGGGACTCGCCCCAGGGAATACAGTCCTCGCCTGAAATTGTAGTGATGTGTATAGCAGCGATCTATTTTATCTACTCCTATTGGTTAAGCTGCAAGACACAAGCTGTATTGGTGTCCTATCCGCCTATCCAGTAAGTGTATCTCCCGCGGACGGTTTGCCATTCTCAGTTTTTCCTTAGCTCATGGTTGACCGTTCCTCATTAATATTCTCTCGGCGATCCTACGCCGGATCACCTCTCCGCACCACATCATGAGTCTAGTTTCCCGCCGGATGGTCAAACGGGTCGTTCCGCAAGGCCGCAGCGATTAAGAGCGTGAGGCATACGCAGTTTGGTCTGCCGAGGGTCCGCGCGATGCGTAGACGACGCTTGGTGAAAGATGCGTCTCTGCGTATCTGGATGGGTGAGAAGGGTGCCGGTTTCACCATCCTGGAATGATTCGCGCGGGAACGCGACGACGACGCACTTGAACGCCCGCTTCTCTCTGGGCTCTAGCCCCTTGTCTCACGCGGGACGGCTTGTTCTCTCCGGCACAGTCCATCTAGAATGATCGACGTACTTAACTATGACCTCACCAACTCTCATTCTGCCTGATCGTTCCCACGCCATTGCTTCCGATCTTCGAGCTGCGATCGGTGTCGACAAGGTCAAAGACGACTATTCGACCCTGACCGCTTATGCGGTGGATGCGAGTATCTATCGGATGGTGCCCAAGGCCGTCGTGCTTGTTGAGTCCGAAGAGGATATTGCAGCGACGGTCGCCTATGCCGTGTCGCGTGGCATTCCGTTGACGCCTCGGGCGGCTGGAACCAATCTGACCGGTTCGGCGATCGGGGCAGGGATCATTCTGGACGTCTCGCGGCTGAATCGGGTGCTGGAGCTGAATCGAGAAGAGTGCTGGGCTCGGGTCCAGCCGGGGATCGTGTTGGCTGAACTCAACAAGCGGCTGGCGCGTGACGGGCTGCTCTTCGGTCCCGATCCCTCCAGCGGCGACATGTGCAAGCTCGGTGGGATGTTGGCGAACAACTCATCCGGTCCTCACACGCTGCGGTACGGCGCGGTCAAAGACAATGTCGAGGCGCTCCGTGTCTGCCTGCAATCAGGCGAATGGCTGGATGCGAAGTCCTATGGACTCGACGATCCACGATGCAGCCAGTTACTGAAGACGCACAGGCCGCTTCATGATCTGAAGTCCTTGTTAGAAGGCAATGCTGGCCTGATCGCGCAGAAGCGCCCGACTGTCAGTAAGAACAGTTGTGGCTACAATCTGTTCGGTCTCGCCGATGGGCTAACGGCAGGCCGCTTCGATCTCCCCAAACTGTTCGTCGGCAGCGAGGGCACGCTCGGGCTGTTCAGCGAAGCCACCATCAGGTTGGTCGAAAAGCCTCGTGCGACCCTGACGGCGCTCATCCATTTTCACCGTTTGGAAGATGTGGGCGATGCGGTGCCGAAGCTGCTGGAGTTGTATCCGAGCGCGTTGGAAGTGATGGATGCCAACACGCTCAATTTGATCGGGCGGGCGAAGCATGGGATTCCAGCCGATGCGGCTGCCACTCTCTTGATCGAACTGGATGTTGACGGGGAAGGGATCGATCTTCGGGAGCTGGCCGAGCGTATGACCGGGATCTGTCGCCGGTATCGGCTCACGTCCGATCCCGTCATCGCCTTCGATCCTGAGCAGCGGGACCAATTGTGGAAGGCTCGAAAGGCCCTCTATCCGACGCTCTATCGATTCGACCCCAAAAAGAAGCCCATCAACTTTGTCGACGATGTCGTGGTGCCGGCTGAACGGATCAGCGAACTCATCCGGTATCTGGAGGAGTTCTTCGCCGGACAACGCGTGCCGGTTGCAATTTTCGGTCATATCGGAAATGGGAACGCCCACATCATTCCCTTGCTCGATGTGAACGATCAGGGCGATTTCGACAAGATGGTGCAGGGCTATCACGAGATTCACCAGACGGTCTTGAGCCGATTTGGCGGCTCGATATGCGGGGAGCATGGGGATGGCCGGGTGCGAGCCGAATATGTGAAGACGATGTTCGGTCCTGAGCTATATGACCTGTTCGTGAAGGTGAAGCAGAGTTTCGATCCCACCGGGATGCTCAACCCCGGGATCAAAATCAGCGACCGGCCCTTCACGGACCATATCGACTATGTGCGATTGTCGAAATCCTGTGCGACCTGCGCCAAGTGTAACGCCGTCTGCCCGGTCTACGATGTGTTTCAATCGGAAGACATGAGTTCGCGGGGCTGGTTCGAGATCGTCACCGACAAGAACTACAGTTATCTCAATTCGAAGCGAGTCGTGGAGGCCTG
>JAUXQT010000099.1 GCA_030682135.1 Nitrospirota bacterium | reverse complement strand
GATGGAACGGTACGGCATCATGGCCATGCCGCGAAGCACGATTCACTTGGCGATCGGAGAGCGCTACGACCCGGCGATTCCAGCAGCCGGTGGTCCGCAAAAGCAGGCAGGCGACTATCTCTATTACAGTGGCCGTGCCTCGCACTTTGCGGAAGGCAGTTGGGGCCTCTTCCGGGTTTTCGATGAACTGCAAGGGGATCTGAAGCCCTTGCCGAGCCGCGAGCAGATTCAAAAGTCTGCCCCGTCGGTCTGCCCGGCGGATGCGCCGGTGAAGAGCTTCAACGTGTCGGCGATCGATCAGAACATCCGGTACCATGAAGGAACACCCGGTACGATGGAAGTCGATCTCGAACGGAAGATGGTCTTCGGGAACGAACAGGGCAAGATGTACGTACTCGACGAGGATCGGGGTCGGGTGAAGGCCGGGGAGTTGAGGCCGAGTCCGCTGACCCTGCATGTCAACGTTGGGGATTGCGTAAAGGTGAATCTGAAAAATGAGATGGCTAAGGAACGAGCCGGATTCCACGTCGATATGATGGCGTTCGATCCGAAAGATTCGTTCGGTGCCAATGTCGGCAACAATCCGGGCGATCAAACGATCGCTCCTGGCCAGAGCAAGACCTACACGTACTACGCGCATCCGGAGTACGGAGAATTGGCCGCCCTCATTCAGGATTGGGGTAACGTGGTCGAGAATCCACGGAACGGTCTGTTTGGTTCCATCATTGTCGGTCCGAAGGGATCGCGCTACCGCGACCCGGTGACCGGCACCGACATCACGATGAAGAGCAGCTGGCGCGCCGACGTGCTCGTGGATCGGACGATTCCCGGCAATGATAACCGGAAGAACTACCGCGATTTCTCGTTGATGTTCCAGGACGAGGATAACATCGTGGGCGTCAGCTTCATGCCCTACATCCAGCAGGTGGCCGGCATCACGGCGGTCAATTACCGGTCGGAGCCGACCGCCTGGCGGATCGAAAAGGGCTGTGAAATCTCCGAAGTGTTCAGTTGCGTGAAGGCCGGAGATACGCCTTCCACGCCGCTCTTGCAGGCGCACGTGGGAGACCCGGTGGCGGTTCACGTGCTCGGGGCATTCAGCGAGCAGGTGCAGTTGTTTACCGTGGATGGCCATGAGTGGCCACACGAGCCGTACATGCAGGGTGCCGACCAGGTCAGCACCATGGAGTTCGGCGGATCCGAGGTTATCAACGCCTATCTCACAGGCGGCGCTGGTGGACCGAATAAAATCGTCGGCGACTATATGTGGAAGAACCAGCGTCCGGCGTTTGCGAATGCCGGGCAATGGGGCCTCTTCAAAGTACTTCCGGTCGAGGATCAGCGCATTCTCCCATTGACGCCTCAAGTCCCGCCCGTCAAGACGGCGGATCAGGAAAATAGGGGTGGGAGTATCTCGCGGACCTCGATGGGCGGGCAGTAACTAACAAGTTGGTGGCGTCCTTGCTCAATACGCAGGGGCGCCTCCAATAGAGATTCCGGCCGGTCAACATCACTCAGACCATGGGGGAGCATCATGCTCCCCCATGTATTTTTATAGGGGTGGTATATATGTCAGGACGTGCAAGTGGCTTCGCGACCTGTTTCTTCAGTTCTCTGATTCTGAGTGCCGCCTTGATGGATACAGCTCCGGCATCAGCCTACGAGGAAATAGCGGTGTCGAACGGGGCTACGGTCACGGGCACCGTGCGGTTTGTCGGTGAGCAACCGCAGCCGACGCGATTTGAACTTCGCCGGTATTATGATCGTGCCTACTGCGGCGCCCTCTCAGACGGATCCGGCTATCGGCTCCTTCGCGAAGTGGCCGTTGGCGAACAGCAGGGACTGAAAGACGTGATTGTCACCATCGAGGGGGTGGAAAAGGGGAAGCCCTTCGAGTTTCAGGAGACAAAACTCGAGGCGAATATCTGTCAATTCGTGCCGTTCGTCTCTGTCATGAGAAATGAACATCCGCTGAGCGTGGTCAACTTGGATTCGGTATCGCATGACCTGCAGTTTTATGAACGGGAACGGGAACACATTTTCATCATGTTTCACCGGCCTGCCCTGACCAAGGCCGGGACCAGCGACATCGTCCGGTTGACCGGGAACCGTCGTGGCATCACCATGCAATGCGGGATGCACCCTTATATGCAGGGGCATGGGCTTGCCGTGGAGAATCCCTACTATGCCATCACCGGAATGGAGGGGACCTTTGCCATCAAAGATCTCCCACCAGGGTCCTATCGCATCAAGGCCTGGCACCCGACTCTTGGAGAGAAGGAACAAGCGATCACGGTGGCTGACAATGGGACCATGTCGGTTGGCTTTACCTTTGAGGGGAAATAAGCCATGAATCTGCATCGATATGTGAATGCATTCGCGGTCGCTGTTTCTGTCGCCACGATGGTTGTGCCCGCCCTCTGTGCCGAGGACAGGCCGGCTCTCTCGGTGAGTCGGGTCGAGGTGGTACTGGCCAAGCAGTATAAGAGCCAGGTGGCTACGTTACAGGAGGAATTCGCCCAAGCAGGGTTGACGAATGTTCACTTTCAGTTTGCCAGATTGGGCCAGCCGCCGCAGAACATCGGCCTAGGTCGGGACGTGCCGGCCGAGCGGGCCAGGGAAGTGATTCGTTTGGCTCTCAAGTACAATCTGGGCGTAGGGATTCTCTTGCCTGAACGGCTCTTTCCTCCTCGCTTTGTGACCATTGCCTCATCGAATTACGACGACACGGTCGAGTTTCCCATCAACCAAGCCGCTCTTGCGCAACTGCAGAGCCCCGATCTCACGACAGACGAGTTTCATCGTCTCTATCGTACATTGACCACAACGTTGGCAGAGCCGAAGGGACGGTATTAGGATGGTGAAGGTACGGTCGATTCCGACTCTCAACGTAGGGATGATCGCCGCCATGCTGTTGGGGGCTGTATCTCCCACATGGCTTCCACCGCTTGTGACCGGGGAGGTCTCCCTGGCGTCCGAGCTCCCAAGACCGAAGCTGCAAGAAGAAGCGGATGGTTTGATCAAGGACGTCGAGGAAATGGTGGCGCACGGGGGGATGGGGGATACCAAAGCGATCGTCCACCATTGTGGTGAGGTCAGTAAACATGCAGAAACAATCCTCAAGTCCCTTCCTCCGACCGATCCGCATGGCAAAGAAGCCCAGCCCTACCTATTGGAGGCGATCAAGCAATGCCGACGGGTTGCGGAATTGGGGGACAGGGTGGATCCGGGGGCGAGTTTGAATCCGGCGATCAAAGCCAGAACGGCCGTGCGTGAAGCCGTCAAACACCTAGCTGCTGTCAGAGAGAGCGGAGCCTAATACACTCTTGACCTGACGAGGGGAGAGGGCCACACCAGTTCCCTTCGTCAACGGGTTGTGAGACGCGGCAGTTATGTCCTTCACGGTCAATATCCGCTGCCGGTCCTTGCAAAATATTCCCGCAGTCTGCTCATCAGTGCGGTCAGCGCCTGTCGGCGTGCTGCGGTGACTCCATCGCGATCATCCACTCGTGTGGCGGGCCCGACGAGCTTCGACGATCCCTGCGCCTCTTCCTGTGCCAGCTTGGTTTCTCCACGCACATCCCACAAGGCCGCTCGCACGAGACAGAGGGCATCGCTGTGGGTGCCGTTGGCAAGGTAGGCCCCGAGGATTGTCCAGTACAATAAGGGGCCCTTGTAGTTGTTATAACGATCGACGGTCGCGGCGCCATCCACGATGAGCAGGAGGTCTATGCCCTGTCGTATCGCGGATTCGCGTAACTGTACGAATTGGTTTCCCTTGATCGACGCGATGTGGAGGAAGGAGGCGCCGCTGATGAGGTGGTCGCGTTGTAATTCGTTGGTCCAGGCCAGCAGGGACTCCCGATCGGCATCGGTCCACTCGAATTCATGGTGAAGAAATCCCGTCGGCATAACATAGATCCCCAATTTTAGTGGACCTTGTCTGGTCGGAGGGCTTACCGCCGATGGTGATGGCTGAGCC
>JAUXQT010000098.1 GCA_030682135.1 Nitrospirota bacterium | reverse complement strand
CTATACCCAGCGTGAGCTGAATGCCATCGCGCATCGGTTGAACACGCGCCCGAGGAAATGCCTCGATTTTGCCACGCCCCTGGAAGTTTATGCGCAACTGCGCCATCATTCACCCGTTGCACTTGGAACTTGAAACCGCCCCTTGAATAGATGGGATGCCGCATATACGATGGCATTTCTGAGAGCCGTGATGTGTCTCGTCCCGAGGTATGATGAGCCGAACGCTTGAGCGGATTCGTGAGCTGGTTACCCTACGGGAGGTGCAGATCTCGGATCATGGGTATGACGAGCTGGCAGACGATAACTTGTTCGTCGATGATCTTCTGGGCGGCCTTGCAGCTGCAGTCGTTGTGGAAGATTACCCCGATTACCACAAAGGCCCTTGTGTGCTTGTGCTTCAACAGGATGGACGGGAGCAGCCCGTTCATGTGGTATGGGGCATTCCCAAGAATGCATCATCACCAGCTGTCCTGGTGACGGCGTACCGGCCAGATCCGGCACGTTGGAGCGAAGACTTTTTGAGGAGGCAATCATGAGCAGCCACCACCATACAAAGTTAGTTCATGAGGGGCGATACGCCGCTGAGGTTGAAGTGGACTTAATTGACACGGATACCGGATGGTCTCCGTACCTCTCGCTATCGGATGCGCAGAAACTGGATGATGTGCGCAAAGCGCTGCGAGGTGGAGATTTGAAACGAGCGAGTCAACTCGCACGGGTGTTTCAGCTTCTGCCAGTGAATGTCTGAGCGACAGGCAACACAAAGGGGCAGGCCCCTTAAATTTCAGAACCTTGATGAGAGGCGCGTGATGAGCATCCCCAGCAAGCGCGTGCGTAAGGTCCGGCCCACTCATCCTGGCGTGATGTTGCGAGAGGATTTCTTGCCGGAGTTTGGCTTGACCGTGTCCGGTTTTGCCAAATCTCTTCGAGTGTCTCGGCAGACGGTGAATGAGTTGCTGCGGGAGCGGCGTGCAATCAGTCCTGAGATGGCGTTGCGGCTCTCGCGCTTATTCGGCAATAGTCCTGAGTTCTGGTTGAATGCCCAGCGCGCGGTGGACCTGTGGGAAGCTGCGCGGAGCATCAAGGATACGATCAATCGCATTGCTCCGTTGACTGCCGCATAGTTTCTGGGATGGAAGCTCAAAATGGGCCGGAAGCATTTTCTTGACTCGTCGGATGCTCAAAAAGTCCGTCCAGCAAGGCCGCAGCGAGTGAACAACTAAACTATGAATGCTGAACGATGAACGCAGAATGCTGAAGTGCGAGGATTCCCATGCTCATCGTTCATCGTTTTTCATCTAGTGGACTTTTTTAGCATCCGGGTAGAGGAGGAACGTGCGGAGAAATAAAGCTAGTCGGACCCCTTAAGTTGGATATTCCGGCATGTGCAGTTAATATCATCGTTCTTGGCGCGTGAGTCACGCGGCCTACTGTACTGCAGGCGATACACTAAAGGGGTTTACATGAAAGTCCTACGGCTGCTCTCGCTTCTACTTTTCGTCATCGGTCTTCCCGCTGCTGTCTCTGCCGTGGATCCCCCCGAAAGGCGACCTTCGCCAACGCTCGCGAGCCTGCCTTTTCCGACTGCGGCTGGGGGGCTGCGCATCCTCTTGGTCGACGACGATCTTTCGGACAACAACAACATGCCGGGCGACAGCCGTCTCTCCATTTCCGACCGGATCTTCCGCCAGCTCGTGTCCGAGGCCGTGGGCGGGGATGTGGCGGCTTGGGCACTTGAGACCGTCAAGCCCAATTCGAATGGTCCGGACCTGGACCGGCTGCGCAAGTTTTCGCTGATCCTCTGGTATACGGGAGCGTCCTATGGGGGCAATCCCGACAACTCGGCCGTGCTGAGCATCGAGGATGAGAAAACCGTGCGCCGCTACCTTGAAGAGACCGGCGGCGTGGTCGTTCTTGTCTCCCCCGGCTATGTAAGCAAAGTGCTCGATGCTGGCGGCACCTGGGAGAATTCAACCTGGCCGTTCCTGTCCGAGGTCCTCGGGATTCGCGGTGGAAAGGGCCTCGCCCAGCGCTTTGAATCCAGCACGGTCACCGCATCCGACGGTGCGCAATTCACGGTCGGCAAAGGCAGCGCGGCGGTGGAGTCTCAATTCAGCACCGTGAATCCTGACGGCGCCACCGTGGTGTTTACCGCCGTGCTCAACGGTGCGAAAAAAATGGGTCAGCCGACCCCGGTCGCGACCGCCTCTCGCTACGGCCGCGGACGCATCATCTACGTCGGCTTTACGTTCGAGAATCTCGTCGACCAGGATCGCACCGCGGCATTCAAGTACCTGCTCTCCGCGACCGGCCTGATGGCGAAACCCGGCACGCCCGCAACGCCTGTGCCTGTTCCGGGCAAGCAGGCTATCGGTGCACCGGATGCCGGGCCGGCGACGGTGCAAGTCAGCGGCACACCGACAACGGCCTTGGTGAGCTGGACCATGCCAACGGCGGCCATCCTGAACGCGTCGCCGGGAGCTGCCGCGCCGAACGCGAGACGAAGGCAGCCAGCGCAAGCACCGGCCGCTGGACCAACCGTGACGGTTGAACGGCTGGCGCCGAACGCGGCACCGGTGCGGTTGACCGTTGCATCGCCCGATGCGTTGAATGCCCACGATCCCGGGCCGCTGACACCGGGCCGCGCGGTGACCTACCGCGTGACGTTGACCGATGCGCGCGGCCTGACAGGCAGCAAGGATGCGACGTTCACGCCGCCGCTGCCCCGAGATCCGGCAAGCCTGAGCGCGAGCGTACAGGCTGACGGCAGCGTCATCCTGAGCTGGCCAGAGGTGCCGGGCGTGACGAGCTACCAGATCACCTCCAGCTACGGACTTAACGGACCGGTTGTCGTGCGCAACGCGACAGAGTGGCGTAGCCCGCGCTTGAATACCAGCGTAAGGAAATGGACCGTCAATTCAGTCTATGAGCCCGGCGGCAACCTGACTGCAAGGGACAGCTGGCCGTCGGTGACCACACAAGGTTCGACGAATGTCGGCTTGCCGACACCGCGCGTGCCGTTTCTGAGTAAGAACAATGGCCCCGGCAGTCATGCCGAGTCGCAGGCGCATTACCGCACCCGCTGCGCCGATGCGTTGCTGCCAGGCAGCCTGTGCACCGCGGCCGGATTCATCCTGACTTCCGGGGCAAACTGGGAAGCCGCTTGGCTGCTTGCGAACGGGTGGCTGGCTGGCGTCGAGCCGGAATGGCCTATTGCAGAATTCAAAAACAACTTCGACCTGGGCGTTGAGCGCCGCGTGAACTGTACGCCGCGCAAGAACGGCAGCACGGTGTGTTGGGCCACCAGCTATAGCAGCTCTCGAATCCCGAAATCCCTGAGCCTCATCATCATGGAAGATGACAAGGCGTTCTTCGGCAGTTGGGAATGGGCGGGCGGCGAGTTGCCGGACGAAGACGGGTCGCCGCTCAGAAATGGGGAGAGGTGGACAGGCGCCACTGACATTGAGTTCAATTACGCGAAACACGCTCTTCTGAGCACCGGCTCGGAGCTCGACAGCCAGGGCCGCAAGGGGGTGCCGCACGCCTGCCTGAGCTGCCACGGCGGGACCTACAACCCGGTGACCAAGCTGGTGGTGGGCGCCAGCCTGCTGCCGGTGGTGCCGGGGCGGCTCCAGCTTTCTACAAGCACGCGGAATAGGCAAGAAGAACAGATCCGGCGCATCAACCAGATCATCCTGCAGTCGAATCCGGCGCCGGCCATTGGCGATCAGATCAATGCGATGTATCAGGGTGCGCCCAACACGCCGGGCACGGCCGCCGATGATGCAGCCGTGCCCACCGGTTGGAGCCAGCAGCCTGGATTGTACAAACAGGTGATCGAACCGTATTGCTCGTCCTGCCACTTCGCCCAGCGCGGTCCGATGAACTTCCGCAGTTGGGGCAACCTGCTGCAAAACAAGGATGCGGTGCAACGCACGGTCTGCACCGAGTTCACCATGCCGCATTCTGAAATCCTGTTTCGCAGATTCTGGACGGAGGGTGGCGCGGTGTCGCTGCCGGGGATGCTGTCGACGTCGCTCGGATTTTCAACCTGTCGGCAGTAGCCTGCTGTCTGTCCCGGGGCCATGACAAGGGGGTGGGAGTTGTTTCTTGATCCAGGTTTGGTGGGGTGTTGGTATGCCAAGATATTCTTGCCGCATGCCTTGAACAAGAAGAGATTCCTCCCGTAGGATGCTCAAAAAGTTCGTACAGCAAGGCCGCAGCGAGTGAGTAACTATGAACTTTGAACGATGAACGCGGAAGTGAGAAGGGTTTCTTTGCTCATTGTTCACCGCTCACCGTTCAGCGTTCCCAACGCTGGCGGACTTTTTCAGCATCCGACAAAAGGAGTAACGTCATGGCAAGTGAGTCGACGCGCAAAGCTTGGCGCGAGTTGGGGTTTTATTGCGGGAAGAACGATGCGGCGAAGGAATGGCGCATTGTCGGCTCGGTGGCGGGGTTGCGGAAGTTCGCGGCTGAGCTCCGCGCCTACGGGTCCAATCCGGCGAACGATCGGTTGTCGGAATATGCCCAGTTCGGACCGGCGATGAATCTCGAAATCGGCACCTCGCATCAACCGGAAATTACCGAGCAGTGGATCGGTGGCCCGGTGGCTGATCTGCTCCGCCTGGCGACGTTTATCGAGCGGAGCGTTCAAGCCAATGTGGTCGGGAAGTCTGTGGCCCTGCGCTCGAATTTCTCGCCCATGGCACCCTATGAACTCATCCTGGACGTGCGCGACGACGCCTTCGATCCCGCCTCCGTCGACCCAACCTGTCAGTAAACGGAGGAATGGAGGAAGGGGCCTAGGTGCTAGATATACGACAGGATTTTCAGTAGACTTGGCCCTCGGCCTTGGGATCTGTCAGTATCTAGGCTGGGGATCTGCTCAGGAGGTTCTCATTATGGCTGAACTCGCAGAACGTATTACCGTCAATCCTGCACAGTGCGGAGGGCGTCCCTGTATCCGTGGTATGCGGATTCGGGTGATCGACGTCCTGGACCTGCTCGCAACAGGACTCACTCAGCAGCAAGTCCTCAAGGAACTGCCGGACCTCGAAGCGGAAGACATCTCGGCTTGCCTTCGCTTTGCCAGTAGTCGGCTCAATCACCCAATCCTCGCTGCGTGAAGATCTGGCTCGACGCGCAGATTTCTCCTGATATCGCTCAATGGTTTAGTGCGGCATACGGCGTTGAGGCTTTGCCGGTCAAGGACTTGGGATTGCGCGACGCAACAGATCGCAATATCTTTCTTGCCGCGCGCGAGGCGCGAGCCGTTGTGCTGACGAAAGACCGCGATTTGGTCGATCTCGCTATCCACCTCGGTTCGCCGCCGCAGATCTTATGGGTCACTTGCGGGAACACATCGAATGCAAAGCTGAAGACGATACTCACGCAGGCTTGGCCTTCAGTAGTCACTCTTCTCGGGGCAGGCGAAGCAATCATCGAGATCAGTGACACAACGGTCTAACTGCGCCGCTATGAAGATCCAATCTGTTACACACAACAATCGTAAAAGATCGTTCCTTGTGAAGGCATCGAAGAAGCTGTTCCAGCTTCCCTACTCGAAAGTCGAGCCTCAACCCAGTGCCGCCGATCCGATTGCCCGGGTCTTTGTCGATAAAGAGCTTGGGAGCGAAGGGTTTACCTATGTGTTGGAGTCGGGCAAGGAAGGAACGGTCCACGGTGAGCAGGTGTTGGAATACAACCAGGACCCGCACTATCTGCGGGATACGCTGCTGTATAAGCTGACGATCGAGGCGCAGAGGCGAGTCGAGGCGATTCCCCTGTCGAAGCGTGAAATGATCAGACGTCTTGGAACTTCAGCCACGCAGTTCTATCGTCTGCTCGATCAGACGAACTACCGCAAGTCGGTCGACCAACTCTTGTCCTTGCTGCATGTCCTGGATTGCGAGGTCGATCTTTTGGTGCGAGCCAAGACCGCATCGGGGAAAGCTGCTTAACTTAGCCGATGTGCTGATGTGTTTCCTCTCTTTCTCTGACAAGTGTCAACTTTTGCTCAAACAGAGGGTCCCCTATCTGGGAGGCTGGGAACCGTTCGCCTATCCGGTTTGATCTGCCGGATTAGCACAAAAGTGCTGTCGGACCAATGTCTCCACCGACTTGAAATGCCGGTCCGGCAGGTTCTTGAAGCGCCTCTTGCAGTCGGCCATTGCCTCCTCCACCGTCGCGAATGGTTGAATCGTGGCCAGGAGGTGATCGTGGTAGTCCATCAGTTTGAGTTCGACCGTTCTCGTGAGGGAGGGATCGCCCGCCAAGGTTGCCGCAGCCTGGGCTTTGTCGCCGCTTGTGTCGACCAGCGCCTGGAAGCACAGTCCCTTGAGCCGCTGCGTCACCGTGCTCCTGTCCCATCCAAGGGCCTTGGCGGTCGCCTGCATGTCGAAGCCATTGAGGCGCAGGCAATCGAGTACGGCGGCATCGCCGGCTGGCTCCGGCAATATTTTTGGTGTGCGCGCGCGATCTGACGATGTGGTGGACGTTGGAGGCTGCAATCGAAGATCGTGCTTCGTCAGCAAGGGCCGCTCGGCGAGTGCGACTGCCTGTTCGAGACATTGGCGGAGTTCGCGGACATTGCCTGTCCACTCATGCTGCCGCAGCGCGTCGAGCGCCTCCTGCGTGAGCTTCGGGGCTTCCCGTCCTAGTTGCAGGGCTTGGCCGGTCAGGTAATGTTCAGCCAGTAGGCCGATATCGTCTTGCCGGTCCTGTAATGGCGGGAGCCGAAACACCAAACCCTTCAGTCTGAAATACAAATCTTCGCGGAACCAGCCTTCGGACACTCCTCGCTGTAGATCGCGATTGGTCGCCGCCACTACGCGGACATCGACCGTCGTCGGTGTTGTCGCGCCGACGCGATAGAAGGTTTTTTCTTGGAGCACGCGCAGCAACTTGCCCTGATGTTCCAAGCGCAGGTCGCCGATCTCATCGAGAAAGAGCGTACCGTGATGCGCCAGCTCGAAGTACCCGCGACGATCCATCGTCGCGCCGGTGAAGCTGCCGCGCACATGGCCGAACAGTTCGCTCTCGAAGAGCTCCGGTGAGATGGCCGCCATGTTGACGGCGATGAAGGGCTTGCCGGATCTTGGGCTCAGCAGATGGATCGCGCGCGCGAAGAGTTCTTTGCCCGTGCCTGCCTCACCCAGCAAAAGGGCGGGCAACTGAGACTTGGCGCCTTTCTTCAGATCGCGGAAGAGCCCGAGCAGATGGTGGTTTTGCGTGACGATGCCGAGTCTGCGGCATTCGTCGCGCAGTTGTTCCAGTTCTGCATCCCCCAGCTTGCTGCTGCTCTCGGTGACGGCGCGCAGCCCTGCCAACTCACGGCCCAAGTCCTGTAGTTGTTGCCTGGCTGCTTCTTCCTGCGCCTGCACATCGGCCAATTCTGTTCGCAAGGTTTCTGCGGAGCGTGAAAGGTCTTGCTGCAGGCCGGTCGACTGGGCGACGGCGGCTCGTGCCTGGTCCAGGTCCTCTTGCAGCGCTTCGGCCCGGTTCTCACGCAGGACCAGGGCCTCGCGAACTGCCACGGCTTCCTGCTGGACGCGCAGCATGTCCCGTTCGAGGAGGACCATCCGCTGGCCTGCCGTGAGATGAGTCCAGATGGTAGCGCCGACGAACACAAGGGCCAAGGCACTGAGCGGCAGGGCCAGGGGAAGCACCAGATGCGCGAGGGCCAATGCCGACACCAGCAGGCATCCGTAGACGAGGACGACGGCTCCTGCGAAGAGGAAGGACCGTGATCCACCTGTATGCAGCAGAAACCAGGTCACGAGGCTTGCGAGCAGGAGGGTGACGAGGCCGCTGTTCAGCGGGCCAAGCCGACAGACCCGGTTATCGGTCAAGAGCATGTTGAGCAGATGGAGGTGGATCGCAGCTCCGGAGACGGACTGGCCCGTCGGCAAGAGCCACGTGGCTGCCGGTGTCGGATCGGGGAGGAAGACGACGACTTTGTGTGTGAACCAGCTCTCGAGCTGTTCATCGTGATGGGCTTCCAGGGCCTCCCAGAGGGCGGCGAATGACAGGATGGGCAAGTTTCCCAAGGAGCCGTCTCCTGCATAGTTCACGAGGGCGATGGTGCCGGTCTGGCTCGCCTGGGGCTGTGCCAGCTTATAGAGCGCCAGTCCGAATGCTGGAACAGATGCTGTGCCCAGTTCTGTCGACAGCGGCACTGTGCGTGTGACGTGGTCCTGGCTTGGGGAAACCAGAAGGTGGCTGAGGACCATTGCCTCCGAGGCGAGCGGCGACTCGGTCTCATAGGGATAGACGACAGGCCCAGCAGTTCTGGTGGCTTCCAGGAGCAACGCGTCGCTGGCGGCGCCTCCGAGCTGTGCCTGGCTAGGCAGCGCGATGCGATGGTCCAGACCGATCGCTTTCGCTCCGCTGTTGTGTGCGGCGGTGATGAAGCGGGCGAGGACCGCCCGATCCCATGGGCCTGTTCCAAACTTCGTTTCGCTGGCGTGATCGCGCGTGATGAGGAGGAGAGCAGAACTCACCGGAATGGGCGCGCGGTGCCGGAGCCAGGTATCGTAGGCCGTCCAGTCGAGTGCGGTGAATGTCGCAGGAGCGAGGGCCCCGAGGCTGAGCGCCAGAACCGTCGCGCCCAATCCCATGGCGCCGGCTTGGAGCCAGACTGACTGGAGAAAGAGGCGCCATGATTGAGCGAAGTCTGGCATGGCACTGGGTGTCTAGCAGGATGCTGAAACAGTCCGCCAGCAGCGTTCTCGCATCGCTCAGACCCTCAACGTACCCTCAAGGGTACGCCTCGGATCATCGCTTGCTGCGGCCTTGCTGGACGGCCTGTTTGAGCATCCTGTCAGCGCTTCTCCTGTTGTTCTGTGGTCTGGGCTATCAAACTCGCGCTCTGCCCAGTCTAGTTATTCCTCGGAATACTATGGCTGCAAAGAGAGTTCGTCCAACACCGCTTTGACGTCCTGCTTGGGCAAACCTCGAACGGCTGTGATCGCTTTCTGTCTGTCGGGTTTCATGCCGAGGCCCTTGCCGTAGATACGAGCCAGAATTTTCTTGGCCGGTCCGAATCCCTCGCCTGCCGTGGCTTCGAAGCAGGCCAGGATTTTCTTGTCGAAGGGAGGCAGGGATGGTTCCCATCCCGTCTCATAGAGCCGGGCGAGTTCTGTCTGCGCCATATCGCTGGGGGCATAACATTCTTGGAGCAGTACCGGGACGGCATGGTCCGTTCGATTCTGCTTGAGCAACGTTGTCCCTAGCGTCTCGCTGTCGCCGTTGCGCGCGAGGTCGGGGAAGTTCTCCCAGATCTTTTCCCGATAGCCTTGAAAGGCCTTCAAGGCGTCGAGGCGGTTCTGTTCAGGCTGGACCGGCGAGAGGGCTTGGCGGCGAAGGATGGACAAGGTGGACGCAGCCGGTTGATGTCCGAATTCTGCCGCGTTGGTCCACCAATAGACGGCGAGCGTTCCGCTCTTAGTCACTCCCTGGCCTGCGCGATAGGCATTGCCAAGAAAGAACTGCGCCTGCGGGATGCCGTTCGCGGCCGCTTCTTCCATGAATTGCGCGGACTCCTGGTCTCGCTTGGCTAACTTGAGCACGAGTGCCAGGCGGTAGCGGGCGTCGGGAAAGGAGGGCTGCAGCTCCAGCGCTTGCTGGTACGACTGAATCGCTCCTTTGATATTGCCGGTGGTGTAGTAGGCGGTGCCGAGGTTGTAGTGGGCTTGCGTCAATTCCGGATTGAGTCTGGCCGCTTCCTTCAATTCCATCACCGATGCGCGCCAGTCTTGTTTGGCCATCAAGGCTCTGCCGAGCTGGAGATGCGCCAGGGCATGATCGGGCTTCAGCGCAATGGCGATGCGGCATTCGTCGATTGCGGTATCCAGATCGCCGATCCGATAGAGTGCCTCGGCCAGCTTGAGCCGGTCGTCAGGGCTCTGCGGAGACAGGCTGACGATTCCACGCAGTTCCCCCAGCAGACTGACGGCATCGTCTCGATCGTGAGGCTGCAATTCTGGAAGATGGAGAGGCGATGCTGCCGAGGGTGGTTCCGTCGAAGCCGGTGGCGTTTGATTGTCAGGCGTCTCCGCCAACGACGAATCGATTGAGTGAAGCCAGGCGCAGGATGCAAGGAAGAGGATCGCGAGAACCAATCGGCGCTTCATGGAATCGTGCGGTCCTCCAGCTGCGGTGACGAGGTCGATAGTATAACGTATCGGAATGAGTGGGAATAGCTCCTGCCCTGCCGCCACGCAAAGCAGGCTGTTGATAAAGGCCGCCAGCGGCGTTCTCGCGGCGCGCAGAGGCTCAACGTACTGCCGAGAGTACGCTTCGCCTCTCCGCTTGCTGCGGCCTTGCTGGACGGCCTTTCTGAACAGCCTGCGACGACTTCTGACATGCGCATTTCTGCAGTGGCGTAGTAGTTTGTCAACAACCTGCTAGGGGAGATCCGGCGTGGGCAGACCCGGTGAACGTCTGAGCTCTGTCTGAATCCGATGGATCTGCTGCTGCAAGTCTGGCGGCGTCAACGGTGCGATGTCATGCGTGACTCGCCAGACCGGCTCAAGCGGGGCCGGGTCGGTGGGCAGCCTGGGAATCACATGCCAGTGGATGTGGGGGAGTTGATTGCCGAGGAGTTCGTAATTGATCTTCTTGGCCTCATAGACCTGCGCGACAACTTTGGCGACGAGGTTCACTTCCTCCATCAGCATAATGCGTTCCGTGGGGGCCAGGTGAAAGAGCTCTGTTGCATGGCGTTTGAAGACGATGACGGTCCAGCCAAGGAAGAATTGATCCTGATGCAGATAGGCCTTGGCGAGGCCGAGATCCGCGATGAAATGGTCTTCTCTGGGCCAGGTGCCTTGGCAGGCTTTGCACGTAGGGTTGGTCATGGCTGGCTGGCCTTCCGCCATTCCTCTTCTGTGACCACACCTTTTTTAATGAGCAGTTGAATCAGCTTGTCGACGGAATTACGGCTGGCTGTTGTCGGACTCGTGCCCGGCTGATCCTGGGCAGCCTGGGGCTGTTTCGGCTCAGGAGGCGGTCGTTTGAGTCCAAATACCTTGAACGAGGGAGTGAAGACGATCATGTAATCTTTATTGCGGAGGCGTACGTTGGCGGGAAGGGTCTGCCCGTGGGGAGCCAGATCCGGTGACGATCCGGCAGGGATCTGGAAATAGGGTTTCCCTTCCCGGGTTTCTCCATCCTGACCCAGAACTTCCATTCGGCTTAGAAGAGTCTCGCTGGTCAGGTTTTCCCTGGATTCCCCACCGATGTTGGTCACCTTGTCGAGGAGGATGAAGAGGGAATCGCTGATGAGTGTGTCGGCAGAGAGGTTTTTGACGCTCACATCATAGCGATATTCGCTGTTGAAGTTATCCCGGCCCTTGAGGGTGATGATGACGGCGGCCTTGTCGGTCAAATCGGTGAGTTGATCCAGCGGGCTGGCCTGGCAGGTCGGCGCCAGTGGCCAGGATAGACAGAGGAGAATCGCTGCAAAACTTACCTGCCAGATTGCCCTGCGTCTCGACATGGTTGCTTCCCCGGATTGTGCGCCGCGCCGCGCGCGTATCTGGGCTGAGCATAACAAAGATCGCGGCGTTGGGCGAGCCTTTGTTGCCCTGCGCGCCTTGACAGGCTCTTTCCACGAACGCTATCCTCGCGGAAGTATCCGTTGCGCTCAACCCTTCCACGTCACCACACATGACATCCATTTCACGACGCGCTCCGCTCTTGGTTCCCCGCGCTCTTGTCACGCCGCTCATGGCGCTCTACGACTACCCGCATCCGCTGCATCCTGGCCGGATCATTCGCGGGTACGATCGGCCGCATGCCATTCGAACGGCGAGGATGTGCGCCGCGGTCGCTGCGGCCATGGGCCATGGGCCTGAGCGGGTCCGCCAATATCAGATCGCCTGTCTGTTACATGACCTGGGCCGTGCCGGGCTCGATCGCCAACTCTTCGGGAAGATCTGGTCCTGGGCCAAGGAGCGGGGAATTCCGACGAGACCGCGGGAATGGAGAGCGGTCCATCAATACACGTCCTACGGACGCGAGACGGAGGCCTTTCTCCGTTGTTATGGACGGGATCTTGAAGCCGACGGCATCCCGATGACCGCGTGGGCGAAGGAGCAGGTCGAGATGAGGCTGGGCTATGCGCGGCGGCTGGCCCGCCGGCTACGGACGGTTCGGCCTGCCATCAAGCAGATGGGGGTGACCTGGGTGCCTTGGATGCAGCAGGTGATGCTCTATTATTACTACCCCGAGAAACTGGCGGCAGCCAAGCCCTGGGTGCGGCAGTTGGCGGAGATTCTCGTCGCCTGCGAGCAATTTGAAGCCTACAGCAATCAGCGGCGCGGCAGAGACTATTATGTGCGGAACAAGGAAACGTTGATCGATGCCTTTGCCTATTTGGAGACGTTGCGGGCGGAGGGCATTGTAAGCAGTGCGGTGATGGAGGCGTTACGCCGATTGACGGCGCAAGGCGAGTTCGATGCAATTCTGGAGGAGGCTCGCGGCTGTGCCTTCACGAGCGGCGAGCGACGAGCCCTCCGGGCGATGGAGGCATAATATGGCGGTGAAAACGGTCTCCTTGCGTCTTCCCATGCAGGGGAACAGCCAGGTCGAAAATCTGACGAAAGCCGTGGCCGACGCCCTTGCTGGCGCGAAGTTGCTGGCTGGGATCGTAACGGTGTTTGTGAAGCACACGACGGCGTCGGTGATGATCATTGAAGATGAACCGGGGATCAGGGCCGATACGAAAGCATTCTGGGATCGAGCGGTACCGGCCGATCCGGCCTGGCAGCACAATACGAGAAATGCCGGGGAGGACAACGGGCACAGTCATCTGCGAGGTCAACTGCAGGGGCCGTCGGTTACCATTCCATTCCTGGACGGGGCGATGTTGCTGGGGACCTGGCAACAGGTCGTCCTCGTCGATTTTGACACCAAGCCTCGCACCAGGGAACTCATTATCCAGATCATGGGTGAATGATGGCGATGCAGGGGCGAGTTGTGATCTCGGGAATCTTGCTCGCCAGCCTCTGGCCTGCCCTGTCGATGGCGGAGTGGGGGAAGCCGCTGGGCGGGTCCTACGACGGGCCTGAAGGCAAGCCGCGCGTGGTAGCCCCCTTGCCAGCCGAGTTGGGCGCGGATGAACGGGCCACCATGGCTGTGTTCGAGCGGGCGACGAAATCCGTGGTCTTCATCGCCAACACCGCGATTCAACGAGACCCCTGGTCGTTCAATCTTTTTGAAACCCCACAAGGTTCCGGAACGGGATTCGTCTGGAATAAGCAGGGGCACATCGTCACTAATTTTCATGTCGTTTACGGGGCGAACTCGATCACGGTGACCTTGGCAGACCGGACGGAGCATAAGGCCACGCTCATCGGCGCCGACCCCGATCACGATGTGGCGGTGCTGCAGATTCGTGCACCGGAAGAGACGCTGTCGCCCCTCACCGTCGGGATGTCGCAGGATTTACGTGTCGGACAGAAAGTCCTGGCGATCGGGAATCCGTTCGGTCTCGATCATACGCTGACGACCGGTGTCGTGAGTGCGTTGGGCCGGACGATCAAGTCTTTGTCAAACAGGACGATCGAAGGGGTCATTCAAACCGACGCCGCCATCAATCCGGGCAACTCAGGCGGGCCGCTCCTCGATAGCGCCGGTCGATTGATCGGCGTGAACACCCAGATTATGAGCCCCAGCGGAGCCTTCGCAGGAATCGGCTTTGCGGTGCCGGTCGACACGGTCAATCGCATCGTCCCGGAGTTGATCAAACATGGCAAACTCATCCGTCCTGGGCTCGGGGTCTCTCTCGTTCCCGATGCGATGGCGAAGCGGTGGGGCATCAAGGGGCTGATTATCGGGAAGGTGTCGCGTGGGAGCGGCGCGGAGCTGGCCGGGCTGAAGGGGGCGCGTGAAACCGCCATCGGTCGGGTGGAATTGGGCGACATCATCACGGCAGTCGACGGCAAGCCAGTTGGAACCCTGGACGAACTGATGGATGTCATGGAACGGCACAAGGTCAACGACCAGGTATCGCTCGAGATCCTGCGAGGAACCAATCGGGAACGCGTCTCCGTGACCCTCCAAGCCGTCAATTGAGCGGCAGTGATAAGCGGTAATCCGAACGGCGGCTATGCTAGGATCATGAATCTGTTCGGTATGGAGGACCACTGATGAGCGATCGCCGATCGAGTAAGCCACAGGACCCGGAGCCCAAGGGGAAGACAGAGGATGTTGCGAGTCCCGCGAAGGGTGTGGGATCCGATCCACTTGAACTTTTAGAAGAATGTCTCGCGTTGTTTCCCGACAGTGATCCCCGCCAGAAGATTCTCTACAAACTGCGCCATACCATGATCCTTGGGCAAGCGGCGCAGCAGCAACGGGACGTCGAGCTGAAAAAAGTGGCCGACGTCATCGCCAAGCTGACGGCACCGGCCAATCGTGTCGGTACCCTGCTCGAAGTCCCGGGTGAAGGCCTTGCGCGCATCCTGGTAGGAGGCGCGGAGTATTATGCGTCGGTCGACCCGCGGGTGCAGGCTGCCGAATTGAAGATCGGTGCTCAGATATTGGTCAACGATGCCTATGCGGTGATCAAGGTCCTGGGGTATGACCGCAATGGGCCGGTATTCAAAGTGGCGGAAGTGCTGGGGGACGGGCGGCTTCGTTTTGAGCATGAGATGGGGCGGCAGGTCTTGATTCTTCAGCGGTCGAGCGACCTTGCCGGTGTAGATTTGAAGGCCGGCGATGAGGTGCGCATCGATCCCAGCCTCCATGTGGCGATCGAAAAGATGGAGGATCGGAAAGCCAAGTCTCACCTCCTCGACGAAGTGCCTACTGTGACCTGGGAGCAGATCGGCGGACAAACGGAAGCCATCGCGGCCATTAAGAAGGCCATCGAATATCCCCTGCTCCATGCGGACACCTTTCAGCGGTTCAAGTTTACGCAACCGAAGGGTTTTTTATTGTATGGCCCGCCAGGCTGCGGAAAGACCCTGATCGGGCAGGCGGCAGCTGCCAGTCTTTCGAAGCTGGTGGGAGCGTCGATCCAGGCGACAGCCGGTGCGAAGGGGGACAAGCCGCCGGTGACTCGCGGGGCGTTCCTCCACATCAAGGGGCCTGAGATTCTGAATATGTGGTTGGGGGAATCGGAGCGGATGGT
>JAUXQT010000076.1 GCA_030682135.1 Nitrospirota bacterium | reverse complement strand
ACGGGCACGCGGAGCCGTGAGAGCCCGAGGCGTACTTGAACAGTACGTCGAGGGAACGAACGGCGAGCCTGCCCGCCGAAGGCTTGTCGTAGCCGCGAATCCGCGATTGCAGTAGAAGTGCTCATGAATAATGCGGGCTAGACAAACTGACCCACTGCTTCGGTAGACTGGGGCTGGCTCGGCATTGAACTATGGTGGAGTTACGATGGATTGTCTGTTCGTTCGACATGGTATCGCAGTTGACCGAGAGGAATGGGACGGGAAGGATGCCGACCGTCCCTTGACAGAAGAGGGCAAACGCCGAGTCCGTCAGGTGGCCGCGGGGCTTCGGCGATTGGCTGTGCGTCCGACCGTGATCTATGCGAGTCCTGCCAGACGTGCGGTTGAAACGGCGCAGTTGCTGCATGATCTCCTGGCGAGGCCCTCGCTCATGGAATTACGCGATGAGCTCTTGCCTGAGGCCTCTCCGACAGACCTGCTTCGCCTGCTGAAAAGTTGTTCATCGGAGTCCTGTGTAATCTGTGTGGGGCATGAACCGCAGTTGGGCATGGCCGCCGGTGTCCTTCTATCCGGGCGAGCGTCCGACTCGTTTCCTCTGAAGAAGGCCGGGGCCTGTTTGATCGAGCTGTCGATTCCGGTGAAGCCAGGTCGAGGTCTGCTTCGTTGGTGGTTGACGCCGGGGCAGTTGCGGGCGATGGGAAGGCTGAAGACCAAAGTCTGAGGGGGATGGTTCATCTGGTCTGTTTGGTTTGTCTTGTTTATTTTGTTGAACCGGATAGACCAGACCAACCAAATGAACCAGATCGACTCAACTTCTTAGGCCGGATGGATCAGGTGGTCGGATGGCAGTTTAGGGCTTCGTAGTCTTGTCGTCAGCAGCGGCTGAATCTTGTTGCGCAGTTCTTCCTGAATCTCATCCGGCGATTGTCTGGCATCGATCACTTCGAAGTGAAACTCTTCCGCCATCTTGTCGAACTCCTCGATCAGGAGCGACTGATACTTCTTAAAGCTATCGTAGAGATCGTTTCCGAGCCGCAGGTCCATTCCCGATTCCCAGAAGTTCATGCCTTTGGTTTCGATGACGCGCAGCACGAGTGTTTCGACGTCGATCCGCATATAACAGACGAGGTCTGGGACTAAGGCGAAGCCGAAGACGTCTCTGGCCCATTGGCGGTTCCCGCTGCGCACAAAGTCTCGCGCGAGGGCGGTGTAGATATAGCGGTCGGCCAGGACGATGAAGCCAGAGCGAAGCGCGGGGATGACTTCGTGTTCTAAGCGGTCTGCGAAGTCGGTGGCGTAGAGGAGGCTGAACGACCAGCGGTCGAGGATGTTCCCCTCTTTCGCCATTTCGATCGTTTTGGACATGAGATTGGAACGGGTCCATCCGGTCGTGATGACGCCGTACCCCTGTACCTCCAGCCATTCCTGCAGCATTTCTATGTGCGTGGAGCGGCCGACTCCGTCGGTGCCTTCGATGGCGATGAGTTTCCCCTTGAGGTCACTCGGATTTAGGTACGTCAAACCGTCGCCAAAATACTGTGCGTCGACCATGGGTGCCCCGTCTTGGTTTGTAGTCTGTGAGCGCCTCTCCGACGAGCCGGCGCATGTCGTTCTGCTGGGCCTCGATGTCTTTCGTCGCGTCCAGCGTGATGAGCTGACATTCATCGACGATTTTCTCGTACTGCGACAGGATGCTCGATTGGAAGAGGCGGAAGCTTTCGGTCACGTCCGGGCTCAGATTCATATCCATGCCGGCTTCGTAGTATTTGAATTGTCCGCGCGTGCCGCCGAGGAGCCGCGTGATAGCGACTTCGATCGGCACTTTGAAATAGAAGGCCATGTCCGGCGTGATGGCGAAACTGTAGAGCTTGCGGATCCATTCGGGCGACACGCCGCGGACGACGTCACGCGCGAAGGCGGTGTACATATAGCGGTCGGCCAGGACGATCATGCCGGCTTTGAGCGGGGGCAAAATGTCGTGGTACAGACGGCTGGCAAAGTCGGTGGCGTGCAGCAAGCTGAACGTGGTCGGCGTCAGGCTCTTGTTCTTTTTGCCCCGTTTGGTCGTGTCCTTGACGAGTTCCGAGGAGTTCCACTCCGTGAAGAAGACTTTGTGGCCTTTCGACTCCAGCCACTTATGCAGCAGGAGGAGTTGTGTGCTTTTGCCGGATCCGTCGATGCCTTCGACGATGATGAGTTTGCCAGGATAGGGATGGGGCGTCATCAGGGGAGGGGGTTGGTTGCTCATTCGGCATCGTCCTGTGCCATGACGGAAAACTTCAGGCGGCGGCGGAACACACGTTCAAACAGATCCGCTCGCCCTGCTGCCGCCCAGGTTTCTAGCTCCGCATCGCCCGTGACATGGAGGTGAATCGTCAGGGTGGTGGTGGTGTATTTGACATTCAGGGTGCGGACGACCGAGAAATGCGTTCGGTCCAAGCCATCGGCGATTCGAAGCAGCGCGGACAGGATTCGCACGATGCGTTTGTGTTTGGGGGAGAGGTTGCCGAAGCCCTCGTGTTTCAAAAGCGGGATGGCGCGCCGGTGGTAGCGTGCCACATTCGCCACCACCTGAATTTCCTCGCCGGATAATCCGCCGAGGTCGCTGTTCGTGATCAGGTAGTAGGCATGTTTATGGTGTTGGCGTTCGTTGATGAGGTAGCCGACGTCGTGCAGGATCGCGGCATATTCCAGCCAGTTTCGCTCTGTGGGTCCCAGGCGATGGAGGCGGGTGGTCTGATCGAAGAGGCGTAGGGCCAAGCTGGCGACATGCAGGCTATGGGTTTCCGGAGCCTGGCAGCGGCGGGCCAAGGCGATGACGTTGCGACGACGCAAATCGGGGATTTCGGCTTCGGCTTTGAGCCGCTCACGGTGGCGCTGGATAAAGTCGTAAATGATGCCTTCACGGATCGCCTTGTCGCAGAGGATGAGTTCATCCCGCCCTGAGAGCTCCATGAGACGGCGCAGGACGATCGTGGCTGGCAGGAGGGTGTCGACGCGTTTGGGATCGAGCCCGGGGATTGCCAGTCTGGCTTTGATGGTCGATTGACGGAGCACCTGCTCGATTTCTTTGACGTCTTTGAGTGACACCGTGGCGAGATTGATTTGGGGAAGCGGGCGATTCGTTCGGCGCAGATGAATGACTTCCGCCAAATTGCCGGCCATGCCGGAGGTGGCGATCAATGAGTCGAATCGTTTCGTCTTGAACGAGTCGAGCGCAGCCTGTAACTGGGCCGTCACGGTGTCTTCGAGGGAACGGAGCATCCCCTCGGAGGGTGGCGTGCGTTTGAGGAATTCATCCGCCAGTCGAATGGCGCCGAGTTTGAGGCTCTTGGCATGGAGGAGTTGGTCTCGATTGCCGGCCATGAGCTCAACCGATCCTCCACCGATATCCACTGACAGCGTGGGCTGCTCGGTCATGGGCACGTTATTTTTGACGCCCAGGAAGATCAGTCTGGCTTCTTCGGTGCCGCTGATGACGCGAACGGTCAGTCCCGTCTGTTCGGCGACGAGATCGATAAAGTCTCCCCCGTTTTTTGCCTCACGCACGGCGCTGGTGGCCACGGCAATCATGCGATCGTAGCCTTTATTTTTTGCGAGGGTGACGAGATGGCGAATGACGTCGAGTCCCCGGGTGACAGCCACGTCGGACAGGCGATGGGTCGAGAAGGCGCCATCGCCGAGTCTGGTCATGTCTTTGAAGCGATCGAGGATTTTGTAGCTGGCGTCCGGCTGGATCTCTGCCAGTACCATATGGATGGAGTTCGTTCCGATGTCGATAACCGCAATCTTCGCCATGATAAATAATATCAGTAAAACAAGTATTTATGGAGTGAACATGAATGTATTCATGATGATAATTTATGATGTTCCATGCGCATGGGCCTGTACTCATTGCACCGGCTAGACGGAAATCTCTTCGCCAATGCAATAAGTAGGGCAGGGTCTGCAAGGGCGTCAGAAACCATAATGAAACGGCTGTGACCTGTCAAGGTTCTGAGGGTTAATTCTTGGTTACATCCTGGTGCGCTGCCCTCTCATGGGCCGTCATGGTACTCTCGCCTGGCAGGTTGCTGAAAAAGTCTGCCAGCTTCGTTCTCGGCTCATCGAAATCCTCAACGTACCACAAGGGTACGCCTCCGGTTTCGATTCGCCTGCGGCCTTGCTGAACAGACTTTTGAGCAACCTGCTTGAGCGTATTCCTTATTGTGCCACATGTGTCGAGATTCGAAGTTCTCACGTGCCCGCAGAGTTTGTCTGGAGCGTACTATGACTGATCGTTCGTCGCCCATGACTGTGGTTGTGACCGGTGCTTCAACCGGCATCGGTGCGGCTTGTGCCCTCGATTGCGCCAGTCGTGGGATGACGGTATTTGCCGGAGTGCGCGATCCTCGGGCTGGGGAGGCATTAGTTGCAAAGGTCGGCTCGTCACTCATCCCGATCCTGCTCGATGTCACCGATGAACAGTCGATCGCACGATCTCTTGAAGTGGTGCAGCGGATTGTCGGGGAGGCTGGCCTTGGTGGCCTCGTCAATAATGCCGGGATCGTTGTCGGGAGTCCGCTCGAAGTGATTCCCCTGTCGCAACTCCGGACTCAGCTTGAGGTCAATGTGATCGGGCAGATTGCCGTGACACAGGCGTTCCTCCCGTTGCTCCGACTGGGCCATGGCCGAATCGTGAACATGGGGTCGATTGCCGGTCGCGGCACCATTCCATTGCTGGGCCCCTATTCGGCCTCGAAGTATGCTCTGGAAGCGCTGACGGACGCGTTACGCATGGAGCTGCAACCCTGGGGAATCCAGGTGTCGATTATCGAACCGGGGGCCATTGCCACACCCATATGGGAGAAATCAGGCAAGGCAGCACAGGAGCTTGAAGCCTTGGCGGGCGATGAGGCAAAGGCTCTCTATGGTGAGGCGGTGAGACGAGTTCGCGAGGCGGTTGCCCAATCTGCTGAGCGGGCGATCTCACCGGATGCTGTGGTTCGAGCGGTGCATCATGCGCTGACGGCCTCTCGCCCGAAAACCCGTTATCTCGTGGGGAGCGATGCCAAGTTACGAGCCTGGATGGTCAAGTGGTTGCCCGATCGCATGCAAGATATCCTGCTGACCCTGGCACTGAATTATCCGCGCAAAGATTCAGCCAGAAGAGGGTAGGAGACGAGGTGATGTGGAACGAGACGGGGAGTCGCTGTCAGCCGACTAGATCGGGGTTGAGCCGATTCATGGGCTTGATCGAGAGTGCTTTGATTTCGTTGTAGATAATCGTGCGGCCTGCCTGGCGGAGGCGTGAGAAGACTCCTTCAACAATCACTTGGTCGCCTTCCCGGACTTCGATCTGTCCGAGGCTGATGACTTTCAGCGTGCCGGCCTGATCTTTCAAGAGAAATCCGTAGGCCGGCTGGCCTTGCCGATTCGTCGCGAGTTGGACGTTGGTGACCTGACCGGTGACTACGACTTCCTGTCGGTCGTACTGTTCTGGATGGGTGAGCAGCTCAGCGATTTCCAGAAGATTGGAGGCCTGGACCAACAATGGGAGCGAGATGAGGGAGAGTAAAGCGGCTAGCAGAACCAGGGCACATGAGGTTCTGCTGCTTCGATGCGCTGTGAGATGGCTCAACCGTGTGACCATGATGTGGCTGTATTATACCTCACCGGAAACAAAGCGCAATCGTTACCACTTATCGGAGGCTCTGCCGGTTGCATCCTCGCCGCGCATACTATTGAGGATCTGAGCCTGCATTTCGCTCAATTCCTTCACGGCAGGCTCGGAAGAACCTTCCAGTGCGCCCGCTTCAAGCTTCTGCCTTGGCGCCGTCCGCTTGAGTAACTCTTCGTCCAACGCCTCACGCGAGGTGTCCATGTCGTTGAGGATGGCGGTAAGCCGCTGCAGACCGAACAGGTTCCTGGTGATTTCCGAATGCATGGCGTTGGAGCTGGCTCCGAAGACGAGCGAGGTCCAGAATTTGACTTCGCTTTCTTCCGCCAGGCTACCCCAGACCATCAAGGTCAGTTTGTCGATGAGCGCGGATTCGGTCTTCTCCAATCCGTCGTAGGTCGAGAGCGAACGTTCAATCGGCTGCTCGGCCAGCACGGTGAAGGTTTCTTTCCATAAGTCCAAAGGCGACGTCGTGGCGGCTGCGTCAGGCGCACTGGCCCGTAACGCTATCTGGAGCGCCTGCAGATATTGCGTGAGGTACTTCACTTTGCGGGCGGCAAGACTGCCGGCCGGGATGCCCCATACGTGGCCGATTTCGTGGTCCTGCAGCGGCGCATAGATGGCGGTCTGCCGCTCTCGTTCCGCCAGGTTGAGTCGCTTATGATATTTCTCAGCCATGCGAAGTTGGGTTTGGTATTCGATACTCAGCCGTTGCCGCTGATACTCTTCAGCCGTGATCTCATCGGCGTCCCACCGTTGCTCCAGCTGGCGGATTGCGGGTCTCGGCAGCACGGTTCTGGCGGAGGCCTGCAAGGCGTCGAGCGTTTCGGCGGAGACGGAGAATTGCTCGGTCAGGATGGCGCGGGCGCGGGCGGCGAGGTCTTCACGGAGGCGCGCGAGTCTTCCGAGAGACTCGCATTGCAGCCAGGTTCGCTCTCGCTTGAGTCGCACCTGTCGTCGATATTGGTCGCGCCGATCCGTCACGGCCTTAATGGCTTCTTTCGTCATGTTGGTGTTCGTGGGTTTGGTCCCGGCGACGCAGCGCGGATCCGGCCGGTCCGCCACGATGTAGAGAATTTCTTCGTCCGTCACGTCGAAGTGCTGGAGCATGATCAGGCGGAGCATGATCCGGCCTTGCATCGGCATGGCATCGATGACGGATCGGATGATGTCAGCGGTCAGAAGAGAAGCTGGTGAAGCGGTGGTGGTCATTGGAGCCCCTATGCGGTTCCGGAATGGCGCGATTCCAGATAGAGGGCGACGTATTCGCGAATCTCTTGAATGGTCCCGCTGACGAACATGTCCCGTGGGATTTCCACGCGCGTGAGGGTAGCCGGGTCCACCCCGCGTTCAATCGCGTAGTCTTCGTCGATGTACAAGCTCAACGATCCGTCGGGAAAGCGGATTGCGTACAGTGCGTTATTGTCAGCCATGGTCAATGCCGAGGCGTCCGGTTGTGAATGAGCGCCCCCCACGGGTTAGAGGTATCATATGGGAGATTCAGCTGTCAAAGCGGTGAGTCCGCCGCAGAATGCTGAAACAGCCCGCCAGCTTCGTTCTCGCCTCGAACGCATCCTCAACGTACTCCTGAGGGTACGCCTCCGGTGCGTTCGTCGGCTGCGGCCTTGCTGGACGAACGGTGTGAACATTCTGTCGGGATGCTCCCCCCTCTTGTCTAAGTGTGGGGAAGCTCTCTCAAGAAAAACAGGGCCTTCGATCGTGAGACCGAAGGCCCTGTGTACTGTTCTCTTTCGACGTGCGTTAGCCGCCGAGTGTGTCGAGCGTTTCCTTGAGGGTCTTGCGAATGCAGGTGAAGATCGGCGTATCGCGCAACGTGTAGCGTGAGCCTTCGGTTTCGCGGAGTGCCATCACGAGGTCCAGGAAGTCTTCCGGCTTATCGCTTTCAAACGCCACCACCCATTCCTGGTCGTCCAATCCGAACGAGTAGGTCGTATTCAGCTTCACTGAGGGGAAGCGATGGCCGACTTCAATGTGCTCGTCCATCATGCCCTGTCGCGCGGCCTTCGTCAGCAGGAACCATTCGCGCGTCTTGAGGAACGGATACACAAAAATGTACTTGGCCTTGCCTGGCACGACGGTGAGGCGCTTGCTCTCTTGGTTCTCGTGGGTGTGGTGATCCACGTAGACCGAACGTTTGGTGATCGCGAGATAGGAATAGGGAGTGGTGAGGTACTGTCCCAATCCAGAGGCCAGGATCTTCGTGGTCATGTCCTGGAAGAGTTCCAGTTCATAACTGATCCGCCACAACATGATGTCGCAATCGCCCCTGATGCCGATCGAGGAGTAGGCCACCACGAGTACTCTGCCGGCATACTCTTCGACGGCGCGCTGGAATTCCTCTTTGCCTTTCGTCCGTTCACTCTCTGGAAGGCGTCGCCAGGCCGGGTCGATTTTGTAGAAGGCGAAGTTGACATATTGGCGTTTGGGTGCTGGGGGCGCGGTGGGCGCCGGGGTTTGTTCAGGGGTCGACATTGAAACTCCTCCGTATAACTTCTTGAAAAGGCACACTAAGTAGCGGTTCGGTTGTTTATCACTTCATCTTTGCGATTGTCAACCGGCGGACGCGCGCGTGGGCCGTTCATTGACAGGAGAAAAGTGATCTGGTACTGGCATGCCCATGTGGGTCGCACAGGTCCATAGGCTGAGAAGCATGTTGCTGTGTTTTTGCGTTGTGGCGCTGAGTTGCCACCCTCATGTGTCGGCCTATGCCATCGACGTGCATCCCACTGCGGAGCAGATTCAGGCGGCACTCGATCAGGGAAAAGAGGCGGCGCAGAAGCGGAGCCCTCCTGATATGTTCTACGTTCGATTCGGCGCCACCGACGAGCTCCACTCCAGCGGGTTTTTGATCACGAAGCTCGGCGGGCTGTCGGTTATGGCGACGCATATGGCTCTGCGGGGGCTTCAGCCGAGTGAGACGGATGTGACGCAAGTACTGGAAGGCCAGACCATGCTGGTCAGCACCGTCATCTTCGGGAACGTCCCCAACTTCGCGGTGGACAGCTATATGGTATTCGATCAGGGAGGGAAAACCATCAAGCCTGTGACCGTCCGCTTCGATGGGTTCGCCAATCGCAGTACTGCCTGGCCGGAGAGCCCGCGATTCAAGGCGAAGGTCATCGCGTCGTTCAACTATGCCGACTTCGACCCGAATGCGAGAACAACCATCACGGTGTTTCCGGCGAACGGAGGAGAGTCGAGCTTCAATATAGAGTTTTCTCAGATCCCTTAGTTCCCTCTGCGGTCACGTTCTCAACTAGTATCTTATCTATGGCTAAGGTGCGCGGAACTTTCCCACTTGATGCAGAAACCATCGCGATCGGCACCGAGCTGTTGATCGGGGGTCGGTCCGACTCCAATTCTCTGTTCCTTGCCGATGAGCTTGGCCAACTTGGTATTGCCGTTCGTTTCAAATCGGTCGTCGGCGATGAGCGGCAGGATATCGTCATGGCCATTCACACAGCCGTGAAGCGCGCGCAGGTGATCATCATGACCGGCGGGCTTGGCCCCACCGTGGACGATTGCACGAGAGAGGCGGTGGCCCAGGCGGCAGGACGGCGGCTTGGTCGTCGCAAGGAGGCGTTGGAAGGTCTGACGACTCGACTCGCACAATGGGGTCGCATACCGAATACAGCACAGTTGCGCCAGGCCATGATTCCGTCAGGTGCCACCGTGCTGAAGAATCCGGTCGGCTCTGCGCCGGGATTCTGCTTGAGATGGAAGAAGGCGCTGATCATTTCGTTGCCTGGTGTGCCGCGAGAAATGGAAGAGATGATGCGGCAGGAAGTTGTGCCGTTGCTGCGCGCAGCCAGTGAATCGTCAGGCCTGTCTCCGCGCACGCCGATCGTTCGTCAGATATTTCATACATTTGGTCTGGCGGAGGCGGATGTCGATGCCAAACTCCAAGGACTCATTCCAAAAGGAGCGCCGGTCGACTTGGGGTTGCTCGCATCGCCGATGGGTGTGCTGGTCTCGCTGACGACGAAGGGAAACCAATCGACTCAGGAGAAGAATCGCGATCTGATGCAGAAGCTGGCTGACGACGTCCGCTCACGACTCAGCGACTGGCTCTTCGCCGAAGGACGCGACACGATGGAAGAGGTCGTCGGGCGGGAACTCGCCAGACAGGGGCTTATGGTGGCGATTGCGGAGTCTTGCACCGGTGGATTGATCGGCCATCGTCTGACACAAGTAGCCGGTTCATCTGCCTATCTGGATCGTGGAGCGGTCTGTTATAGCAATCGGGCAAAGACGGAGATGCTGGGCGTGCCGGCGGATCTGATCGTGAAACATGGCGCGGTCAGTCAGGAAGTCGTCGCCTCCATGGCGAAGGGCATTCGCGAGCGCGCCAATGTGTCGGTGGGACTGAGCGTGACCGGTATAGCCGGGCCGGGCGGTGGGACCGCGACCAAGCCGGTTGGTTTGGTCTATATCGGGCTGGATGATGGAACCGGCCAGCCTATCGCACAGGAGTTCCGGTTTCACGGAGACCGGACTGTCATCAAACAACGATCCTCGCAAGCCGCATTGAATCTCCTTCGCCGCTGGTTGCTCGATCGGGCGTCGAGATGATTCGGACCTTCCTTGCCGTCGAATTGTCCCCAGCGCTACAGGCCGAGCTTGCCAGGGTTCAGCAGGAATTAAAGCGTAGCCTTGAGCAGGAGATGCAGGGAGGCACGCGCATCTCCTGGGCACTGCCTGTCTCGATCCATCTCACACTCAAGTTTCTTGGCGACATGGATGAGCAAATGATCGACCGGCTCCGTGCTGCGCTTGAAGAGGCGATCGGAAGTCAGATCGCTGTGGTTGTGGCGATTGAGCGAATCGGCGTGTTTCCCAATCCGCAGAGTCCGCGGTTGTTGTGGGTCGGACCGTCAGAGCATTGGGAGAGGGGAGAAGAAGCGAAGCGAGTCGCTGAGATCCATGTTGTGATCGAACAGGCTTGTGAAGGCTTAAACTTTCTTCGCGAACCGAGACCGTTCAGCCCTCATCTGACCTTGGCACGAATCAAGATGGGGGAACGGCACGTCGGAGTCGCGCTTGCCAAGAGCGGAGTGTTGGACCGTCCGCTTTCAATGGGTTCCCTGGCGATAGAGTCGGTTGTGCTGATGCAGAGTACGTTGACACCAACCGGTTCGGTCTATACGAAGCTGTGGGACGTGCGGTTGCGGGGCTAAACCTTCGATGCTGTGTCTGGCGATGAGTGGCGGATTTCATCGGATAGACCTCGAAGGGCCACTGTCAGGTTGCGAAAGGTGCGATCAAGGTTCGTCATCACCTCAGGCTCCTGTTCTCCCCAAGCCCAGAACGATAACATCAGTTGCTGACCCCGCTGCCGTTCCGGCGGCCCCGGCAGAGCCGTAAATCTGACCGACATGATCGTGGCGCCGATGGCTCCTTCTTCAAATGCGGGATCGGTTTGATTCAAGGCATGCGCAGCGGCGTTGGTCAACCAATGTATCTGCTCCGGCGATGTATTTGATGCCAGGTCCCGGTAGAGCACCATCAGGCGACCGGAACATTGCAGGCGCTTGGAGGACTGGGTATTGGTTGTCGCGCCGCTAAAGGCACAGTCATTGGACTCAAAGACCGACTCAGGGCCATTGAGCCATTCAAGGAGCCGATAGAAGGTCTCGGTTGCTGGGTAGGCGCTCCATTCCTGCATATCCTCAATCGACGACCGGATGAGTTCCGGGCTGCTTCTGAAATTGTAATACCGATGTGCCGGATTGGATTCACTATCAACCCAAGGGTGTGACCGAGGGCTCATGGAGTCTGGGGCGTTGTGTTCGTAGACCTTCATCGTCCATTCAACGCCATAGGTAATTGGCCAGGGCTGATAAGTATGGTGGAGCTTGGAACATAGCATAGCAGTAAGTCATCCAGGATAGATCAATCCCGGCGGCATTCGGTCGGTAACGTGGGGGGGGTACTCGATATAACTTGGAGGAAGTAAGGATGTGAGGCGAGCACATTGCTGAGGGCGTCTCGTTCAATGTTGCGGGGGCTGTTCACGCATCGTCCGGCAGAAGAGTTCGGTGAGCGTCGGATCGAAGGCGGTGCCGGCTTGCTGTTCGATCTGTTCTAAGGCTTCATGGATAGGGAGCGAGGTTCGTCCCGGCTTTTCGGCGGTGAGATCGTCGAAGGCCTGGGCGATGCCGACAATGCGAGCGAGCAGGGGAGTGCCTTCTTCGCGCAGGCCGAACGGGTATCCCGTTCCGTCCCATCGTTCGTGATGGAGGGCGATAATCTGTACGGCATCCGGTGACAGCCCCATCGCGCGGCCCATTCTGGCGCCCAGGTCGGGTCGATGGACTTGCGGGTCGGATTCGATGCTCAGCACGTGACTGCCGGGGGCGCTGATCAAATCGAGATCATGTACGAGTGCGCCGAGTGCGAGCGACTGCTGCTCGGCAATGGGAAGGCTAAGCCGATTGGCCACCAGCGTTGAATAAAAACTCACGCGGCTTCCATGGTTGAGCAGGTGGCGGTCCTTGGCTTCCAAGAGGTCGGAGATCAGCGGGACCAAGGGCGAGGTCTCATCGCTATGCGACGAGGACAGCGACCCTGTGCGGTTCATGGCTGTGTAGTCCTCGACGAGGGCCTGCCAGGCTTTGGTGCAGGCCGGCTCAGGGCCCCAGAGGGTGGTCGAGTTGGTGAGGACCGGGCGCAGTTGATCCAACCGTTGTTTCTTTTGGGCGGTCTGTAATGAAATAGCCAATAACTCAGAGGCATTGAACGGTTTCAGGAGGAAGCCTGCCGCGCCATGGCGGATGCAGTCCATGGCCGATTGCAGACTGCCGTAGGCCGTCACCATGATGACTTCGATCTCGGCATGCTCGCGTTTGATGTCCGTCAAGAGGTCCGACCCTGAACGATCGGGTAATTTCAAGTCCAGCGTGACGAGGTCGACGCCGTGATCATTGAGCACTGCCAGGGCTGCCCGTGCATTGTCCGCGGTGAGAATGTGGAAGTCTTGTTTGAGTATCTGTGTGAGGGCTGCGCGAGGGGCGGCCTCATCGTCGACGATCAAGACCGTCGGTTTGTTGTCGGTGGTATCGGGAACGAGAGTCGAAGGCATAGGGTCACTTGTAGCGCCATCTCCGTCGTCCGTCAATGAAATCGCGTAAATAGATGGAGTCTCCCCGTCTTACGGCCTATTGTCCGGAGTTTCTCTGCTAGGTTTCCGTCTCTCAACTTGGGTATAATGCCCCCGATCTCTCTATTACCAGAGGAGTACCTATGGCTGAAAAAGACGACAAGAAGCGTGCGTTGGATCTCGCCCTGTCCCAAATTGAGAAGCAATATGGGAAGGGGGCGATCATGAAGCTGGGGGGCGCGGATGCCCCGGTGGATATTCCCGCGATTTCGACCGGATCCCTCGGACTCGATATTGCCTTGGGCGTCGGCGGGGTTCCCCGCGGCCGGGTGATCGAGATTTTCGGTCCCGAGTCCTCGGGCAAAACGACGCTCACGCTGCATGTGATTGCGGAAGCGCAGAAGGCCGGCGGGACAGCGGCCTTTATCGATGCGGAGCATGCGCTGGATTTGGGTTATGCCAAGAAGTTGGGCGTGCAGGTGGACGATCTCTTGGTCTCGCAGCCCGATACCGGCGAACAGGCGTTGGAAATTGCCGAGACACTCGTCCGGAGCGGCGCGATCGATGTCATTGTGGTGGACTCTGTTGCGGCCCTCGTGCCGAGAGCCGAAATCGAAGGCGAAATGGGCGATGCGCATATGGGGCTGCAAGCGAGGCTCATGTCGCAGGCGCTTCGTAAATTGACGGCGGCCATTTCCAAGTCGCAGACGACCCTGATCTTTATCAATCAGATTCGTATGAAGATCGGTGTGATGTTCGGCAATCCGGAGACGACCACGGGCGGCAACGCGCTCAAGTTCTACTCGTCCGTGCGTCTGGATATCCGGCGCATCGAGTCGATTAAGGAAGGGCAGGAAGTCACCGGCAGCCGCGTGCGTGTGAAGGTGGTGAAGAACAAGATGGCGCCTCCGTTCAAACAGGCGGAATTCGACATCATGTTTGCACAGGGCATTTCGAAAACCGGCGAGTTGGTCGATCTCGGGGTCGAGAAGAAAGTCGTGGAGAAGTCCGGGGCCTGGTATTCCTATCAGGGCGAGCGGCTCGGGCAGGGACGCGATGCGGTCCGGGATTTTCTCCTGAGCAATCAGCCGTTGGCGCGTGAAATTGAAGGGAAGCTGCGTGACATCGCCGGTCTGCCTGGACGTACGTCTGAGAAGCCGGTCGTGCCTGTCAAAGACGAGAAAAAGACTGAGGAAAAACGTGAGGAACGGCGACCGCACAAGGTTGGCGCCTAACAGGCTGCCAGTCAGAGGGTGGTGAGGCGGCAAGGCATCAGCACGGCAGCATCGTCTCCCGATCAGTGGTTGCAACTCGCGGTGCGGGCATTGGCCCGTAGCGATCGTACGACGGCCCAGATCGAACGATTACTCGCGGCGAAGGGAGCCTCTCCCTCACAGATACGAGCCGCAGTTCGACGGCTGGCATCGTTGAGATACCTCGATGATGTGGCTTTCGCTGCGCGGTGGGTCGATCGGCGACTGGCCCGCATGCCGATGGGCCATGCACGTCTGCAGGAAGAACTGCTGGCGACCGGTTGTCCCGAACAGATCGTGCAGGCGACCGTAAGGGCCACGTACCGCAAGGTGAGTGAACAGGACCTGGCCATGCAGGTGGTTATGACGGCTGGCCGGACCAGCTCGACTCAGACGCTGGGTCGAATCGCGAGACTGTTGAGCCAGCGTGGCTTTGACGAAGAAACGATTGAGACAGTGATGGGGCCTCTGATGCGAGAGGAACGTTAAGGGAACATGAAGAACAGCACTCACGAATTGCGACAGGCCTTCATCCGATATTTCGAACAGCATGGCCATCAGGCCGTGCCGAGTTCTGCCTTGATTCCTCAGGCCGACCCCACGCTGCTCTTTACCAATGCCGGGATGAATCAGTTTAAGCGAGTCTTCCTCGGTGAGGAAACGCGCGCCTACAAGCGGGCGGTCACCGTTCAGAAGTGCCTTCGTGCGGGGGGCAAGCATAACGATCTGGAGAATGTCGGTTACACGCGCCGCCACCATACGTTCTTTGAAATGTTGGGGAACTTTTCCTTTGGCGATTACTTCAAGGAAGAGGCCATTCTATTTGGATGGGAGTTTTTGACCAAGACGGTCGGTCTCGAGAAGGACCGTATGTGGGTCACGGTCTTTCGAGACGATGACGACGCGGAGCAGCTGTGGAAGAAGATCGGTGTGTCGCCTTCCCGTATCGTGCGGTGCGGAGAGAAGGATAACTTCTGGCAGATGGGGGATACAGGTCCCTGTGGACCCTGTTCCGAGCTCCATTTCGACCAGGGACCGTCGGTGCCGGGCGACGACCGGCCGAATGGGGAAGGCGATCGCGTCATCGAGATTTGGAATCTCGTCTTCATGCAGTACAACCGGGATGTGGCCGGCACGCTCCATCCGCTTCCCAAGCCGAGCATCGATACAGGCATGGGGCTCGAACGGCTGGCGGCAGTGGCCCAGGGCGTCTACAGTAACTATGACAGCGATGTGTTCACGCCCTTGCTCGACGCCGTGGCTGCCAGAGCCGGGGTTCCGTATGGGGCGCAGGATACAACCGATCGATCGATGCGTGTGGTGGCAGACCACCTTCGCGCGATGACGTTCTTGATGGCCGATGGAGTCTTGCCCTCGAACGAAGGACGCGGTTATGTGCTGCGCCGGATTCTACGACGGGCTGCGCGACATGGACGGCTGCTGGGGATTGTCGAGCCGTTCCTTCACGAATTGACCGCGGCGGTCGTGGACCAGATGGGCCCGGTCTATTCAGAAATCCGTGGCGCTGCCGCGACGATTGCTGAGGCGACCAGAGGCGAAGAAGAGCGGTTCATCGCGACGCTCGATCAAGGCTTGCCGATTCTGAATGAGTTGATAGCGAAAGCGCGTTCGGCCGGGAGCAAGATTCTCACGGGCTCCGACGTATTCAAGCTCTACGACACCTATGGGTTTCCGATGGACTTGATGGGGGAGGCTTGCCGCGAGCAGGAGATGACGCTCGATGAGGCGGGGTTCGATCGGGCCATCGAGGAGCAGAGGACTCGCGCGCGTAAAACCGGGGGCTTTGAACAAGAAACTGCTCGTCCTGCAGTTGCGGAGTTGGCTGGTCGTCTGGGGGCCACCAAGTTTATCGGCTACGACCGGCTGGAAAGCGACAGTGTCGTCCTTGCGATTTTGAAGGGCGACCGGTTGGTCAAAGAAGCGGCGGAGGGTGATGCAGTTGAACTTGTGTTGGATATGACACCGTTTTATGCGGAAGGCGGTGGGCAGATCGGTGATCGGGGCCTGCTGATGGGCACTGATGGGCAGGTGGAGATTCAGGAAACGACGAGGCCGGCACCGACGGTGATTCTGCACACGGGCATCGTGAAGAAAGGGCGGATTCGCGAAGGCGAATCGCTTCATATGACCGTTGATGCGGCGACGCGGCAGGCCGCTCAGCGAAATCATACGGCCACTCATTTGCTCCATGCCGCGTTGCGCGACTTGCTCGGTCCTCACGTGAAGCAGTATGGGTCGCTCGTCGGACCGAATCGCTTGCGATTCGATTTTGCCCATTTCCGGCCGCTGACCTCTCGCGACATCGATGAGATCGAACTGGTCGTGAATAACGAGGTGCGAAAGAACGAACGAGTCGCCACCGAGGTGATGAGCATTCAGGATGCGGTCGCCAAGGGCGCGTTGGCCTTCTTTGGCGATAAATATGGGGAACAAGTAAGGGTGGTGACGGTCGAGTCGTTCAGCAAAGAACTCTGTGGCGGCACGCATTGCCGGCAGACAGGTGATATCGGTTTGTTTAGAATTGAGTCCGAGACCGGTGTCGCGGCCGGTGTGCGCCGCATCGAAGCCCAGACCGGGAGCGGGGCGCTCGCGCACATGAAGCGACTGGAAACGGATATTCGGGAACTCGCGGACCTGCTCAAGGTCGGCCAGTCCGAGTTGGTCGCGAAAACCCGCAAGGTCATCACGCAGCTGAAGGATAAAGAACGCGAACTGGAAGAGCTGAAATTGAAAATGGCCAGTGGTTCAGCCGTCGAGGCTACGGCGAGAACGATCGCCGGTGTTCAGGTGCATGTGCAGCGAACGGACGGCCTGGATGTGAACGGGATGCGGGCGCTGGCCGATCAGTTGCGGGACAAGTTGAAGAGTGGTGTCGTGGCTCTCGGCGCTGCGAACGATGGCAAGGTATCATTACTGGTCGTGGTCACGAAGGATCTGATCGCTCGATTGAAAGCGGGCGACCTTATCAAGGCGATGGCGGCGGAAGTCGGTGGGACCGGCGGCGGCAGGCCTGAGATGGCGCAGGCCGGCGGGAAAGATCCTGCCAAGCTGGATGCGGCGTTGGAAAATGTCTTTGGGCTGGTCGAACGGATGTTGGAGCGGTAGACTGATGGAGGATGGTAAACGGGTGCTCGCGCTCGATTACGGAACGGTGCGGATCGGTGTGGCCCTTAGTGATGAGATGGGCTGGACCGCGCAACCACTGGAGACGCTCACACGGCGTACGTTGGATCGGGACATTGCGCATATCGCCTCCCTCGTCGGGACGTATGAAGTCAGGCAAGTATTGTTGGGCTTTCCCCTTCAGTTGGATGGCCGTGAAGGTCCGGCGATCCAAGCGATGCGTGAATTTCAGGCCCGGTTAGAAGCGGGCGTATCCGTTCCCGTTATTTTGTGGGACGAACGCTTGACGACGAAGTCGGCCGAAGACCTCTTGATCGCGGCCGATGTTAGCAGGAAGAAGCGGAAGGGTGTGGTGGATCGCATCGCCGCATCGATTCTGCTCCAAAGTTACCTGGCGAGTCTTGAGCCGGAACCGAAGAGAGAGCCGGACGCATGGGCGAATGGGTCTTCGGAACAAGAAACGGTAGAACCACCTCATGAATCGACGGATCGTGGTCGGATTTCTGCTGGTCGTAATGGTCGGACTTGGCGTCGCGGCCTATCAGACGATTCGTTGGGCTGAAGGCCCGGTCATTCCTGCGCAGGAGCGCCCTCCTTCGAAAATCATCGTCATTCCTGATGGCTCGACGTTCCAATTTGTGGCGTCGCTGCTCGAGCGCGAACGCTTGATCAAGAGCCATTCCGCCTTTGTGCTCCTTGGGAAATCTCAATCTGTCGACCGGAAAGTGCATGCAGGCGAGTACGAGCTGAGCCCCGCTATGACGCCGGCCGAGATCCTTTCCAAGCTGCTCAGCGGTCAGGTGGTGCTGCACCCATTTACGATTCCCGAAGGGCTGACCCTCACCCAAATCGCCGACCTGATCTCGCAGCAGGGCGTGACGGATCGCGCAGAATTTATCCGGCTTGCGAAAGATCGGGCATTCATTGCATCGCTTGGCATTAAGGCCGAGACCTTGGAGGGGTATCTCTACCCCAATACCTATAAGTTTCCTCGCACCGTGAAGGCGCGTGAGGTCTTAGTGGCGATGGTTGAGCAGCTACGGCAGGTGGTTGGGCCGGATCTTCTTGTGCGGATGCAGGAACTTAAGATGACGATGCATGAAGTGTTGACGCTTGCGTCCGTCATTGAAAAGGAGACCGGGGCTGGCGGCGAGCGACCGGAGATCTCGGCGGTGTTTCACAACCGTCTCAAGAAACATATCCCGTTGCAGAGCGATCCGACCGTCATTTATGGCTTGCCGGCATTCGACGGAAACTTGCACAAGAAAGACTTGTCTCATCCCAGTCCCTACAATACCTATCGGGTCCGGGGCCTACCGCCTGGGCCGATTGCCAATCCAGGCATTCAGGCGATTCGCGCGACACTCTATCCATCCGACTCCCATTCCTTGTATTTTGTGTCGCGGAACGATGGAACCCACCAGTTCTCTGCGACGCTCATCGAGCACAATCAGGCCGTGGAGAAATATCAAAAGCGGCCGTTTCGGCGAGCCTCTCTCCCGCACATGTAGCAGGATGCTGAAAAAAATCTGCCAGCGTCGTTCTCGCCTTGAAAGCATCCTCAACGTAGCCCAGAAGCTACGCATCCGGTGTTTCCATCAGCTGCGGCCTTGCTGGACGGATTTTTTGAGCATCCTGCGGTAACGTTTCGCCATTGTGCTGGCAGTGCGGTTCTTTCTTCTTAATTATCCTACTCCTCAGTCTTTCCCTCTTCATCTCTGATCGAAGACTTGTTATAAGAGTGGCATGATGACAACACAGAATTGGAACCTGCCGGCGTTGATCGACCATACCGTCTTGCGTCCGGACGCGACGAAGGCTGACGTGCTGCGGCTCTGTCAGGAGGCGAGGGAGTTCGGCTTCATCGTGATCTTTGTGCCTCCCTGTTACATCGATGAGGCGGTCGAGGCCGTGGCCGGTACGGCGATTCGCGTCGGGATTCCTGTCGGGTTTCCGCTGGGTGGCCACACGACGGCTACGAAGGTTGCGGAGGCCATTGAAGGCGTCGCACGGGGAGCTACGGTGCTGGATATGGTCATCAACGTGAGCCGGCTCAAGTCCGGTGACTATGATCTTGTCAGGGGAGACATGGCTGAGGTCGTGCAAGCAACCAAGGGGGTTGAGCATAAAGTCATTCTGGAAACCTGCTGCCTGACGCGAGAAGAAAAAATCACAGCCTGCCGTTTGGCTGTGGAAGCGGGTATGGACTATGTGAAGACCTCGACGGGGTTCGCTTCTGCCGGCGCGACGGTGGAAGATGTCAGGCTGATGAAAGATACGGTGGCTGGTCGCGCCAAGGTCAAAGCGTCCGGCGGAATTCGAGATTGGAAGACCACGTTGGCGATGCTGGAGGCCGGCGCAGATCGGATCGGGACCAGCGCGAGCCTCAAGATTCTTGATGAGTGGAAAATTTCTTCGGAGATGCGACGCTAGTGTCTCGCCCCCTCCAACGGCGGCATTCCCATCTATCGCGAAACCTGCACCAAAGAGCTCGATACCTTCCCAAGCTGCATGAATCCACAACAGCCTGTTCGCTCTTCTGCTCATCTGCTATAGTGCGCCCATGATTACTCGTGTCATTGTATTGGTTATTGATGGATTAGGCGTCGGGGCTTTGCCCGATGCGGCGGAGTACGGCGATGCCGGGTCCAATACCTTGGCTCACCTGGCAGATGCCGTGGGGGGGCTCAACATCCCCACGCTCGAAGCGCTCGGGCTTGGCCACATTACGGAGATCAAAGGTGTGCGGGTGATGGGGCAGCCTGAGGGATCGTTCGGTCGGCTTGGGTTTCTCTCCAAAGGCGTGGATTCCATGGTTGGTTATTGGGAAATGGCCGGCCATGTGACAGATATTGCCGGGCCGCTCTATCCAGACGGATTTCCCCCTGACATGGTGTCGGTGATCGAACAGGCCTTTGGCCGTAAGAGCATCGGTAATCGCCGCTCGTCCGGATCAGCCATGCTGCGCGAATGTGAAGCCGAACATCTATCGTCCGGCGCATTGATCGTCTGGACAGATGGACGGCGGACCTGTCATGTGGCGGCGCATGAGAATGCGATGCGGCGGGATGAGTTTTTTCAGCGCTGCCGGGATGCGAGAAAAGTACTCAAGGACCCCTGGGGAGTCTGGCGTGTGTCGGCCCATCCTCTGGTGGGGGATGCCGGTGCAGTAGAGTTCAGCCCTCAATCCCGTGAGTTTGTGATTGAGCCGCCAGGGACCACCATGTTCGATGTCCTCAACCGTGCGAGCCAGATTCTGGTTGGGGTCGGCAAGGTCGGCGATCTGTTTAGCGGTCGTGGGCTGACTCGTTCCGTTCCCGTTGGGCATTGGACAGCGTTGCTTGACGACGTGAGAGGGATGTTGAAAACCGTTCCCCGTGGATTGATTGTGGCCGGGCTTGATGTGCTGGAATCGGATGCGGCACAGTCGGCCGCGGCTCTCCATGACTTTGATCGACGGCTATCCGAGTTATTGGAGCAACTTCGTCCAGGCGACCTGCTCGTGCTGACGGGCGATCATGGGCGGGATATCGCTAAGGCGGATCAGATCCCGACGCGGGAATATGTTCCTCTTTTAGCGACTGGGCCGAAGTTGGCACAGGGTGTGAATCTTGGCATCAGATCGTCTGCTGCCGATTTGGGGCATACCATTCTGGAAGCCTTGCAGGGGGATCAACTCCCTGTGGGTGAGAGTTTTCTCGATGCGCTCCGTGCTGGGTAAAGTGTGGGACGTGAAACGTAAGGGGTAAAAGGAGCCAGCGGTATCGGATGTTGTACGAACAGAAACTGAAAGACCTCCAACTTGAATTGCCTCAGCCTCCCAAACCATTGGCGACCTACGTCCCGGCGGTCCGGGCCGGAGATCTGTTGTTCTTATCCGGTGTCCTTCCCATGCGAGACGGACAGTTGGCGTTTTCCGGTAAACTTGGACGCGATCTGACAGTCGAACAGGGGATAGACGCGTCCCGGCTCGCGCTCCTGAATGCGCTGGCTATTGCCAAACAGGAACTCGGGACGTTGGATCGTATTACGCGTGTTGTGAAGGTCGTCGGCCATGTGGCGTCGGCGGATGGATTCGTTCAGCAACCCCAAGTCCTCAATGGGGCATCGGACTTATTGGTTGCCATCTTCGGCGAGGTTGGCCGTCATGCGCGCGTGGCAGTGGGGGCGGCTGAGCTGCCTCGCGGGGCTTCCGTCGAAATCGAAGTGATTTTCTCCGTCTCCTGATGGCGTGTCCGCACTAGTCCGAAATCCCCAACTGGTGCTGGTTTGTCGGCTTGACTCTCCAAAAAACCGCTTGCTATAGTTCGTTCAGTTCTTCGTTTTTCGTGGTCACCACGGTGCACCTCTTCTGAGCTTGGCTCGAGGGGTTTTCGTACCACACGCGGGATGACCGTACCTTTTTCTTGCCTGACAGGAGTCTATCCATGAATGCGTTCGTGACGGGCGTGAGTACGATGATTTTGTGGGCGAGTCTCAGCGTTGCCTCGTTAGCGGCGGCTCCTGCTGCGGTCGAACTCCATCCGTCAACGGCAGTTCCTGGAGCCACCCTGTCGATCGGTGGGACGGGATTCGGCGCATTTCGATCTGTGCAAGTGAATCGCGTAACTGTTGGAGGGGTCCCTGCGTTAATTCAGCGATGGGAATCAGATCTGATCGAAGTCAAAGTGCCTTTTCAAGCGCAAACCGGTCCTGTTGAAGTCATGACCGGGAAGAAGAAGTTGTCCGCCGGAATCTTGACCGTGATGCAGCCGACGATTTCCACAGTGACACCATCCGAGATTGAACCAGGCCATACCGTGCAGATCACCGGCGCGCACTTCGGTACCACGGCCGGTCCCCGCGACCCCAATACTATGTTCGGAGTGAATGATGTGATGATCGGCGGTGTCATTGTCAGACCTCGTCGATGGAAAGACGAGCTGATCGAAGTTGATGTTCCCACGAACGCGGCGTCGGGCGATGTCGTGGTTCGATTGGCTTCATCCGACCCCTTGCCTGACGGGTCCTGTTGCGCGCCGGTCCAATACAAAGTGAGCAATGCCGTTCCTCTGAAACTGATTCCGAGCATTCGTGTCGATCCTGTGAGCGGGCCGGTTGGGACGAAGGTCGTGTTTTTCGGCCAAAGTTTCGGCGCCACGAAGGCCGCCGGCGATAAGGTCACGTTCGGCGGACACCTGGCCACGATCGCGCAATGGTCCGACACTGCTATCGTCGTGCATCTTCCGATGGATGCCGAGACGGGACCGGTTGTGCTGACCCTGCAGGGGCGTGATCGAACCGTCGGGACCTTTACGGTTCACGTGCCAAAAGTCATCGCGGTGACGCCCCCCGCTGCTCCGATCGGTACGCTGCTCAGAATCAGCGGCGAACATTTCGGATTTTACTCAGAAAGTGGGTCGACTCCGTACGCCTTTACCGATTTTAATACGGGAGAAAATCGGGTCGACATCGGGGGAGTTCGCGCCGTCATCTACCGCTGGCAAGACGATCGTATCGACGTATGGGTGCCTTTTAGCGCGAAGAGCGGGCCGGTCGTGATTTATCGAGGCGCGACGAAGCCGAACCAAGATGGTTCATGTTGTGCGACGAAGGAAGTCTTGAAGACTGAGGCAGGGGTCTTTACGCTCGTGACGCCGAAGATCGACTCCTTCAGCCCTCAAACGGGCGGACTCGATGAGCTGATTACGATTAAAGGATCCGGGTTCGGTTCGTTCCTCAAAACGGCTGAGCATGCCTATTTGGGTCTCAACCAGGGAGCCTACAAGCGGCGAGAAGATATCGAATTGGGTGAGAACGTCTCGCGGACGGAAGTGCTGTTCAGTAATGTGGCTGCGCAGGTCATGTCCTGGACGGATACGGAGATTGTCGTGCGAGTGCCGCATCGAAACCTGTACGGTCTCGGGAAGCGTAACGAGTTCTTCAATGAGTTGGCGACTGGCCCATTGATCGTGCGGCGTGGTTCCTGGGATGTGCAGCCTGATGGCATCTGTTGTACCCAGAAGAAGTGGCTGACGTTGGAGGCTGGCACGTTCACGATTGAAGCCAAGGGCATGCCAGACCCCGGGTACTTCAATAACAACCGCCCTGACGCGAATACCAACCAGTGAGATACGGATGGTCAGGATCATGGCAGCGGTTCGTTCTTTCCCCAGTTGCTCACATGGCGGTTGCCATCGTGTGTGGGGCCTGGTTCTGTGCCTCTTCCTCCTGGGCTGCTGACTCTTCGCTGACAATCACGTCTCAAGAGAGCCATACTGAAACCACGCTGATGGCGCTGTATTTTCGTACGCCTCAATTGGGGTGGACTGTCGGAGCTGGCGGCACCATCCTGAAGACCTCTGACGGTGGGAAGCGGTGGAAGAAGATCGTGAGTGGGACCTCGGCAACCCTTTCGGGGGTCTTCTTTATGAACGAGAAGTTGGGCTGGGTTGTCGGCGCCAATGGCACGATTCGCCAGAGCCAAGACGGGGGCCATACCTGGCATGCGCAATTCGTGGATACGCAGGTATCGTTCTACGGTCTCTCGTTCGTGTCGTCCAACGAGGGTTGGGTGGTCGGTGGCAACGGCACCATTCTTCATACGACGGACGGAGGGGCCCATTGGGGCGATCAAGCGAGCAAGACGAACGCCGCCCTCTATGCCGTTCAATTTCTTACCGCACAACATGGGACGGCGGTTGGAGCGGTAGGGACTGTGTTGATGACTGATAATGGGGGAGCCACCTGGACTGCACAAGACATGCAAGGGGCTGTCACTCTATTCGATGTGTATTTTTCTGATGCTTCGACCGGCTGGGTCGTCGGGAATGCTGGCGCCATCTTCCAAACGACCAATGGCGGCAATCAATGGATCGATCGCACGTTACCCTGCACCCTGACCTGTACGAAGCTGACCGATCTCTTACGTGTCCGCTTTACGGACCCTCAGCACGGATGGATTGTGGGAGAACGGGGCATGGTCTACCGGACTATCGATAGCGGATTTACCTGGATCGAGCAGGGTTCGATTGCGAAGGCCTCGCTGTTCGGTCTCTCGTTCTCAGATGGCACGCAGGGCTGGGCTGGCGGAGAGAAAGGCACGATCGTTCGGTTGAGCACTGGCCGTTAACAGGCACTTGAAATCCGTGAAGCGTATTTCGTGAAACGTCGTTCGTTTCCGGACTCGGACGTTTCACGCTTCACGAACGACGAGGGCCATTTCATCGAGTCGTGACTGGAGAATGCTGAGCGCGGCGATCGCTGCGGTCTCGGCTCGCAAGATTCGTGGCCCAAGGGTGAGCGGGATGAAGCCTTGCTCTTGTGCAAGGCGTTGCTCCTCTGGCGCCCATCCTCCCTCCGGTCCAATCAACAACACAATCGGGTGCGGATGGTCCTGTGGCAACGGGATGGTGGCGAGCGAAGGGCCGCTGGAGCGTTCCGCGAGTAGGCCTTTCACAGATGCCGAGACGTAGTCGCGGCAGATCTGCGCGAGGTCGAGTGGGTCTGCAATGGCAGGAATTGTCCACCGCTCAGACTGTTGTGCCGCGTCACGCGCAATGCGCTCCCATCGGGCTCGTTGATGCTCGAGGCGCTCCGGGTTGAGCTTGATGACACTGTGTGCGCTATGCAGCGGCACGATGGTGTCGACCCCCAGTTCTGTCGCTTTCTGTATCACCCAGTCCATCTTGTCGCCTTTGATCAAGGCCTGTCCGAGCACGATCGGCGAGGTTTTGCGACCCGATTCGGTCTGTTGGTCGATGATGCGGCTGTCGATGGCCTGCGAGGAGACCTGGGTCACTTCTACGCGATAGCGGGTTCCGCATCCGTCGTTCAGGGTGAGTATGGTGCCAGGGTGCAAGCGGAGACTATCGCGCAGATGATGGAGCAGGTCACCGGTCATGCGGATCGTGGGGGGAGTCACGGCGTCAGGGGCGACGAAGAACGTGGACATAGTGCAGGTGCCGTGGCGATAGCCGCCGACGCTATTCGAAGAATGTTTTCATCTTGTCGAAGAATCCGTCGCCGTCTTCTTCCATCGTCATGCCGCTCTCTTTGGCAAACTCCGTGAGTAACTCTTTCTGACGAGCGCTCAGCTTGGTGGGGATTTGGATCTTGATGACAAAGAGCTGGTCGCCGGTATTCTGGCTCTTGAGGCTAGGAATGCCCAGGCCCTTGAGGCGCAGAATCTTATCCTGTTGTGTGCCGGCTGGAATCTTGATGATGGTATTGCCTTTGAGCGTGGGGACTTCGATCTTTCCTCCGAGCATGGCGGTGACGACATGAATATGGACGTCGCAGAGGATGTCGTGCCCTTGGCGTTGAAAGACCGGGTGTGGCTTAACGGTGATGGCCACATAGAGGTCGCCGGGAGGCCCTGCGTTGACGCCATGTTCGCCCTCGTTCGAGAGGCGTAGGCGCATGCCGGACTCGATGCCGGCTGGGATATGGACGGCGATGGTGCGTTCTCGATAGGTGCGTTGACGGCCTTGGCAGGCTGGACAGGGCTCTGTGATGATCCGTCCCGCTCCCTCGCATTGACCGCAGGGGCGGCTGATGCTGAAGAAGCCTTGCTGGAACCGCATTTGGCCGGCTCCTTTACAGCTCGGGCAGGTCTTGACCGAGGCGGCACTTTTGGCGCCGCTTCCCTTACAGTCGGAGCAGACTTCCCAGCGCGGGATTTTAAGTTTGGCCTCTTTTCCGTAGACGGCTTCTTCGAAGGTCAGTTCCAGATTGTACTGGAGGTCGTTGCCGCGTTCGGCTCGATTGCCGCCTCGCTGGCCGCCGAAGAAATCCTCGAAGATATCGTTGAAGGCGTCGCCGAATCCGCTTCCGCCAAATCCTTCAGGGCCGCCGCCTTGTTGTGCCCCGGCATGGCCGAACATGTCATAACGTTTGCGTTTTTCTTGGTCGCTCAGCGTCTCGTAGGCTTCGTTGACCTCTTTGAACTTCTCTTCTGAGGTCTTCTTCTGGGCGTCTCCCGTCTGGAGATCCGGGTGATGCTGGCGGGCCATCTTGCGATAGGCCTTCTTGAGTTCGTCTTCGGAGGCGGTTCGTTCGACGCCTAAGGTTTCGTAGTAGTCACGCTTGGACACGGTCGCGATCTCTCTGGGTGAACGTACAGCAAGACCGAGCCTCGTGTTCGACGAAGCTCGGTCTCACTGACGATAGTCTCACTTACTTCTTTTCTTTGTCTACTTCTTCGAATTCTGCGTCGACGACCTTTTCATCCGTCTTGGTCTCGCCGGCTCCGGCTCCGCCTTCGGCGCTGGCGCCGCTTCCGGCTGCCGCCGATGCCGAGGCGGCTTTGTACATTTCTTCAGCCAACTTATGGGATGCCGTCGTCAAAGCCTGGGTGGCAGACTCGATCGCCTCGGGGTCCGTGCCTTCCATCGCCTTCTTCAGCGCTGCGACGGCTTCCTCAACTTTGGTCTTGTCCTCGGCGGCGATTTTGTCGCCATGTTCGCTCAGGTTCTTTTCTGTCTGGTAGATCAGGGTGTCGGCCTGGTTTTTAGCTTCCGCGGTCTTCCGCCGCTTTTTGTCCTCATCCGTATGGGCCTGGGCATCCTTCACGAGTTTCTCGACTTCTTCCTTGCTCAAGCCGCTGGACGCCGTAATCTTGATGGACTGTTCCTTCTGCGTCGCCAAATCTTTGGCCGAAACATGGACGATGCCGTTCGCATCGATGTCGAACGTCACTTCAACTTGCGGCATCCCGCGTGGCGCAGGAGGCAAGCCGACCAAGTCGAACTGGCCCAGGAGTTTGTTGTCGTTCGCCATCTCGCGTTCGCCTTGGAAGACTCGAATGGTCACCGCTGTTTGATTGTCGGCTGCCGTCGAGAAGACCTGGCTCTTTTTCGTCGGAACGGTCGTGTTTCGCTCGATCAACTTCGTGAAGACGCCGCCGAGGGTTTCGATGCCCAGCGAGAGCGGCGTGACGTCGAGGAGCAACACGTCCTTGACTTCGCCTTTGAGCACGCCGCCTTGAATGCCGGCGCCGATGGCGACCACTTCGTCAGGGTTCACACCACGGTGCGGTTCTTTTCCGAAGAATTCTTTGACGGCCTGAATGACCTTCGGCATGCGGGTCATGCCGCCGACGAGGACGACTTCGTTGATGTCGCGTGCCGAAACACCGGCGTCGGAGAGCGCCTTTTTACAGGGCTCGATGGACCGTTTAATCAGGTCGTCGACCAACTGCTCAAGTTTCGCACGGGTCAGCTTCATGACCAGGTGCTTGGGACCGGTTGCGTCGGCCGTGATGAACGGCAGATTGATCTCAGTGTCTTGTGACGAGGAGAGTTCGATCTTGGCACGTTCCGCCGCCTCTTTCAGGCGTTGGAGGGCCATACGATCCTTCCGGAGATCGATGCCTTGATCCTTCTTGAACTCATCGACCAGCCAGTCCATGACGCGCTGGTCGAAGTCGTCGCCGCCGAGGTAGGTGTCGCCGTTGGTCGACTTGACCTCGAAGACACCGTCGCCGATTTCAAGGATGGAGACGTCGAAGGTGCCGCCGCCCAAATCGTAGACGGCAACCCGCTCGTCTTTCTTCTTGTCCAGACCATAGGCCAGGGCTGCGGCGGTCGGTTCGTTAATGATGCGGAGGACGGTCAAGCCTGCGACCTGGCCGGCATCTTTGGTGGCCTGACGCTGGCTGTCGTCGAAATAGGCCGGGACAGTGATGACCGCTTCGGTGACCTTTTCACCGAGATAGTCTTCTGCGGTCTGCCGCATCTTTTGCAAAATCATGGCGGAGACTTCCGGCGGGCTGTAGCGCTTGCCGCGCAATTCGACGTAGGCGTCGCCGTTGTCACCCTCGATCACTTTATAGGGCAAGCGCTTGGCGGCGTCTGCCACCTGCTTGCTGTTGAACTTGCGGCCCATGAGGCGTTTCACGGAGAAAATCGTGTTCTCCGGATTGGTAATCGCCTGCCGCTTCGCAATCTGTCCGACGAGGCGTTCGCCCTTTTCCGTGATGGCGACGACGGACGGTGTCGTGCGGGCGCCTTCTGCGTTGGCAATCACAACCGGTTCGCCACCGCTCATGATGGATACGCAGGAGTTCGTGGTTCCAAGGTCGATGCCGATCACTTTGCCCATGTGCCTACTCCTCCCTAACTAAGTCTGTCTTTGATGATGTGATTACGATGAATTGATTGCTTCGTCTGTTTCTGCTCAGCTGTCGGCTCGTCCTGTTGAGATACTCACCATGGCCGCCCGTAAAATACGGTCGTGGAGGAGGTATCCCCGCTGAAACTCATCCACCACATGCTGCTCCGGAACTTTCTCGGACGGGACGGAGGTCACGGATTGATGAGTGGCGGGATCGAACGGCTTGCCGATCGTCTCAATGGGCGTGACATGAAATCTCGTCAAGGCTCCCGTTAACTGCTTGAGCGTGAGCTCCACGCCTTGGATGAGAACATCACTGCTGCCCCCCTCTCGTGAGGCCTTGATAGCCCGTTCGAGATTATCGACAACCGGTAAGAGCTCCTTGAGCAAGGACTCATGGCCGAACCGGATCTGGTCCCGCTGGTCCCGCTGGGTCAACCGCTTATAGTTGTCGAACTCGGCTGCGAGCCGAAGATACTTGTCATTCAATCCCTTCGCCTCTTCCGCCTTTGCCGTGAGCGCCTGCTGGAGCTCTGCGACTGAGATGGGTTTCTCTGCGGTAGAGGAGGTGCCCTCCGAGAAAGGATCCAAGTCGTCGATTGTATTCACGTTCTGCTGTTCTTCAGCCATGAAAGACTCCTCTGTCCGTCTGGAGATAGCCACAGGCCCCATAAAGTCAACGGGGCCCAGAAAAATTAATTACTTGTGCATGGGATGGCGGTCAGACAGGCAGGGAAGGCAAGGACGCACCCTGGGCTCGTCGGTAGAGGAGCTCAAGCCCTTCTAATGTCAGGAGAGGTTCGATTTTTTGAATCGTCGTAGTTTCGGATGCCAGGATGGAACTGAGTCCTCCTGTGCCAATCACATAGGCGGAGCGTCCGAGTTCTTCTTCCATTCGCCGAACGACGGTATCGACCAGTCCGGCATAGCCGAATAAGAGCCCGGCTTGAATGCTGCTGGCGGTGTCGGTGCCGATCACGGTCTTGGGCCTGATCAACTCCACTTTGGCCAGCTTGGCGGCGCGTGTGAAGAGCGCTTCCGCCGAGATTCCGAGGCCGGGGGCGATGACGCCTCCGAGGTATTGGCCTTCTGCCGTGATGGCGCAAAAGGTGGTGGCGGTTCCAAAGTCGACGATGATGAGGTCTCGGCGATATTTATGATAGGCGGCGGCGGCGTTGACCAGCCGGTCGCTGCCGATTTCCTTTGGATTATCGTAACGGAGGGTGAGGCCCGTGTCCGTATTCGAGGAGACCACCAGGGCGCGCTGATAAAAGTATTGTTCCAGCATCTGTTCGACAGTTTCGGTCAACGCCGGGACGACGCTGGAGACGATGGCGCCGGTGAGATGTTGCGTAGGAATTCCTGCTGCCGCGAGGAGATTGGCAAAGAGAATGCCGTATTCGTCGGACGTTTTTTTGACGTCCGTGGCGATTCGCCAATGCGCTGCCAGGGTGCGGTCTTCATAGACCCCCCAGACAATGTTGGTGTTGCCGATATCGACGACGAGGAGCATGGCCCTATTGTACGTCTTGGCTGGGTGATTTGGCTAGATTCTGATGTGGATGATGTCTGCTACACGCAGATGCAGGATTGCCGGCTCCTTTGAGCCTGGTTGGGGCTCGTCCGGCCGTAGCATCAAGGCCCCATCCTGGCCGATTCCTTCCGCAATCCCCACGCAGAGGTCTCCATTGGCCAGGATGGCCTTGACTCTCTGTCCGATGGTCGAGCAGCGCTGGTGATAGGCTAACAAAAGCCGGCTGGTTCCGTGGAGAGCCAACTCCTCGATGCAATGTTCGAGTTCGAGGAGGAGTTGGGCGAGCAGCCGATTGCGGTCGACGACTCGTTGCTGTTCGTGCCAGATCGACGTGGCTGTTTCGCGAAGTTCTTCCGGCCAATCCTGCTGTTCGACATTGACGTTGAGCCCGATCCCGATGACTTGGAATGGCGCTGATCCTGTCCCTGCGCCGCTCTCACAGAGAATTCCGCCGACTTTCCGTTCCGAGATGAGGAGATCGTTCGGCCATTTCACGGAGACGTGGAGGGACGAGACGGCTTCAATCGCTTCGGCGGCGGCCAGCGCAGAGATGAGCGGGAGCCAGGAGAGCCATTCCGTGAGGCGTTCCGGTGGGCGTGCGGCTTTGAGGATGGCGGAGCAATAAAGATTTGAGCCAGGCGGGGAAAACCAGGTTCGGGCTAGCCTTCCGCGGCCAGCGGACTGGCTGTCGGCAACGACGACCGTACCATGTTCCACGTTTGCCTGTGCAAGGCGAACTGCTTCTCGATTTGTTGAAGGTATGGAGTCGAACAGTTCGATGCGACGCCCCAGCCAGGTGGTCGACAGGGTGCTGTGGATCGTATTGCGGGTGAAGGGTGGCGAAGGTTGCACTGGTTACCTAAGAGGATGCTGAAAACGTCCGCCAACGTCGTTCTCGGCTCATCGAAATCCTCAACGTACCCGAGAGGGTACGCCTCCGGTTTCGACTCGCCTGCGGCCTTGTTGGACGAACGTTTTGAGCATCCAAGGAGAACGTCTTGTGCTGCACAGATTCAGACCCTCAGCGAGCTCGCTTGTCATCATGGATTTTCCTTAGCTTGCTAGCTCTGCGTAGTTCGAGCTCCAGGCTGAGTGTTGCGGCGGGAGCTGAATGGGTGAGGGCTCCGATGGAGATGCGATCCGGGCCTGCTTCTGCCATCGCCCGCACATTGCTCAAGGTGATTCCACCGGAGACTTCTACCAGTGCATGGCCCTTGATCAACTTGACGGCGCGGCGCACCAGGGTAGGGGGCATGTTATCCAGCAAAATGATGTCGACCGGCTCTGTCAGGGCCTGTTTCACCTCCGCTAAGGATTCCACTTCCACAATAACAGTCATGCCACGTGGGGCCTTGGCGTTGGCCTTGCGGCAGGCTATTTTTATGGGGGTGGCCGTTCGGTCTAGGAGGGCCAGATGATTGTCCTTGATAAGGATGCCGTCGCTGAGAGACGGGCGGTGATTCATGCCTCCGCCAAGGAGGACTGCCCATTTCTGTAGCGCCCGCAAGCCGGGGGTTGTTTTTCTCGTATCCAGAATGCTGACCGGGTATCCGAGAACGGCATCGCAAAATTGGCTCGTCAAGGTGGCGATCCCGGAAAGGTGTTGGAGAAAGTTTAAGGCGACTCGTTCTGCCGTGAGGATGGATCGCCCGTCGCCTTCGATTTGGAGGAGGCAGTCTCCATCCTCTGCCTGTTCCCCATCCTGGCGATGGATGGTCAGGCTGAGAGTTGGATCTATAGTCCGAAAAGTTTGCAGGGCCGCAGCGAGGCCTGCGACCACCAGCGATTGCTGAGCGACGATGCGTGCGCGCGCCGGAACTGGAGAGGGAAAGAGGACGGCGGTTGTGACGTCGCCATGCGGGAGGTCTTCCTGGAGTGCTTGCCTGACGGCGCGCCCTATGTCGGCAACCGGAGGTTTGACCATGAGTTAGGTCCCCAACATGGCACGCAACTGCTGTTCGCTGTTGGCGAGCATAGCTTGATCCCGGCGCAGGCTTGCCAGCCGGTCCTGGTGATCTGTAATCACCTCCGGTGGAGCCTTGGCGGTAAATTCCTGATTGCGCAGTTTCCCTTCCAGCCGATCCATCTCCTTCGTCTGCTCCGATTGTTGCTTGAGCAGACGGTCCAGCGCTTTGTTGAGATCCACATCGCCTGCCACCACGATGCCGACGGATAAGCCCTCGGTGATGAGCCGGAGCAGATTATTGGTCGGCCAGGTCGTGGTCGGTGTCAGATCGACCGTGCCTCGGCCGAGATGGGCGAGGTAGCTCCGGAGTTGATCCAGATGTCCCTGCCGCGTCGGTTCGTCATGCGCAACGTAGAATGTAATCTGTTGTCCCGGTGGATAGTTCAAGAGCATGCGGGAGGAGCGGACCAGGCCGATGGTCTGTTCGAGTAACGTAAACCGGCGATCCATTTCCGGCGCAATCCAGGTCGCTTCAGCGGTGGGGTACTGCTGAACCACGATGCTCTCACCCTGGTGAGGAAGGGTCTGCCAGATCTCTTCCGTCAGAAAAGGCATGAATGGGTGCAGGAGCCTCATCGTGGTTTCGAGTGTGTCGACGAGCGTTTGCCTGGTCCCTGGCGCGTCAGGGCTCGCCGGGTTTTGCAATGTCGGTTTGATCAGTTCGAGGTACCAGTCGCAGTACTCGTGCCAGATGAATTGGTATAGGGCATTGGCCGCGCGATCGAATCGATAGGCCTCCAGTTCGGATGTCACAAGCTGGATTGTCTGATTGAGGCGGCTCAAAATCCAGCGGTCGGGGAAGGTCCGTTCTATCGGTGCGTTGGCCGTTCGCGGCCCATCCAGATTCATGAGGCTGAAACGAGCGGCATTCCAGATCTTGTTGGCAAAGTTACGATAGCCTTCAATTCGTTCTTCCGCGAGTTTGATGTCGCGCCCCGGTGAGGCCATCGCAGCCAGCGTGAAGCGGAGGGCATCGGTGCCGAATTGCTCCATCACATGCAACGGATCGATGACGTTGCCTTTCGATTTGCTCATCTTCTGCCCTTCGGCATCCCGCACGAGAGCATGGATATAGACATCCCGGAAGGGCACATCGCCCATGAATTTCAGACCCATCATGATCATGCGCGCGACCCAGAAGAAGAGAATGTCGAGTCCGGTCACGAGCGTCGAGGTCGGGTAATAGGTTTTGAGCTCCACCGTCTGTTCGGGCCACCCCAGGGTCGAGAAGGGCCAAAGGGCAGATGAGAACCAGGTGTCGAGGACGTCGGGGTCGCGGATGAAATCATGGCCTCCACATGTCTGGCAGGTCGAGGGCGCAGATTTCCCGACAATCGGCGTGGCGCCTTGGAGAATCGTCAGTCGTGGGGCTAGTGTCGCTGAAGCCGTCGCAGGGGCTCCTTCAACGATGAAGTCCTTGTTGCAGGTCCGACAATACCAGGCGGGAATCTGGTGCCCCCACCAGATCTGGCGTGAGATGCACCAGTCTTTGATGTCCCTCATCCATCCCAGGTAGTTGTTCGTCCAGCCTTCCGGGAGGAGGCGGATGCGGCCGTCGACCACTGCTTGGATGGCAGGCTCGGCGAGCGGCTTGACCTTGACGAACCATTGCGGCGACAGGTATGGCTCGACGACCGTCTTGCAGCGGTAGCATTTTCCAATGGCCATCTTGTGGTCGTCGACTTTTGTCAGGAGCTCACGGCCTTTCAGTAGTTGCTCAGTCTTGGCCCGAGCTTTGATGGCGGGAAGGGTTGCGATGGCGTCAATGACACTTGGTTCGACGTCGGCGGCGATCAGCCCTTGTCGATCGAGTAAGGCCTGATAGTCGAAGATGGGAAGTCTCGGCAAGTTATGCCGTTCGCCCGCTTCGAAGTCGTTAAAATCGTGTGCAGGCGTAATTTTCACCGCCCCAGTGCCGAACTCGCGGTCGACGAGGATCGCATCGCCGACGATGGGAATGGTGCGATTGGTGAGGGGGAGCCGAACGCGTTGTCCGATCAATCGGTTGTACCTGGGATCTTCAGGATGCACGGCCACGGCGGTGTCGCCGAACAGGGTTTCTGGCCTGGTCGTGGCCACTGTGAGGCGAACTGTCGGATCCTGTTCGAGCGGGTACTCGATCGAGTAAAGCTTCCCTTTGATATCTTCGTGCTCGACTTCGATGTCGGAGAGGGCGGTCAGGCAGCGGGGGCACCAGTTGATCAGCCGTTCCCCCCGATAGATCAGTCCTTCCTCATGCAATCGGACGAACACTTCGAGCACGGCTTTCGAGAGTCCTTCGTCCATCGTAAAGCGAAGACGCTCCCAGTCGCAGGACTCACCCAGCCGTTTTTGTTGACGGATAATGGTATCTCCAGAGGTGGCTTTCCATTGCCAGACGCGCTCGATGAAGCGTTCTCGTCCCAGAGATTCCCGCGAGGCCCCTTCGGCCATGAGCTGTTTTTCCACGACGTTTTGCGTGGCAATGCCGGCATGGTCGGTGCCGGGCAGCCAGAGCACATTACGGCCCTGCATCCGCCGCCAGCGGACCAGGATGTCTTGTATGGAGTGATTCAGGGCATGGCCGACGTGGAGCGAGCCGGTGACATTGGGTGGTGGAATGACGATGGAGTAGGGTTGTCCTGGATGGGCCGGCGAGGCGTGGAAATAGCCTTGTTTGGTCCAGATCTCATACCAGCGTGTTTCGACCGCCTTGGGATCGTAAACTTTGTCGAGTTGGGGGGTGCTCATTCAGTCTTCGTCCGTCGTTCGTGAAGCGTCGCTCGTCTCTCGCGACTAAAATGGTCAGTTATCAGTTCCTACCCAAAAACGAGAGACGCTTCACGAGATACGAGCGACGATCTCTCCATTGCTGGCGGACTTTTTCAGCATTCTGCGCAAAATGAGGCGCATCTTAACATGCGAACGGTGCCCTCTCAAGGAATGATGGATGCACTGATAGCTTGAGGGGTGCCGAGCCGTGTGTTATACAGACTCGCACAAGGCGAGGGCGAGGGGTTCGTTCCGCTTCCACTTTTGACGATTTGGAGAGACTATGGCCACAGGCCGTGAAAAAGACCGTAAGACAAGAAAGAAGCATTTGAAGAGCATGGCGCGCGTGAAGGCTCTGGCAAACGCCAAACGAGGAAAGAAGACCAAGAAGGGCTAAGTCGGACCGGGGGGAGAAGGTTCTATACGGCTTGTGTGAGACGTGTGATCTCTGCTTTGATCTGCTCTTCAGCCAGGTCGGGGACCAGGCGCTGAACAGCCTCTTCCACCTGTTCTCGCGCCGTCGTTCGCACGAGGGCATCGACTATTCCAGCGGTTTGCTTGGCGGCAGCCTGTTGGATCTCTGCTTTCACGAGTTCCTCGATCGATCCGAGTTGTTCTCGAACCATGTCGGGCAGTAGGGTACGCACGGTATTGGTTTGCTCCTGGACGAGTTGATCGATGCGTTCCTTGATCAGGGGGCTCGCGATATCGAAAATGCCTTGCCGAATGATGGGTTCGAGCAGGGACATTTCTCGTGAAAGGACCTTCGGGAGCACGGTCATGAGCATTGGCTCAAGCACCGATGTCAGCCGCTCTTCCGTGAGCGCCGCACCCATGTTGCGCTGCACCTCTGTTTCCACGGCCTTGGCCACGAGGGTGGCCAGATCTTTTCCCACCATCTGGGGAAGCAGGTCGGCAATGTTTTTTTCCGTTCGTTCTGACATGGACTGAAGAAGTTGACCGAAGAGGCCCTTCATCGCCTCTTCGGGTTCGGGTGTCGAAGCCTGCGCGGCAGTGGTGGTGGTCACAGGGGGTTCTTTCGGTTGAGGGTGGGGTGCGATCGCCTGTTCCTCTTCTTCTTCGGTCGCGCTGTCGTCGATGAATTCGTCCTCATCATCCGAGTCCGTCGCGCTTGAGACCGGCGGCCAGGAACGAGACTTCTTCTTCGTTCCATTCGTCCTGGATGCCTGCTGTGTTTCCAGATCCTTGATCATCCCGATGAGGTCTTCTGACTGAAAGGGCTTCTTGAGGAATAGCTTTACGCCCAGCGAACGTAAGTGGGTTTCATCGATACGGTCTGATGGGCTGATCAGGGAGACAATAGAGGTTTCTGCCAAGTTATCCAGCTTGTAGATTTCCTTGCAGAATCCCGAAAAGGTCATGTTCTCTATATGATAGTCGGCAATGATGAGATGGGGGCTCATTCGGCGTGCTGCTTCTAAGGCGGTGGGGGCATCCTGGAATCCCACGACATCACAGCCTTCCGGCGTGGAAATCTGCTCGACCAATCGGCGGACAGCGGGGCTACTGTCGACGATAAAGATGGTAGAAGCCACCTAACCCTCCAATGTTATTGAACTATCTCGAAGCTAGCAGTGGGGGTATTCTTTGTCAAGAAATCGCATGATCGGTACCTGTTGCGACTGCGAGTGTTTGGACTGATTCCAATTCGACAGAAAGAGGATCGGTAGAACCCATGAAGAGCCCAATCCACGTCATTTTTTTCGATGCAGCCGAGACACTCTTTCATATTAACGGTTCGGTGGCGGATATCTATTTGCAGCATGCGTTGCAGTATGGGTTTCGGCAGAAACCAGACTCTCTGGTATCGATCGGGCATGCCTTTCAGCGGGCCTTCCATGATGCCGCGCCGCCGATTTTTGCCGTCACGGATCCTCTCAAGTTAAAGCAATGCGAGCGGCTTTGGTGGTTCGACATCGTCCACAACGTGTTTTATCGCGTAGGGATGTTCGAGCGATTCGATGAATTCTTCGAAGAGGTCTTTCAGCTGTTTGAAGATTCTCGTTCCTGGACGCTGTTCCCTGAAACCCATGCCGTGTTGACGAGGTTGCGTGAAGAGGGTTTCGAGCTGGGGATCGTGTCGAATTTCGATACCCGGCTCTTTCCGGTGATACGGGGGCTGGGCATCGACCGGCTTTTCGATACGGTGACGATTGCGAGCCTCTCCAGAGCCGCGAAGCCTGCGGCAAAGATTTTCGAAATTGCCCTGGAGAAACATGCCATCGATCCGGACGAAGCGATACATGTCGGTGATAGTGTCCGGGACGATCTGGAGGGTGCGACGAAGGCCGGGTTGACCGGTGTGTTGCTGGATCGCACCGGCAGGTCACAAGCGTCTGGCGGGCATGTCATTCGAACGTTGGAAGAGCTTCTTCCACTGGTGATGAGGTCAAAGAAGTAACGGAACCAGATCCTTTGCTCGGCCCTGTAACGAGAGATCGACCAGGTCAGATTGAGGAGTGGTTTCAAGATTGATTTCGATGACCAGCGCGCCAGCCTCCTTCGCGATCGATGCAAAGCCTGCTGCCGGATAGACGACTCCGGACGTGCCGATCACCAGTAAGAGATCGCAGTCCCGTAGAGCCTCATCGCAGTGCCGCAAGTCTTCCTCCCGGAGCGACTCCCCAAACCAGACGATATGAGGCCGGAGCAGTTCGCCGCATTGCAGGCACATCGGCAGGAGGGGAAGAGGAACCTCGTGATTGTCTGTGATCACCGCACAGCCCGTGCAACGAACCTTCCAGATGTTGCCGTGAATTTCTGAGAGGCGTCGTGAGCCGGCAGCTCGATGGAGCCCATCCACATTTTGCGTGATCAGCCAGAATGTATCGGGCCTGCTACGTTCAAGTTCTGCAAGGGCAAGGTGTGCTGGATTTGGCTGTTTCGTGGCAATGAGTTCGCGCCGCCAGTTGTACCATTCCCAAACTAATCGTGGGTCTCGCTCAAATGCCTCCGGGGTCGCGAGATCTTCCGCACGGTAGCTGCGCCATAAACCCTCCGTTCCCCGGAAGGTCGGTACGCCGCTATCGGCTGAGATGCCTGCGCCGGTCAGGACTGTGATGGCTCGTGCGGCGGCAATGCGGGAACGTGCTTTCAAAAGGCTCATGGTGGGCTATTTTACCCTAGTTCAGCGGCCTGCTATAGTACGGCCTCTTTTACAGGATGCTGAAAAAGTCCGCCAGCGGCGTTCTCGCATCGTTCAGACCCTCAACGTACCCTGCGGGTACGCCTCGGCTCTTCACTCGCTGCGGCCTTGCTGGGCGGCCATTTTGAGCATCCTGTAAGGTGGTCGTGGCTATCTCAGCTTTCGATGTCTGTGAATGCTTCAGGGGTAAACTGCGTTTTCCCGTAGATTGTTCGGGAGGAGTAAGGCGATGAAAAATATTCTGATGGTCGGTGCCGGATCGGTGGGCGGGTTTTTCGGGGCGCATCTGGCGAGGAATAATCCGAATGTGTCTTTCCTCCTGAGATCGAAGACTCTCGCTGCCGTGAAGCAAAATGGCCTCACGATCCGCAGTGCCAAGGGTTCCTTCACCGTCCATCCGCTAGCGGCGTCCGATCCTCGCGATCTCCCAAAGCCGGATCTGATCATCCTCTCTGTGAAAGCCTACGATTTGGATGAGGTGCTCACCCAAATCGAACCGGTCTTGACCGATCAAACCGTCATCTTGACCCTCCAGAATGGGGTCGATACAGAAGACCGTATCGTGGCGCGCCTCCAACGGGATTGTGTCGTGGGTGGGGTGGCCTTCATTTACTCCAAGATCGCCGCGCCAGGGGTCATCGATCATTACAAGAAGGGAGCCGTGGCGATCGGCGAGATGATGGGGCATCAGAGTTCTCGTCTGCTGGCCATCGCGGATTTGTTCAAGCAAGCGGGCATTCCCTGTCAGCTCACAGAGGATGTGCGGAAAAGTAAGTGGGAGAAGATGTGCTGGAATTGCGTCTTTAATCCTCTGACGGTGATGATCGACGACAAAGTCGCCAAGGCGCTCGATCATCCCGAGATGTTGCGAGTCATTCAACAGATCGTGGGAGAAGTGATGGCAGTCGCGGCAGCCGTCAAGGTGCCGTTAGCCCACGATATGGCGGAGAAGGTGGTTCGCTGGACCCAGGAGATTCGGGATATTCATACGTCAATGTATGACGATTGGAAGGCTGGGCGGCCGACCGAGATCGATGTGCTGAATGGGTATGTTGCCAAGCTCGGGCGGGAGTTCGGTATCCCGACGCCGTTGAACGACATGCTGACAGCCGTGATCAAAACGATCACCGAGCGGGATCGAAGCGGTCCCGGTATTGTGCGGATCGACGGGGCGGTGGTGCAGCCTGTCTCGCTCGATCGTTCGGCAATCGCGGCCCTGCCGGCAGAACAGCAGCTCGACATTTCGACGGTGATGCCCAACATGAAGGGCAAAGGTGTTCGCCTCAAGGCGTTGTTGGATGTGCCGGCCTTGGCGATCAAAGCCGACCATGTGACAGTGCATTCGGCAGACGGAAAATATTCAGCCTGTCTCACGCTCGCACAAGCCTTGGAGTGGGGAATCTTGCTGTACGAAGTCGACGGAGAAGCGCTGCCGGAATCCAAAGGCGGTCCCTATCGATTAGTGACCCCAGGGCTGGGAGATTTGTGCGCCAATGTGAAGGGGGTTGCGCGGATCGAAGTCACGATCGGAACCGGAACAGACACGCGGCCATCGGTGAGGACGAATTGTTGAGCGCGTTGAACTCGGTCTGTCTGGTTCATCTGGTCTCTCCGGTTCAAGCAAATAATCCAGTCAGGCTAAATAGACGAGATAGACCAGACTGACCGAATAGACCATTTTCCATTCGGCTATGTGGTTATCGTTGAGAGACTTTGACCCGACACGACAATCACAGAGGGGTTTGCAGGCTGGGTTCGCGTACTATGCCGGTCAGTATGCTCAGTAGTTAGCAACCATAGGAGGGGTTATGGCCAAGGGCCCACAGTTCACGCGCCATTTCATCCCGCTCATCGCGTCGTTGCGTGAAATGGGTGGCTCCGCTTCGTCCTATGAAGCAACCGATGCGGTAATTGAGCGAGAAAATATTCCTGAGAAGGAGCTGGAGAAGACCAACAAGAATGGCCAGTCCAACGTAAGGAACGCTATTGCCTGGGCTCGGCTATACCTTGTTTACTCTGGGCACATTGATTCATCGGCGCGTGGGGTTTGGCGCCTAACTGAGAAGGGGTTGCAGGAAGATCTCTCCAAATTGAGTCCGGTTGAACTCTTCAAGTCAGTTCAGCGATCACGGAAAACTGAAAAGAGCAGCGAGCTTGCGAGTAAGGCCACAACTGAAGTTGAAGTTGAGGAGAAGATTCTCGAATCCGAAGAGACTCAGTTGCTTCCTGTCTTGAAGACTCTCAGTCCAGAGGGGTTTGAGCGGTTATGTCAGCGGCTGCTTCGGGAGCATGGGTTTCAGAACGTCAAAGTAACAGGTCGGTCCGGCGATGGTGGAATCGATGGCGAGGGCATTCTGGAAATTAATGCACTCCTGAGCTTCAAAGTCATATTTCAGTGTAAGCGATATCAGGGGTCAGTTGGGTCAGGAATGATCCGAGATTTTCGCGGCGCAATGATTGGCCGCGCAGACAAAGGCATCTTTCTGACCACGGGGAGCTTCTCTATGGACGCCAAGAAGGAAGCAGTAAGGGACGGCGCCAATCCAATCGAGCTCGTAGATGGTGAAAAACTTGTAAGAATGTTTGAGCGGCTTGAACTGGGTTTGAAGCCTCGAACGATTTATGAAGTCGATCTAGAGTTCTTCAAAGAGTACAAATGAGCGGGAGTGGAAAAGTGACAGGCTCATTCCAAGGCTAGGCCGGTGGAGATTTGGGGCTCGGCACAGTTTGGGGTAGAATAGTCGCACGGGCGGTGAGAGAAAGATGGTTTGCGACTGAATGGCATGGAGGGATTCACATGGCCAAGACAGTGGACAAGCTAGCGGCGGAGATTCATGATCTTCCAGATGTAGAGAAATTGCAGCTGGTGGATACAATCCTGGCCGATATGGATAGGCTGGATCCGGAGATCGATCGGGTATGGGCAGAGGAGGCGCGCAAGCGCTGGGCGGCCTACAAAGCAGGCCAGATCCCAACGGCACCATATGAGACCGTTATGGCCAAGTATCGCCGATCGTGAAGCTGCATTTTCTTCTCTTGATCAAGCGAGAATTTGATGACGCGGGTAGAGAGAAATGCGACAGGCTACCTTCTGGCCATTTCCGCGGGGCGGTAAGCGCGGAGCATAGAAGGAGGAGATTCTGAGCCCGACAATTTTCAGAACAGGAGGGTTCCGTTTCTATTTCTTTTCCCGCGAGGAAACACGGATGCACGTTCATGTATATTGTGAGCGTGGTGAGGCGAAATTCTGGCTGGAACCAATAATCGAATTGGCGCAGAATTCAGGTATGGCCGTTCGGCAAATCCGAGTTGCGAAAACTCTTGTTGAGGAGCATTACGATGAAATCCGCAGCGCTTGGCAAACGCACTTCGGGTCTTGAGGTGACGAACATCTCCAGTCATGGATTCTGGCTGCTTCTGGCAGACGAAGAGCTGTTTGTGCCGTTCAAAGAGTTTCCCTGGTTCAAGAATGCATCTGTATCAGAGATATTGAACATAGCGTGGCCGCAGCCTCATCATTTGTATTGGCCTGACCTTGATGTGGATGTCGCCGTTGAATCCATCAGGCATCCCGATAAGTTCCCGCTCATTTCGAAAGAATTGCGCCCAACGAAACGTTCAAGCCGATCAGCCAAAGCGCGCCGCTGAGCACAATCTCTTACCGCAAGACCCGAATCGCTTTCCACCTCTCCGATCGATAGCGCCAGAGTAGTAGTCCCATTCGGACCGTCCAATCTGCAATCATCGCGCTCCAGACGTAGAGTACATCCAGTGCGAGCCAGGGGCCCGCGATGATGGCGAGGGGCACGCGGACTCCCCACATGCCGATGGTGGTCGCCCACATGATGAATCTGGTATCGCCTGCTCCACGCAACGATCCGGCCAGGACCATGGTGAGGGCGAGCGGTACTTGGAGGACCGCGACGATGCGCAGGAAGACGGTCCCGAGTTCGACCACCGCTTCGTCATTCGTAAATGCGCGGAGCAGCACGTAGGGAAAGAAAAAGAAGAGGACGCCCATCGAGGCCATTGCAATGGTAGCTAGCCGGTTCGCTTCCCAGTTTTCAAGTTTAGCCCGCACATATTTTCCTGCGCCGATACTCTGTCCCACCATCGTGGCTGCCGCAATGGCGAAGCCATAGCCTGGCAGGAACGAGAGCGATTCAATCGACAAGCCGACTTGGTGGGCTGCGTAAGTCACCGTCCCATAGAGCAGCACGATCTTGGTGTAGAGGATAATGCCTGCCTGTTGAAACATCCGCTCACCGGAAACCGGTGCGCCGATTTGCCAGGTGGAGCGCATGAGGTCATACCGTGGTTTGATCGACTTCCTGAATAGTTTTCGATTGGCCCAGAGGAGATAGGCTACACCCGTTCCTTCTGCGATACCCGTCGCCACCGCTGCTCCTGTGAGCCCCCAGGCTGGCAAGCCCCAATGTCCGTAAATCAATGGATACGCAATCGTCAGATAGAGGAGATTCACGGCGATCAAGGCATACATTGGAGTTTTGGTATTTCCTGTGCCTTGCATGAGCGAGGAGAGTACTTGCAGAAAGATCGTGAAGGGAATGACCAGGAAGATCAGATTCGAGTAGGGAAGGGCCAATGCGATCACGTGATGCTCTGCGCCCAACAGTTCCATGGTGAGACGATTTAAGGACCATCCGACTATCATGAGCGCGCAAGAGACGAGGGCTGCCAATCCGAGAAGGTGGGTGGCTGCTTCTCCGACGTCTTTGGTGCGGCGAGCCCCCGATAGTTGGGCAATGAGGACATTGGCGCCTACCGATAGTCCTGAGACGAGCGTGGTGGACATGAAGGCCAGTAACTGGCCAAGTCCGACGGCAGCAATGGATGTGGCGCCGAGACCGCCGACGAGGAAGACGGCGGCGATGCCCTCGGTCCGTTGGAGTAGGCTGCTGACCGTGACCGGTAGGGCAAGGGTCAGGACGGATTTTCTGATTTGCGCGATGCGGGACGCCATGGCGGGCCATCCTAGCAGGCTGTTGATAAAGGCCGCCAGCTTCGTGCTCGCCTCGAAAGCATCCTCAACGTACCCCGAGGGTACGCCTCCGGTGCTTTCCTCGGCTGCGGCCTTGCTGACGGCCTTTCTGAACAGCCTGCGACTGATTCTGGTTGTACATTCTGCCTGCTGGACAAATGTGTGTCCGTCCGATTAGGGTCATACACGATGAATGAACTGAACGATCTCTCTCCTGTTCCTCTGCCGAAGGCTACGCGCCTGTCCAAGTCGAAGTTTTTGTCGGGCCTTCAATGTCACAAGCGGCTGTATCTCGAAATTCACCAGCCCTTTCTGGCGACGAAGCCGGATGCGGCGACTCAGGCGATGTTTGAGATGGGCACAGAAGTCGGAGAGATGGCCAGGAACCGCTTCCCGGGCGGTCTGTTGGTCACAGCAGGCTATCGCCAGAGCGAGGCGGCGCTGGCGCAGACGGCCGCGCTGATCGAGGATCCTGCCGTGCCGGCGATTTTCGAAGCGGCGTTCTTGCACGGTGGAGTGCTGATTCGCGCGGATGTGCTGGAGCGTGTTCCAGCCGAAGAGGGACAGCCTAGTGGCTGGCGTCTAATTGAGGTCAAGTCTTCCACCAGGGTCAAAGACATCCATCTTGAAGATCTGGCTATTCAAAGCGAGGTGATCGTAGGCGCAGGGCTGACGCTCGTCTCCGTCGGTCTCATGCATATCAATACAGGCTATCTCTATCGGGATGGAACCATCGATTTAACAGAGCTGTTTGCGATTCAGGATCTGTCCGAGGCTGTGGCGCAACGCAGGGCTGAGGTGCCGGGTCGGTTGGCTGATATGACTCGTATGTTGCTCCAGCCTCATGCCCCTGCCATTGAGCCGGACCGGCATTGCCATACACCCTACGATTGCCCGTTCTGGGACCATTGCACCAAAGACAAGCCAGCGCGCTGGATTCATTATTTGCCGGGATCGAAGCAGGTGGTCGGTCAACTGACACAGCAGGGCGTGACGACGATCGACGAGATTCCAGCCGGCACGAAATTGTCGCCGGTTCAGCGGCGCGTGAAAGAGAATGTCGAGTGGGTGTCTGCGAAGCTGGGCGCGATGCTGCAGGCTGTGAAGTATCCCGTCCATCACCTCGATTTCGAGACGGTCATGATGGCGGTGCCTCGATTTTCTGAGACAAGACCCTATCAAGCGCTCCCGGTTCAGTGGTCGAATCATATTGAGCAGGAAACCGGTGAGCTGCGCCACGAGGAGTTTTTGCACAAGGATGTGAGCGATCCTCGCAGGGTACTGGTTGAATCCTTGCTGGAATCCCTTGGGGAGAAGGGGAGTATCTGCGTCTATTCACCCTACGAACGGTCCATTTTGGAACAGCTCTCTGTGGCTATTCCGTCTCTCAAGCCAGCCTTATCTCGTATTATTGCCAGGCTCTGGGACCTGTTCCCGATCATACGAGATCATTACTACCATCCAGCGTTCGGTGGGTCGTATTCCATCAAGTCGGTGCTGCCGGCGATGGTGCCCTCACTTGCCTATGACGATTTGGCAATCAAAGAGGGAGGCCATGCCGCCAGCCAGTACTACCGTATGGTTTTTGTCGAAACCGATTGGATCGAGCGGGCGGCGATTGAGGAGAGCTTGCTGCGATATTGCGAGCGAGATACCTTGGCGATGGTCGAGCTGAGACGCGCGTTGCAGGAAAAGGCGCAGGGGAACGCTGGTTGAGATATTGATCCGCCGGCCTTAGATGATTAAGGCCGGCGGCCAGAACGACTCTGTTTTGGCGGAGAGGGTGGGGATCGAACCCACGGTCCCGTTGCCAGGACAGCAGTTTTCGAGACTGCCCGATTCGGCCACTCTCGCACCTCTCCGCTTCGTGGAACTCGCCTGACGTCGTGGTAGGGTTTGGCGAATGTATCGTGATTGCGATCGGCTGGGGGGAGCTTACCCTGGGGGCCGTGATTTTTCAATCGGTTTTCTTTCTGTACCCCTCGCGTTCTCTAATTATTACCCGACACCGTTTTCTCCTGGCTTACTGGCTTTGAGTCTTTATCTGCCAGACTATCGATCTTCCCGAAGACCTCCGTCTGTGGTTGAATGCAATGCCACGAATGAAACGTATGGGGTAATAACTGACTAATACTTTATATCGGATGTGACAAATAGTACGCTTGCGCATTACCTAATTTCTGATTGTCGCATCTATTTGTGGAGCCGCGCCCTAGTCAAAATTCTAGAGGTAGAAAGCGTGTTATCATGCGCATAATCATTTTACCTAAGATCAATGTATGATCGTATAATGGAACCTCTGTCTATTCCTGTCAGTACGTTAGGGGAGTTGTTCGCCTACCGCTGTCGCCAGTGCCCGGGGCAACTGGCCTACGCGTGGGTTTGCGATAACCTTGAGCTTGAAAATCAGCTCACCTATGGCGAGTTTGAACGCAAAGTACGCGGACTTGCCGGCTATCTTGCACTCAAGGCTCGACCTGGAACGAGAGTTCTACTTCTCTTCCCCTCAGGGTTCGATGTCGTCTGCGCATTTTGGGCTTGTATATGTGCCGGACTCGTGCCGGTTCCTGCTTCCGCTCCGGATCTTGCCAGGCGGAAGCACAGTCTGCCAAGGCTCCGCGCCATTATCGAGGATGCGCAGGTGTCGCTGGTGCTCACCAGTTCTAGTATCAAGACTATTTCTTCGGATCTTTTGTTCGGTACGAATGGGTCCCAGCTTGAATGGGTGGCCACGGATCAACCCTACGATTGCGCCGATGCAGATACGGTCGAGTTGCCTCGTCCCAACGAATCCTCCATGGCCTATGTGCAATATACTTCAGGCTCAACGGCCACTCCTCGCGGCGTGATGATCAGCCATCTGAATATCCTGGCACAGTGCGAAGCTCTTCATCAGGTCGCTTGTGTCGACTCCAATAGCCGGTCGCTCTGTTGGTTACCCTATTTTCATGACTATGGGCTCGTACATGGTCTCATCGCACCATTTTATTCAGGCATCCCGGCATACCTGATGTCTCCATTGACATTCCTGAGACGTCCCCTTCGGTGGCTAGAGGCCATAGATCGCTTCGGTATTACTCATAGCGGCGCCCCGAACTTCGCCTACGAATCCTGTATCAAAGCGCTCCGGCAACAGAAAGGCTGGACGTCCCATCTTCAGCGATGGGTTGTAGCCAGTTGTGGCGCAGAGCCGATTCATGCTGAGACGATCAACGAATTCACCGAGGCTTTCCACGTTCATGGTTTTGCACGAGAAGCCTTTTTTCCTGCCTATGGATTGGCTGAATCCACTTTGGTGGTTAGCACAAAACGATGGGGTGAGGCGCCGCTCATTCTGCACGTGGCAGATGTTGCACTTGCCGGACATCGCGTGTGCCAAGTCTCCTCTGATGCCGAAGGGGCTCGGAGGCTGGTCGGGTGTGGGCCACCGCTTGCAGGCACCACTGTTCGCATCGTGGATCCGGTCACGCTTGCTGGTTGCGCAGCCGACCAGGTCGGGGAAATCTGGGTTGCCGGCCCCTGTACGTCCGAGGGGTATTGGAATCGCGAAGCGGATCAGGATGTGTCCTTTCGTGCATTGCTCAGTGGAAATACCCAGCGCACCTTCATGCGAACCGGCGACTTAGGATTTCTTCATGGCGGAGAGCTTTTTGTCACGGGACGGCTCAAAGATTTGATCATCCTCCATGGACGGAATCTGTATCCCCATGACATTGAGCGTACGGTTGAGCGGAGCTATCCCGGGTTACGGATCAATGGGGGAGCCGCTTTTTCTATTCAGGAAGGTCGTGAGGAGTTGCTGGTGGTCTTGCAGGAACTCGAACGGACAGCAACTGTTGACGTGGAAGCGATGGCCATTGCCATTCGGCAAGCTGTGATGGAGGCGCATGAGGCAGCGGTCTCCTCGGTGGTGTTAGTCCGCAGCGGAGGATTGCCCAAGACGTCCAGTGGCAAGATTCAACGGAGGGCATCCAAGGATGCATTCTTGTCTGAAACCTTACCGATATTAGGAATTAGTCACTCTGGGATGCATGCCTTCTATACGAAGGCAGTGGAGAAGGAAGCGGTGGATGGCAGGGGGGGGATGCCGGCATCCGGCATGGGTTCGATCGAGGCCTACTTGCAGCGGTTGCTCGCTGAACAGCTCGAAGTCGATTCCACCCGTATCGCGCTCGAGCAGCCGATCGGAACACTCGGCATCGACTCGCTCAAGGCCGGGGTCTTGAAGAATCGTCTGGAGGAAGAGTTCGGGACCGAGCTGTCCTTTCATCAGTTGCTCATGGACTGGAGTATTCGAGATCTGGGGCAGCATCTCCTGAGTCGTCAAGACAAGCGTCGGCAGGGCGAAGGGGCGACTACAGTCGGTGGACGGGCCTTGCCTCTCGGCTCAGCTGCATCTCCAACATTTTCTTTGTCTTCGTCACAGCGCCGTCTGTGGTTTGCCGAACGGCTGAGCCCAGATTCTCCTGTCAATAATATTCCTGTGGCGGTTCGGTTACGTGGCGACCTCAATGTGCCGGCGTTGGGAGCGAGCCTTCGCGCGATCGTGCGCCGTCACGATATCCTGCAGGTGACCTTCGACGAAGAGGCAGGGGTGCCGTTTCAGAGGCTGTCAGGCGGCAGGGATCTGGCCTTCACGCTTCACGATCTTCGCGCGAGGGATCCGCAGAGGCGTGAATCCGAGGTGCGGCGATTGGTCGCGCAGGAAGCCGCAAGCCGTTTCGATCTTCGCCATGGTCCGTTGATGCGGATTCTGTTGGCACAGGTTGACGATCACGAGCATGTCATGATCGCCACGTTTCATCATTTGATCATGGATGGATGGTCCGTTCGGCTGTTGTGTCGGGAGCTGAGCGTCGCCTATGAGGCAGCCTGTGCCGGGGAGCAGATTCTGTGGCCGAGTCTAGGATTGTCCTATCGCGACTATGTCGCCTGGGAGCAAATCAGGCTCGATTCGGAGAGGCGCGATGCGCAACGTCTGTATTGGCAGCGGCAGCTGAAGGATCTTCCTGCTCCCTGCGAATTGCCAGGCGATTTTCCACGATCAGCAGAGGCAGGCCAAGCCAGCCGGACAGTGGGTTTGGATCTATCGGCCTCGGAAACCGAAGCGTTCGACCGCTTTTGCCAGCAAATGGGGATGACCCCCTTCATGGCCATCGTGATGGGATTCGCGGCATTGCTCTATCGCTATACGGGACAGATGGATGTCGTTGTCGGGACTCCAGTGAGTAATCGCGTTGCACAGACAGTTGAGCCGATTCTCGGCTGTATGGTGAACACCATCGCGTTGCGGCTCGATCTCTCCCAGAACCCGACGGTGCGCGCACTGATTGGACAGGTGCGGAGAGTCGTTGTGGAGGCGACCGATCATCAAGATCTTCCATTCGAGGAAGTTGTCCGGGCAGTCTATCCAGACTGTGATGAAATGCGCGCTCCGTTGTTTCGCTTGATGGTGGCGTGGGAGGAAGATGGCATGGCCGATCTTCTCTTGGGCCGCATCGGCGTTGAACGTCTCAGGACGGAGCGACTCGCCACTCCCTTCGATGCGACGCTTTTCTCGCGTCGGCATCAGGGCCATATCGAGCTGGCAATCGAATACAACAGTACTCTGTTCGAGGCGGCGACGATCGCGCAGATTCTGGATCATTTGCGGTCGTTGCTAGCCGCGATGGCCGTGTCTCCCGAGCAGCCATTGTCTGAACTTTCGATGCTTATGGACTGGGAGCGGCGGAAAGTTCTCATGGAGTGGAATCGGACCCGCGCGGACTATCCGAGCGGCTCTAGCATCCATGCCCTTATCGACGCACAGGCGGCTCATACGCCGGATGCATTGGCAGCGGTCTCGGCCAGCGGCACGCTCACCTATCGGCAGCTCTCGCAGCAATCGAATCGCGTTGCGCATGTTCTTCGACAAAAGGGGATTGAACGGGGAAGCCTTGTGGGGTTGCTTCTCGAGCGGTCGGTCGAGATGGTGGTGGGCATGCTCGGAATTCTCAAGGCCGGCGCCGCCTATGTGCCGCTCGATCCAGACTATACAGAGGAGCGTCTGGCGTTCATGGTGCGGGACTGCCAACTGACAACGGTTGTTACCAATAGCCGGCTACGCAGTCGGTTGCGTGCCGAGCAACCGACGATGGTCTGTCTGGATGATGATCAGTCGATGGTCGAGCTGTGTGCGGAGGACAGCGCTCCAGTTCAGGTTGCGGCAGATGAGTTGGCCTATGTGATCTATACATCGGGATCCACAGGCCGGCCTAAAGGTGCGATGATTTCCCACCGATCGCTGGTGAACTTCGCCCTTGCCTTTGCGGCTGAATGCCCTATGTCCAGACGCGACCGCGTGTTGCACATGGCCACGATCAGCTTCGACGCCGCTGTCCTTGAAATATTTCCATGTCTAGTCACGGGCGCCACGTTGGTAATTCGTGCGGGCCTGCCCCCTGGATCTCCCGTTGAGTTCATGCAGAGTTGCGAGCAGGACTGCGTGACCACGCTCTTCCTGCCTACTGCGTACTGGCAGCATCTTGTTCAGGAGTGGGTGGCCGATCGTGTGAGCATTCCGGCCTCGTTGCAGAAGATCATTATCGGGGGCGAGAAAGCCGCGCGGTCCGTCTGTGCTCGTTGGTTTGCTTTGGCCGGAACGCGTGTGCAGTTGCTGAATGCCTATGGGCCAACGGAAGCGACGGTGGCTGCGACGATGGTGAACCTCTCCGCTCTCTGGGAAGGCCAGGGGTTCGGTTCTGAGGTTCCGATCGGCCGTCCCTTGCGAAACTTGCGGGTGTATCTGTTGGATCGCCACCGGAATCCCGTTCCCGTGGGGGCTATCGGCGAGCTCTATATTGCCGGTGCCGGGGTTGGCCAGGGATATCTTCACCAACCAGACCTCACCGCAGCATCGTTCATGGCCGATCCCTTTGTCCCTGGCGATCGCATGTATAAGACCGGCGACCTAGGGAAGTTCCGTCGAGACGGTCAGCTTCTCTATATTGGACGAGTCGATCAGCAGGTCAAACTACGGGGCTTCCGGATCGAACCTGGAGAGATCGAGGCGGCTCTCATGGCAGTTCCCGGTGTTCGAGAGGCGGCGGTCGTGCTGCGCGAGATTCCACCGCGTGGACCTTCGCTTGTGGCCTATGTGACTATCGATGCGCAATCCGGTTTGTCTAACCGAGAGCTCATGAACGGGCTCAGGAGGACCTTCCCCCAGTTCATGGTGCCTGCAGCCTGTGTCGTGCTTGAGGTGTTACCCTACAGCCCTAGCGGGAAAGTCGATCGGCAGGCGCTGCCGATGCCGGATCTCCTCTCCATCGACCAGACAGTCGCGCGTGTAGCCCCGCGTGATCATATTGAACAAAGTCTCATGGATATTTGGTCGGAGGTGCTTGGTATACGGGCGTCCAGCGTCCATGACAACTTTTTTGACTTGAGTGGACATTCCTTGCTGGCCACGCAGATTAGCTCTCGGGTCCAAGAGATGTTTCTCGTAGACCTTCCCCTCAGGACCATTTTTAATTCTCCCACCATTGCTTTATTAGCCGAACATATCCGAATCGAACAACAACGAGGCGCGGGGCGTGCCGCGCTGCCTCCAATTGTCGTCGTGCCTCATACGGAGTCGCTCCCGCTGTCCTACTCGCAGCAACGGATGTGGATCATGTATCGACTTGCTCCTCAAGGGACGGCGTACAACATGCCGTTCGCTTCGAGGCAAGTTGGACCATTAAATAAGCAGTGGTTGCGTCAGACTATCGAGGCTGTCACGCGGCGGCACGAATCGTTCCGGACGACGTTTCGAATGACCGAAAGCGGACCGGTTCAGGTTGTGGGGGAGTGGCAGTCTCCACATTGGATCGAGATCGACTTGCGAGGGAAGCCGAAGGATCAGCGGTTAGCTGAAGCCATCCGGATTGTCGAGGAAGAAGCTCGCACTCCATTCGATCTTGAGCGAGGACCCGTAGCACGCTTTTCTTTAATCCAACTCGGTGCGGAAGATCATGTACTCCTGTTGAGCCTGCACCACATCATCGGGGATCAGTGGTCATTTGGTGTGATAGGGCAAGAGTTTGCGGCTCATTATAATGCCCTCAGTCAGGGTCGCGAGATTCAGGAAAAACCATTTCCGATCCAATATGCGGATTTTGCCATGTGGCAGCGACGCTGCCTGACGGACGATACGCTTCGCTCTCAAATGGAGTATTGGCAGAAGAAACTGGCGAGTTTGCCGGTGTTATCTCTGCCGACCGATTATCCTCGACCGCCTTCGCAAACGTATACAGGATCCTATTGTGCCATGGATCTGCCGGTGGCGCTCATCGAACGATTAAAATCATTTAGCTCGCATCGTCGAGTAACGCTATTCATGACGTTATTAGCCTGTTTCCAAGTCTTGTTGAGCCGGTGGTCTGGCCAGACGGACTTTGCCGTGGGCGCTCCGGTCGCGAACCGGACGCAGGTATTGACCGAATATTTGGTCGGCACCTTCGTGAATACATTGGTGTTTCGGGCTGACCTGTCGGACGATCCCACGTTTGGAGAGTTGGTGATGCGTGTCCGTAACACGGCACTCGGCGCCTACACCAATCAGGACTATCCATTTGAGAAATTGGTGGAGACGCTCCATGTCAGTCGTGACACGAGTTACTTGCCTCTGGTTCAGGTCCTCTTCAACGTCGCCAATGCTCCGATTGGTGAGGTGGATCTTCATGGGCTCTCCTGGGTCCCGTTACTGATCGATACCGGTTCAGCACAGTTCGATCTGAGTCTTACGGTCGAGACGGAAATTGCGAAGAAGGTGATTCTATCGTTCAATACGGATCTTTTTTCACGACAGACCGCAGAGAGAATGCTCGGCCATTTTGGTTCGCTCCTTCAACAGGCACTGGCGCATCCAGGGCTTCGTATATCCGAGTTGTCCATGCTGAGTCCCGTCGAAGAGCGGCAGTTGTTGACCAAATGGAATGGCACCGCCGCCAGCTATCCTCACTTGCAATGTTTCTCGGAACTCTTCGAATTTCAGGCGGAACAGACTCCGGATGCCGTTGCCGTTTCGATGGATGGGCAGACATTGAGCTATCGAGCACTGAATGTTCAGGCAAATCAGATGGCTCGTGCGCTGTCTGCTCAGGGAGTGACTCGGGAAGTGATTGTGGGAATTTGTCTTGAACGCTCGCTGGAAATGCTCGTGGCGCTGTTGGCTGTCTGGAAAGCCGGAGGGGCCTATCTCCCGCTCGACCCTGACTTTCCACGGGATCGACTCCGCTTCATGGTCGAAGATGCCGGTGCTCCCCTGGTGGTGACGACGACGGCCTTGTCAGATTTGTTCGAGTTTCACGCATGCCAAGTGTTGTGCCTCGATCGGATGAGAAACTCTTTCACGAGGGAGGCCGATCACTGTCTTCCTCCGATTGCCAGCTCCAACGACCTTGGCTACGTCATCTATACGTCAGGGTCGACTGGACAGCCCAAAGGCGTGGAGATTACACACCGCTCCCTCGTGAATTTCCTCTGGTCCATGAAACGTGAGCCAGGCTGTTCAGCGCAAGATATTTTGCTCTCCGTGACGACCCTGTCGTTCGATATTGCAGGGTTAGAGCTGTATTTGCCCTTGTTGGTCGGAGGGCATGTGGAAATCGTGAGCCGCGCCGTTGCGATGGATGGGTACAGGCTGCGGAAACTGTTTGACACGATCCAGCCCACCCTGATGCAAGCTACTCCGGCGACCTGGCGCCTGTTGTTGGATGCCGGATGGACCGGCAGCTCGTCGCTGACGGCACTCTGTGGGGGGGAAGCCTTGCCGGTGGATCTCGCGGTGAAACTCCTGGATCGGTCGAAGGCCTTGTGGAATATGTATGGCCCGACTGAAACGACTATTTGGTCCACGATCGCGAAAATCGAACCAGGCGTGAAAGAAATCACCATCGGTCGCCCCATTGCCAACACGGAAATGTATATCCTGGATCGCCACTTGCGACCGGTTCCCATCGGTGTATCGGGAGAGCTGTATGTCGGCGGACATGGCTTGGCTAGAGGATATCGTCGTCGTCCTGAGTTGACCGATGAGCGGTTTATCACCAATCCGTTCTCATCTGCATCAGGCGCAAAGTTGTATCGTACGGGAGATCTGGTTCGATACCGTCAGGATGGATGCCTCGTGCATCTTGGTCGGATCGATCATCAGGTCAAGATTAGAGGGTTCAGGATCGAATTAGGCGAGATCGAAGCGGTGCTGAGTCGCCACCCTGCTGTCCGTCAGGTCGTGGTAACCGCGCGGGACGATCAGCAAGGATTGAAGCAGCTGGCGGCCTATGTCGTGTGTCAGGAGGGGCAACAGCAAAGTTCGACAGAGTTGCGTTCATTTATGCGGACGTCGCTTCCCGATTATATGACCCCCTCATTCTTTGTATTTCTAGAGGCGATGCCTCTCACGGCTAATAATAAGGTCGATGTCCAGGCTCTGCCGGCTCCGGTTTTCTCTCTCTCAGGCGCACCGGTTTACGTTGAGCCGCGCGATCAGCTGGAGGTCCAACTTGCGGCCTTGTGGCAGCAGGTATTAGGTGTCTCAAAGATCGGAGTGCACGACAACTTCTTCGATCTTGGCGGCCATTCGCTCAAGGCGGCGCAGTTGTTTTATCTTCTTGAGCAGGTCTATGGGCGACACCTTCCGCTCGCCACGTTGTTTCAAGCGCCGACCATTGCAGCCTTTGCCTCAGTGCTCTCACGTGAAGAGTGGCATCCCCTGTGGCAATCGCTGGTGGCGATTCAGCCGAGTGGGACAGCACCCCCTATCTTTATGGTGCCGGGAATAGGTGGCAGTGTTTTGGTCTTTGCTCAATTGGCAAGGCTATTGGGCCCAGATCAGCCGGTCTATGGATTGCAGGCGCGAAGATTGGATGGGAAGGAGGCCCCGTTTACCTCCGTGCCAGAGATGGCGGAGCATTACATTACTGAGATGCGCAGCTGTCGTCGAGAGGGGCCGTATACAATCATTGGTGCCTGTACTGGCGGGTTGGTTGCTTATGAGATGGCGCAGCAATTAGTTGAGCAGGGAGAAGCCGTTACCTTGATCGTGCTGGATAGCTGGCACCCGATTTCATATCGCCCTCATCGTGAAAAGTGGAGGATGAGACTGTGGGTGCCGCTATTTGTATTCTGGCGGGCAGTGGGAAATATTCACTTGCTTCTTCGACTGCCCATGAAAGAATGGTGGACGTTTATCTGGCGCAAGAGTGAGCGATTCTTGTCTTTCTTGCGAAGAAGACCGGCTGAGAGTGGATTGTTCATTGAGCTTCAGATCGAACGAATGAAGCAATCGACATTTCATGCGGTGGCCCGCTACACATTGGGCAAATATTCCGGTCGCATTCTCAATATTGTTGCGTCGGAATATCTCGTCGGTGAGACGGTGACAGATACCAGATATTTCTGGGACAAGCTTGACGGCGGCGGGTGTAAGACTGTGCATATTGCAGCCGCCGGTGGGGGGGCTCTCCTTACTTCACCGCACGTCGAAGAATTATCCGTCCATGTTCAGGCATTCCTTGCCGAAAATGCTCACGGTGCGATGTCGCGTGCACCCTGCAATCGCGATCTGGCTGTGTAGTTGAGATCTCCTTCTATCTGCGAATGTGAGGCCGGTTGGCGATGCCACTCAAACGATTTCTCCGCTTTATTGTGCAGCGTTCAAGAGCTATGGCCTGGCTCATGGTAGGTGCTGGCGTCATATCAGGCCTCTTGAGCGCGGGAGTTTTGGCTCTCATTAATCAGGTGCTCCATCATCCCTCAGATCCTTCAAATGTCGTAATTCTGGAGTTCGTGGTCCTTGTCGTCGGAAAGCTGCTGGCAAGCCTCTGGTCTCAGCGCCTGCTCGTCCGATTCTCACAAGATACGATTCTGGATCTCTCCTTGTCGCTCTGTGCGAAGATCGTGCGGGCCCCGTTGCGTCGTGCCGAGCAGCGAGGGGCTGCCAATATTCTCGTCACGCTGACAGACGACGTCAGTTGTGTCACTTGGGCCATTCAATGTTTCCCGCAGTTGATCATGAATGTGGCAGTAGTGCTGGGTTGCGGGCTCTACCTCGCTTGGCTATCGTGGGGTATGTTTCTTGGAGTTGTTGGAGCCACCCTGATTGGCGCCTTGGGGTATCAATGGCTGTACAGCAGCACGTTCAGCGTCATCGCTGAAGCCCGTGAGGCCAGGGGTGAGCTGTTTCAGCTTTTTCGTTCTCTGACAGATGGGCTGAAAGAGTTATTGATGCATCGGGCTCGCCGGATGGAATTTGTGAATGAGGACCTGCGAAGGGCTGCAGAGCGGCTTAGGTCTACGAATTTGGAATCTACGCGGAGGCAAGATCTGGCAGGAGCCTGGATGCAGGTCTCGCTGTACTCCCTTATCGGTTCAATCGTGTTCCTATTTCCATCTGTGGGGACGGTGTCCCCCGAGGCCCTGACCGGGTACGTGGTGGCCGTCCTTTATTTGATGGGGCCCATCTGGAGCATTCTTGGCGCGATACCCACTATCGAACGGGGTCAAGTGGCGTTAGAAAATATTGTGCGATTAGGTGTGACCCTGGATGTGAGGGATGAGGACGCCCAGACGGTTGACTCGACAGGCCTCGAAACGAAGACCCTTCCCATTGTGCGATGGAAGGATGTTGTGTTTTCGTATGGCGAGGAGAATGGGCGCGAAGCGCCCTTCACGCTTGGCCCCATCAGCCTTGAACTGCACCCTGGCGAACTTGTGTTTCTTGTCGGAGGGAATGGGAGCGGGAAGTCCACCTTTGTGAAGGTTCTCACAGGATTGTATCAGCCACAACAGGGACATGTGACGTTAGCAGGCACGACGATCACCGATGCCAATCGAGATTGGAATCGCGAACACTTTTCGGTTGTGTTTTCAGACTTTCATGTATTCACTAAACTGTTTGGTCAGTCGGACTCTCAAATCGAGAGATTTGCTTCCTACTATTTAGAAATGTTGCACATGGATCAGAAAGTATCTGTGCGTGAACGAACGTTTTCCACCCTCGATCTCTCACAGGGGGAGCGAAAGCGGCTGGCCCTTGTCACGGCCTATTTGGAGGATCGCCCGATCTATGTGTTCGATGAATGGGCAGCAGATCAAGATCCGCAGTATAAGGAGATTTTTTACAAGAAGTTGCTTCCGGACCTGCGTGCGCGGGGCAAACTAGTGGTCGTCATCACGCACGACGACCGGTACTTTCATCTCGGCAATCAGGTCATCAAATTAGAGGATGGGAAAGCTGTGGACTATATGAAGGCCGGAGTGGAAAGCCGTCGACCCTGAACTTTTTCCCATGATATTGAATGTTTGTCTCTAGGATAACGATGTGCTGATTCAATTCCAGTCGATTGATTATCTCGCGAGAATTAAATGGCAAGGCCGCACCAATCTTGAGCCCAATGTTGTTCACCTCTGGGGGATTGAACTTGACGGGTCGCCACGCTGTCTGGATCTATGCGCGCAGTGGTTACACGAGGAAGAACGGCAGAGAGCTGCGCGTCTGGTTCGAGACGAGGACCGGAAGCGTTTCGTGTTTGCACACGGAGGGCTCAGAGTGGTCCTCAGCCGCTACCTGGAGGTCAGCTCAGGTATGATAGTGATAGACCGGAGCGAGGGAGGAAAACCATTTTTAGATAGAGAGTCGCAATGCCAGTATTCGATCATGTTCAATATGTCGCATTCGCAGGGACGCATGCTCATCGCGGTTTCAAATGGACAAGAAGTCGGAGTTGATCTTGAACGGATTCGTTCGGAGGTGGAGGTCGCAAAACTTTCTCAGAGGTACTTTGCCCCGTCTGAACATGAAGTGATGATGCGGGCCAATCAGGAAGAGCGTGCGGCTTGGTTCTTCCGATACTGGGTTTCGAAAGAGGCAGTGCTCAAGGCGCAAGGTATAGGGCTTCCTGGATTGAGCGAATGTGAGATCCTCCTGGGAGCGGACAGGGGCGGCGCAGAGATTCGGGTTCCGTTCGGTTCTCGGATTCAAGATAATTGGACTGTTCGCCTTCTCTCGTGTGGCGAGGGGTGGGAGGCAGCGGTAGCTGCGCAAGGGAAGGACTGGGTCGTGCAGTGCGGCGCTGCCTTATAGGACTGGTGTTATTGAGGTGGTTGCTGCTTGGGTACATCTGAGGTCTCTCTCAAGCCCCTGAAGAATGTTTGAATGAGGCTCTGGCTTTCCTGCTCGAGGACCCCGCCAAGAACCTCAACTCGATGATTCAACTTCGGTTCGTCTGTGAAGTCGAACACCGACCCGCAGGCGCCGGCTTTTGGATCTTTTGCCCCAAAGACGACTCGCGGAATTCTTGCCAGGATAATCGCACCGAGACACATGGCACAGGGCTCGACGGTCACATAGAGCGTGGTCTCGGTTAATCGCCATGTGCCGAGTGCCGTCGCTGCGGCGCGGATGGCAATGACCTCCGCATGGGCCGTGGGGTCTTGCCAGAGCTCGCGGTAATTGTGTGACTGGGCCAGAATTTTCCCCTCACGCACCACCACGGCTGCAATCGGCACCTCGCCGATCGCCGGTGCGCGGGCGGCTTCCTCCAATGCGACTCGCATGAAGCCCTGATCCTGTTCATCTGTCGGCACGGTGACTCTTCTCCAGGATGACTGTGTTAAGCACCTTCGTTCAGGCCAACATCGTAGCATGGCCCGTGAGAAGGAGACAGGGTTGGACGAGGCCTAGCGATGGAGCGAGAGTTGTTTGCCTGCAGGATTCGACGATTTGGTCCATTCGAACTCATATCGCAACTGCAACGCGATGTACCGTTGCACTAACCCTCCTCGATCCAATGGCAGGTCCCGCTCATGGATCAGGGCAATCTCCATCTCGTGGTAACGGACGGCAAGCCCCATGACCAAATCGAATTCACTGGGCCGCAGGACGTTGGACGCGCTCCGGTCCGTAAAGAAGTTGCCATCGACGAAAAGGACGACACGATTGCGATAGAGGTCGAGGTCTGCATGTGCCACATATCGAAACAGCGCGCGCCCGCTGTTGTCAGGTCTGGCAAAGTAGGATTGGTTGTGAAAGAGCCATCCGCCGCCGGCATAGACCGTCAGGTTCTGATCGGGAAACGCCGAGCGCCACCAGCTGAGGCTGCGGGCATCGGCCGGTCGGTAGGTGACGAGTGTATCGGCATAGGCCTGTATAATGCCGCTTCGATCCAAGGGAGCATCTCGTTCATATTGCAGGCGCCATCCTACGTTCTGGATGGTGCCGGTAAAGGCATAAACAGAGTCCCATTCCGAGAGACTCACCCAGCCGGCTTGCCGGTCCGAAAAGAAGTTCTGGTCGGTATAGAACTGGAGATATTCTTTATACAGATCCGTTTCCAGATGGATCATATGGCGAAGACCGACCAAGCCGCTGTTGTCCGGTCTCGCGGCAAAACTGGGGTTGCTCATGAAGGCGCCGGAGAGGAGATAACCTCGAACCCAATGCTCTTCGCTGTTGTCATGGGCCCCTTCCATCTCAGGCAAGGGACGTCCATATTTCTCAAGCGCCCAGAGTTCAGGCGGGGACATCAGGCAGAATCCCCAATACAGAGCAGCGATGGTCAGAGCATGTAGGGCTCGCATGATTCCTCTGTGCCGGCTCGAAGAGTACGTCGCGTTGGATGGGCAACCGAGAAGTTATTGATAGGGAGGTTGTAGCGGGCCAGCGGAGAGAGGTCAAGCGCTGAGTGCCGTCTCCGTTAGGATCGGCTTAAGAGGTAGATGGGGCCGGTCGGTTGGGGGCGGCCGCCTGATGGCTCCAGGCTCAGGGCGAATGTTTTTGCATCGGTGAAGTTCGACACTTTTTTCACCAGGAGGTGGGCGGTATCTCCGTGATCCATATGAAAGGTCCCGAGGCTCACGGGCTTGGCCTGAATGGCCCAGAGTTGATAGGTCGTGCCGTTGGGACATTCCGGAAGGTTCACCGAGTAGAGCCAGACCTTTTGGGTTCGAGCGTCGTAGAGCAGGAATCCCGCAGCATGTTTCGCCACGTCCGATCCGGTGAGGGAGACGGCTTTGATATTGGGGATTCGCAGGAGTGTGGCGAGTTCGTCTTGCGGAGTGCCTCCGGTGCGTGCGCCGCTTCGCTGGCTGAGTTGTACGCGAGCCTCTTCCAGGTCAGCCTCACGCTGGGCCAGCTGTTCCTTCGCTTCCGCGGCTTCGTTCGTTCGTTGCTGCACTTCGTTGCGTGCTTCGGCGAGGGCTTTCGCTTGTTCGCCGATCTCACGCTGCAGTTTGGTAAGCGTCGTCGATTTGTCCTGGAGTGAGGATTCGAGCTGTTGAATGTTCGAGGTATCCTCGGACCGTTGGCTGACCACGTTCCAGGAGAGGTAGCCGCCGACTGCGACGATGGCAAGCGTGGCCAATCCCACGGCCCAGGGGAGGGACCATGAGCGGGCAGGGGCGATGGGAGGAAAGAGGTGATTCATCCATTCGCCAGGCTCCAGGCTCGGTTTGGCCGGTTCTTTCTGGGCCGTTTCTTCCGGTAACGGAGCGGGATTTCGTCCGGCCATGATGGTGGCCTTGAGGACGCGCGGAGGACTGGTCTGACTGAGCCCGAGCGGAAGAAGCGCAGCGACGGATTGATAGTCTTTGAGCGCAGCGTGACAGGAGGCGCAACCGGAGAGCAGGTGGGCTTCCAGCGCCTGCCGTTCGGTTCGGTCCAGTGCCCCAGCGGCATACAACGGAACCGATTCTTCAAGTTCTTCATGCGTCATTGGAGCTCACCTTGGTTCCACCACTGCTGCAGTCCATCCCGGAGTTTGGACATGCCAAGTTTAATCCTGGTCTTGACGGTCCCGAGTGGCTGGTTGAGCCGCGCGGCAATCTCGGCATGGGAGAGTCCTTCGTAGTAGGCCAGTTCAATCGCTTGTCGCTGCGCCTGGGGCAATCCTGCCATCGCTGCACCGATGCTGAGCCGGAGTTCCTGATCGGCCTGTGTCTCAAAGGGGTTAGGGCCTAAGTCGGCCACGTGCTCTGCTGCTCCGTCCCCCAGCGATTGTGTAACCCGATAACCCCGCGTAGCCCTGGCCCGCAGCCGGTCGATGGCCCGACTCCTGGTGAGAGTGACCAGCCACGCAACCGGAGTTCCACGGCCGACATCATAGCGGGACACTTTTCGCCAGACCTCCAAATAGACATCCTGCAACAGTTCCGCAGCCTCTTCGTGATTGCCCAGGATCCTGACCGCCAACGTGAACAATAGGGTGCTCGAATGGTCGTAGAGCTGGCTGAATGCCTGCTGATCGCCTTTGACCACGCGGGCCATCAGGGTTGGATCGATTGTCGTGGTGGCCTGTCGAGCGGGTATATCCATATAACGAACGGGCGATTGGAGGGAAATCAAGACCCCCTCATGTCCGCCACGACTATAGCATTCTACGGTGTGAACGGGCAAAAGGATGTGTGTTCTCGCAGGAGGCTGAAAAAGAGGCGGGGAGGCTGGGACGTGGAGGAGTCTGAACAGGGTTATATGGGTTGACTGCCGCATTCTTGGACAATTTGTAGGGGCTTGATGCATTGGCGAATGAAAGGCTCCAGACCGGCGTCTTGCAGCGATTGTCTGAGCAGCAGCGATCCCGTAGCCGGCTCATATTGCGCCAATCGCCAGGGTCCCAGGCGTAGAACGTAATGAGTCGGTTGTGGCCTGTTCCTCGCGGCATTGAGATCCGGGAACTCTTGGAGCCTGAACGAGTCGATCCTGACATGGGAGGGGAGGGAGCGGAGTGGTGCAGGAGCGAAGGCATCCATCATGGCTGTTTCTCTGAGGAGACGAGACAACATATTCTGAATGAGTGCGTACGTTGCACAGGCAGAAGTAATCCGGACAATTGACCGGACGACTACGGCTCGAACGCGATTTCCGTTGCTGGGCCTGTCGGTTGAAGCGAAGAGCCTGTCCGGGCATTCACCAAAGGCGATGTAGCGACCCTCCCGCATCACGCCCCTGACGACTCCGATCACTGACGCTGACGGAACGGCTTGGCCTGGGCCATCAGCCGCGTCGCCTTTCGTGGTGAGGATTCCCTGCGCGTCAATGGCGGTGATGCGGTGGCAGATAAACATGTTCTCGGTTCGAAAGACCACGATTGCGCCGACGGTGAGGGAGGATGGAGGGGTGAGTTCTAGTCTGTCGTCCGCTTGAATGGCCGGTGTCATACTCGATGACATGATGCGAGGCACGACCAGGCTGTTAAGGAGAGGCCAATGCAGTTCATCCGGCATATCCTGCAAAGAAAAATGGCCATCGACAGTGCGCGTGGGCAGGAGGTGGATCATGACCTCCTCCTGGGCGTTCGTCCTCCGATCACGAGGCGGATCAGCATGCGGGTGATCAAGAGCCCTCCAGCTGTGATCAGTTGCCACCATCGAGTGATTCTGGTGTGCCAGGGTCGTATCGCACGATCATTCCCATACCGGTAGGCCAGGAAGCGCGAGGACGGGAAGAGGGTCCGCCGGAGCCAAGCCACCCTGTGCCCAGGTGCTTGTGTGACCCACAATAAAAAATGCCCGAGTTCGGGGATGGGCTGGGTCGTCACCAATCGTCGGAGCAGAAGTTCCAGGACTCGTTCAGACAGGGCCGAGGGGGCGAGTTGCTGGAGCAGGGCAGAGGGAACGCGTATCCTTGCGTCCGCCAATATGAGCTGCCGTAGGCCGTGGTAGAGAGGGATTTTGAGGTGATGCCTGATCGCCTCCTCGACCACGGTCGGCCAATGGAGGGACTCCTTCTCGATCAGCAATCTGAGATCGGTGAAAAATGATGGCGCGAAGTATCCCCGGTGGACGACGGTGTAGGCGACCAAATAGAGCAAGAGGTCGTCGGACGCCAGCTGCTTGACCATGAGTTGCCCGAGCGGCCTGCTTCGAGCTCGCGCCCACAGTTCCGCAAGTCCTTGTTCGTCGAGATACCAGAGTTCCGAGATGAGATCCAGCGTGAGGGTCGATTGGGACGAGAGATAGGCGGGGTTGCCGTCGATCTGTTGAGAGAATCCGGTCTCCATCAGCAGGAGATGAATAGCGGGCAGGTCTTGCGCATGGACTAAGAGGTCCACGTCCGAGAGGGGCCTCGTCCCACGCATGCCATAGAGGCGTGAGAGCAGATCGGCCCCTTTCAGAAGGATGCACTCAATGCCCTTCTGGTGGAATGTCTGGCCGACGGCCTCACATTCGTCAAGGAGACGTTTGTTGATCAGGCTGACCTGGCTGTAGGCGTCAGCGAGGTCGTCGAGCGTCGAGGAGGGCATAGGTGCGATGCTCCAATTGTGCCCATTCTTTGAAATGCGGGAGACAG
>JAUXQT010000071.1 GCA_030682135.1 Nitrospirota bacterium | reverse complement strand
GTGTTGCCATGCACACGAGATCCTATAAACACATGAGTGCCGAAGAACGTGAAACCTTGAGTCTGGGGCTGGCCCACGGCCAGTCGTTGCGAACGATGGCGAGGGTATTGGGGCGGGCGCCCAGCACCCTGAGCCGCGAGTCGGCCCGCAACGCGACGAGGGGCCGACCCTATCGGGCCGGCACGACCGACACGCAGGCCGTGATCAAGGCACTGGAGGGACATGAATTCGACGGCTTGAAGGAGGGCCGGTCTTACTTTCGCGCCTGGGACCATCAGCACGTCCAGGACGTGCTCGTGGGCAAGGCCTATGGCAAGGAACTGGGGCTGGGCCATTATCAACTGCTGGCAACTGTGTCCGGAGATCTCGTCGCAAGCACGCAAGACCAGAACGTGTGCGCACTGTAGGAGCACATCATGTCGTCCAAACAGAGTAGCCGTCCTCCTCTTCCTCCCTTCACCTGGAACACCGCGGTCTAGAAAGTCCGTATGGCCGAGGATGCCTGGAACAGCCGAGACCCCGAGAGGGTGTCGCTGGCCTACAGCGCCGACAGTTCATGGCGGAACCGCGAGGAATTTCTGTCCGGTCGTGAGGCTATCGTTGAATTCCTTCGACGCAAATGGGCTAGGGAGCTGGACTACCGGCTGATCAAGGAACTGTGGGCCTTCCACGAAACGCGCATTGCCGTACGTTTTGCCTATGAGTGGCACGACAATTCCGGAAATTGGCTCCGTTCCTACGGCAACGAAAACTGGGAGTTCGACGAAACCGGTCTCATGCGCCGGCGCATTGCAAGCATCAACGACCTGTCCATCAGGGAATCGGATCGAAAGTATCACTGGGCATTGGGCCGATGCCCCGATGATCATCCGTCCTTGTCTGAACTCGGCCCATGAAGAAATGCCGGGTCCCTAAGGCATGCTCCAACGGAAGTCAGCCCCGACAGTGAATCGCTGTGCGGAGCAGGATGCTACATGTTCCACGACATGGCTCGGTACGGAACGAGGCGATGACGGGGGACAAGGACCTGCGAGTATGCCGTCCCGAACGGGATACCTTTGTAAGCTACCTCACAGCGCGTCTCCTGCACAATCGATAGGATGTGACCATGCCGCTACGCCCTCAATCCATATGCAAGCGGGAACATGAAGCGCTTGCAGTTGAGAAAGGAGGTCCATCAAGGAGGGAATCGAGGCGAGCGATTGGGGACACGCACGTTCAGCGACTCAATGAGCGGATTCCGCAACCTCACACATCCTATTCAAGGAGATTCACATGAACGCAACGACGAAGAAGCATGCCATGATCCATTCCGCATTGTTGGTTGCACTCAGTCTTGCTGGTGCCCAGACGGCGGCGGCGGCTCCGAAGATGGCTGAAATGCCTGCCGGCTGGGAGGCCTGTGGTGGCGTCGCCAAGGCGGGCATGAACGACTGCGCGGTCAAGACCAGTCTCCATTCCTGTGTGGGCCAGTCCAAGACCGACAATGAGGCCGATTCGTATGTGTTCCTGCCGAAGGGTTTGTGCATCAAGATCGCCAAGGGCACCGTGTTGCCCATTACGAAAGACGATCTGGCGAAGATGAAAGAGATGATGATGAAAAAGATGTAGGACGGCGAGCGATGTCTGTTCAACATCCCGCCCCGATCCCGGCACAGGCCGGGATCGGACTGCGGGCACATCATTTTCGTGAGATCCTAGACGCGCCACCGCCGGTGGCCTGGATGGAAACCCATCCGGAGAATTACTTCGGCGAGGGCGGCGCACCGTTGCGCATCCTTGAGCGCATCAGAGCTTGCTACCCGCTGAGCTTTCACGGCGTCGGCCTATCGTTAGGCTCTACCGATCCGATCGACCAGGTTCATCTCCACAAACTGAAAGCCTTATTCGATCGATTTGAACCGGCTTTCGTGTCCGAGCATCTTTCTTGGTGCTCCGTCAGCGGCCGCTTCTTCAACGATCTCTTGCCCCTTCCCTACACCGAAGAGAGTTTAGATCATGTCTGCGCCAGAATCGACGAAGTCCAGACATTCTTGAAGCGTCCGATGCTCATCGAAAATATTACCCGATATCTGACCTGGCAAGATTCTCCGATTCCAGAAAGCTCCTTCATGGCCGAGACCGTCAAGAGGAGCGGCTGCGGAATTCTGCTCGATCTGAACAATGTCTATGTCAATGCCGTCAACTTCGGCCTGGATCCGCTTGAGTTTCTGGGCGCGATTCCAGTCGAGGCTGTGCAGGAAATCCACCTGGCAGGCTTCGATCGCTTCGGGAGCATGCTGATCGATACCCATGGCCAGCCTGTGTACCCGGAAGTCTGGAGCTTGTATGAGTGGGCGATCCACCACTTCGGCCCGCGCCCGACGCTGATTGAATGGGATACCAATCTCCCGCCGCTGTCGGTGCTGGTCGAACAAGCCGCACAGGCTGACGCCATTCTTGGAGGCTGCCATGCCGAGGCTGTGTGATCTGCAACAGGCCTTCTCCAAATCCATTATTGAAGGGAATCACGCTGCGGTTACAGCCGCGATGGCGGCGGATGGGTCGGCGCTGCGCAGCATCGCACTCTACCGCCGATTGATTCGGAATAACTTTGTGCAGGTGCTAAAGATCACCTATCCCGTGTTGCATCGGCTGGTCGGCGATGGCTATTTCGGCGTGCTCGCGCGCGGGTACCTTAAGCACCATCCCTCGACCAGCGGCGATCTGTTTCTGTATGGCCGCCACCTCCCGGCCTTGCTGCAACGGCTCGATGCACCGCCACTCCTCGTCGCGCTGGCACGGCTCGAATGGGCCTGTCACGAGGTCTATCAGGCGGCGGATTCGGCGCCGCTGTCCCCTGACCAGCTTCACGCGATGCTCTCGGCAGATCCCTCGCGCATCACCCTCCAATTCCATCAGACCGCGCGGTTCCTGTCCTTTCCCTTTCCGGTCCATCGCGTCTGGCTGGCACTCCAAGCGGACGTATCACCGGACGCGGCTCTCGACTTGCCGCTTCCGGAGGAACAGACCGGCCTCATCGTGGCGCGAAGCGGCGGAGCGGTACAGGTCATACCGCTGGCCTGGCTGGATTACCGGTTGCTGGAGGCCCTGTCTCGGGGAGCGACCGTCGCATCGATCGAACGACTGGCACGAGATGCTGAATCCGGTTTCGATTTCACCCGGTTGATGACCACCCTGCTGAACGTGCAGGCCATAGCCGGAATTTCCGTGAAGGAGGATCTATGGCACACCGCGACAGTCTCATGAATCGCGTGATCGATCACGGAGCCTCCTCCTATCTGCGGCTAGTCCGTGGAATCGAAGCGCTGACTCCCTTGTTCGACCTCTCTGTGCGCCTGTACCTCGCGAACATCTTCTGGAAAGGAGGAATGGTCAAGCTCTCCAGTTGGATGTCCACGGTGATGCTCTTCACCATGGTCTACGATGTGCCGGTTTTGCCGCCGGAGGTGGCAGCCTATTTGTCGACGGCCGTTGAACTCGGTGGCTCGTTTCTGCTGGTGATCGGTCTGGCCGGACGATGGGCGGCCCTCTCGCTCTTCGGACTGAATATCGTCGCCGCGCTCTCGTATGGGCAGCTGTCTGAAGCCGCGCTGCAAGAGGCGTTCTATTGGGGAGTGCTGTTTCTGTATTTCGTCCTGCATGGACCTGGGCTGATCTCAGTGGACGCCCTTTTGGATCGCATCTATCGACGAAGACACACCATGAGCACGACCGATGCGGCTATACCCAAACAACCTATTTTTCACAACGCATGAGATGAATCATAGGGCTGAGCACGGTATTGGTTTCGAGTCCCTTGCTCAGCACAGCCAATGAGGGCACACTGATCGATACGCCAACCGTGACGTAAACAGAGGATGTATGCGCTCACCGGATCAAGAGAAGCCTGTTTCACCGGAGGCGGAAGCTCCTGAGCAGGAACGCGTCGATCGCCGCGCATGGCTGGTCAGCGCGGTCTCGGCGGTGGCGGCGACCGCTTCCGGATTGATCGCCCCATCACTGCTGCCGGCAGCAGAACAGAACGACACCGATCCCACCCGCGTGCCAGGTCACGGCCCCAGTCCCTATGGCGCACGCGCATCGACAGAAACCGCACGACGCCTGACCACGGCCACCCATTCGTTGACGCCTCACCAATCCTTGCATGGCATCATCACCCCGTCCGCGCTGCACTTCGAGCGCCATCACAACGGCGTGCCGGCCATCGATCCCGATCGCCACCGGCTGTTGATTCATGGACTGGTCGAACGACCGCTTGTCTTTTCGATGGCGGATCTCACGCGCTTTCCCTCCGTGACACGCATGCTGTTCATCGAATGCTCCGGCAATTCCGGGAAGGAATGGGAAGGCCCCCATGGGAAGACCGTTCAAGACACGCATGGGCTCATGAGCACCAGCGAGTGGACGGGCGTGCCGCTGGCGACGGTGTTGACCGAGGCCGGTGTCAATCCGGACGCGGCCTGGGTCCTGGCCGAAGGCAGCGATGCCGCCGCCATGACCCGCAGCCTGCCGCTGGCGGAGGTGCTGAAGGATGCGCTCCTCTGCTATGGACAAAATGGCGAGGCCCTCAGGCCGGAACAAGGCTACCCGCTGCGCCTGGTGATTCCAGGCTGGGAAGGCAATACCTGCATCAAGTGGCTCAGGCGGCTCAAACTCGGCACGGCGCCCTTCATGACCCGCGAGGAAACATCGCGCTATACCGATCTGATGCCGGACGGCACCGCCCGGCAATTTAGCTTTGCCATGGAGGCCAAATCAGTGATTACAAGTCCATCGGGTGGCCACCAGATCGAACCAGGCTTCGTTGAGATTCGCGGGCTCGCCTGGAGCGGACGCGGTGTGGTGACAGCGGTTGAGGTGAGTATCGACAACGGGCGGACGTGGCAACCAGCACGCCTCCAGGAGCCGGTGCTCCCGCAGTGCCACACACGTTTCCGGTTCGATTGGCGCTGGAACGGGAAGGAAACAATCCTGCAAAGCCGCTGTACCGATGAGACCGGCTATGTGCAGCCGGCCAGAGCCGCCCTCGTGGCAGCCAGAGGGGTTCATTCCTCATACCACTACAATGCGATTCAGAGTTGGAAAGTGACCTCAGACGGGAGGGTGGCGAATGTCCAGGTGTAGGACAGCCTCTTTCGTGCTGCCAGCTATGGGATTGTCCTTGCTTCTCAGTGGAGTCGCTGTCGCGGAAGAGACGTCGCCCTACGGCTTCGGTCATCCCGCTACCGACGCGGAGATTGCGGCTTGGAACATCGACATCGGCCCGACGGGCATTGGGCTGCCGCCTGGTCGAGGGACCGTGCAGCAAGGGGCAGCCATCTACTCGAATAAGTGCAGCGCCTGTCATGGGCCGACCGGGGTCGAAGGGCCACAGAGTCAACTGGTCGGCGGCCAGGGCTCGCTGACCACTGACAAACCGATCAAAACCATCGGCAGCTTCTGGCCCTATGCTACGACGTTGTATGATTATGTCCATCGTGCCATGCCGTTGAACGCGCCGCAATCCCTGATGCCCGATGAGGTCTATGCTGTCGTTGCCTGGCTCCTGCACCAAAACGGCATCATCCCCGCCGACGCCGCGATCGATGCGCAGACCCTTCCTGCTGTGAAGATGCCCAATCGAGAGGGATTCGTCTCGGACCCGAGGCCGGATGTGCTGTCTCGCTGATGGCTCAAACGTCCAATCGGTCTCTGCGCCAACTACTCCAACCTCTTCTTGAACACAATATCCCCATAGTAGGCCTCGGCGGACTCACCGGTATTGTCCGTATCCGTCATGATGGCGACGCCGGAAATCATGGGCGGCTCCTGGCCGAAGGCCCGCTTGTAGTCTTCGTAGACATTGCGCTCCTCGGTGATCCAGGTATTGAGCTTGGTCGAGCCACTATTGACCACGATCATATGCACCTGATCCGTATAGGGATTCGGCACGGTAGTCCCCACCGGCGCCCGACTCTCCCAGATATAGTTGATGGCGCCCAGCGGCGGATATTGGCCATAGATCAGTTTGGCCACTTCGTACTTCGCCTTCCCGAAGAGGCCGACTTTCTGGCTGTCGTATTGGAAGGTGACATAGATGCGGGCGGGATAATCATCCCCTTCTTTCTTGGCCACGTCGCCGGCCTTGAGCACATTGGCGACTTTCCATTGCCATCGAATGATCGGATATTCCTTCGGATCGATCAAGACTTCTCGCGTCAGCCCGGATGAGGACGCCTGACTGGCTGCTTTGACGGCGACGCGGTCGCCGTCTTTCACGAGGCGGTACGTCGTGTGCTGGGGAATCTTCGGAAAGGTAAGCGGCTTCCAGCCGTCGGGCCAGGGGCCGTCGGGAGCCGCCGCAGAAAACGTGCCGATCTCTATTCTCGCTGGAGATTCAGCTTGCAGCCAATTCGGCTCGCTGAGAGTCATCACCACTACAACCAGAAACACGATGCTGATCATGAAGATCGAAATACGGAGTGTCATATGTTGTGTCCTCTAGTCCAACGGTGTGAGAAGTCCCGGAATAGCCCCCACTTCTATTTTCTCGTCCACGAAAACCACTTACTGAGGATGTTTTTTTGTCGTGAGGTGAAGGTGGTCTTCCGCCAGGCGTTGGCGACTTTCTTCACGACTTCGCCTTGCGTGGGATACGGATGAATCGTCGACGCCAGGGTCTTCAAGCCCAGTCCGGCTTTCATGGCAAGCGTGAACTCATTGATCAAATCGCCGGCATGGGCCGCAACAATCGTGGCCCCCAAAATGCGATCCGTCCCTGTCTCCACATGGACTTTCGCAAAGCCCTCTGCTTCACCGTCGAGCACCGCCCGATCCACCTCGTCCAAGCGATGCGTGAAGGTCTCCACCTTGTACCCCTTGTCCTTCGCCTCGGTTTCGTACAGGCCCACATGGGCGATCTCCGGATCTGTATAGGTCGCCCACGGGATGACGAGCGAACTGACCTGTGCGGTCCCGAGTCCGAAGGGATGGGGAAAGAGGGCGTTCTGAATCACGATCTGGGCCATGGCGTCGGCCGCATGCGTAAACTTGTAGCGGGAACAAATATCGCCGGCCGCATAGATATTCGGATTGGTTGTGCGGAGTTGGTCGTTGACTGTGACGCCAGCCTTGTCATAGTCCACCCCAGCAGCCTCTAAGCCAAGATCGTCGACATTCGGCTTACGACCAGTGCCCACCAAGATGGCATCGACCGTGATATCGTAGGCCCGTCCATGCGATCCACCTGTCAGCCGCTTGCCGGCCTCCGTCTTTTGGATGGTCAACTCCTTGCCGCAACAGAACAAAGTCACGCCCTCGCGAATCATGGCCTGCTCGACAATTTCTGCCGCATCGCGGTCTTCGTTCGGCATGATCCCGTGCATCGCCTCAATGAGATACACCTGGCTGCCAAACCGGGCAAAAGCCTGCGCCAGTTCACAGCCTATGGGGCCTGCTCCGATGATCGCCAGGTGCCGCGGCAATTCGATCAGCGAGAAGATGGTCTCATTAGTTAGATAGCCTGCTTCCTGCAATCCTGGGATGGGGGGCGCAGAGGCGCGTGCGCCGGTGCAGATGGCGGCCTTGGCAAAGTCTAACGTGACGTCGTCCACCTGAACCGTCTGCGCGCTGGTGAATTGCGCCTGGCCCAAATACACATCGACACCCATGCCGGTAAACCGCTGGGCCGAATCCGTCCGGCTGAGTTGGGCGCGCAATGTCCGCATGCGCGTCATGACGGCGGGGAAATCCTCCTTCGGCCCGCCGGAGAAGTGGATGCCGAACTCTTCACCTCGCCACATGTCCGCCCAGGCACGCGAGGCCCGGATCAAGGCTTTGGAGGGCACACAGCCGACGTTCAAGCAATCGCCGCCCATGAGGTGCCGTTCGATCAGTGCGACCTTTGCGCCTAGGCCGGCCGCGATGGCAGCAGTCACGAGCCCGGCCGTTCCTCCACCAACGACCACCAGGTTATATCGACCGGTCGGAGTCGGGTTCACCCAATGCGGTGGATGAACATAGTTGATCAAGCGTTGATTGTGTTCGTCATCGGGAAGCATCACATGGGAGACTCCAGGCTTTTCAGGCGCGTTCATGAGCGGGGTCCTTTCGGTTGATGAGGGGCATCGAGTCTCGTTCACGAGTGAGAGGGAGCCTCTGTGTGAGTCACCGGTTCTGCCGGTTTGCCGGCGAATCGCCGATACAGCATCGGCACCAGGGCGAGCAGTCCCAGCAAGGTGAACGCCAGGATTACGTTGGGCGAGGCAATTTCCTTGAGTGAATTGATCGTGCCCAACTGACGCCCAGCGTAGGCATAGACAAAGCTGCCGGGCACAATGCCCAGAGCCGTCGCGAGCACATAGGTGCCGAGGCGGACTCGGGTCAAGCCCGACACCAGATTGACTAGGAAGAAGGGAAACAACGGAACAAGCCGGAGCGTCACGAGGTAGCTGAACGCGTTCTTCGCAAACCCGTCTTGAATCGGACCCAGTTTCGGGCCGAACTTCTGCTCGACCCACTCGCGTAAGAGATAGCGTGCCGTCAGGAACGCCAGTGTGGCTCCGCTGGTCGCCCCAAGATTGACGAAGGCGGTTCCCATGACACTCCCGAACAGAAAGCCTCCAACAAGAGTCAGAATCGTGGCACCGGGAAGAGACAAGCCGGTCACCAGACTATAGGTCACGATGAAGCTCACCACGGCAGCGGCGCGATGCTCGTCAGTGAAGGCCAGGAGCCGGTCGCGGTTCGCCTTTACAGTTTCCAGCGTGAGATACGCATCCAGGTCAAACCAGAAGAATGCGCCGATGCCGAGTCCGATCACTGCGGCGATGATGAATTTGCCGGAGCGCGGCCCGTTCGCCGATTCGGAGGGCAAAGAGCCTTGATGAGACGGTTGTGTCGGATGTGCCGTCTCGCACGTGCACGGGTGTTCTACGGCACAAGGTATTTCCTTCATGAGGCTCCCTTCGATCGGCAGATTGAGGCCAGGCACCTGGTCCGTCTTCGCTCGGTCTGTGAGTGGGGAATGTTCTCTCGTCGTGGCTTCACGGTAACTCAATTCCCAATTTGAATCTGTGAGCCAATTCACAAAGCACAACGGGAGGAAGACCGGGAAGGGCGGCGTTTTTTATGGAGCAGGATTCCCACTACTCAACCAGAGTCTCCTAAGTTGTCGTACAAACTGAGCATTTACTGGGGCACACTTGTCTTGACTCATGATGCAGTAAGGAGCCTGCAGAAGGGGGTGAGACTGAGTTCAACGCAATCCGTTTGAGTTAGAAGAGCATCGATGGGCCTCATGATCGCGGGGGAATCGTGAGGATGATATGGTTCAGAAGCGCGTGGCGTTCGTAGCTTAAGAGATAGAGGTGAAGGAGGGATGGATCGTCATGATCCCAGTGCAAGAGAGGGCCATCCACACCGATGGCGTGATGGTCGAGCCAGCGGTTTTGTGCGTCGAGATGGAATCCATAGAACGTGCGTTGGATCGGAGGACTTGCCACGACCTGCTCATACGACTCAAAGAAGCTGGGGTTGCCGATGCCAAGAGGAACCTGCCAGCCGCGGTCGTACTGTTCCGGAGACGCGACCGGAATCGCGGCCCAATCGAGCCCGCCGAGAATCAGGCGCGTCGGTTCGCCGGTCTGTGAGTTGCGAAAGGCGAGTTCAATCTCGAAGAGCGACTTAATTCCTCCAGATAGTTTCACCTGCCGCATCAGGGTCCCAGTCAACTCGACAAGATAATGCAATTGGGTCTCTCGTGGATGGGCGCGGGAGTAGCGCCCAGGCGGAATAAAACTCGCGAACCGCACCGGTCCGCTGTACCAATCACGATAGGTGGCGGCGACTGGCGTGAGAATGTTTGTTCGCTTCCGACGTTGTTCGCCATTCGTAGCCACTGGTTCATCCCACCGTGCCGTGGCCTGGACCGGCCACTCCCGCTCAACCGTCCTGAGCTGATCCAGTCGAATTGGCGTGCCTGACGGATCGATCCAATGTTCCAGCGACCACCAGTAGGACCAATAGGACAGGTCGTTCACCCGTTCGAACACCTGCTTGTAGAGTCCGAGCGGAAACGTGAACCAGAGGTGTTCGTACACGCGCTCTTCGCCATTTTCCGTAGTGAACAGCAAAAGTTCCCACAATCCCGCGTTCAGACAGTTACGCGCGAGATCCACACGGGTCAGAGCTCGTTGCTCGAACCCGTCTCCGCCGTCGCGTACGTCAAGATGGGTTGAGGGTCGAGTGAATCGGACCTGCTGACGGTTCCATTCCCGGTCGATCAACCCGATTTTCGTCAAATCCCGGTCGCTTTTGGCCCAAGGGGGAACTGCTGCAACGACATGCGTGAGATCGACATCGGTCAGTTCGATGGCTGCGGATTTCGGCGAAGCGGGTTCGAGGAGGAAGCGGAAACGGGTGCCGTCGAGTTGTTCGACAATCAATTGCCGGTGAGAATACGTGCCGAAGACCTGGCTCGTCTTTTCCGGATTGTCGGGATAGGCGTCTTTCGAGAATGCCGTAAGGGCGACAGTTTGCTGAGGCCGGTCGTCATAGCGATGGGCGAACCAGGCAGAGCCCGCAATTGCGAGGATCGTGAGGCAGGCCAGCGACGCAACCGTCGCTCGTCTCTTGCCGCGAGAGGCTGGTGAGGCCATGGCCTTATACTCCAAGTTGAGGTCGAATAGAGCACCTACGGACGGAGTGGCTGACTATAGCGGGATTGAAGCCTCGGTTGCGAGTTGTGACCGTGGAGGCAACGGGCCGTTCAGAGTAACAGATGGCCTGGAGCCCTAACGTTGCCGGTCGGCTGGAACTGTAAGCTACCTCACAGTTTGTTCTAGGCCAGAGCGAAGACAATCCGGGGTGAAAGATGCTGCGGTTGCCTTCATGCAGGCAACCGAGTAGGTTGATACCATCTCAGTGAGCCAATTCTTATGAACCAACCACAAACCGCTCCCAACAAACTTTGGTTCCTCAAGCACATTCGCTTGTTTGACGGAATTTCTCCTTCTGAAATGCAGGAGATGGAGAAGATCACTCGCATGGAGGAGGTCAAGAAGCGTCAGCCCTTATATCTGCCTGGAGACCCGAGCAGCAGTGTGTACCTCCTCAAACGAGGGCGCGTGAAGATCGCCAACACGGCGGCGAGCGGGAAGGAAGTCACCTTCGATATCTTAGAGGCGGGAGACGTCTTCGGAGAACTCGACGTGCTGGAAGATGCCCCTCGATCAACCTCGGCCGAGACCCTTGATGACGCGCTCATTTGCGTGATTCCACGGAAGGATTTCGATCAGTATTTGGCCATGCATCCCAGCGTGATGTTCAAACTGACCAAGTTGATCGGCCTGCGGCTCAAGAAAATCCAGAGCCGTGTCGAAGATCTCGTTTTTCGCGAGGTGCCGGCCCGCCTGGCTCACTTGCTCTCAGAGTTGAGCAAGACCGAGGGGGTCACAGAGAAACAGGGGATTCGACTTAAAGTGAAATTGACCCACCAGGAAATGGCTAACCTGATCGGCTGCAGCCGTGAAACCGTGAGCACCACCATGGGGCAATTCCGGGACGACGGCCTCATTCAGATGGATGGCAGGACGATCACCATCGTGAACGAGAAGGGGTTATCCAAGCTGCTCGGTTGATGTCGAGTTCACAGGCGCGCTGTTTCCTAGTCCTTCTTCCCCTGCTTTTAGAGCACCATGCTTTCGTCATCAGTGCCCAGTCAGTCATGCAGTATTTGCTACGGATGCCATGAGGCTATCCGGCTGTCGAGCGCCTTCCTTGATGCCGTTCGAGCACCAACCGTTCTGCCTCGGCCCAGTGCTTGAGGTCGTGGCCATGTTCATAGCCACACTCGCAATAGAGCTGATAGGCCAGCTGCTGGATTTCCGCTCGCAACTGTTCCGGGGGCGACTGCTCCGGCTCGGCTGGTTGGGCCCCGCGTTTGTTGTGATGTTTCTGCGTCATGGCACCCTCCTTTGTGTCAACAGAGATTCAGGGATTCTGCGCATCTCATGGCAACGGTCCTCCACAGGAGGAACAAGGGACGGCGGACGTTGTCCCCATGGCTCTCGGTGGAAGGGCGACCGGAGTTCCTCCTCGAATGAGCTGGACCCAACGTGCTGTCGGATATCGGACCACCAATTTCGGAAGGAGAAGTAACAAGGCCACCATGGCGAAGCCAAGGACGATCAACACCCATTCTCCTGATACCACTTGGCTCCCAGCGTAGGTGAGCAGAAAGGTGGGGCCGATCATCCCCAGCAATGTCGCCCCAGCGAACGCTCGAAGGGACATGTTGGTCAGTCCTGCTCCATAACTAACGAGGTCGAAGGAAAAGATAGGGAGCAGGCGAGACACGAAGACAAAGATAGCCAAGTGCCGGTCTGAGCAACGTTCGCAAAAAGAGATGTCTGTCCGGAGAATTCGGGTCAGAGCGGCTCGCCCCAGAGACCGGCCTATCAGAAAGCTGAGGACGGCTCCGATTTCCGCGCCGATGACGGCATAGGTGGTTCCCAACGTCACGCCGAATGTCGCTCCTGCCGCCAAATCCAGAGGCAGGCTTGGAATGGGACTGATGACGACGGCGGTGGCCATGAGCACCATAAACAGGATCGGCCCGAAGGGGCCGGCTGCGCGCAGCTGATCGGCTACTCGATCAGGCTTCAGCAGTTCCCCTATATCTAGCCAGGATACTACAGCGAATGCGCCCGCAACCAAGACCAGAAGACCTCCGAGCTTGAGCCAATGAGTTCTGAACGTCACGGTCTCGTCTCCCGCTGTGTCAAAATAAGCGAGGCGTGAAGAATGAAACGCCGACATAGGGCAACACCCCATTGATTCCGGTATTCCGTTCGCCGAGGTTGGCATTGGAGATATGGTGGAGCCGCACGCCCATGGTCCAGGAGATCCGGTCCGTCACAAAATACTGCACTCCAGGACCTGTTTGCAGGCCAAATTCGAACTGGGTGCTCTGTTCTGAGATCCGTGGCGCCAAGTTGGTCCAGAAGATGCCGGCGCCGGCATCCCAGAAGGGCATCCATCGACCGAACGAGAGGAAGTTATATTTCACCACGAACGAACCTCCCGCTGCATCGGCCGCAAACGGTTTGATAAATCGGGCATACACCGGTTCCACCAACAGCTCGACATTGCCCTGGTACCACCCGGATCCCAGGGGGTCGGTCAGTATTATTCCGATGCGCGGCAGCACAAAGACCGCAGCCCGGTTGGCCGATGTACCAGCGCCGACTGCCGTTGTGGCCTGGGCGTATCCCACGGCCCCTCCGAGTTCGATGGCGCCCCGCGTCACGACGTCGCGCGCCGCAAAGGACGATTCCGCCACCGCCGCACTGCCATTGATCCAGATCATCGCACCTATGACCATTGATGCGAATAGAAAGGCACGACTTCGATGTGGCCGCCCGTCGGCCACTCGTTTTGGATTTTCCTGTGCGGCTAGTCCGTCACGTCGACCGTCTCGCTCTTCCATAGTTCGCATGGCCTTGCAGCCCCACCTTTCTCTCCATCATTGGATGATGCCATGCTACGGCACGTTCATGCCGCGGGTCTGTGGCGTATCTTACAAACGGTGAAGAAATACGTCGGCGAGGGATCGAACGCGGTGAACTCGCGTGAACGTTCCACGCAATCAGTGCGCGGTGAAGATCTCCGTCTTTGGGTGGAAGGTATACCAGGCGAACCAATAGGCCATCACAGAGGGCAGTGGCCTCCCCGTAGCATCGGTGACAGAGACACTGCGGGCTTGCAGGTCGGCGTGTATCGTGATGGCTTGCCCTCCAAGCTGATCGTGAATGGGGGAACGGACCTTCTTGATCTCCGAGAAGGCATAGGCTTTCGTGACGCCGTTGAGCTCAATTCCTACCACCCATTCTTTGGGATGATAGCGGGGATCGAAATGGGCGGTGTCGAAAAATAGTTCTCTGTTCTCAGCGTACCCTATGTAGGGGTCTCGATCGTAGTTTCGAAACGATCCGGTCTTCGTAGAGAGGACGAGCGTTGTAGGATGGGCCGTGTGCCATTCCGACCAAGTCGTATGTTCGAGGAAGATCGGCGTGAGCTTTTCCCCGGTCAACGGACCGGTCACCGCCTGCATGCCGATCTGCGACCACAGGCTTTCCGTCTGGTGGTCGTAGATGAGCACGTTGCTTTGATAGACAAGTCCGGATACGCCGAAAGTATGCGGGCGCCCATTAATCGTGGAATCAAATGCCATTCCGGTCCCGCACAGCGGGCAATAGCTTATGAATACGTCTTTCCCTCCGACCCTGTCGTTGACCACTTCATGCCAGTTAAGAATCTTGATGGGGTAAGCCTTCGCCTCGGTTCCCAGACTCAGGCCCAACACCCGATCTTTGTTTGCGAGATAGGTTGCGTCATTCGCCGTCACGAAGCGAGGCGCGAGAATGGCCGGAATCCCATCTTTAGCTGGCCCTCCCTCGACGATCTGGTCGAGAGGGATATTGTAACGCGTGAGATCGAACTGTGTTTTCGCACTTCTCCCGAATCCGAGCCAGACTGCGAGAATGAGGACGGCGCCGACGCCGACGAAGAGAATCCAACGCCATCTGGGCGACGTGATATGGATCCAGAGTGTGTTTCTGGAGGGTGCCGCGGGAAACAGCGATGGCTGGGTCTCATTCATGGGGAAACGAGATATGCTCCTGCCGCGATCAGTAATAGCAGGAAACTGATCGTAACTATGCCGCCGATCCAAGACGCAACGGGTACAGTGTCTGCCCGGCACGACGAGCCCAGACTCGGGCTCGTCGCCCCGGAGTTCAGATATTCCTCCCGCAAACAATCGCACACCACTCTGGTGGCCTTCGGCAGGTGTTCCGGGTTCACCCCGGATAGATGCGGGTCGAAGGCGTTGACGAACCGAATCGTACAGAGGAGCTTGTCGCAGATGGCATGGTCAAGCGCATTTAGCCGGAACGCATGGGGGTACGAGGCGATGTAATACGTTTCGTCTTCGTTGGTCGTGATGGCCAAGGCCATGATTCGTTTTGTTCTGAAATCCAGACTGTCGAGTCTAAAGTCTTCCTTGAAGAGCTCCCAGGCCGCTTCAAGATACGCCGGTCGATCGCGCATTCCCACAAACAGGTCTGGCACGAACGAGACGCCGAACGTCCGGGTGATATCGGCGAAGAGGGCTTGAGTTGCGGCATGGCGTAAGAGTTCGGCATGGTTTCGTGCTGCGGCCGAGTGTTCTATCGGCGGTGGCAGGACCGAAGCTCGAAGCGGATACGTGACGGTCCTCATCGCCGATCAACCTCTTCGCATTCTTTCATTTTCCTCAGGAGCCAGTCTTTCCTCGGTATCCCGGCGGCCACCGTGCTGCCATTCATCACTATGGTCGGAAGGACGTGGAAGCCCAGAGCCGTGGCCTCGTACTCCCGCAAGGGATGGATTCCGATATGCCAGGCAGGACAGTCTTGTTGAATATCCCTCGCGAGCAAGAGGACGGACTGCCGCGACAAGCAGCTATCGTGAAAGTAGAAATCCATCCGCCTCATGACAGCACAGTAGCCGATTGCGCGGGGATGATCTGTGAGCTGGCTTACAGAGAGAGTAAGCGCGGTGCTGTGGCGATTGAACGATGGATCGGCTTGTCGGTGTATTGCGCTAGCCTGCAGTCTCTTTCCATTGAGCGAGTGAAAGAGGGAACGTGCTGCTACATCCGGCCGCGCTTCTCGTCACTCGACGAGGTTCCCTTTCACCAGCTTGCCGTACCGGCAAGGCCGCTATCGTCGGGATCTACGCCACAACCATCCGTACACCGAGAGATTGATGGTCAGGACGATGAGGCCGAGCAGGAGTTGTGTATCGCGAGTCAGGCCGTCGGGATACAAGGTCGGCAGCAGGTAGTGGGAGAGAAAGTCCTCGTGATAGCCCTGTTGGCCGGCCTGTTCGCGCAGCCAAATTTCCAGCGGTGTGAGCGGGCAGATCCAGCCGGTGAATTCGATAGTCGCACCCCATAACACCGCTGGCAGATGCAGCCAGGCTGTACGAGGCCATTTCACCGTCAAGAACCCTCCGGCGATGACGAAGAGGACAAAGCCTGCGTGGAGGCAGAGGGTCAGATCTGCGAGCCATCCATACCACATCGCGTCAGAAGAGCCGTCGTGGAGCAAGAGGATCGTCCGGCTGAGGATAGACGATTCTGTCTCCATCGACGACCGCGAAGGGCGTCAGCCGATGTTCGTCTGCCTTGACCGGCGAGAGGATGTGTCTGACGGTCCAGCCTCTGCTCGACAGCGCATCGGCAATTAAGGATCGGTGACAGCGCCAGGGGACGGCTTCGGCGCACATGATCGCTGTCGGCTGCAATCGGCTATCTGCCATCAGCTCTTCTAACGCGCTGGAGAATTCGTCTGTCTGCATATAGTCGGCATAGCCTCGAAAGCTGCTATTTCTCCATCCATCGTTGATCGAATCTAGTCGGGCCTTTCGCAGGCCTCCAAGTGCCGGCATGTGGAGATAGGTGAGGCCGGCCTCCCTCAGGATTTTGGCGAGAGTGTCTGAGTTGAATTGCGGGTTGTGCCGTGACCGTGGAACGGTTCGCACGTCGACGAGGAGATTGATGGAGTGGGCACGGAGGAGATCGGTGAACTCACCAATCGGTCTGGTCGAATGGCCGATGGTCCAGATGGTCGGTGGGGCAGGCATCGTTCAGTGTGGCACAGCACATGAGGAATCGCCATCAGCCGAATCAGACGAGGCTCAATCCGGCGGCAATGTATCGGGGTCGATTTCGAGGAGCCGCAGTCGGCCGTTGGTGATGTGTTCGGTCTTGTAGAGGCGGTCGCCCACCTGCATGGTGCCGACCAGCAGCGACCCGTTGACGACAAAGGTAAAGTCTCCCTTCGAGGGCGATTTGAAGGTGCCGCGGATCACAGCGGTATCGTTGTTGCGGGAGATCGTGGAGCTGATATCCAGTTCCTGGCTGGTCCCATCGAACAGTTCGATAATGATTCTGGGATGGGGCCTGGCTCCGGCATCCTTTAAGACTTGGAGTAGGGGAAGATCGAGCGCAATTTCCCGATCGCGGAGGACCCAGGGCCTCCGCGGTGCCGGCTGATCGGTCGTGGGAGGAGTCAGGACCGTCTGCCATAAACTCTTCGGAGCCGGACGTCCATCGGCCCAGGCGATCTGACAGAAGACCGCGCTCAGCATTGCCATGAGGAGAAGAGACCTGAATGGGTGGATCACAGCGTTGTTTCCTCGTGAAAGCGGTCCTGTCGATTCATTTCATTATTATAGAGGGATTCGGCTCGGCGCGACCATGAATAGTGGGAGCCACTCCATTGTTGTCTGAGCCATTCCGGCCACGGGAAGCCGCTGGAGTCAGGAATGCGGCGGATTGTTATCCCTGTGCGGCTTGAGAGGCCCAGGTGAGGAGGTCGTCGGGCGCTTCTAAGATATCGACCGGAACTTCGTAGTAATTCTTGAGCGTCTGAGTGGACGTGGGTGTGAAGGGCTTCATGCCCCGGTCGCGATAGTGAGGCGCGGTCAGCCGATCGGTTTTAAAGTAGAGCCGGCCCTTGTGGATGATTCCGAAGAACCGGTCTCCTTGGTAGAGTCCGTATCCGCCGAACATGGCACGGGAGGTCAGGCCTGGTAGTTCGGTGAGTTGATCCAGGACAAAGTCTCGAAAACCGTCGTGTTTCGGTGCCATGGTGTTGGTCAGTGGGGTTTCCGTGCTGCGACGATCCGCACGGCAAAGGGGAATACGATGCGCGCACCGTGTTGGTATTGAGTCACGGCCTGGGCGATGAGGCGTCTCACTTCTTGGGTCTGTGCCGTCGAGAGTCGTGCCATGAGATTCTGAATCGGCGCGGCGATGTCCATGAGGCTCGTATAGTACTCGTCGGCCGACGCATAGGACCATTCCGCGAGGAATTCCTGGTCTGTCACATCGATCAATCCGGCCTGTTGGAGCATGCCAGCCAGATCGCCAGGTTTCGCGAGCCGGAAGATGCCCGGCGCAGTGGGGTCCGGCGGCGGCAGCTCGATGACCTGCTTGATGGCCATCATCGAGAGGCCGATGGAGGGGTTTTTCTCCGGAGCAGACCAGACAGCGGCTGCCACCCAGCCTCCCGGTTTGAGCACCCGGGCGATTTCGGCTGCGGCCTTCGGAATTTCCGGCAAGAACATCAGGCAAAAACGGCTGGTGATTGCATCAAAGGAATTGGCGTCGAACGGCAGGCTGGTCACGTCGCCGGTTTGAAAGACCATATTCGCCAACCCAAGCGACGTGGCTTTTCGCCTTGCAGCAGCGAGCATTTGTTCGGCGAGATCCATTCCGATGACCTGGCCGGTTGGTCCAACGGTGTGTGCGCCAAGGATTGCGGGATAGCCGGTGCCGGAACCCAGGTCGAGGGCCTTCATGCCCGAGCGAAGGCGGGCATCGGCCACCAGCCGATGGTTCAGACAGGCTAACTGCTCGTCAAAGAACCGGTCCCATTTCTCCCAGCCACCGGCGACACGGTTCCAATCCTGACGTTGACCCTCGATGAGTTGCTGCGCGGTCGGTTGTGGAGCCATGGGTGACCTCTCTCCGTGTGACGAATGACGAGTCCGGCTTATCCCCCGCTGAGTGCGCAGACGATGTAGATCCGATCCTCAGGCTGAAGCTGTGTCGTTAGGTGCGAGAGCTGTTGGTCGTTCACGAAAATTCTGATGTGCGGCCTGATCACATCCTGTTCCGTGATGATGCGGAATCGAATGCCAGGATAGCGCTGATCCAATGCCGACAGCATATCCGCCAATGTCCGGCCTTCAGCCTCCACCTCACCCTGCTGCTTTGTATAGGACCGCAAGGCGCTGGGGATATGGATCGTCATCGTCCGAGTGCGACCGCTTCGACCGAATAGATTTCAGGCAGATGCCTGGCGATGCAGGTCCAGGTTGACCCCTCGTTCCGGCTCGCCCAGATCTCACCCTGCGTCGTGCCCACATAGAGCCCGACGGGATCATGTGTATCGTTGGTCATGGCCTGACGTTTCACCGTCCACCAGGCGCTCGACTTCGGGAAGCCTTTGTCTTGGCGCGTCCAACTCTTGCCGGCGTTCTTGGTCGTGAACGCGGCGGGTTTGCCGCCGGGACTGACACGCGGCCAGACCGTCGACCCGTCCATGGGAAAGACCCAGGCCTGGTCTGCATTGCGCGGGTGCACGACCATGGGAAATCCGATGTCACCGATTGTCTTCGGCATGTTCTTGCCGATCCGTACCCAGGTGTCGGACGGACGATCGAGCCGGTAGATGCCGCAATGGTTCTGTTGATAGAGCCGGTCCGGATTGCTGGGACAGAGCCGGACGCAATGGGGATCGTGGAAGGTGACCGTCGAAGCCTCAAAACCTTCGACGACGTTCAGACCCTTGATGAGCGGCACAAACGTTCTCCCGCCATCGATGGATTCATGCACCCCGCCGCCGGACATGGCGAAGTAGAGATGTGCGGGGTCGCGTGGATCGACGAGGATCGAATGCAGCTTCGGGCCGTCCGGCGTCCCGTCCTGCACCGTGCCCATCCACTCGCGGTACTGGGGATCGTCGTTGATCGAGGAAAACGGCTTCCACGTGATCCCTCCGTCATCGGAGCGGAAGAGGCCCTGCGGGGACGTTCCGGCGTACCAGGCATTCGGTTCGTTCGCGTGGCAGGGTGTCAGCCAGAAGGTGTGACCGACCGAGCGGCCCTTCTCGCTTTCGGGAAGTTTGGGAAAGGCCGGCGGAGCCGGCGATTCCTTCCAGGTTCTCCCGGCATTGGTGGAACGATACAGCGTCGGTCCTAGATGCCCTGTGCTGGCCGCCATCAACATCGTGCGACGGTCCCGCGGGTCGGCGACGATGTGATGGATGATGTGACCGAGGAACATGGGCGCAGAAAGCTTCCACGTCCGTCTCGTCCGGTCGCTCGTGACGGTGAACGCGCCTTTCCTGGTGCCGATCAGCAGGGTGACGGCCCCGTGACTCGCAGTTGCGATCGAGGGTTTCATAACCGGCCTCCGATGTGCGGCTACTTCAAGGTTTGTAAGGTCTCTCGCAATTCCTTCAACTCGGTCATCAAGAGATCCAGATGCTGGTCCCGCTGCGGTTGCTCGTCTTTGAATTTCCACAGTCGACCGAATACGGCGCCAAGCTCTTTTTTGTGCGTTTTGGCCAGGTCGTAGGCCGGGGTTTTGGCCTGCGCATCCGTCACGCCGCAAAACGAATCCATGAGGGCATGGAGCTGGTTGTGAAGGTCGTCGAACGCGGTATCGACGCCCTTGCCGCCTTTAGCTTTCGCCGCTGTGGCTTCCATCATCTGTGTCAGATTGATCATCGTCTCGACGCCGCTGGCGCCTTTGGCCTGCGTCGCATAGTCGCCCGCACGGGGATAGAACAGGTAACTACAGCCACTGAGCCCGGTCAGCATCAGGGCCAATGCCAACATCCCAATCGTCCGTTGCATAAGAAGCCTCCTTCGGTAAACGTGTAAGGTCTCTAGTCAAGCATGTCGGTCTATCCAGGTCAATGCCGCGGCATCACGGCTTTCTGGTATAGACGATCTCCAGGAACTTCATTTCCTTGCCACCATGGCCATGCGTCCCGTACATCTCGAACGTTTGGTTGTTGGAGTCTTGGATCTTCCAGACCGCACGATGGGACATCTTGCCGCCGCCCGGCTCAGGGTGCGACCCTTTTAACGTGATGGTCTTGCCGTCGGCGCTGGCCGTGCCCTCCATGAAGAAGATCCCGGTTCCCATGGTGTCGATCCAGGCGGTGACATATTTCTTGGTCACGTTGTCGTATCCGTCGATCCCGATACCGGAGAAAGGCTGCCCCATCATCTGGGCGTTGTATTCCTGGTAGAGGAATCGTCCGTCCAGCAGCATTTTGGTTTCCGCGGTTCCAGCGGATTCCATCGGTGGCTTGCCCGGTTCCATCCATTCTTTAGTCTGCGTCGTCCAGCTTCCGGCCAGACTGGCAAACAACTTGTGCGGCTCACCGGGCTGGGCCAGCTTCTTCCAGAGCTCCATCATCGCTTGCTGGTCCATCGGCTTCTCGTGTTTCTTCTCTTTGGCAAGGGCCGGCGAAAGGGTCAGCACAACGCTCAGTGTTGCAACTGCGAATTGGACGAAACGCATGGCGGCCTCCTTGGTTTATCGCTCAGCCAATTGTTTCAGATTGGCCAAGCCGGTTTCAAAGTCTTTTCCGACCATCTTGTCCATGCCCATCACCAGATCCATGACCTTCATGATGAAGGGCTGAGGGCCATGCATGGCCCAGGTCACGCTTGTCGAGGACTCGCTGCCTTCCACGATGAATTCCGCTTGGTTGTGGGCTTCAAACGGTTTCAGGAAGTCGAGCTTGATCACGACCCGCGATGAAGGAACTGTGCTGACGATCTCCATGCGTCCCGTGCCGACATCGGTATTGCCGTCCCATTCGAGCGCGGCGCCCGCCCCCTGGGGCGCGCCGCTGTAGGATTTCTTCATCGCCGGGTCCATCTTTTCCCAGGGCGACCAGAAGGCCCACTGATGCAGATCTTGGATGAGTCCGAACACTTTCTCCGGCGGAGCCGCGATAGTTGCCGTCCGTTGAACTCGAAACGTATCGGGCTTGGTCGCAGCGTAGGCGAGAAGACTGACGACTAGCAGGGCCCCGATGATGCCGATCTTCTTGAGCATGGTGAGACCTCCTCTATATGACGGATCTGCTACTGAATTGGCGATGACGAGCACCGCCCTGTTGGGGGCACGGATAGAGTTTGCGTGAGTCGAGTAGTCATTCAGGAAGTATCCCCAATAGTAGCGCACGCGTTAGTCGAGGATCGAAAGCGCGGTCTCCGCGGTCTGTCGCACGACGTCGGCCGGCGTGCCGGCTTTGATCATGACGATGGTCCCTTGCATCATCGTGACCAGGACCCGGGCCAGTGCGCGCGGGTCTTTGTGTGTCGCAAGTTCTCCCTCGTGCTTCGCGCGCAAAAGCAGCTGGAAGAAGCCCTCTTCCGCCATCTGTAGCCGTCCCGACACTTTCAGTGCGATATCTTTTTCGTGCGGGGCCAGTTCCACCAGGGTGTTGGTCATCATGCAGCCGCGGCGTAACGGATCGGAGAGGCCGAATTCCAGCATGGCGCCGATGAACTGGCGAATAAGAGGAAGTGCCGGGCCCGGCTGGCTCAGGATGGAGAGCCTGTTGCCGACACCACCGCCGGTGCAGTAGAGGTCCATGGCTTTCAAGAATAGTTCGCGTTTGTCGCCGAAGGTGGCGTAGAGGCTGCCGCGATTGATGTCCATCGCGTTGAGGAGATCTTCCATCGAGGTGGTTTCGTAACCCTTGTGCCAAAAGACCTGCATGGCCTTCTCAAGCGCCTCATCCGGATTGAATGCTTTCGGGCGAGACATGCGGCGTCCATCCTCTTCTAACGAAAAAGGACCGTATCACATATTGGAACGATCGGTCAATAATTGATACGTGAAGATCGCGGCATGCTGTTGTCAGCGGGAGGCTTGCGCGTGTGGGTAATGTTCGCAATGTGCAAGGCGTAATGGCCTACGTAGTTTTAGGGAACCCTTTTGTTTTCTATACAATCAAGCTCGCGGTGTATTACAACGTCACAGTTGCCGAAAGCCGACAATCCGGATGGGAGAATGCCGGGCAGGGGCGATGTCATTTGTTGTCTTAGGTGGAGTCCGCGCATGAAGCAGATCTTGGAGTACGTACGGTCGTTTGGGAAATCGTTGCTGCGGAAGGCAGGCGTGCCTGTAGCCGAGCATCCGACGCATGATATCTCGTGGCAGGGCAGACCTGCTCTTCGGGTTGAACGTCGACGGGAAACTCGCAACCAGAGAGTGAGTCCCTGCACCTATGGTTTGATGCGTTCGGTAGATCGCGATGGTGTGGTACTCGAAGAGGGGCATGGCACGGCAGTGAGCGACAGTCCGACCGGACTGCGGCTCCTGCTCGGCGTCGCTCCGTCCAAAGGGCAGCTCTTGGAGATTCAAACCGGTGATTCAGCGATCAAGAACACCGTCTGTTTGGCAGAAGTCTGTTGGACGAAACCCCTGAGACAAGAATCGCAGGGCGCGCTCTACCTCGTCGGCTGTCGTGTGAATTTCGGCAGCACGCACGTGTGAGGCCATCTTGGTCTGCCGCTCGTACACGTGAATAGTCGTCTTCTCCTTCTGGTTCGTCCGCTTTCTATCCCTGCAATCATACAGGCGGTTGACCTGCACCCGTTCTGATTTCAGGCGTGGCAGGGCCTCGTGGCGCTGTCACGCAGAAACCTGGTGCGTCTTACGTTTGTGCGTGTTCATTCGCGGGTCTCCTGTCGCGGCATGATCTTGCCTCCTTCTGTTCTGTTCAGATAGTCTTCCCGAGAAAAGGCTGTATGTGAAGCGCGAAGGGAAGAGCTGTCGGGCGGCATCTCATGGATCTGCCGGTGGTGCAGCCGGTGTTCGAGGCTTATGCGCGGGAGCGGGGAGTCGCGAAACGGCTGCGTTTTCACTCCGGAGATTTCTTCAAAGACTCCTTGCCGACATGTGACGTGATCATCATGGGACACATTCTTTACGACTGGAATCTGGACGAGAAGAGGCTGCTCCTCCGCAAGGCTTATGAGGCGCTGTCTCCGAAGGGTGCGATCATCGTCCACGAAGCCCTCATCGACGACGCGCGGAAACAGAATGCGTTCGGGCTGCTCATGAGCCTCAATATGCTGATCGAAACCCCTGGTGGATTCGACTTCACCGGCGCGGACTGCCGGAAGTGGATGAAAGAAGCCGGGTTCAAGCGGACGCAGGTTGCCCGTTTGGCCGGACCGGACGGTATGGTCGTGGGGTTCAAGTGAGCGATAAATGGGCAAGCAGCGCCACGTTCCTGTTGATTGCGGCAACGATTCTCGTGCTGGTCGCCTGCAGCCAGTTCGAGCCGCGAGACAAGCGGTTCTACTATCGGGCCCTGTGGAACTTCTCGCTACGAGAGGATCTGGCCGAACTCGACAGCGAGTTCAATGGTGTCGATTTTGGCCACTCCAATTTGTACGAAAATCTCCTCCTGACCGGCGGCACAGATATCCCGGCTCTCGAAGAGCGGGCCCGTAAAGAAACGCTGGCCTTCATTGCCACCAAACCCCGCATCAATCCCAACGAGGAGGCCATTGCTCCAACCTACATGAAGCTGGCCTGGCGCGCGCAGAATACCTTCGACGAAGCCCATGCCCTGCATCGCGCCACCTACGACATCATGGCCTCGGACGAGCCAGACAAAGACCGCGCCATCCGAAACGTGCTGGCCTATTATCAGGAGAGTGCCTATGCCATCACGGCCAAGCGGCTGGACCATCACCGGCTCGATCAGTTTCCCTTTTCCAAGACATTCCGTAGCCGGTTTCCGCTCTTCAATGCCACGATCTGGTCGTACCACTATCTACAAGTCGCCGTGTACGATCCCCTGCAGGCCGCGCCAGATCTCGTAGCCAAGACGCAGGCCGTGCGGCCTATTCTCACGACCTATCGCCGCTATCTTGCGCAGCCGCCCGTGGCATGGACCTTTATGCCGCTCACGGCGGAATTGAGTCCTGCGTTTGCCGCCCGTTATCCGGAGATCGCCAACATCTTCGACAACCTCCATATGTTGCACGACAATATCAGCGACATCCTCGCGAGCGAACAGGTGCCGACCTGGGACGCGAAGCGGACAGAGATCTACCGCCTGCTGAATGCCTATTACCTGGCGAGCGCCGACGCGGCCAATCCCATGATTCTGAAAGACCAGGAGCACCACCATTGAATCAGCTGGTCCTACGCGCCATCAGACCATTCGTCGTGCTCATGCTCGGGTTATGGCCTCTGCCGAGCTTCGCGCTCGACCACGACAATCTTGATCCGAACAGGCCGATCGGGATGGAAGACGCCTATGCGATTCCGAAGGGGGAAATCGGGATAGAGAGCGGCGTGCGTTTCAACGATCGGCGGGAGGGCCGCACGCGCGTCACGTTCCAACCGCAGATCATCTATGGTGCCTTCGACAACGCGCAGATCGAAATCCAGGGCGACCTCATGACCGAGCCGAATACGCTCGTCGGCGCCACCAAGTCCGGAGATCTGCATCTGGGCCTGCTCTACAACTTCAATACGGAAACGTTGCAGCTGCCGGCCATGGCCCTGCGCGTCGAGGCGGATCTCCCCACCGGCGTGAACTCCAAAGGGGTGGATACCCAGGTCACCGGTATCCTGACGCGCTCGTTCGGGAGGCTTCGTGCGCACCTCAATGCGGGGTACACGATTCTGGGTTCACCACAGGGGCAGGAGCGGCCGGGGGCCTATCGGGCCGTGGCGGCCGTGAGTTATCCCTTGGGCTACCCCGACAGTTTTCGCGACACGCTGATCGCCAGCGTCTACACGAGGCAGTCGGACCAGCGCGGCCAACGTAACAACACGGGCTGTGAAATCGGCCTGCGCCATCAGCTCACCTCGCGCGTCGTGCTCGACGCGGGGCTCGGCACCGAATTCTATGGACCGACCGATCGGGCCGCGTTGCTGGGAACGGTGGGCGTTTCGGTCGGATTCTGATCCTCGCAGGATGACCATCTGGCGGATCTTTTCCTCATCCTGCTAGAATCTGCCGCCATGTCGGTCGAAACCTTTACCGCGAAAGTTGAGTCGGTCACGCATCTCACGCAGGACGTGTGCGAGCTCGATCTGCGGTTAATCGAACCACGGTCCATCACGTTCAAGCCCGGTCAGTTCATCTCCTTCGAGCTGCCGCATCCGCAGACCGGTCGTCTCATGACGCGGGCCTATTCTATCGCCTCGCAGCCCAGTCGCGCCGACGTCATCACGCTATTGTTCAACCTCGTGCCGGGCGGAGCCGGCTCCGGCTTTCTGTTCGACCTCAAGGTGGGGGATAAGACATCTTTCAAGGGACCGGCGGGGAGTTTCTATTTGCGAGAGGATCCGGGGCGCGATCTCCTATTCATCGCCAACGGCACCGGGATCACGCCGATCCGGTCTATGTTGCTGGCGAATGCGGAACGGCCCGACCCGAGACCGGCCACCCTGTTCTGGGGTCTGCGGAGCCAGCGAGACCTGTATTATCAGCATGAGTTGACCGAATTGGCTCAGCGGATTCGGACTCTTACCGTCGTCACGACATTGTCCCGTCCCGAACCTGGCTGGCCGGGTCCCTCAGGCCGCGTCCTCCGATTGATCGAAGAGCGAATCGCGTCAGTCAAGGATCTGGCCGTCTATCTCTGCGGGAATAGCGCCATGATCGACGAGGCCAAGGCATTGCTGCAGCAAAAAGGCCTCTGCCCCATCTACCGAGAAAAGTACTATGACGGAGGAGGGGATGGAGACTGATTGATCTTCTGTGCTCGCGCAACGCGGACCAGCTTGTCTGTCTGGTTGGTAGGTGTTTCTGGTCTATCTGGTTCTTCCGGGTACATTTTCAGTCCGATCAACCAGACAAACCAGATAGACGAGATAGACCAGTGCGACCAGCATTTGCTGGACGCGCGCAGTAAAGGGCAGCCTCGACCACTCCCTTAACGAGAGGTGTAGGAAACGGTGATTCCATGAAGCGGTTAACAAATAAAGTCGCGATTGTGACCGGCAGCAGCAGCGGGATCGGCAAGGCGATCGCATTGCGGTTTGGCGCCGAAGGGGCCAACGTCGTCGTGACGGCCAGGCGGATAGCGCTCTGTGAACAGACCGTCGCACAGATTGTGAGAGAAGGCGGCGAGGCTTGGGCCATTCAGACCGACGTGGCCGATGAAGGTCAGGTGGAACGGCTGATCCAGGAGACGGTCACGCGGTACGGGCAGCTCGACATTCTCGTGAACAATGCAGGGGTTATCGCGGGCGGGCGGCTCGCCGAAACGACGACCAAGGCGTTTGACGAAGTCTTGAACGTGAATCTGCGCGGCACGTTTTTCTGTTGCCGGGCGGGATTCACACAGATGAAGCAGCAGGGCGGAGGCACCATCATCAATATGTCGAGCGTCGCCGGCCTGCAAGCCTGGGCCGGCACCGGTACCTACAGCGCCTCCAAGCACGGCATCCTGGCTTTGACGAAATCGCTGGCCGACGAAGGCCGCCCCCATCACATTAAAGTCAGTGCGATCTGTCCTGGTGGCGTGGCCGACGAACTCGTGGATGCCTCTCCGGAAGAGATTCTCCGGAGCGAGAAGATCGATCCCTTCGATGTGGCGGAAACCGCTGTCTATCTGGCGACCCTGGGGAAATATTCCGTGGTGCATCAGATCGTCATCGATCGACTGGGCGCCGACTGGTGACGATCGCTCCATCTGCGACACCGACTCAGCCGCGGCAAGCCGCGATCCTCTTCATCCTCATCACCGTCATGCTCGACGTGCTCTCCTTCGGGATCATCATTCCCGTCTTGCCGAAGCTCGTTGAGGACTTCATGGGGGGCGATACGGCGCAGGCCGCCGTGATGTACGGCCTGATGGGCACGGCCTGGGCGCTTATGCAGTTCGTCTGTTCGCCGATTCAAGGCGCGCTCTCGGATCGTTTCGGGCGGCGGCCGGTCGTGCTGCTGTCGAACCTCGGCCTCGGCCTCGACTACATCTTCATGGCGCTCGCGCCGAACGTGACCTGGCTCTTCGTGGGGCGGGCCATTTCCGGCATCGCCTCATCCAGTTTCAGCACCGCCGGCGCCTATATCACCGATGTGACGCCGCCAGAAAAACGAGCCGCCGGTTTCGGGATGATCGGTGCGGCTTTCGGCTTAGGTTTCATCCTCGGCCCTGCGGTCGGCGGATTGCTCGGGGTAATCGATCCGCGTCTCCCGTTTTGGGGCGCAGCTGCAACGAGTTTGGTGAATGCCTGTTACGGGTTTTTCGTCCTGCCAGAATCGCTTCCGCGCGAGAAGCGTACAGCTTTTGCGTGGAAGCGGGCCAACCCGGTCGGCTCGCTCGTGCTGCTTCGTTCGCACCGCGAGCTCTTCAGCCTGGCTACCGTCGTGTTCCTCGGCTATCTCGCGCATGCGATCTTGCCCAGTGTCGCCGTGCTCTATGTGGGCTATCGTTATGGTTGGGATGCGACAGCGGTCGGTTTCATGCTGGCCGGGTCCGGTGTCAGCACGATGCTGGTGCAGGGTGTCCTGATCAAGCCTCTGACTAGGCGGTTCGGGGAACGCAGGACCCTGCTGATGGGATTGGGCTTCGGCGCCATCGGGTTTTCGGTCTATGGTTTCGCTCCCAACGGGTGGATCTATTGCGCCGGTATCCCGGTCATGGCCTTCTGGGGCATGGCCGGTCCGTCCGCGCAGTTCTTCATGACCCGCCGCGTGAGCGCCTCTGAACAGGGCCAGCTCCAAGGGGCCATCGCGAGCCTTTCCGGTATCGCCGGTCTCATCGGACCAAGTCTTTTCACGCAAACCTTCGCTTTCTTCATCCGTTCAGACTCCTCTCTCAGTACTCAGGACTCAACGCTCAGCACGTCTCTGCATTTCCCCGGCGCGCCGTTTCTGCTTGCGTCAGCTCTATTGCTACTTGCCATGGCACTGGCCTGGAGGGCCACGAGGCCAGCCAATTGACAGAGATTCGAGCGGCCAGTAGTCTAAGAACAGAAGGAGGATTTATCATGCCCATTCTTCTTGCTCTGTTTCTCATCCTGGCAGTCGTCACTCCATCACAAGCTGCGGAAGACACTCAGTCGACTGCCATTTCCGCGGTGAAGGCCGATGTGATGTATTGGGAAGGCGATGAAGTCATTGTGAAAGAGGTTTCCGGTCGGGAACTGCGCTTGAGGGTGACTGCCGAGACGAAAATCACGGGTGTTGCGGGCGGACGATTGAAAACCGGCGACAAAGTCGCGGCACAGGTTGCGTCCGACGGGCATGCCCTTTCGATTGCGGTACAGATTCCAGACGGCGGGATGGTCCCCGGGTCACGCTGACCGGTCGTCTGTCGATGTGTCAGCCGGGTTATCGAATCGTTTTTGGCTGAGGGTTACTGCGGCATGGTTCGGCCGTGGGCTGAGCGGCGATCAGTGCTAGCTTGTCTCCTCTCCGGAGTGATTTGATCGCGGCCTCGCGTGTCAGCGCGGCGCTTTTGCTGTCCTGATGCTCGGTATATCGTACGGTGACCGGACCGCGGTGCTTCGTGTATTTGGCGCCTTTGCCTGTCCCATGTTCTTCCACTCGCCGCGCGAGATCGTTCGTGATGCCGGTATAGAGACTGCCGTCCGAGCATTCCACGATATAGACGACCCACGTCATGCCGATGATTCCATTGTGTGCCAAGCGCTGGCCCGCGATAGTATCGCAGAAACGGAGAGTGCGTCAGTGTGCGAAATCGATTGTATCAGGGTGATGGTCGATCTGCAGAAAAGCGCCAGTGCTCAGGTGTTTCGAGGTCGGAGGTTGGGAACCTAGCCGAGCTCATGAACGGGGTCACGGGTGTGGTTTGCGCTCCAACGATTGACCCTCGGTTTCGGCAGGGATCTGGCTTCTCAAACAATAGCTCGCCTGTCGGTGTCGCAGATTGTTTTTGTGACTTTCTGTTTGTCCATCTGTTGCGTATGCTCTTTTTTGGTGCAGGGGTTGAATGCTCCTGCCAGTCACCGATATCGCGGGGGTTGTATGGCAGAACCGGAGTACGTCTTTCATCGAGTAGAAGATCAACGGGAACTGGAGCGGCTTCGCGCCATCGAGCGGGTGTTCGATCCGGCGAGTCGGCGGCGGTTGCTGGCCGCTGGCGTACAATCAGGCTGGAGATGTTTGGAGGTGGGGCCAGGAGCCGGGTCGGTTCTCAGTTGGATGAGCGACGTGGTTGGGCCGGCGGGACGAGTGGAAGCAGTCGATCTCTCCACCAAGTTCCTGCCAGGTGCATGGCCGTCGAATGTGGCGGTGCGGCAAGGCGACATTCGTACGGTACCGCTGGACGACGCGTCATTCGATCTCGTCCATGCCCGGTACGTGCTCATCCATCTGCCTGACTTTCATGTGGCATTATCGCGGATGCTCGCATCCCTCAAACCGGGCGGATGGCTGATATTGGAAGAGCCTGATTTTTCTGCCTCGCGAGGCGTGACGGGCGAGGTCACGCAGCTGGGGGCGGTGCAGAGAGTCAACCAGGCCATCAAGGCGATGTATGATGCATTGGGGATGGACCATGCGTTGGGCCTCACGTTGCCCTCGCTCTTGCAACACAGAGGCGTGACCGGACTGGTGGTGGAGAATGACGCGCCCCTCTCCCCAGGCGGGTCCGGTATGGCGACGATCATGAAGATGTCGGCGCGGCAGTTACGCGAAAAATATCTGGCAACCGGCGTCGTGACGGAGGAGGACCTCGACCTGTATTGCCGCTTCGCCGACGATCCTCACGCCTGGGCGATCTACTATGCCACAGTCGCGGTGAGCGGTCGAAAGCCCTGACGGGCGATACAAGGGCCTCCGGAGAATTGGCTGAACGATGGTGAGTGGTGAGGCGTGGACTGTGCGAGCATGGCACAGTGGTCGGGAGTCTTTTCTCGCCAGCACTGGGCCATGAAGACTCCCGACCGTTTCTGTGTTTCAGTCGTTAGTTCAACGGGGGAACCACCTCGGCAAACGTCAGCAGGTCGGTCATATGAAACTCGCCCGGCGTCGCAGAGGGCAATAGGGGTGTCCAATGTGGCCTGGCAGACAGATAGGACGTGTCATCGGCCTTCAAGAGACCGATAAACACTTCACCGACGATGCGGCCTCCTACAGGTCCTAAGCGAAGACCCTGTTCCATCAGCTCCGCTTCTTTCAAAATATAGAACCAGAGCGGTGTGCTCCGTTCCATTCCGAAGGGCGTGAGCGCATTCAGTTGCGTCGGCGTTAACACCGGAAGTCCCATCCGTTGCGCAATCGCCTGACCGGACGGAATTCCGAAATTGACGTGGCGCATCAGATTGCGCGAGGCCAAGGACTGCACCCCGTCGGCCGGCAGGCCCGGAGCCGGTCCACGTGAGCCGGGGAGCAGCATGACGACCGTGGAGAGTTTGCCGTCGATTTGCTTATTGGGGCGGACGTTTCCATCGCCAAAGTTGAAGAACGTTTGCCAATCCACAAACCGGCGAGGCGCGCGTTTTGCGCCACGCAGGTCGTTCGGATCCGGATCGTTGGGGTCTTGGGCATCGTCGAAGAGAAACACGAAGAATGGATTGTGCCCCATGTCGGGATGTCCGAAGTTGAGGCGGTAGCTGGGACGGATTTGTGAATGGCCGAAGCGATAGGCCGCCACTGAAAACTCGATCGGCATCTGTGGATTGTCTCGATCGAACCGATAGAAGCGGATTCCATGATTCAAGATGTCATCGACGCGCGCTTGCCCGATGGTCAGCGGCAGAAAATCGTGCAGGATGATCCATTGATAGTGCCAGCGGACCTGGCGTCGAGCCTCCCTGAACAGTTTCTCAGCTGACTCTCCGGCGTTCGTTGGGTCGGCATGGAGCCGGTCTGTCACCGCATTGTGAAACCGGAGCATCGCCACATGGAGCTGCGAGAGGATCACGTTCTCGTCGTTGCGTCTGTCCCCCAGAAACGCCGTGAGGGTATTCGGATCGCGCGGGAGATCGAACCGGATTGCTCCGTTGCGCGAAAACTGTTCAGATCCTGGGATGGCTTCGACGCGCAACTTGATGACGCCGGAGCTGAGGTCGTACAACTCCGGGGACCGTTCCGGCCCACCGCCATACACACTATCCAGATCGAATTTCGGCGTCCGAAAGTTGGTGGTCTTTTTGGGATTGGTTTTTTCGAGCAAGGGAGAGTTCGGATCGAAGGTAATATCGTGGTCGAGAAATTGGCCGAGGAACGTCATGCCGGCCGTCATATTGAGATTGTCGGGATTATTCGGACTGAACTGGGCAGGATTCGTAATCGACAACACCGGATCGCTGAGGATATCCAGGGCATCGATGAGGCCGCCTTTTTCTCCGAGCTTCTTGGCCTGGTCACGTGCCGCATCGGTTGGCGGCGCAAAGGGAGGCAACTCAGGAAACATCCGCGTAAAGGACATCTCTCGGTCTCTTCCCCGATCTCTTTCTCCATCGTCCGCCACAGCGATGCCAATGAGCGCGGCAGAACAGAGCGCTCCTGCTAGCCCGACGAATAGAAATGTCTGACGATAATGCGGCATTCTGGCCTCCCTCCTGTTGTTTTCCTCGCACGACGATCCTGGATGTGACCATTGCCTCCCAGGGAGAAACGCGGTCAAAGAGAGGTGAAGGCAAAAAGTAAACCACGGAGTATGTGTACGGCGGATCGTCTATTTCCCGAGCGAAAAGCGTTAGAAAAAGTAATTTTCAGAATAAGGGCTAATGGAGAACTGTATGCAACGGTGTCCCCTGTTCGACAAAATCATACAGATCGATCTCACGTCCCGTAACCATTGCCTTGTATCAGTGAATCAAGGCATGGACGCGCTACGTCGTTCTGGCGGATCCATACGTGGCAATCACTGGCCGATGCAATCTTGACAGGTTCATGTGTCAGGTCTAGCCTGATCGGCCAGGTATCGTTCGAAGAGGCGCCGGAGTATCTTCCACCGAGGAGGGCCAAGCATGAACCAGAAGAGACGCATTCACGATGCAGTCGTGGGAATTGTGGTCACGGCTGGAGTCGCGTTGGGACATTACGTCAGCGCCCATTGGCTGATTCTGCCGGCGGTGATCGGTATCACGCTGATACAGAGCGGCCTCACAGGATTTTGCCCTGTCTATTTCCTGCTCGACCGTCTCCTTCCCTCCGAGGACGCACCCGGCTCGTCCAGCTGCTGCGCCAAGTAAGCGAAGCCGTTCGTACCGTCCGTCTGTTCCCGGCTCAGCGCAGGGACGGGGATGCGCGGTTTTCATGGACTCTCACCACCGAGTTTGTTACGACAGGTTATAACACCTCTGGAACCGACGCACTGTGTCTCTGATCCACGGCCTGTCCTTCAAGCATCTTCGCGGTGACCTCTATGGCGGTCTCGTGGCGGCGGTGGTCGCGTTGCCGTTGGCGCTGGCCTTCGGGGTGGCATCCGGAGCCGGCGCCACCGCCGGACTCTATGGTGCGATCTTCGTCGGGCTCTTCGCCGCGCTGTTCGGCGGGACTCCGGCCCAGGTGTCCGGTCCCACCGGCCCGATGACCGTCGTCATGGCCGGGCTCATTGCGCAATTCGGGCAGGAGCCGTCGCTGGCCTTCACCGCCGTGATCTTGGGGGGAGGCTTGCAGGTCCTCCTCGGCCTGAGCGGCGTCGGCCAATACATCACCCTGATGCCCTATCCCGTGATTTCAGGATTCATGAGCGGGATCGGGATGATCATCATCATCCTTCAAGTAGGCCCGCTTGTCGGTCATGCGGCTCAATCGGGGGGAGTGCTCACCACGCTGGTTATGCTGCCGTCGTTTGTGGCCCATCCTATCGTGGATGCACTGGTGCTCGGTCTGGTCTCGTTGGCCTGTGTCTATGGCACACCGGAGCGGATCGGGAAGATGGTCCCGCCACCGTTGCTCGCGTTGCTCGCAGGCACGATCCTGGGTGTTGCCGCCTTTCCAGACGCGCCCGTCATCGGATCGATCCCTACCAATTTTCCTCTGCCGGTCCTTCCCAGTCTGCATCTTGATGCGGTCAAGGTGGTGATCGGCCAAGCCATTGTGCTGGCAGTCCTTGGCAGTATCGACAGTCTGCTGACATCGTTGGTCTGCGATAATATGACCCGCACCCGCCACGATTCCAATCGTGAGTTGATCGGGCAGGGGATCGGCAACGCCGTGGCAGGTTTCTTCGGGGGGTTGCCCGGCGCCGGCGCCACGATGCGCTCCGTCGTGAATATTCGCACCGGCGGGCGGACGCCCATCTCGGGATCGTTCCATGCGCTGATCCTGCTGGCGGTGCTCCTCGGCCTCGGGCCCTTAGCAGAGCGGATTCCACTCGCCGTATTGGCCGGCATCCTTGTCAAAGTCGGCGTCGACATCATCGACTGGCGTTTCCTCAAACATGTCGTCCAAGCGCCACGCGCGGATGTGACGATCATGGTGGTGGTCTGCGGCATGACCGTCTTAGCGGACTTGATTATGGCCGTGGCGGTCGGCCTGGTGTTGGCCAGTGTGCTGTTTGTGAAGCGGATGGCCGATCTTGAATTGATGAACCTCCGGGTGATCACTGACCGGACAGGGGAATCCTCGCTCACCGAAGAGGAGGCCGCCGTACTCGGTCTCCACGAAGGCCAGATCATTCTCATCCATATCGACGGTCCGATGAGCTTTGGCTCAGCCAAGGATATGGTTCGCCGGCTTGAAGGCGTCTCGCGGTGGAGCAGTTTCCGGGTCGTCGTGCTGGACCTTTCAGACGTCCCGGCCATCGATGGCACGGCGGCTCTGGCGGTGGAGGATATGATCCGCATGGCCCAGGCCTATCACCAGCATCTGGTGCTCGTCGGGATGCAGCCAGTCGTGACCAAGGTGCTGGCGGGGCTCGGTGTGTTGCAGCTGTTGCCGCCGGATCACCACCATGCCAGACGGCTCGATGCGCTCCGGCATGCGGCGCAACTGGCCGCATCGACTCCCGAACAACCGCATCTCGCCTCCGTGCGCTAGCGGAATCATCGCGCGAGAGTTGTCCTGAAATCCACAAATTGTTTCTCGTTCGGTGGGACCTTGTGTACAGTGTGCCTCAGGAAGGTGAGGGAACGTATGGGAAACGACAGCGCAGGTAAAGACAAGTTCATCAACTTTCGCGAGCATGCCAGGCTCCGCATCCCCGTCCCCTTTACCTGTTCCATCGCTCGAAAAGGCGTGACACGCTGGTTCAGCAAGGACAGCCTTGGTATCGGCGTGGTCTACGACGTCTCGATGAAGGGAGCCCGCGTGTCGAGCGAAGCCTCCATCAAACCGGGCGATCAGGTGATGGTGACCTTGCAGCTACCCAAACAGCTCGCACCGGTCGCCGTTGAGCGTGCCACAGTCCGGTGGGCGAAGGAACAGACATTCGGATTGGAGTTCATGCATCTGACGTTTACCGGTGCCTTGCAGCTCAAGCGATTCATCGCGCTTCACGCCATCCCTTCCGTCTAGCCATTCTTCTAATCTGATTGGCGCGCTTACCCATTTCCCCCTTTTCGTGATCACGAATCCTACGGTGAAGGAATCTCCTTGGAGTTGTAGGACGATGACTACAGCAGGAAGACCTCTGTGAAATCGATGGGATAGAGTGGTTCCGCTCCCGAACGGTGCAGTCACATCCCTTCGTAGGGATTGGCCTCTCCAGTCAGAACCAGGGGCGAGACATCGAAAGGCCTGATAATCAGGCGGTCGACTTTCTCTGCTGTGCGGTACGGTGTTTGCTCTCTCTTCAAAAATCAGAGGACATCCACCCCGCTCAACAAGACTGGAGGCCTGAAGATGGCGACGCAGACTCTCGACGCAATGTATTCTCTCAGTGCGGCGATCATCGCGCAAGAGCAACATGTGCAAGATCTCGATCTCCAGCAGGCCTCAGCGGTGATGTCGGCGACGACGGCTCTGCCGGCTCGGCGTGGTGAGGCGCGTGTCGAGTATCGGTCGATGTGTACCTATGAGGTCCTCGAAGCCAATGATGACCAGTCTGTCGTCATCGAGCAGGGAGAGGCCTTTGCCTTGAACCGGAGCACGGAGGGAATCCTGCTGGTCATGGGCAAGGCTCCTCAGGACAAACAATCGATCGAAGTCCATACCTCCCGCTTTGGATGGGGCAAGACGGTGAACGTGTTTGAGGTCCGATGGAGCAAACCCGTTCAGGTGGAGTCACTGGGATATCTGTACCTGGTTGGATGCCGCCGGACATTCGGCCCCTGTCACTACCTCGCGTTTTGACATTCTTCCACGGCTGAGACTCGCTCTCTCCTCACGAAATGCCCCTCCTATGATGTCGGCCGCTTGCCCTTGCTGATCCAGCGGGGGTAAGATCGGCCATTCTCGCCAGTGTCATCATCATAAGGAGGTGCCATGGACCGGACGCGCACCACTCCCAAAAAGCCACGGGTTTCTCTTGATCGCAGCATCGAGCGATTGCGCAAGCAACTCGCCGATTTCGCGCCCTATCTGGGGAAGGGCATACCAACGCGCAGCCTGGATGAATTCGATCTGGAAACAGAGCGGTTGATTGCCGATCTGCTGGGGGAGACCTCCGAGTCGTTGGAGGCCTACGAATATGCAGAGGTGGGCGAGGCCGGTGGATTGGTGAATATGACGGATGAGGCGCCTGAAGGCACGGGTATGGACAGCCTGCGGCAAAGCCTTTTGCAGCGGAGCCGGGTCTTGGAGACCTGTATCTCCGAGCTGGAAGCGCGCCGATCCGACGAACCCAAGAAACACAAGACGGGCCGGCAGGTCCTCACCGGCCCTCAGGTGGCCGAACACATGTCCTTCGAAATCAGGAATGTGTCGCAAGATGCCAGCCTGCGAGACGCGGGGCAGCTGATGCAGCAATGGAAGCTGGGCTCGCTCCTCGTGACGGATCGCCAGTCCTACGTGGGTTTCATCACCGATTCGATCCTGGCCCGCGAGGTGGTCGCCAAGGGGCTGGATCCCAATACGACGCTCGTTAAATCCTGTATGCGGAATCCGCTGGTGGCGATCGATGGCGAGCAGTCCATTCTTGATGCGGTCCGGCTGATGAAGGACCAGGCCACGCGGCATCTGGCCGTCACCCAGGATGGCGCGATCATCGGCGTGATTTCTGTGAGCAATATTCTTCGCTACTATTCAGGAGTCGTGTAACGACAGGTTGTTCGTCGTTCGTGCCATGCAGTTCATCTTGCGAGAGGCCGTTCTTGTTCATGTCATCAGCGATCAGCCATTTCCTCTTATCAGAACGGGAGGTGCGACATGGGTCCGACCAAGGCAATCGTGAAAGACAACAGGCTCTACGAGGTGGTCGGGGAGAAGTTGATCAAGGACGGGTTCGCCAACCGGCATGAACTCGAAGATTATGTGGACCATCATTATCTGACGCTGCCGGTGGTCGATAATGCGGGCAAGCCATGGCTGCTCGATGGGAAGCCAGTCTATTGTCTCCGTGGCTCGCAATACGAAACGGTGAACGATCAAAAGATTCAGCTCGCGCGCTGCCCGGACTGCGGTGGCATGGGGATCAGATCGGACGAATTTACAGTCGAGTCGGATTGCATTCGTTGCACGGCCTGCGGGCATGAGTTCGATGCGCGGCTGGAGATGATGGAGACGTAGGAGGGGGACTGCCTGGTCAGTGTCCTGTGCTCGCGCAACGCGCGGCCTTAGCAGGCCCTCGTTGGACGCGCGCAATGGGCCACCAACCAGGCAGTCCCCCGAAGAAGAGAAGCGAGTGAGCTTGGAGGGCGCACTTATTTTTTGTTCGATGCGCGTACAGAGCTTCTGGTTTACACGATCACAAGGCATCGTATTGTTATGGGGCAGTTTGCTGGTGTCTTTCGGCTGTTCGACGCCGCAAGCGCCGCCTCCCAACCCCGACGTCGTGCGCCAGCATGCGGACAAAGCCGTTCAACAGCTCCATGCGCAGGAGCTGCCGCAGACTCAAACTGAAACCTCCTCACAGTCTCAGCCTTCTGCCGCGGTGGACCAGTCGTCCGGGCAGGCCCCATCAAACAAGGCCGGTATTCAGGTTCCCTTAGCCGAAGTCCAACCATCCGACGATGGCTATGTCCGTGCAATCGGATACGGGAACCTTTCGAAAGGGCTCTCGCTCTGCCAACATTCCGCCGATCTGGCAGCACGGGTGGAACTTTCGAAACTCATCCGGGTGAAAGTCACGGAGCGGTCGACCGATCGCATCCGTGAGCGTACGGGGAAGGAAGCGGAGCAGGATGTCGAAATCATCCGCGAAGGACTGGTCAACGAAGTCCTGTCCGAAGTACGGATCGTGGACCGCACCCTACAGAAGGAAGCCGGCACCTGTGCGAGCACCGCGGTCATTCCCAAGAAAAATCTGAGCCCCACGCCGGCCTTCGGTAGCAGCGCCAACGTCAAGACACTGCCGTAACGATCTGCTTTTTGTGCAACAGGACAGGTTTGCCGTATTCAGGATGTCCTGTACGTCCTCGTGCGGGACCGGCTTTCCGGTCCCGCATCTCTTTCCCTGCTGGACTATGCGGCGATTCGATAGACCCACCGGCCATTGTTGCGGTTCATCTCTGCCATCGCTTTTCGTTCCCGGATCGTTGCGGCCATGGTGAGCCCTGCGAAAAAGATCGCCACTAAGCCGAGTGTGGCTGCAGCCAGGACCGCTGCCGGGATGTGCGGCAACGAGGCCTCGTCCTGGGAGGCGACGACTGCGGGCATCGGCGTGGATTCGGCGATCGCAAGTTGCGTGAGCCGGTCTGTCAAGGCACCGGTGCGCACGGCTGCGACGATCAAGCTGGCCAATTGATATTCATTCTTGGCCCAGCTTTCTTCCAACGTCGCCTGCAGATGGGTCATCCGCAGAATCGCCCGGCCCAGTTGCTCCTGAATCGATAGGCTCAAGCCGCGATAGTCCTGCGCGGCTGCAACGATCCTGTGCCCGAGTGTCGCTTGCCAGGTCGAGGTGAACTCCCGGTCGAGCAACTCCCCTCTGGCTTCGGTCGTCCGGATCATACGGTCGTTGTACTGGGAGACGTATTGATCTGCAGACAATACCTCGCTTCGAACGCCGCGCTTCGTGAAGTTGACGATCTCGCGCCCCATGACGGTTTGGACGCGGGCGGCATGGCGACCGGGCACGGTGGCGGCATCATGCTGGATTGAGCCGAAGGGCCCGCCGGGAATGGATTGCAGATCGTGCTCGGCCATGGTTGCCTTGTTCCACTCGGTGATGGCCTCTGCCATGCCCTGGTTGCTGCGTCGTGCCAGGATCGCGCGCTCGACGATGGCCTGGCCAAGAGCTGGCTGGAGCATGGCCATTCCAGCCGCGAGTCCTGTCGGTTGATCGAGGGGAGCATAGGCAACCGGCGCGACCTGGAAGGTGCCAGTTGCCGCCACGAAAAACAGAAGCGCGCCGAACACGATGGCGCAGAGGCCCACACCCACGATGACGTCGATGGTGGTATATCGGTGCGACATAACAACCTCCTTCTTATCTCGGGCCATTCGATGAGCGGTCAACTTCCGCAGGCCGTCCGGCTCGAGTGACGTATGACCGAGTGAGGCGATTCGCGGGAAAATCGATGGGCACGGTCCGTTGATTGATTGGTCGAGAGGCGGGCCCGATGTGAGGGATGGACTGAGTCCGCGCAAGAGTCCCGTCGTGCGGTAACCGGGCTCTGTCGTTGGGAGGTATGAAACCGCGATGGAGGGTATACCCAGCAGGCCCGCACCGATGGATCTGTGTTCCACGGAGGACCATGATATAGGCCTCATAGACCGAGGCGATTCGACGATCTGCATTCACTCTACGCCCCGGTCATAGACCGGTCAAGAGGTGACGGCGCAGGACAAGGCTGTTGATTCTTTTCTGCGTCAGAAGTAGCGTAGGGCCGCGATGGGGGGCGTGTGGTGGTCTGTGTTTGAGAAAGGGGCTGAGATGCGGATGCGGAACTGGTCAGGGCTGATGATAGCAGCGGCACTTGGCTTGCTCGAGGGCTGCGCCGGGCAGAGTCCGTTTGCGACCTATGTGGACTCCACAAAAGATTGTGCGGAGATGCTCGTGCAACGGGACATGCAGAAAGTTGCGACGATACGAGAGAGGCGATTCCTCGGAAAGGTTCCGGATACCACGGCGCGTTGTCTTGGAGGGACCCATGCCGAGAGTCTCCGTGAAGGGCCTTGGCTGGATTGGCCCAACTATTGGTCTGCCGGCGATATCTCCTCACGAGCCCCTGCACGCCTGTTTGCGCATGCCAAGGTGTTGGGCCCCAACGCCCATGGGATCAACGGTGCGCTCTACGATCTGGAGGTGCAGCGGATCGAACTCATCAAGTTCAACCTCTTCGACAATAACAAGACCTACGAGTCCTACGTCACAGGGCGCGATGGCGCGGCAGGGCCGGTGCTCAAGACCTGGCCGGAGCTGCGGTTGCCGCAGAGCCATCCAGACTATACAGCCGTCGGCGGCGACCAGCCGCAAGTCTGCCGGGGTGAGCTGATTCGCTTTCGCAATCTGAGCGGCATCTGCAACGACATCCGCAATCCCTTGATGGGGTCGACTCGGCAATTGTTCGCGCGAAACGTGCCGTTCGACGCAACGTTTCCCGATCTGGGTCTGAACGAGCTCACCAGGAATCGCCATGCAGATCGTGTGGGGCTCCTCAAGCCGGACCCCCAAGTCATCAGCCGGACACTCTTCACGCGCCGGCAATCGCAGCCCGATCGGTGCCGCGAGGGCCATGGGCTGGCAGATGGCGCCAAGGAAGCCGAGTGCGAGTACAAGCAGGCGCCCTTCTTCAATGTGCTGGCCGCCTTCTGGATCCAGTTCATGACCCACGATTGGTTCGCCCATGTGGAAGAGGGCCACAATCGGGCCGAGTGGATGCCAGTCGGTTGTACCACGCAACTGGTCAAGAACGTCGAGCAGCCACTGACCGGTGACGACATCACGCAGTTGGGCTGCCGTCCTGATGACAAGATCGATGCGGCCTTGATTGCCGACAGCACGGAGCCACGGACATTTACGAAGGGCGGCAAGACCTATCTCACGAGAGCGCCGAAGACGACCGCCAATCACGTCACTGCCTGGTGGGATGCCTCGCAACTCTATGGCTACGACGAGCGGTCCGGTAAACGTGTAAAGCGCGATCCCAACGACTCAGCCAAGTTGTTGCTCCTGCCGGTTGAAGCGGGAGACAAACCAGGATATCTGCCGATCTTTGAAGCGGGCGATCCGATCAACCAGGAATGGTCCGGCCAGGAGGCCACGGCCTTTCCCGACAACTGGTCCATCGGGCTGAGCTTCTACCACAACGTTTTTGCCCGCGAGCACAACGCCTTCGTCGATGCCTTCCGCAAGCAGGCTGAGCTCACGCCCGAGAGCGACAGCGGCTTGCGACATCCTGCCGAGCCGGACCGCGTCATTCGCTACAGAGACGTCACTCCGACCGAGTTGTTCGAAGTGGCCCGGCTGGTGATTGCGGCGGAGATTGCCAAGATCCACACCATCGAATGGACCACGCAGTTGCTCTACAACGAGCCGATGAATCGGGGCATGCATGCCAACTGGAGCGGGATCTTTGAGACGCAGGAGCTGGTGGCAGATGCGCTGCAGGAAGTCGTGCGCCGCCTCGGCGATTCGGAGGATGCCAAAAAGGCGAACAGCCTCTATGCGGCGCTGGCAGCGGGTCCCGGCATCTTCGGCCTGGGCAACCGGGTCTATGAGGGCCTGCCGCTCGTGGGCCTGATCGATTCCGGCAAAGTCGACCGCTGGGACCTGAAGAACGACGACCACATCAACGGGGGCGTGAATCATTTCGGCTCTCCCTTCAATTTTCCCGAGGAGTTCATCACCGTGTACCGGCTGCATCCGCTGTTGCCGGACCTGATCGACTACCGGGAGTGGAACAGGGAGCCGAACGTCATCCGGCAGAAGGTGCCGGTGATCGAGACCTTCCGGGGCAAGGCCACCGGGGCGATGCGCGAGAAGGGCCTCTCCAATTGGGCGCTCAGCATGGGCCGCCAGAGGCTGGGGGCCTTGACCCTGCAGAACCATCCGCAGTTTCTGCAGAACCTCACCATGAATCGCCTGCAGTCTCCCACCAAGCAGATCGACGTGGCAGCCCTCGATCTCATCAGGGATCGGGAGCGGGGCGTCCCTCGCTACAACGAGTTCCGCCGGCAATATGGTCTCATGCAGTTGACCAGCTTCGACGATTTCGTGGACCGGCGCGAGAAGGATGCGAAGCAGCGGAGTGAGCAGGAGCAGCTTGTGAAGACCTTGCGCGAGGTCTACGGACAGCACCGGTGCGATGCCTCCAAGACCATCACCGACGCGCGGGTGAATGACGACGGCTCACCCATCGACGATTGTCTGGGCCATCCGAACGGCGCCATGATCGACAACATCGAGGACGTCGATACGGTGGTGGGATGGCTGGCGGAGTTCCGGCGGCCGCATGGCTTCGCCATTTCCGAAACCCAGTTTGTCGTGTTCATCCTCAACGCCTCGCGCCGTCTCTTCAGCGACCGGTTCTTCACCTCCAGTTTCCGTCCGGAGTTCTACACGACGCTTGGCGTCGATTGGGTCATGCACAATGGACCTGGCCCGGAGCAGATGGAGCAGGGGAGGATCAACGGGCACACACAGCCGGTCTCTCCCCTGAAACGTGTGCTCTTGCGCACGATGCCGGAACTGGCGGTCGAGCTGCAGGGGGTGGTGAACGTATTCGATCCCTGGGCCAGGGACCGCGGGGACTATTACAGCCTGGATTGGAAGCCCAGGGCCGGGGCGGAACAAGACGGAGCCTTCGCCAAGAAGGAGTGAGGGCAGCCTGGTTGGTCCCCCGTGCTCACGGAACGCATCCGGGATTGTCTGTCTGGTTGAATGGTCTGTCTGGTCTATCTGGTTCTTCCAGATGAATTTCAGGTCCGCCCAACCAGACAAACGAGACAGACAAGATAGACCAGATGAACCAGAGCAACATTCCCCGCCTGCTGGATATGGGGCAAGAGGAGGGAGTCGGAAGATTGATGCGCTTTACGTTGCTATGATAAAGTAAAGCCCTGTGAAGGAGGTGCATCATGGCCGTTCAGAAGCTCAGCAGCAAGAATCAGATTGTCATCCCGAAGGAAGCCCGACAGGCGATGGGTGTCAAGGGCGGCGATGAGTTGCTGGTCGTCGTGAAAGACGATCTCACGCTGGTGATGCCAAAGCCCAAACGCTACGTGAAGACGCTGCAGGGGATGGCCAAGGATATCTATCCTGCCGGCTATCTGAAGCGAGAGCGCCGGTCGTGGTAGGCGTTTCCTTGCAAGGACTTCCACCGGAACGTGAGCGAATCGGTATCGATACCAACCTGTTTATCTATTTCCTTGAAGATCATCCGCGATACGGGACGTGGTGCGCGTCCTTGTTCGACCGAATCGAACGGGGCCATAATCACGCGGTCACTTCCACCGTGACGCTTCTTGAACTGTTGGTTCAGCCTTATCGTGATCAGAAGGAAGAGTTAGCGCAGAAGATCTTTGCCCTCACCACCACGTATCCAAAGATCGAGTGGGTGCCGGTGACGCTGAATGTGGCCGATCGCGCAGCTGAACTACGGGCGCGCTATCGCCTCAGTACACCGGATGCCATTCAACTCGCCACGGCCATCGGCCACAAGGCGACGCGCTTCTACGGAAATGATCGCGCTCTGCGGCGAGTAAAAGAGATCGAGTGTATCCTCGTGGATGATCTGATCTAGCCTCAACTGCCCCTCCGTCATTCGTCTATCGTAGCTCGTTGTTCTCGCTTCCAGCGTCCCTCTTTCTACTCCTGCCGTCTGCTTTTGTTGCTTGCCATCAGCTCTTGTTCCGACCACGAGATACGCTTCACGAACGACGCTTCACGAGCTACCGCTCTCGTCGGATCGTCTTGTCCCCCGCCGCTGGTTTCGCGAATTCGAATTTCAAGGCATTGACCCTGGCCAGGTAGCTGCCCACGTCGTGGTCGCCGCACCGTTGGCCAGGAGTCAGCCGGAACCCGCGTGACGCATAGGCATGACCGGCTCCAGCTCCGCAGAGGTGGATCAAGGCTGCGAGATCCTGCTTCTGCCTGAGCGTGATCTTGCCGCCCAGTTTGGTGCCGATGGCCTTGGCGACCGCGCGATCGAGCGAGGCCGAAGTCACTTCGATCGCATGGCTCGGCAGGACGCGGGTGTAGAGGCTGTTGAACCAACAGGAATTCAGATCGTTCCAGGGGCCGTCCTCGGCCACCACGTGGTCGTGGATGCAATAGCGGGTTGCCTCCCGGAAGGTCCCGTCTGTGATCTGGTACATGCCGACCGCGCTCGACGCAGGCTGGTACCACTCGAATGGATTCCAGGAGAGATGCCAGCGCCAATAGGTGCGCGCCACCGGATTGCCCGCCCCCTCCGTCTGTGCCAACGCCGCCAGCAGATCAGCTGTGATGACCGGGGTCGCATGTTCGCGGAAGAGCGGGCCGTATTCCTTCCAGGTTTCGATGGGGCGCTTGTTGAGGGCCCGGTCCAGGGGAAAGAGGACTTCGCTCGGCTTGTTGAACGCGTGATAGGCCCAGTTGAGGCCGAGCCACATGAGGAGCAGGAAGACGGCGATCAAGACGGCCCGCATCGTTGGCGGCGACTTGAGCACGGCCTTCATCACGCGGCGGAAATTCTTCCACCGTGCGAGCAGAAACCGCCAGAAGGCGCTGAACGGTCCGCGACGCCTGCGCGTCGTTCGTCGGCGGGAACGTTTGGGGGAGTGGCGATTGGGGCGAGAGGACATGGGGGACAATATAACTGATTACGATGCGGAGACGGAGATCGGATGCGGGTCCTGTCACTGACCAGCCCAACCGGCTTCGCACCCCGCCCGGTGTAGGGACCCCGCTGCAGGCGGTTGGGCGCCCAGGTCAGTGCCACCCGCAAAGAAAGTCATCGTATCAGTGGGGGAGAGGGAAACGAGCGAGCTTGGAAGGAGCATTGTTATATCGTTGGACGCGCGCACGATGGGACCGATTCAGGCACTTCGAAGCCTTGGTCCCCATGAAAGGGAGAGGGTAACGAGCAAGCTTGGAAGGAGCATTCATATCATGACGGCTCCGCCTCGGTGGATACCTCGGTCCTCCGGTCAGGTGCGCAACCCGTGAAGGCATCCCCGGTGAGTGCCACCCGCAAAGAACACAATCGGGATATTGAGAGGGGGAGAAACGAGCGAGCTTGGTGGCCTTATATTGCTTCCATTTCAAGCCGTGCCGCCTTGATTTTCCCTAATGGAAACGGTATGTCATGCCCGCATTACAGCAGCTTTCCATTTGCGAGCACATGCATGAGCGTCCTGGTCCCTCGCGAACGAATTGAACAGACCATTCTCGTGATCCGTGGTCATCGCGTCATGCTGGATACGGATCTGGCGAAGCTGTATGGCGTGACGACGTTCAATCTGAATAAGGCCGTTAAGAGGAATGGCGATCGGTTTCCCGAAGATTTTATGTTCCGATTGTCTGCGCAGGAAACGGCGGCTTTGACATTCCAATCTGGAATATCAAAGCCTAAGGGAAGGGGCGGCCGTCGAAGCGCGCCTTATGCCTTCACCGAGCAGGGCGTGGCTATGCTCTCCAGTGTGTTGCGCAGCAAGCGGGCCATTCAGGTGAATATCGCGATTATGAGAGCCTTCGTCACGCTGTGGGAGTTTGCCGTTGGCCATAAGGCCTTGGCGACGAAGTTGGAGCAACTGGAGCGGAAAGTGGGAGGGCATGACGGTCAGATTCGATCGCTCTTCGATGCCATTCGCCAGCTCATGGAGCCGCCGACTTCGAAATCACGCCGCATCGGATTCAAGGCCTGAGTGGCAAGAAGGCACGAACCACCATTTTTCTCCACCTCTAAGTAAGCGCTGGTCATCCACACTCAGCACTCAGCACCCAGGACTCAGCACTCTATCTTAGCCCAGCAGGGCGGCGAGCTGGGGGAGCCAGGGAAGCAAGGCCACACCGAGACAGATCGACAGGGCTACGATCGAGGCGACCAGATCTTCGTCCAGGCCGGTTTCCGTCGCGAAGATCACCGCCGTCACCGCCGAGGGCATCGCGGCAATCAGGATCACGACCGCCCGTTCCAGACCGGTGAGATTCAGCAGCCAAGCGACCGTCCATCCCAACAACAGGCCGCCTCCCATCCGCAGCGCCACGCCCAGCAGGGTCAGGGACCAGGTTCTCCGTACCGCCTCGAAACTGATCGAGAGGCCGAGGACCAGGCTCGCGAGGGGAGTCGTCGTGAGATGGACCGGCGTCAAGATCGTCTGGAGCCAGGAGGGCAGATGGAGCCCGCCTGCTTTCATGGCCAGCACGGTGGTCATGGCCCAGAAGGGGGGCGACTTGAGCAGGCGCGTCAGCGACGAGCGAGTGGATGGTGTAGTGCTGCCATGCCAGAGGGCCATGGCATACAAGGCGGTCAGGGTGAGGGTGGTTTGGCCGAGGTCGAAGAGGATCGCC
>JAUXQT010000008.1 GCA_030682135.1 Nitrospirota bacterium | reverse complement strand
GCGCGTCCAACGAGGGCCTTCTGAGGCCGAGCGTTGCGCGAGCACAGAAGATCATCAGCCCCCACCCCCCTCATCGCGCGCGTGCCGCGAGCAGGAGGACGACCAGGCCGCCCATCCTCAGCTGGCAGACTTTTTCAGCATCCTGCTATGATGTGCCCCGATAGGAGCACGTACCTGTGACCGACACACGTCCCACCCTCTACCTTTCGCGCCTCCTCCCCGACCCCATCATGGCCATCGTGCGGGAGAGATTCCGACTAGTGCAGGAACCGCTCGATGCGTTGCCCACTCCATCAGCCCTCCGTGACGGCCTCTGCCATGCTGACGCCGCGATTGTGACCCTGGGGGATCGCATCGATGCAGAGACCATTCATGCGGCTGATCGGCTAAAACTTCTGGCGAACTATGCCGTCGGGTATAACAACATCGATCTGGCTGCCGCACGACAGCGAGGCCTGATCGTGACCAATACGCCGGACGTCTTGACGGACGCTACAGCAGATCTGACCTGGGCTCTTATCCTGGCGACGGCACGCCGCATCGTCGAAGGCGATGTCCTCGTCCGATCCGGCCAATGGACCGGCTGGAGCCCCACGCAACTCTTGGGGGCGGAAGTCTCAGGCAAAACCCTGGGCATTATCGGCATGGGACGGATCGGACAGGCGGTGGCCCAACGGGCGATGGGGTTTCGTATGGCGGTGCGTTATCACGCACGCCACGAGATGGCCGCTTCCTCTCTCTCTTCCGGGTGGGAATCTCGATCGTTACAGGATCTCCTCGGGGAAGCGGATATCGTCACAATCCATGTACCGCTCACACCATCAACCCGTCATCTGATCGGCACCCGTGAGTTGGCCTGGATGAAACCGACCGCCTTCCTGATTAATACCGCTCGTGGCCCGATCGCCGATGAGGGGGCATTGGTTGAAGCGCTCAGGAGAGGAACCATCGCCGGGGCTGGACTCGACGTCTATGAACAGGAACCGGTAGTCCACCCGGCGCTGAGTCAACTGAAGCAAGTGGTGCTCCTTCCCCATCTGGGCTCTGCCACATTACATGCGAGGGTTCAGATGGGATTGGTCTGCTTGAAAAATATTCATGCTGTGCTTGAGGGCCTCCCGGCCCCGAACCGCGTCCAGGCGTAGAATAGACGCGCGAGGCTGGCAGGATGTACGGGAACGATGCGACGAGAATCGATGGTGTGCTTGTTTCGACGAGTTGCTAGTGGACTGTAACGTTTAGATTGGTAGTGTCGTCGTGCCCATTCCAAGCCTGATGATGCTGTGAAAGTGGGAATGTATAGAGCTGCATCACAACGACAAATTACTCCCGAATTAACTGTTACAGTCCACTAGTTGGCGTAGCGTAACGCGGGAGCGGCAGCCTGAGCCGGTCCGAGGCGAGCACGAACCGAGTCGAGTCGTTGTGGCACATCATGGAAGGTCGGAATCGATTGATACATGATGACCGCGTGACTCCATCGCTCTTGGGCTTCGTAGAGTAATCCAAGCTCGTAGCTGATGGCTTGCGCCTTGGCCCCCTGACACTTGGGGTCTTGCAGCAACTGTTCAAGCTGCTGACAAGCCAACTGACCTTCTCCCTGTTCTTTCAAACAGACCGCAATCATGAGACAGGAGTCCAGGGAAAAATCTGTCCCCTTCATCGAGAGGCCAAATTCTTCTTTCGCTTCTTCAAAAAGCCCCATATTCTTGTACGCGACGCCCAAGGTGTAATGGGTTTCGGGGTCAAGGGCATCAGGAGGCTCGGCAGAAACCGGAGCCTGAACGGCCGGTACTGGCACCTCCGGCTTCTTCGGCGAAAACGTCGCGGCCCATTTGGCGACTAACGGGCTGGCAGGAGCCAGCTCTTTGACCTTGGCATAGAGAATCGCCGGTTGCGGCGCATCCGTCTTCTCCGGATCTGCCAGAAGCAATTCGAGGGCTCGTGAATATTGCAAGGCGGCGCCGGCCGTATCGCCCTTGATCTCAAGCACGTACCCGAAGAGTTCTCGAGCTTCCGAATGATGCGGCTCTGCCGTCACCAGTCGGCTGAGCCATTCCTCCGCCTCAGCAGGCTGACCGGCCGCCACATAAGCTTGGAACTGCTCGCTGGTGGAGAGAACAGGCTCAATGGACACATTCTCTTTCGGCTCGTCCTGCAACAACGAGAAGTCACTGGTCTGCGTCACCGGTTCCGGTTCTACCGACTGTACCGGCTCCGATGGATCAGGCACTGGTGCCGGGTCCGACTCCGCGAGCGAGAAATGTCTATCCTGTAGCGGAGCGATCTTCGACGTCATGCTCCAGGCATCGTCAGGCGCGGCATTGGCAATCGAAAATGTATTCGTGTCCTGAACGGGGATCGCTGGAGCAGCCACTGCAGGGGACACAACTGTCTCGGGTTGAACTGGAACAGGCGGTGCCTCCAGTGGAGCGCCATGCATCAGCGCTGCCAGCTTTATCGCCGTGGGACTATCCGGCGCCAGCGCCGTGACTTTCTCGAACAGTTCCTCGTGCAGGGTCGGCATTCCTGGCTCGGGATGTTCCAACAGCAGCTCAATCGCCTTCCCATACTGGACCACGGCGTTGGCGGCATCGCCTTTCTCTCCGTAGAGTTCTCCGTAGAGTTCTAGCATCGCCACCGACTGCGGTTCGACCGCCAGAAAATCGGTGATCAGCGTTTCAGCCTGAGCATAGTCTTGCGCGCGCAAGGCCGCGCCAGCGAGGTACCGATATTCGCCGAGGGCCACCTGGAGATCTCCGCGTTGGAGATGCAACTTCGCGAACAACTGGCAGACGTCCGGATTGCCCGGCTCCTTGGTCAGCAATTGATTGAGAATGGCTTCCGCACCGGCAAACTGTTTCTCTTCGATCCGGCGAGTGGCTTCCGACAGCAGGTCGAGCGGCTCTGAACTCTTCGATTGGTCTCCCGTTTGAGCCGCACCCACCTTCGCTGGTTGACCGGAGGTGCCACCGGTCTTTTCAAAATGGTCGATGAATTGGGCGGCCTCGCTGTTGGCAGGATCGATACGCAAGACAGCCTGATACGCGTCCTTGGCCTCCGCATACCGCTGCTGTGCCGACCGTTCGCGCCCCAGTTGCAAGTAGACTTTCGTGGCTTCGTCCTGCATATTTTCTTGCAGGCACAGTTCCGCCACCCGCTGCTGGGCATCCAGGTTCGTGGGATCTTGCGTAACGATCCGCCGATAGATGTCCAGTGCGTCTTTGCTTTTTCCTTCTTTGAGATAGTGCTTCCCGAGGGTGAGATAATCCTGTACAGCACTGCTCAGCAGACCTCGTTCTGCATTGAGATCTCCGAGATGCCGATAGACGTCGTACCGGGACGGATCCACCTTCAAAATCTTCTTGAATGTGGCAATGGCCTTCAGCGTGGCGCCTTCTGCACGAAAGGCGTTGGCGGCCTGCAAAAACGCCGCGACGGCATCATGGGTCGCATTGCGCTTGAGATGCAGCTCTCCGATTGAGTTAAAGATGCTCCCGTCGCCTGGGGATTCGGCGGATAGCTTCTTCCATTCATTGATGGCTGCGTCGAATTGCCCTCGCGACGCAAAGAGCTGTGCGTTATGCAGAACTTTACTGCGGTCGATCGCCAAAACGAACCTCCACAACGATCAAACGCTAACAGTGTCACTGGTTATTGTCAACGAAATGGGGCTTTCCGATGCATTGCGCACTCCGCAAAAATACGAAGGCCTGCCCCTGATGAGGAGCAGGCCTTCGTGTACGCTCTCCGAGCAACACCCTATTTACAATTCGGCGCCGGCTGCTTTCAATACATTTGAAGCCTGCGGCCCCTTTGCGCCTTGCACGACTTCGAACTCCACGTTTTCTCCCTCTTTCAACGTCTTGAATCCTTCTCCTTGCAGGGCGGAATAATGCACGAAAACATCATCTCCACTCTCCAAGCGGATAAACCCAAACCCTTTGCGATCGTTGAACCACTTCACCGTACCTTTTGCCTTCACAGAACGCCTCCTTTCCTCAACGGACACGTGTAGTTACGCGGCCGATCCCGGAGCCAACTGAGTGACACATGTGATGAAATAAACGACAGCACAACGAGCGGAGCGACAATGACGGGCTCATTGGAGAGACAACATCAATCACAAAAGCCATCTTGGTTATAAATCGCGCTGCATGTACCACGGTGTTTCTAATCTTGTCAAGCCATCGCGTGGCAATCGGCGCGAGAGACTCGCAGCCTCTCCGCTAGACAAGCCTCGCCTGCTCACCTATAGTGTCGCACCGTGCGAGGAGCATGATTTGTCGAATGTTTCTACGAACGCTGCTAGATCGCTACATCTTCACCGAACTCCTGTCCCCGTTTAGCTTAAGCCTCGGAGCCCTGTGCTTTGTGATGCTCACGCGGGAACTCCTGCGCCTCGTGGAGCTGCTGGTCTCCAAAGGCGTTGGAATCGTGGCGGTGCTGCAAGTCTTCGCCCACCTGATGCCGTCGTTCCTCGTGTTGACCCTCCCGATCGCCGGGATCATCGCCTCGATCACCGCGTTCGGACGGCTCTCCTTCGATAAGGAATTGGTGGCCATGCAGGCGGCGGGCCTGAGCCTCATGCGATTGGCTCGCCCCGTCATACTCTTTGCCCTGCTCGTGTTTGGATTGACCTTGTGGCTGGCGCAGTGGGGACAACCCTGGAGTTCCACCAATCTCAAGAAGGTGGCGCTGAATCTCCTTCGAGATCAGCTGGTGCTGGCGCTGGAGCGGGGAACCTTTAATGAACCCATCCCCAACATGATGATCTATGTCCCGGATGGAGCCCCCAAACAGGCCACGACTGGGATTTTCGTCTCCGATGAGCGGAATCCAGACAATCCCCGCATCATCGTGGCGCAACAATATGAGGTCTTAATCGACACCGCCAATAATCAGGTCGCCTTACGCCTGCAAGAAGGCGTGATTCACAGCAGGCCAAATCAAGCCGATCAATACGAGCAGGTGGCCTTCACGAGTTATGACTTGAAGCTCTCTTTGAATCAGAGCGGTTACTCCGCAACGGAGGAACGTCCGTCGTACGAGGCCATTGTCGCCCAACTCTCGCAATCTCAATGGCGCGACCCCACCGCGCTCCGGCGATTGATGGAATACTATAAAGACCTGGCCTTTCCCACCGCCTCACTGGTGTTTTGTCTGCTGGGCGTGCCGGTCGGCATCGTCTCGAAACGATCAGGAAGCATGGGGGGCTTTGCGGTCGGCGTGGTCGTGGTCGTCGTCTACTACATGCTGAACGTCGCCTGCGAGTTTCTGGTCACGACAGCAGTCCTGCAACCCTTTGCCGGGGCCTGGCTCCCGAACGGCATCTTTGCGCTCACCACAGTCGTGTGGTTTTACATCATGAGTCGGCGGTAACCCCATGCCTATTCTCTTTCGTTATCTCCTGCGCGAATACGGCAAGATTTTCACGATGTGCTTCAGCGGATTGATGACCATCTATCTCGTCATCGATTTCTTCGAGAAGGTGCGCCGATTTTTGCGTTACGACGCCAACTGGATCGACGTCCTGACCTATTTTCTGCTGAAGGCGCCCGCAATTTCTTTCCAAATTGCACCGCTATCGATCCTGATGGCCACACTCCTCACGTTTGGCCTGCTCTCCCGCGGCCACGAAATCACGGCCATGCGCAGTTGCGGCATCAGTTTGCCCTGGATCACCGCCCCCTTCATTATTTTTGCCGCAGGGATTTCTCTGGTGCTCTTACTCTTCAGCTCCACCGTCATTCCGTTAGCCGCGAGCAAGTCCGAAGAGATTCGAACCACGCGCATCGAGAAAAAGTCTCCTGCTGCGGCTGTCAAACTCCAGCAGCCCTGGACAAGAGTGGGAGCGGACAGCCTCATGCATGTGACGAGCGTCTCCGTCGACGGAGAGCGTTTGGGCGGCGTGCGCCTCTTTCAATTTGATCGGCACTTCCAACTGATCGGCATCACTGAAGCCGAGGAAGCCCGCTACAGTAACTCTAGTTGGGCCCTATACCAGGGACAGCACCGACTGTTTTCCCCCGATGGAGCCGTATCGGCGACCCCGTTCGACCGGCAAGCCATCATCCTGACCCTGATCCCAGACGACTTCACCACATGGCTCGCCGGCGATTCCGAAGCGATGACGTTCCATGACATTCGGGCCTATACCAGACGCCGGCATCAGCAGGACTCCCAGTCCGCACGGCTCAAAACCGACTATTACAGCCGGATCGCTTTTCCGTTCGTCACCGTGATCATGGTGCTGGTCGGCATTGCGCTGAGTCTGCGCCGAAGCGGGACGCGAGGGGGCAGCATGGCGATGGGCATCGGGCAGGCGCTTGCCGTCGGTTTTTGTTATTGGACGACACACTCGATCGCGATCGCACTCGGCCGCGGCGGAGTCTTGACGCCATTGATCGCCGGATGGATGGCGAACATGCTCTTTTTAAGTTTTGGCCTCTATCTGATGCTCAAGGTGCGATATTAGCGCGAACGAGCACAGCAGGCCATTGAGCCCACCTCTATCGCGGCTGGTTGACTGATCCAGGCGCTTCCGGTAAGTAGAAGCAGAGCATTTGCAAAAGGATTTCAAGAAGATGCGCTCACGCGTTGTTGTCACCGGATTAGGGATCGTGTCTCCGATCGGTATCGGAGTCGGTGAGTTTTGGAAGGCTGCCCTCGCCGGCCAATCCGGGATCTCGGCGATTACGTCGTTCGACCCCTTTCCCATGGATGGCTATCGCTCGAAGGTTGCAGGTCAGGTGCGCGACTTCGCAGTCGAACGATTTCTCGACAACGCCTATGGCGACCGGGTCGATCGGTACGCCCAGTTTGCCCTTGTGGCGGCAAAGGAAGCGCTGGCCGATTCAGGCCTCCAGATGGCGAAAGAGAATCCTCACCGCGTCGGCGTGATCGTGGGAGCCGGCATGGGTGGGATGGTGATGGGCGAACGTGAAATCACGCAACTCTACCAGCACCAAAAACCCCATCGCGTCCATCCGAACTTCATCCCCACCATCACTCTCAATTCTGCCTCCGGCATTGTCGCGATGGCCTATGGCGCTAAAGGCCCGAATCTGACGATTTCCACAGCCTGCTCCTCCAGCGCCCATGCCCTCGGACAAGCGCTCCACTGTATCCGCGAGGGCCGGGCCGATGTCGTGATCGTCGTCGGGGCCGATGCCAGTATCACCCCGCTGGTCTTCGCAGGTTTCTGCTCCCTGCGCGCACTCTCGTCAAAGTTCAACGATCAACCGGACAAGGCCTCACGGCCGTTCGATCGGTTGCGCGACGGCTTCGTCATGGGGGAAGGGGCCGGCGCACTGATCTTGGAATCGGCCGCACATGCCAAGAAGCGCAAAGCGCGAGTCTATGCCGAAGTTGCGGGCTATGCCGCGACCAGCGAGGCCTATCACATGGTCATCCCTCGTGAAGACGGCTTGGAAGTAGCCAATACGATGAAGCTGGCTCTTGCGGACGCCGGCCTCACCCCCGGGCAGGTGGATTATATCAATGCGCATGCCACGTCGACGTCGATCGGCGACGCCGTCGAAGCCAAGGCGATCAGGCAACTGTTCAAATCGCGCGCGGATAAAATCGCGATCAGCGCTACCAAGTCGCTCATCGGCCATACGCTGGGTGCCGCCGGAGCCATCGGAGGTATCGCCTCGGTATTGGCTCTCCACACAGGCCAGATTCATCCAACCGCCAACTATGACGACCCGGATCCGGCCTGTGCCCTGGCAGGACTCTCCCGCTCAGCACAAGAACGTCGCGTAAAAGTCGCCATGCTGAACGCTTTTGGATTTGGCAGCAACAATGCCGCTGTGGTATTGAAGCAGGCGACCACCTAAGCACACCACCGAGAGAATCGACCTATGGCAACCGACCCCACTGTATCGCTGAAGATCCGCACCTCCTTGGGTGAGTACCTGAAGCGCGATCCAGCCGCGATCCTCATCTCCCAACATCTGCGTGACGACTTGGGTCTCGACTCGATGGCTGTGATCGAACTGCTCTATCGTATCGAGGAAGCCTTCGACCTCCAGATCCCAGACCAAGACCTTGTGGGACTGACGACCGTGGGCCATGTCGTGACCTACGTTGAAAAACGGTTGGGGAAAGCCCCCTCCGCAGCCCCGACAAAAAAACCGGCGAAGCCGTCTAAACCCAAAAGCAAAAAGAAATCGTAATACCATGGCCACGCGTCCACGTACCCCCATCACATTGGCACAGATCCATCATGTCGTCGGCGGAGAACTTGTGGGATCGCCACAAGCCAGCATCACAAGCCTAGCCAGTTTTGAAGAGGCCGGCCCGAACGACCTGACCTTCGTCACAGGGGACCGGATGCTCAAGACGGGCGGGCCCACCGCTGCCGGAATGCTCCTCTCCCATCGGCGTCTGGCTGAGATCTCCAATCCTCATATCGTCGTCACCAATCCGACATTGGCGTTTGCGCAGGTCGCCCACGCGTTCTTTTGCCCGGTCGCCCCTCCGCGAGGCATCGACCAGACCGTGGTCAGGGGTATCGATACGAAAATCGGTTCCGATGTCTCAATCTGGCCTGGAGTCACCCTTGGAGACCGTGTCACGATCGGGGCGCGCGTGAGGCTCTACCCCGGCGTCTTTGTCGGGGACGACACCACCATCGGGGACGATACGCTGCTCTATCCCAATGTCGTCGTCAGGGAAGGCTGCACTATCGGCGCGAGGGTCATCGTTCACAGCGGCACGGTCATCGGAAGCGACGGATTCGGCTATGTGCAGGATCAAGGACGGCACTATAAGATTCCTCAGCTCGGCGGGGTCACGATCGAGGATGACGTCGAACTCGGAGCCAATGTTGCAGTCGATCGAGCCACCGTCGGACAAACGCTGATCAAGCAGGGCACCAAGGTCGATAACCTGGTCCAGATCGCCCATAACGTGACGATCGGCGCCCATTCAATCCTCGTCTCACAGGTCGGGATCGCCGGCAGTACTCGCGTGGGAAACTATGTCATGATCGGCGGGCAGGCAGGAGTGGCTGATCACATTGTGATTGGCGATCAAGTCATGGTCGCCGCTCGTGCGGGCGTGAACCGCAACCTCGAACCGAATCAAATCGTCTCCGGAGCTCCCGTCATGCCCCATGAAGTGTGGGTCAAAGCCCAAGCCGTCATTCCACGGCTGCCTGAACTCCGGCAGGCGGTTCGCACATTGGAAGAAAAGATGAAACAGCTAGAGGCCCGAGGCACGGCGCCTCGAACCTCGAAGCCGAAACCCAAGAAGCGAACCAGATAGCGGATCGGTTTTCTCCCCCTAGCCGATAATTCCACGCCACCCAAACAGCTTAGCCCAGTAGAATCCCGCCCAGGGAATCAGTACAGCCGGAAAGGGATCAAGGTCCCCCTCCATCATGGCTGCGGCCGATGCGCTGAAGATCAGTGCCACCGCGGCAACGGTGAGTATCGGAACGAAGCCTCGTCCGACATGGGTGATTTCCGGCATCTCCGGCGCGGCCTTGGCCTTCTTGCTGCCTTGCACCACCGCCGTGCGCATCCGCGCCGCATACACCTCCGGAAAGGCGGCCAACAGATAACGATGATACCGAGTTTGCCCCCACCCGAACAATGCGCCGATCACAAGGAGACCCGAGCTGGCGAGAAAAGTTAACGATGTATAGGTATGGTTCGCCAGTAGTTGATAGCCGAGCGATCCCAGCCCTCCAATCATACAGACCAGTCCGACCACCCCGGACGGCATCAGAATATACGACCGCACATAGATACGAGCTTGCTCCTGAATTTTCTCGGGCCGCAAGACTGTCACAAGTTTTGGCATCAGCCGTTCCCCCACCTCATTACGCTGACAGGCTTCTCGTCCTCGACGAAGAAAGACCGTAAATCGGCGGCATCATACCATTCTTCTGTCGTGTATCGCATGCGCGGAAAGAGGAGACCGATCTATTCTGCCGTGCTGATGAGTTGGCCGTCCAATCCCCACGACTAGCTGATGAATTGAGGCTGACACCTGAGCAACAGCAGACAGGACAGCTGATTGTGAGAAGCCGGAGACCCATCGACAGCCTCTATAGGATGAATCCAGATGTCGACTGCGACGCGGCTTTCTCCAAGCCGTCTTTCACTGTCGCCCCCATGAAGTTCTGCGCTGGATAAGGCCTGAAGAAATGAGGCCGTTGACATCACACGCTCGGTGTCCACAAAACATGTGTACGGCTTGTGGATAACCATGTGGATGAGTGGCCAATACGATGTCGGAACAGCGCATCACACTGATTGCCCAATCGGTAGGCACTGCAATCTCTGCAATTCCATGGAGATGCGCTGATGACGCAGAAATCTACGGAGAGGATCGACACCGTTCCGATACGATCAGGAGGATTTTCTCGCAACAATCGTACAGAACTGTGCAGATCAGCAGGGCGAAGCTAGACAGGCAAAATATTACCGATGGCCGATCGCTCGACACGCCCGATATTGACCCATTGCTCCGCCATGGGAATCAACGCATGAATCCGGCCCTGAACGGTTTCCAGTCGTTGCGGCAAGGTCGAGGTTTTCCGATACGCCGCCACCATGAGAAAGGAGCGCAGCCCTTGCAAAAACATCGTGATCATCGTCGCTTGCACATGGTTAGCCATGTCGTAGAGGACCTCAACCTGCTGGACGATCGGATCGAGTTGAGACGCCGTCACGAAATCCATCGGCCCGCGCGCGCGCAACTCTTCAAGCGTCCGACTCATGATCGGGACCTGGCGACGGACTTCCTGAAGAAACTCATCGTCGAGACGGTCGAGTTCGGTCAATATCTGCCCAACGGCAGCCACATCGAGATGATTGGCTTCCCGCTCGGCTCGGCTGATCACGGCCTCAAGCACATCGCGCGCCGGCTGCATCGAGCGGGCACGCGCCTGCTGCAGATCCCGTAGCGCATGAAGAAGCGGTGGGTTGGATGGCCCGGTGGTCACTGGAGCCTGACCTGCCTGAACCGTCGGTTCATACACAGCAATGTCAGGAAAGGCCTGTGGAGATTTTTCCTCCGATCCAACAGACAGGCCATCCTGTTCAGCCGAGCCGCTCTCTTGGTCGCCGGCTAAGCGACGCACAGCCACATTGATCCGATCCAAGCCCTCCTGAAGCGATAGGAGCGCTGCCGTCATCGCGCGCGGCTCCTGACGTCCCACATCGTGGAGAATGGGAAGCAGGTTCGAGGCCATCTGCTCAATGGCATGAAATTGCACCGTTGCCGCGGACTTGGCAAGATTCGTTATACCGTGCAAGAGAATCCCGTAGAGCTTCGGACGCATGGTTTCATGCGTCCCCTCACCCAGTTGTCTCAACGCCGCCTGAATTTGAGCCAGCCATTCATGGGCTTCGAGGGCAAAGAGCCCGATCACTTCCTTCTCAAAGCTGGGATCCGTCAGATCCTGAGAAGAAGAGCGAACCGTCCATCTCCGCTCGCCCGACAACATCGTCGACTCCTGTTCTCGTGCAGGAGTCTTAGACTCGACCGCGCCTTGAATCGCGCTGGCCAGGGCATCCAACCCTTCCAACAACGACGTGAACTGATCGGATGCGGCTGGAACGACCGCAGATGGCGTTGGACTCTTCTCCCTTGTCGGAAAGAACAAACGAGCGACGTCGGGCGGTTCAAGAGTTTGCACGATGGACACGAGCGGGGTCAGGCTCAAATCAAGCTGCCGTGGTTCCTGGTCGTGGACTGAATCGCCCTCGATCCAGACGATCGGACGAAGCGGGTAGTTCGTATTGATGTGCTTTACGGTCCCCACCTCTCCGGTGGTTAACCGGACCGAGGTCCCGAGCGGATAGGCCGACAATTGTTCGACCAACGCCTTCATCACCTCGCGCGGAAATGCCGTTCGTTCCGCTACCATCAATTCACGCACCGCTTCATGCGGGAAATATCGGCGGCGATAGCCCCGTGGGCTCACCAGGGCATCGAAGACATCCACCACCCCGATGATTTGGGCAAACTCGCTGATCTGCCGCCCCTTCAGCTTATTGGGGTATCCCTGTCCGTTCCACCGCTCATGGGCTTGACGCACCACTTGCGCCAGCCAATCGTATTGCGGACCAGCTTTTCGAATCGCCTCATAGCCGAGATCCGGATGTTGTTCGATCAACATCCGTTCGTCATGGGTCAACCGGCTCGATTTACTGATGACCGACTGCGGTACAGCAAACAGGCCGATGTCATGCAGAAGCCCTGCGAACGTCAACCGCTCCAACTCTTTCCCGTGGTAACCCAGCCCGGCTCCGACCTTCGTCGCCACAATCCCGACATTCACAAGATTGGTAATTAACGGAGAGCCTGCAGGGCCGCTCATCGCCTGCACGAGTAATTGGTCGCTTTTCTTGAGTGCCTCCACAAGAGCTGTCGCCAGAGTAGATACGGGCTCTAAGTCGAGGGTGTCCTGCCGCTGGACGGCCAGAGCCACGCCCGTCAAGTGCTCCAGTGCAATCTGATACCAATCGGGCACGTTATATTCCTTCATGGCCTTCGGCCGTTCTCCTTGAGCATTGAACGACACATCATAGACATTGCCCGACTCGCTGAACAAGTCGATCATCGATCTCTATCATGTTTTCGAGGGATCCGGCAAAGAGGCATTGATCGCAGAGTGCATTGATCAACCGCCCAATCCCTTGAGTCTGCTCGTAAATGGCTGACACTGCCTCTTTCGTAAACACATCTGTCCGATGAGTCGCGATGCCCATCCGGGCCTTCATGTATGACGCCGTCTCCTTGGCTGTGAAGGGGCCCAGGTGGGCACGGACCGCAATTCGCTGGTTCAGTTGTGGAATGTTCGCGACACGATGACGCAATTCAGGCTGGCCGATCAACACTACCGTCAACAAGAACCGGTCATTGAGTTGGAAATTCGTCAGCAATCGCAGCTCCTCGAATCCTTTGACCCGTTCAATCGCTTGCGCCTCATCCACGATCAAGACCGAACTGATCCCGCGTTGTGCGTTCAGCTGCAGGCGCTCATTGAGCTGCTGCAATCGTCCTGCTTTGGATCGCACGGGGTCGAGTCCGAACTGAGACAACACCTCATCCAACAATTCTGAGGGGGACAATGCAGGATTGGCAACCAGCGCGATATCATACTGTACGGGCGACAGCCCGCCGATCAGCCGGCGGCTGAGCAACGTTTTCCCGCACCCGATGTCGCCGGTGAGCAAGAGCATGCCCTTGCGGGTCTGAATTCCGTAACTCAACCACTGATAGGCCGTATCATGCTGGGCGCAGGGCACATAGAATCGCGGGTCAGGCACATTGTCGAACGGAAGGGTTTGGAGCCCCCAATACTTCGTATAATCTACGTCTGTCGTCATTGGGCCATCATCTTCGCGCGTCGATTACGACTCCCGCAGGCATCTCGACGAAATTCTGTGCGGGGTTCAGGCACATCGCTCACGACTGGCTGGAGGGAAGCAACTGATTGATCGCGGCACGCTGAGCACGCCCATGCTCCGCCCACTCGCAGATCGCGGTCCCCATGACGTGAAGCCTGGCCTTCACCCTGTCCACCCGCGCGGCAGCCAGACACACTCGGCGCTGCGCCACCACCGTCAGTAAACTGTGTAACCCTGCAAAAAACAGCATGGCCGCCCCCGCGTTCACCTGCTGCGCTTCGATCCGAAGCCGTGCCACGTCCTGAAGTGAGACGTCGAGAGCCGCCATGCGGGAGGCGGGTTCGTCCCCGTCCTGCACGAGAATATTCAGCTTCTCAGAAATCGCTGGCACTTGCTTGCCAATCGCGTCAAGAAATGACTCTTCCGCTTCAGACACGCGAGTCAGATAGCCCTGAATCACCGTCGCATCCACTTGCCCGACGCCGGCCTGAACCTGCCCTTCTATCTGCTCGATCATGGCCCGGATCACGTTGCGTCCGGACATAGCCGCTTGCGGCTGTCTCTCCTCCAACCCTTGTAAGGCCTGCAGAAACTCAGCAGATGAGAGACTCGAACAGGCGGCCTCAACCGCTGCGCCACTCCCGTCATCCTCAAAAGAGATGCCCGTGGCCTGGGTCAAGGCCGCATGAATCTGTCCTAACTGTTTACAGAGGGAGAGAAAGTCCTGAACGGAAAGCGATTTATTCGGATCCCGGATGGCCTCGATGAAGGGAATGGCCTTGAAACTGGCCTGCTCGACATCTGGAAGATTGATTGTGGCCGCGGATCCCCCGAGATTCGTCACTCCTGCTGAAATGATCCCGATGAGTTTGGCATGCCGTTCCGGCGCTGGGCCCTGTTGCAACTCATCAAGGGCGACATGGATGTTCTGAAGCCATTCTTGTGCCTCCTGAACAAAGAGATCGATCAGCTCTTTCTGGAAATCATCTGTCGTCTCAGCAGCCATAACCTCAGTCCTTCACGACTGTGACAGTTCTTGCGGGAGGCATAACGGTTCAGGACCGTCGCTTTCCACTCCCCAGCTGAGAGGCCAACCCTGCGATCTCGCCAAGCTTGGTCGCCATTTCTTCAAACCGTTTGGTTGCCTGCTCTGCTGCCTGTTCAGTGTCAGTTGCACGCTTGGCCAGAAGGCTATTCCGTTCTCGCTCGACCTGAAGCAACGATTCAAACTCCTGCACTCGTTCCGATGCAAGTTGAGACTCGGAAAGGCGCGCAGCAAGGTCGTGATTCTTGTCCTGTTCGGCAGCCAAGGTTTGCTCCAATATGCTCATCCGTGCGACAACCTGTTCGTGCTCAGCCACACGCCGAGAGAGCTCCTGCACATGCTTTTGCTCCTGCGCCAGTTGCGCGGCTGCCTGGCGTTCAGCCTCATCTGCCTGGCGCGTCAGGTCGCTTGTACGTTCCTGCTCTTGCGCTAATTGCTGCGCCAGTTCTTGAGACCGGGCTACGGTCTTTTCCATCGCAGTCATCTGTTGGACTAGTTGCGTGGCTGCCTGACGCTCGGCATGCAACGTCGCCTCCATCTCCTGGACACGACTCGCACGCTTCTGCACCTCGGCGAGACCTAAGGCCTCTTGGGCCCTGCCCTCACGTTCTTTCTGAAGCGCCTCTTCCAGTTCCTGCACGCGAGCCTTCAGACTCTCCGCCACGACTCCCAGATTTTTGGCCTCTACTGCCTGCTCGCGTTCGTCTTTTAATATTGACTCGAGCTCCTGGACCCGGACAGTCGCCTGCTCGGCTTCTGCAAGTTTTCCCTTCAGCAGAGCCGTTTGCTCTCGCTCACGGGCCAACATCGACTCAAGCTCCGTGATGCTCCCCGACTGGCCCTCTAGTTGCGCCACTCGTTGAGTGAGTTGTGCCGATCGGTCTCGTTCAACCTGAAGTTCTTCCTCAAGCGGTTTCAATCGCGCAGCTGTCTGCCGATACGTGTCCAATTGTTCATCGCTGACACGCGCACTCTGAATCGGTTCAATAGTCTCTGCCACCGGCTCAACAGGCGTTGGAGCAGGAGCAACCGGCGCTTGTCTCTTGGCCAATAACTCAAGCACGCGGTCCTTAAGAGATGTACCCTGGAACGGCTTTTTCAACACTCCGTCTGCATGACAGGATTCAGCTTGCCTCGTCACCTCCTCGTTGACAATACCGGAAATCAAAAGCACCGGGGTATTCGCCAACCCGCTGTGCGCACGCACAAAGGCGCAGACTTCGTATCCGCTCTTATCCGGCATGATCACGTCGGAAACGATCAGGTCAGGCTTCTCTTTGGCTAAATAGGCCAACGCCTCTTCACCATTTGCAGCGAGCGTGACTCCAAATCCAGCCTCCGTCAGCAACCGCTCCGCGACTTTCCGAACGGCAATACTGTCATCGGCAACCAGCACCTTAGTCATCTCAGTTTCCTTTCCCCATGACCCAATACCTTGAATCAAGTCCTATGCCAACTTTCCCAGTCGTTGCAGCGCCACGATCGTTACATCTTCTCCGCCAATAGTGACAGACCCAAGCGTTTCAAGATCACCGTTGATAGTGGGACGAATCGCTGCGGCATCCACCGTTTCAAGAGAGGGTACCGCCGCATCAATACAGATCGCCATCGGTCCATCGACGTGACGCGCGACCAGGCACAGCAATGGATCTCCTTGCAAAGTGCGACTCAGTCTGTTCGCCAATTCATACACCGGCATCACTTGATGGTCCCGTTTCTGCATCGCCTGCACGAACGGTGTCCGACTCGGCACGGGAATACTGTCAGTCCAGGGTGACACGCCTCCCACATCTTCCGTCCGTGCGGCCAACTTCATCCCACCAACGGTAAAGACCACCACATTCCACGACCGTTTCGTGGTCTGAGCCTGCTGCTGTCCTCGAGCCGCCCTCAGCACGATCCACCAACTGTGAGCGGACCAGCGGTGACCAACTGCGAGGTCTCACTCGCGCCCAGAGAGACCACCTCGGCCAACTCTCCCAGCATCCAGGCAGGATTCACGATCAACACCAGAAGGTCCTCGTACAGCATCATCCCCCCAAACCACCGTCGCTCATCGCATCGAAACTGCGGCGGCAACGGAAAACAGTTCTTTCGTTCGACGTCCGTTAAGCCGACCACCTGCTCGACGCGAATCGCGCCATGTGAATGGCCGTTCGAATACAACACCGTCCGTACTTCGAGGCCGGACAGATCGGCCACCACCGAGAACAAGTGAGTAAGATCTACCAGTTGGTAGAGCGACCCCGCCGCCGTCACAGCCTGTTCGTGGCCGGTCTCTTCTGGCGTCAGCACGCCGCGAACGCCATCGGCAGGCAATGCCAGATACATGCGCCCCAGACGAACGATTAAGAAGCTGCCCGTCTCTACAAGCACATTCGTCGATTTAAGATGACCCCGTAAACTCATGATCGTTCCAGTTCTGAAAATGGCTCGTGACTAAAAACCGACTGAAGGACCTCCACCATGAGCTCCTATTGACGCACGGTGGCCTCTTTACCGATCCAGCGCTCAATTTCCTGGATCAAAGCCCGCTCTTCTACCGGCTTGGGAATATACGAGCTCGCGCCGATATTCAGGGCCATTTGCCGGTGTTTATCTCCGGCTCTGGTCGTCATCACAATAATCGGCGTCTGCTGTGTCTGCGCCCGGCTGCGTAATCCCTGGATCACTTCATAGCCATTGAGCTTCGGCATCTCAAGATCGGTAAGGATTAATCGGTAGTTTTGCGCCGATGCTTTACGGAGGCCTTCTTCTCCATCCACCGCGGTATCGACTTTATACCCGGCGGACTCCAACATCCGGCCTACGAACTTCCGGATGCTCAAGGAGTCGTCGATTAAGAGAATCAACGGTTCCGACGCCTTTGGCTCCGCCGCCTCGACGTATGGGATCACGGCTTCTGTTGAGGCTGAGTCATCGAATGACAACTCTGCTCCCGCCGCGACTGGCGCTTCTCGCGCCAGCAGTCGAGCCGGGTCCAACACGAGGACTACGCGACCTTCCGGATCGATGGTCGCTCCGCCAAAGCTGGAACGATCCAATGACTTAAACGACCCCAAGGGTTTAATCACGATTTCCTGACGGCCAAGCAATTCATCAACCAGCAAACCGATCATGCCAGCGGCCGTTCTCACGATGACCACCGGTCTCCCGACTTCTACCGGCACACGATTCCGAGTGAGCAACTGCTGAAGCGGTTGCACCTCGATCGCCTCATCGCCGACATGCAAGATGGATCGTTCGCCCATCCGTTGGTGCGAACTGGCTGTCAACATCGTGACTTCGCGTACCGATGGCAACGGAATCGCATACCGTTCGCTCCCGGCCTTCACCATGAGCGCCGTGGCAATCAACAATGTCAGCGGGAGATTCAAGGTGAACTTCGTCCCCACACCTCGAATGGATTCGACATCAATGTGGCCGTTCATACTTTCAATGACACGTTTCACCACATCCATGCCGACCCCTCGCCCGGCCTGATCACCGATCTGGTCAGCCGTCGAGAATCCAGGCACAAAAATAAACTTGATCACTTCTGATTCCGGCAACACGCGGGCTACTTCAGGGCGGATCAACCCTCGCTCAACCGCCTTAGCCCGGATCTTTTCAACATCGAGCCCCGCTCCATCGTCTTCTACTTCGATCAATACGGCATTCCCGCGATGCGCCGCATGGAGATAGATCGTCCCGGCCGCTGGCTTCCCCTTCGACACGCGAACCGCCGCAGGCTCGATTCCGTGATAGACCGCGTTACGCACGAGATGCACCAACGGATCAACCAGCCGCTCCACGACGCCAGTGTCCACTTCGGTATGTTCACCGGAGGTGACCAGCGTCACTTCTTTCCCGGTCGCCCGTGCCATCTCACGTGTGGCGCGGCGGAACCGGGTGAAGGGCGTGCCGACCGGCACCATACGAGCCCGGGCAATTTCATCCCGCATCCCGAGGGTCAGTTGTGCCAAGTGACTCATGTCTTCATGCGAACGGCGAATCGATCCGCTCAACTGCGTCATCGACTCGGTAATATCCGCCGTGACCTCACTGATGCGGCGGGCTAAAATATTGAAATCGTCGTACTTATCGAATTCGAGACTGCCGAAATCACTCAGGCCGGCCACTCCCTGAAACGGAACGGACGCCGGACTTGAGGAGGCGGCCGGAAGCGTGAAGGTATGTTTCTCCTCAAACGAACGAACCGATTCGACCAAACGCCCTTTGCAGGCTAAAACTTGCTGAGAAAGATTCTCCAGCATATGCAGCCGCTGTTCGAGCCGTCCTCGACCGATCACAAGTTCACCGACCAGATTCAATAGTCGCTCCAACCGATCGCGGCTCACACGAATGACTTCACGATCTTCCGCCGCTTTGCCGTCGACCGTCTTGGCCGGCTCAGCGTCTTGTTGATCCTGTGCCTCTTGCTCCACCAGCGACGCGACTGCATGAACGGCAGGCCTCGACTCAACGGCCTGAGCCGCCATTGGCTGATCGAGCTGTTTGAGTCCTTGCATGGCGACAGCAAATCGCTGGCGCAACATATCGAGAGATGAAGAGTCTCTCCGCATCAATAGGCGAACCACATCCACCGATCGTAACAATACATCCGTATGCCCTGGAAGAATCTTGACACGCCCCTCCCGCACCGAGCCCATAAAATCTTCGACGTAATGCGTCAGGTCGCCGATCGACTGGAATCCAACCGTATAGGCAGACCCTTTCAACGTATGCGCGGTCCGAAAGAGCTGATTGATGACTTCCGGATTGTGCTGTTCTTTTTCCAGACGAAGCAATTGCGCTTCAAGTGATTCCAGATATTCCTGGGCTTCCGGAGCAAAATACGAGAGCACTTCAGCATCCAGAAGCGGCAGCAGATACTCATCCGTCAATGGATTTGAGGCGGGTGACGATTCCGTTTCAGGAATGGCAGATGCCTCAGAACGATCTACGACTGCCGCCGCAGTCGGCACTGCCGACACGACCGGAGCAACCGCCGGAGTCTCGACCGGGATACCTTCCCCGTTGCGAATCCGATCAAGCGCCTGGATGACTTCTGGAACATCATGCTGCAGTTGAGCAATATTTTCGTCGTCTCGACGCATGAGCAGACGAATAACCTCGACCGCTCGACCGATCGCCCCGACCAACGTTGACGACATGGCAACCCGTCCCTCACGAACCGCGATCATGCAATCTTCGACCGGATGAGCCATGTCGCCGACAACCGTGAAACCGATCGTGTGCGCAGACCCTTTCAGCGTGTGGGCGGTGCGATACAGCGTCTGTATGGTCTCTCCATCCTTGGAGTCATGACGCAAGCGATGCAGGAGCGACTCAATGGTCTGCAGATACTCCTCCGCTTCCGGAGCGAAATACGATAAGACCTCAGGATCGAGAGTCGGGACGAGATAATCCGGCGTGAATAGGGTTGCTTCAGATGGAAGCATGGCTGGCACAGACGGAAATAATTTAGCCACTTCGTCTTTCCATCGCGCACTCACGGATGGGTCTTCAGGATCGCCTTGCGCAACAACTTTCAATTGAGACTCGAACGAGGTCACCATCCCACGTAAGGTCTCCAATGCTTTCGGCCAGAGTGAGGCCTCTATCGAGGGCGCCTCTTCCAAGGTGGATTCCATCAATGCCCCCATCAGGGCTAACCCCTCGTATCCGTAGAGTCCTGATGCCCCACGAATTTTATGTGCCCACACATACTGTTCTTGCAGTTGTGCGGGAGTCGGCGTCGTCCCATCGGACGGATGGAATGCCTTGGTGAGGAGATCCATCGCTTCCGCCGCTTCAGCGACGAAAATATCGACAAGGCCGTCTCGGTCAAGTTCGGAGCTCATCCCTATCCTTTCTTACCCGGAGCATCCAGAGGATGCCCCGGGAAGCCGACCTAGACCAATTTAAACTGGGCGACGGAAGACGTCAGCCCTTCGGCGAGCTTCGCCATATCTTCGACGGTCACACGCGCAGAGTCCGTCACTTTTTGCGTCGCTGCGGCGCCGCCGGAGAAGTCCTTAATCGAGCGTCCCACCTGGTCCGTCGACGCGGTCTGGGTGACCGCCGCGCTAGCGATGGTCTGTGCCAACTCTGACGAACGTTGGGCAATTCCTGAAATTTCGTTGAACACTTCACCGGTACGCAGCGCTGAGGCCGATCCGGCTTCCACCGCCTGCGTTTCCTGTTCCATCGCAACCACCGCGTCTTGCGTTTCCGTCTGAATGACCTTCACAAGATCGGCAATTTCGCGCGTCGCTTGCGTCGAGCTCTCGGCCAGCTTTCTGACCTGATCGGCGACGACAGCGAATCGGGCTCCGGCCTCACCGGCGCCGGCCGCCTCAATGGCTGCGTTCAACGCGAGCAAGTTCGTCTGATTGGCAATATCTCGAATCGTCGACACGATCTGAGAAATTTCCAAGGACCGGTCGCCCAGCGCCTTGACCTGCTTCGACATACGTTGCACAGCTGAACGAATGCTGTGCATGTCCTGCACGGTTTCTTCCACGGCCACTCGTCCGCGTTCTGTCGCTTGCAACACTTGCTTCGCCGATTCCGAAGAAGCGCCGGCGGTTTCCGCAACCTGACGCATGGATGTGGCCAATTGTTCGACCGCGCCCAATGTCTTGGTGGATTCGTCCGCCTGATGCTTCGCGGTTCCAGCCATCTGTCCTGCGCTTTCCCGAAGGGTCCCGGCTGATTTGTTGACGCGTTCGGCAGCCTCTCGAACCTGTTTCAGCAACTGTCCGAACCGGGTCACCATGAGGTTGAACCCGTCTGCAAGGTTGCCGAACATGTCTGCCGTCACCTCACCGCGTTTCGTCAAATCTCCTTTACCCACGTCCGAGACCAAGACCAGGAAGCTCATCAAACGTTTTTGCATATCGTCGCGCTCGGACTCCGACGTGACCAGGGCCGTAATACGATCCAACATGGCATTGAACGACGCGGCCATCTGTCCGAGTTCGTCCTTTGACGTGATCTTGGCGCGAGCTTGGTAGTTACCGCTTGCCGCCAACTGTGCGACGTGCGCAACCTGTCCAATACCCAGCGCCAATTTATGCGCCACCCAGTAACCGATCGACAACCCCAACAGCACCGCGAGCAACCCGCCAATCACCAACGCGAGGGTTGCATTTGCCGCGAGCGACTTCGCCTCATTACTAAGATCCTTGGCAATTTCCTGCATCGTCTTAATCTGTTCTGAGTGGCGAATACTCACTTCATCAAAAGCCGGCGCAATACTCACCGTCAAAGCAAGTTGTCCCAATTCCCGCATCTGTTGAGCCTGTCCAGGTGACAATGCCTTCGATTCAAAACTTTCGGCAATGGCTGCAACTCCAGCTTCAGACTGTGAAAAAAATGTCGTGAGGGCCCCCTTTAACAGCACAAGATCTTTTGCTTCATCGCGCCCGGTGCTTGAGACACGCAAGACCGTCGACTCATATCCTGCGATCAGCCGATCAACTTCCTGTCTGTATGGCCCGATCTTCGCCACGTCAACTTTGAAGTCAGCGGCGCGAGGCGCTCGAGCAAGGTCCTGAAGCGTCTCATGGTACTTATTGACGTTGAATAGCATCGTATTGAAGTCGATGAGAGGGACGGTGTAGTCGACGTAAATCGCGTCCGTCTGTTGGCTGATGCGTTTATTGGTCCACACACCCAACGAACTCATGATCACGATGATGACGCTGACGATGCCGAAGGCCGTCAGGAGCTTCGTCTGTGTTTTTAAGTCTTCAAACCGTTGCAGTACAGTAGGCCTCGCCATGGGAACCTCCTCCTTCTAACTAGCTAGCAATCGATGCATTCATGTCGTGAACTGCCTGGCATGTCATGTGACGTGTCCGCATACTTATCCCGCGCTCTCGAAGTGCGAAAGCACCGCTGCGGTTTCTAACACTCCCCGTAACCGGTCCTCGAGTTTGACCACCGTCGACACAAATGGAAATTCGGCCTCCCCCGCGCCCGTCGGCGCCGGCATGAATTGGTCCTTCGAGAGGGTGCGGATTTCCGGCACCGTATCCACCAACACACCCACTTGCCAATTTCCATGTTTCACCACGACGGCATATTGCAACGTGGTCTCTGCGTTGAGCGAAAACATCATCCGCAGATCGAGCAACGGAATGACCGTTCCGCGCAGGTTCGTGACTCCCACCAAGCCGGACGGCATCCCGGGAACCGGTGTGACGGATTCCACGACAAACACTTCGCGTACGCTTCGCAAGTCGATAGTGAAGAGTTCCCCGCCCATGGAGATGATGGCGGCACGAATGGTCGCCGATCCAGACGAATGACTCGGGCCGGCTCCTGAGCTTGAAGTGCCGGACGCAGGCCTGCTGGAATCCACGGTCATGACATGCTGCATCGATGCCATTGCCTTAGCCCATCACTCGCTTAATGGCCGCCAACAGCTCTTCGTTTTTGAACGGCTTCACGATATGGCCGTTCGCCCCTTGCTGCTGTCCCCAGAACTTATCGCTCTCATTGCCTTTCGAGGTGCAGAGAATGATCGGGACATTCTTGCACCGCTCATCGCCCTTCAAGTCACGGCAGGCTTGGAACCCATTGCGGCCCGGCATCACGACATCCATCACGATGAGATCAGGCTTCTCGCTGGCCACTTTGTCTTCGAGCTTCTCGGTATTCGGGAAGGACACCACGGTGTAATTGGCCGCCTTGAGGCATCCTTCGATCAACTGCAGCTCGGCGTACGAATCATCGACCACGACAATCTTGCTCATCTTGCTCGCTCCTTTGGTGATGTAACGTGAATGCGTGCTATCTCATATCCCGGTCAGGCTCAATCTCTTGACGCTATTTCAGCGGCAGCACCACGCTGATCGCCCCGGCCAACTCCCCTTCTTTCCATCCCTCTTTTTTCATGCCGGTCACATCGCGATCGCCTTTCGGTGAACCATGGCAACCCAGGCAGGTCGGACCGGCATATTCCGGATCCATCATGCGAAGCACCGGCTTGCCATCGACCATCGTATTCCGGACATAGGATTGCCCCTTGGGGTGACGAGGATCGTTGAACATACGCAAGACTTCCGCCTCAAAGTCATCCGGCTTATTATTGGCATTCCGGTAGTCGATTCCCGTCAGCTTCATACGGACACCGGACTTTTTGTAGAATTGCTCTCCGACTCTCCGTGCGAACACAGCGGGAATAAATCCTTTGAAGGAAATCCCTGGCTTGTTGATAATCGGCTGGGCTTCGTCCACCACTTCCTTCTCTGCTTGGACTAGGGCGAGATAGAGGTTCGCTTGCGGCACGACGTTGGGAATCCGGAGATCGAGTTTCGTCGATTTTTTAAATCGTTCCACGACCTGGCTGGACATGTAATCGCCAGTAAACCCCTTATCAGCCTTGGCCGGGTCATTGATATTCTTCATCTGTTCCGACAAGACACCACGTCCGATCTTGACCAACTCGATCAAGTGCTCAGCTACTTCCGCTTCATTCCCAGCCATCACAGGACTCGCATAGAGCGCCAGGACGGTCGCCGCCACCCCGGTTGCCATTCTCCAACTCAGACTTGTCTGTGTCATGCCCTTCCTCCTCCTTGATACCTCGGAATACGATTCCATCCCATCACACGCTATTCTGCCCTCTTGATGCCAAGCAGCCATCAGTTCTCACCCGTCTATTCCCACTGAAACATCGCTGTTACAGTCTTCATCACGCGGCGATAGTGCAAAGGTTGTGCTCGACTGAATACTTACGCGGTCACCACGATAGATGCCGTTGAATTATCACGCTGTTTTAAGTGGTTGCTATTCACTCTTGCTCAGACATCCTTCCTGCCACTCCAGCACCGAACTGTTCACCTTGTGACAAAATGATGTCGTCCTGGCAAAAAATGACCATCACACATCACAACCACAGACTTCGGCATCACCATCGCTTCGATCGAGAGGTGTCGTCCCCATCGTTTAAGAATCTGCATCATTCTGCTCATGCCTCGCGCCTATCGGGAAAAGTGTAGCAGACAATATAGATTTGGCATGGCATGGTCTGAATTCAGACCATGCCATCACCGGACACTACGCGCAGGCTTGGACCTTGAGACCTTATGCACCGTATGGTCTCCTCATGGTCTCCTCTGAGTTGGATATTCGAACGCTCACGATCAGAAAAACACATACAGCAACGTGACCTTGGTCCCTGAGACAAATGGCACAGGGAATCAATGAGCAGAGGGCATTCCCACCGTCCTGAGTCGTCTAGGTCACGAGAAACAGAAACTCGAAAAGGATGAAATACGGATAGTAGACTTGGAGGATGGGGCCGCTAGCCCCACGTTCATAGGTGGGTACATCGTATTGCGGAAGAAGGCGACGTTCAGAAAATGAATCCAGGAGTCACAGGTAGGAAACGAGGAGGATGTGCTGCTCGCGGAGGGCGAGCTTCCGACTCAACCATCCAAATGCCAATCCACCATGCATACTGGCGAGGCGAACAATAGAACCACTCATCGCTACGGTACAGCTAACGCAGCATAGACCAGATCCATATTCAGGTGATTCTGAAGGTGGTCTGCCCAGCGGTCCAGCTCAGCACGAAGTTGTGTCGTCACGAGTTCAGATTCATGAAGAGAAACAGGCGGGAGCCCCTTCCTACTCCGCGCACGGTTCAACCAGCCACGACGGAAGCCGGCTTGATCGAACAGGCCATGAATGCTGGTGCCCCAGACCAGACCATTCGCACTGGCCGCGCCTTCATCACTCGCTGCCTGACCGGCCCAGGTTTCGCCAACCTCGATTTGAAAGCAGGGATTAACGGCTCCTCGGCTGGTGCGCCCCATATGAATTTCATACCCACGAACCGGCGAATGCGATTCCAGGCCATGAAGCCGCGACGACGCATGGACTTGCCTGCAGATCTTTGGCGCATCGAGCTCCGTCTTGACATCGAGAAACGAAAATCCCTGTGCGATTCCTCCCCCCTCCAACCCCTTAGGGTCTGAGATTTCCTGGCCAAGCATCTGATACCCACCGCATATGCCAACCAACTCGCCCCCTCTATGCACATGAGCGTCTAGGGCCATCGAAAACCCTGATTTCACAAGATAGTCGAGATCAGCAAGCGTATTTTTACTTCCAGGAAGCATCACCACGTCCGCTCCTTCCAGATCTTCCGGCGACGCGGCAAACCGAAGCGCCACATCCTTCTCAGCGGCCAGCGCATTGAAGTCCGTGAAGTTGCTCATGCGGGGCAGCAGGACCACGGACAGGTTTATGCGATCAGGCTTGAACTGAACCGACCGGGAACGAGCGAGATCGAGACTATCCTCTTGATCTAATCGAAGATCGCGCAGATAGGGAACGACGCCCAATACCGGCAGGCCCGTACGGGCCTCAAGCATACGGACGCCATCGTCAAACAGCCGACGATCGCCGCGAAACTTATTCACAATCACGCCGCACACGCGCGCACGTTCGTGTGGCTCTAATAAATCGAGGGTCCCGATGATCTGCGCAAATACTCCTCCACGATCGATATCTGCCACCAAGAGGACCGACGCATCGGCCAACTCGACCACAGGCCAGTTCACCATGTCTCGATCGCGAAGGTTAATCTCCGCGGCACTCCCCGCTCCTTCAACGACGATGCACTCATATCCGTCAGCCAGCCGCGCATAACAGTCGCGAACGATCGTGAAGAGGGTCTCTTTCCGCTCATAGTAGGCAAGCGCATTCAGCGCCTCGTAGACCTTGCCTCTCACCACAACCTGTGATCGGGAATCCGACTCGGGCTTGAGTAAAATCGGATTCATGTCCACGGTCGGCTCGATCCCACAGGCTTGAGCTTGCAGTGCCTGCGCTCGCCCGATCTCTCCTCCATCGAGCGTGACGAACGAATTCAGCGCCATGTTCTGCGCTTTAAACGGCGCGACTCGCACGCCTTTTCGAGACAAGAGCCGGCAGATCCCTGCGACAATGAGGGTCTTCCCCACATCGGAGCCGGTCCCAAGAATGGCAATGGCTTTGCTTGGCGTCCTCGAAGTGGTCATGGCTTCTTCCCCGGGCTGCGCGGGGTACGCCTGGCATGCCAACGTACATAACGAGCCAGCCCTTCTGTGACCGCCGTCCCAATCACCCGCCCGACGAGTTCCCCGAGCACAGTATGGGTTCCACTATAGCGCTGACGAGGGCCATTCCCGCTTACGACCACAACCGCATCTGTCCCCGTTCCCGTGGCTCCGGATCGACCAGTCCAACTCGTCACCTTGGCCCGCAGCAGGACAGCCGTCTTGGCTTCGGTGGCGACTTGCACCATCCCAACCATTGCGGAGGCAGACAGACGAGCATTGGTCACAAGGATCAAGTTGATCGTCCCGGCTTGCGTCAGACGGTTCACACCCTGTCCCAACAGTACCGATTCCCCTGCTCGCACGGCATTCGACGTGCCAACTGTGACAAATCCTTCAACCCAGATCTCATCATGGACTTCTCGCACCATGACCAAGTCCGCGAGCGAAACAGCCGTCATCAGACCAACGAAGGGATCGCGAATACCAAGCGAGAGGGCGAGCTGACTCAGCGTTCTCGCAGGATCAGCACAGCGCAGCCCCTTGTCACGATTGCCTTTCGCCATCGAATTGGCCGCGACTTGATGGTTCAAGATATACCTCGCTCGTGTGACCCCACCGGCCCTTGGAGCAGAGGACAGAACGGTTCGCAGTCCCCCAAGATCGATGATAAGCGTCTTTCGGCTGACCCGAAAGGCAGTCTGCATCCCGCGTTTTCTCACTTTTGCTTCCCCAAACAGGAGCCCAGGGCTGCCAGCAATCGCCGATTGTCCTTCTCAGCTTTGACGGCAACTCGAATCATCTGTGATGTGAGGCCAGGCATCGTCGAACAGTCTCGAACCAGAATCCTCTCAGCAGCCAGACGATCCGTCACCTCGGCGGCAGTCGTTGTGAGCGGAAGCTCCAGCAGTACAAAGTTAGCGGCTGATGGGTAGACCCTCAGACCTGGCAAAGATCGAAGCCCGCGCATGAAGCGTACCCGTTCACCCTTCATGAATGTGCGGCTTCTTGTCGCATAGGCATGATCGCGCAATACCGCCAGTGAAACCTCTTGAGCCAGTGAGTTGACCGACCAGGGAGGCTGACGATCTTTCACCCGGTCCACGACCTTGCGCGCGCCAACCAGATAGCCGATTCGCAACCCCGGCATGGCATAGAACTTCGTCAGACTGCGTAGCACCATCATGCGCGGGCACTCGCGCAATATCGGCATGACAGACTGAGCCGGACAATAGTCGATAAAGGCCTCATCCACAATCAACCAACCCTGCTGCCGCTCGACAGCTTCAGCAAGCTCACGCACAGCCAGCCGGTCGATCACCTGACCGGTTGGATTATTGGGATTGCACAGAAAGATGGCGTCGAATCGTGACCGTTTACCGGAAAGTTGCCGTAACGTTTCCTTTAATGGAGGGCGAAACTGCGCTGCATGTGTCGCGTGAGCATACTGAACCGAACTCCCTGCCTCCGTCAGCGCATGCGCATATTCCTCGAACGTGGGACCCATCACGAGCGCAGACCTGATGCTGAGTGCGCGGGGCAGCAGATGGATTAATTCGGTTGAACCATTGCCGACGAGAATCATCTCCGGATCGACCACGCATTGTTGCGCCAGTTCTTGCTTGAGCTGCCAACAATCCGGATCCGGATAATGGACGATCTGCTTGAGTGCCGCGCGAATGGCGCGATGCCCTGTGGCGGGAGGACCCAACGGATTGATGCTGGCGCTGAAATCCAGGATGCGGCCAACAGGAATGCGTTGTTCCCTGGCGACCTTGTAGACATTCCCACCGTGAATGGGTTGCGTCATCCCTTCACCATCAGAAGCGATCCGATACCCAACAGTGCTCCCAAAAGACTGGTCCAGAGCATGAGGGCCACCGCCCTGCCGATGTGAGCCTGCATCAAAGGCTGAACCGGATCGCCAAGACAAGGCCGTTCAAGAAAAAGACCGTCATAACGATTGCCCCCGCCCAATTGGACCCCGAGCGCCCCGGCCATCGCAGCTTCCGGACGTCCACTATTCGGGCTTGGATGCTGGCCTCCGTCACGCAATAAAGTCTGCCAAGCCCTCTGCATCAGGGGCCATGATCGAGACAGGATTCCCGCAGATAGCACCAGCAAGAGCGCGGCGATACGAGCTGGAAGAAAATTCGCCAGATCGTCCAATCGGGCCGATGCCCAACCGAACCACCGGTATCGGTCGTCCAAATGGCCAATCATCGAGTCCAAGGTATTGATCGCCTTATAGGCCAGGGCCAGGGGCGCGCCCCCGATAACCAGATAGAACAACGGCGCGACGATGCCGTCAGCCGTACTTTCCGCAATCGTTTCCACCGTCGCGCGAACGATATCTGGTTCCGCCATCTCCTCCGTATCGCGGCCGACAATCTGGGCAACGGCCGATCGAGCCTCCGGCAGAGAACGTGATTGGAGTGCCCGTTGCACGGAGAGGACATGGTCCATGAGATCTCGAGCCGCAAGCGTAGTCCAGGCCAACAGGACGGCGACAACGCTACCCAACATAGGATCGATCGAGCCCCCCAACCAGATGAGTAACGCTCCAGCGACATAGGCTCCGGTTGGCAATACGATCGCGAGCAGTACCCCTGCCATCCGTTGTTTGAAGGGAGAGAGAAGGAGTCGATGGACGAACCGGTCGCACCCATTGACGATGATTCCCATCCAACGCACCGGGTGTGGAAACCAGCGAGGGTCCCCGACCGCCGCATCGATCATGCAGGCCGCCGCCAATTCGCCTCCAGTCATCGGAAACACACCACGGGCACGATCACGAGAAAGAGAATCTCTGCCACTTCGTTCGTCGCACCAAGCAAGTCCCCCGTGACGCCGCCGAACATGCGATGAAACCAGGCCGTAGACAAGCGCACGAGCGCCGTACCGATCAGGAGACAGCCCAAGGCCACCCAGGGTCCCAGCAACAATGTCAACACGACCCCTGCCGTGGCCGTTGCCAGACAGAGATGGCGCCACGATAAATAGGTGAGGAACGGTTGGGCCAGTCCTCCTTCCGACCGTGCATAGGTCACATGGAAGGCCCCCATGACCATGGCCCAGCGTCCGACCACCGGCAGGCCAAGCAGCAACGCGAAATGCTCGCCAGCCGGCATGGCATTGAGCCCGGCAAATCGCAGACCGAGCGCGAGAAAGAGCCCCGTAGCTCCAATTGCGCCGACACGCCCATCCCGCATAATCGTCAATCGAGCCTGAGCGGTTCGGCCACCAGCCAGGCCATCCACCATATCGGCGAGACCATCTTGATGGAGCCCGCGCGTGATCCCGATCAGGAGAAACATCAGGACCACACTTGTGATTTGGATGGAGAAGACTTTCGAGAGGAACAGATCTGCCGTGACTAACAGCGCGCCAAGGAGCAGACCTACAAAGGGATACCAACTCATGGAGGCCGCCAACTCCTCCGGCTTGGCATCGTGCGTTGAGCGGCTAAGCGGAACGGCCGTCAGGAACTGCCAGGCGAACAGAAACGTTCGCAGCACGGAGGTCATGCTTTGCGCTCCGACACACCCGCCTCGTCGAACGTGGCCATCTCCGTCAGGATCTTAATGGCGGCAATAACCAGACTCATACCCAGACAGGCGCCGGTCCCTTCCCCCAGACGAAGATCGAGATCGAACAGCGGCTTCAATCCAAGATGATCCAACATTGCCTGATGGCCGCGCTCTACGGACCGATGGGAGGCGATCAGATAGTCCTTACAATGTGGTTGCAGGCCCACGGCGATCAAGGCAGCCGCTCCGGCGATAAATCCATCCAACACGACCGGAATACGAGCCGCCGCTGCGCCCAACATCAATCCGGCCAATCCGGCAATTTCAAGACCGCCCACTTTGGCCAAGACCCCCATGGCATCAGTTAAATCGAGCCGATGAAGATCCAGCGCCTGCTGAATCACGTCGATCTTGCGGGCATGGCTGGCATCGTCGATCCCCGTCCCCCGTCCTGTCACCTCGGAAACCGGTCGGCCCGTCATCACGGCAGCAATCGCTGAGCTCGCCGTCGTGTTGCCGATCCCCATCTCACCGGTCCCGATCAAGCCGATACCCTCCCGAACTGCCTCGGTGGCTAGCTCAATCCCGACTTGAATCGCTTGCTCTGCCTGCGCGGGACTCATCGCCGATTCCTTCATGAGATTCTTCGTGCCGCGCATGACCTTCTTATGAATCAGTCCTGGCACCGCTTCAAAATCGAAATCGACGCCGATATCGACCACCCGCACCTGAAGGCCTGCATGGCGCGCCAGCACATTCACGCCAGCGCCACCGCGCAAGAAGTTCAAGACCATCTGAGGCGTCACGGCGGAGGGATAGGCGCTCACCCCTTCAACCGTCACTCCATGATCGGCCGCGAAGGTAAAGACCGATCCGGCTGGGACCTTCGGCTTCAACTCCCCGGTGATCATGACATAACGCGCAGCCAACTCTTCCAGCCGGCCCAGGCTGCCGATCGGCTTCGTTAATCGATCGAGGCGCGCCTGCGCCTGTGCCAAGAATCGAGAGTCGGTCGGCTGAATACTCCGTATTGTTTCGCGCAGGGTTTCCATGTTGTACGCTCCCTTTTCGCCTCTTGCCGATCGCCCCGTGCCCCTGCCCTACTTCAATCGTAGCGGGAGACCGCTGACCGTTAGATAGACTTCATCCGCTTCTGCCGCCACCTGCTGATTCACCTTCCCTGCCAGATCACGAAACGCCCTGACAGGTTTTGTCGCGGGCACCAGTCCAAGCCCCAACTCATTACTCACAATCACCACGCGAGCCTTCGTCGCTCGAATGGCAGCTAATAGGCTGGCTGTCGCTTCAACTACGGCTCCATCCCGCAGCCGCAGCCCCTTCATATTGCTCAACCATAACGTGAGACAGTCAAGCACAATTAGCTGATAAGTTGCACCTTTATCAATAAACCATTGCGCGAGATCAGTCGGCACTTCCGCCGTCTCCCAATCGGGCGGGCGCGTGGACCGATGCCGCTCGATCCGGACATTCATCTCCCGATCCAACGCCTGACCCGTCGCCACAAAAGCCCTCGGCCCTTTCCGGCCTGCCAGGTCGAGTGCCACCTGGCTCTTGCCGGACGCCGCCCCGCCCAACACAAGAATGAGCCGCGACTTTCCCCATGGCGTTCTTCTCACCGATCACCCCTCATTCGTTATTTCCCTGTATCACGTTGCCAGAGAAACTCCGGCTCTCCCTGCGTCTTCGCGGCCCAACGTGCCAGGACAAACAGCGCATCGCTCAGCCGATTCACGAACTTGATATGCACGGCATCGATCGGCTCTTCCCGCGAGAGATGTACGCAGATCCGCTCTGCCCGGCGGCACACGGTCCTCGCCTGATGCAAAAACCCCGACACCTTCCCTCCACCTGGCAAAATGAATTCCTTGAGCGGAGCCAGATCTTTCTGGCAACGATCGATCATCTTCTCCAGCTTCGTCACATCTTTTGCCGTCACCTGTGGCATATCCTTAAACTCTTGCCCAGGAGCCGTCGCGAGAATACCACCGAGGTCGAATAGTTTGTTCTGAACCCAGCGGAGATCTTCTTCGAGTGGCTCCGCCTGCTCATACATCCCAACCATCTCGGCATTCATGACCCGCACGACCCCGATTACCGCATTCAACTCATCGAGGGTGCCATAGGCCTCAACTCGAAGACTGTCCTTCCACACCTGCTGACCTCCGGCCAACCTGGTTTTTCCCGCGTCTCCCGTTCTCGTGTACACCTTCGTGATGCGCATCGCCCGTCCTCCTGTCGCCCTGCAATTTCTTTCCCCACGATTCATAGTGAATAAGCTCATCAACCGGAATCCTCTTGCGCCACCCTGCCAACTCCAAATCAGGCTGCACCGCAAAGTCGTCGACATACCCCAGGCACAGATAGGCCAACACTTTGACCGGCCTTGGGATACCGAGTACCAACTTCAAGGCTCCATGGTCCAAAATGCTGACCCAGCCAACCCCGATGCCTTCCGCTCGTGCGGCCAGCCAAAGGTTTTGGATGGCACAGCAAGTGCTATACAAATCCGTATCGCGCACTGTAGAACGGCCCAGCACATGAGAGCCGCCACGCTGACGGCTACAGGTTACACCGATATTGACCGGCGCTTCTTCGATGCCTTCCAGCTTGAGACTTCGATAGAGCGCGGCTCGCTTCCCTCGATACTTCATGGCAGCCTCGGCGTTCGCCCCGCGAAACAAGTCTTTGACCAGGCCCTTCACGGTGGGATCGCGGATCACCACAAAATCCCATGGCTGCATGAAACCGACCGATCCGGCATGGTGCGCGGCCGTCAAGACACGCGTCAAGACTGAGTCCGGGATCGGCGCCGGCAAGAAATTCCGACGGACGTCGCGCCGCTCGAAAATCGCCCGATACACCGCGTCCCGCTCCACGTCTGAAAACCGGCCATCACCCGACATCCCTCGTTCCACTCCTTTATGTCGCCCGCTCGGCGTGAGTCGTGGATTGAGGTCCCAACTCACCGGCGGCAACTTTCCCCAAACAGACAGGGCAGAGACATTCTTTATACCGCGCGGCGATCCAGTCCATCTGCTGCTCCGTAATGCCGAGAGTCCCACACCAGCATTGATAGCCCCGGCATTCGAACCGGTCGTGGCAATGTTCGCAGGTCTTCGTCACCGGCCCTCTCAAAACTCCACCCCCGGCTGCGCCTTGATGCCTTTGCGAAAGGGATGTTTGATCTGCTTCATCTCCGTGACCAGATCGGCCTCCTCGATCAACGCTTCTTTAGCGCCGCGCCCGGTGATCACCACATGCTGCATCAGCGGCCGCGATCGCAATCCCGACAACACCTCATCCAAGGGAACGTACTCATGCTGCAACGCGATATTGAATTCATCCAGAATGACCATCGAGTAGGAGGGATCGCGCAAAAACCCGCAGACCACGGTCCAGGCCTCTCGGGCGAACTTCGTGTCCCGCTCTCGGTCTTGCGTTTCCCACGTGTACCCTTCCCCCATGCGAAGAAAAGTCACACGATCGCCAAACGACTTGAGGGCTCGCTCCTCCGCCGTATCGATCGCCCCCTTGATGAATTGAACCACGGCCACCTTCATGCCATGGCCGAGACATCGTAACGCCATACCCAGCGCTGCGGTGGTCTTCCCCTTGCCAGCACCTGTATAGACGATCAGCAGGCCTCGCTCTTCTTGTGCCGCCTCAATGCGCCGATCCACTGACGCCTTGAGCCGTTCCATCTTCGCTTTGTGCTCGTCCTGCTCCGTCACATCACACCTCCTGGACTCACCGACAACCGTGGAGAGGTCCGCCGCCCAGACGACACCAAAGATTTCGCAATCTTCGGCTGGCTGGCAAAGTGCAAATGCGTGTAGAGCCCCACCACATTGCCGATGGAAACTCCATCCTGCCCCTTCGATAAGCCTCCCGCATCCCGGAGCGTGCAGGCATAGTCGAGCGATCCTCTCGGAACCAACGTGGAGTAATGAAACTCATGTCCTCGTGCGGTGGTGCCAGCCGCACCAAGGATGCAGTCGTGCGAGAGTTCCATCGTCCTGTACCCCAAGGTCAGCCCTGGCCTCCTCATTACCGCTTCAGCCGGAAACAGCCCGACCATCTCATGCGACATGCCCTCGAAGTTGCGAATGGCTTGCGTGAGATACATCATCCCCCCGCATTCCGCATAAATGGCCCCACCCTGGTCTGCAAACTGACGAATGGCCTTTCTCATTGAGACATTCTGACTCAGCACCTCGCCATGCAATTCAGGATAGCCACCGCCAAGATACAACATATCCACATCGGGCAGCAGCCGATCGTTCATGGGGGAAAACGGCACCAACTCCGCCCCCTCCGCTTTCAACAATTCAAGGTTGTCCGGATAGTAAAAGCAAAAGGCCGGATCCTGGGCCACCCCGATTCGAACCGTGCACCCCTGACTCCTCGCGACAGGCGGAAGAACTGCTACCGTCCACTCACCACTTGAACGGGCCAATGCCTCGATGCGACCCAAATCAACGGTCTCTTCCGCAGCCTTCGCAAGCCGGACGTAGAGCTCGCCTGCCCCCTGCTCCATCGCCGTCACAAGCCCAAGATGGCGATCGGCAATCGTCACCGCCGGATCCGGCCGTAGATACCCGACCGCGACCACATCGGTTTCTTGCTCGACCGCAGCCTTCAGTAACTGGTAATGACTGTCGCTGCCGACTCGATTGAATAGGACTGCCGCGACTCGCAAGGCCGGATCGAATTTCGCATAGCCCGACACCATGGCCGCAGCAGAGCGGGCCATAGCGCTCCCATCAATGACGAGCAACACCGGCGCATCCACTTGTTTCGCCAATTCAGCCGTACTACCGATTTCGTTTACCGGCGAGCTCCCGTCGAACAGCCCCATCATCCCTTCGACAATACAGATATCCGCGTCGACAGCGGCTCGCGCAAAGATCTCGCGATTCACAGACTTCCCCAACAGCCAGCCATCCAGATTCCGAGACGGTCGGCCGGTGGCGGCAGTGTGATGACTCGGGTCGATGAAGTCAGGCCCAGCCTTGAAGGGCTGTACCTGGCGGCCCCGAGCTTTCAGGGCCGCCAGGATTGCCAGAGTCACCGTCGTCTTGCCGACACCGCTGGAGGTGCCTGCGATGACCAATCGTGGAATGATCATACGAATCTGCTACTTCGCATCGTAATTCACTCTCAGCCCAACAAAGATCGATCGCACAGGAGTACCGTAAAACTGAATCTCTTCATACTTCTCGTTGAAGATATTGTCGGCGCGCACGTACGTTTGCACACGATTCGTCACATCATAGCTGGCGGAGAGATTCCACACATCGAACGCACGCATCTTCTCCTGATTATTGACATCGTTGAAGCGTGACCCCACATAGCGGCCTTCGAGGTTCACCCTAACCGGATCGATCGGCTGATAACTGATGACCATGCTCCATTGATCGACCGGCATACGAGGCGCTCGGTTACCAGGCTGCTGCACCAGGTTCCTGGTCAGCGTATTGGTATATTGAGCCTGCACATCCAAGCTCTTGATCAAGGGCACATCCCTGACCACGGCATACTTCACACTCGCCTCCCATCCCTTCGTGCTCACCAAGCCTATATTCTGCGCACAAAAATTGGCGAAGCCGAACGAGCTTCCACAGACATCTACGCTCTGCTGAGACACAATCATGTCACGGTAACGGCTCCAGAAATATCCCCCGCTCAGGGTCAGCCGATTGTCGAGCAGATACTGGTCCACCCCGATATCCATACTCTGACTTCGCTCCGGCTTCAGATCTGATTTCCCAAAATCCGGAAAATACAATTGATTGACGCTCGGCGCGCGAAACCCGGTTGCATAACTGCTCCGGATCTTGGTCCCGGTCTCCTGATGGAGGTAGCCTGCGGTAGTCCGGTACGTGGTGGCGCCACCGAAAACGTTGTAATCGTCATATCGCACGCCTGCCGTCGCAAAGACTCGCTCCCAGAGATTCAGCTGGGCCTGAGCAAATCCGGCATTGCTGGAAACGATCTTGGTCGGGATATCGAGATTGTTTGTCAAAAGATCTCGACTTTGCCCTTGCTGCTCACGAAACTGATACCCGGCACTGAGGAGTAAGGGCTTGGCAATCTGGATGTTGTGTTGCCACTCAATGCGATTCGACAACGTATTGATCTGCGATCGGTACAGAAATGGAGTAGAGACGACACCAGTTTGCAGATTGCGCTGGGTCGTTCCGGAAAAAGACTCAGCATCCTCTGTTTGGCGTGACACCGTGAGGACTTGGTTCCACCAGGTCGTAATCGGCTGCGTATAGGCAGCGCTGTACACAAACTGCTGGCTGGTGTTGAACGCTCCCAGGGTATCGAATCCGGGAGAAAAACCGTTATCGATGTTCACCCTGCCTTGCAAGAGACGAAAATTGAAGTCGAGCCGCCCCTCGTGAGGAAGGGCCACACCCAGGCGCGCTGAGGTTTGCCAGTTGTGAAAGCCATCTCGCTCCGAAGCACCACGGCGATAGTTGGCGGCTGAAAATCCCGTATAATCCCAACGTGAGATCGCCGCGCTGTAGTCTACGATTCCTGTTTTGCCGGAGACTTGGCCGCCTTCCCGGATGGACGAAAACGATCCGTACTCAAAAAACGCGTTAGCCGAGGGAGCGCCGGTACCCCTCTTGGTGGTGATGTTAATCACGCCACCCATCGCGTCCGCGCCCCACAGCATGCTTTGGGCGCCACGGAGAATTTCAATGCGTTCGATGTTGTCGGTGGTGAGATTCGCGAAATCGAAACTGCCCGTCGTGGCACTGTTCATGATGGCGCCATCAATCAGCACCAGCACCTGATCGGAGTTGCTGCCTCGGATGCGCACGCTCGTGCTCGTACCGGGCCCACCGTTCGAGAACACCGTCAATCCCTGACTGAGACGGAGCGCTTCGGAGACCATCTTGATCTGCCGCCGCTTCAGATCTTCCTCAGTAATGATCTCGACCGCGCTGGTGAGTTGAGTGATAGGAACAGGGGTTTTGGTCGCACTGACGACGACTTCCCGCGCCTCAACGGTGTCCATTTGATCGGCGGACGCCACTTCGATATCCGGGGCAGCATAGACGGGAGGGCTCAGGGCCAACAGGGGCAACAGACACCACCACACACGACTAAAACGAAGAAACCACATCATAACGATCTCCCTTGTGCTCGAAGGGTTGAGTCGAATCAACTGCGGAATGGGTCTCCTGACTTGCGGATCGTCGTGTTTCTGCGCCTTCCCATCTTGAACAGTGAATAGTAATAGGTGCTGGGTGATGAGTGAGGGAACCGTTTATTTTTCCCGACTTATCACACTTCACTGATCACTGATCACCGTCCCCAGACAGTGGCTCGATGCAGAATTACTCCCCGCTTACAGTGGCGGCACCGTGATGGATTTGCACCATCTTCCCCGTCACCCGCGTCGCTTCTCCAAAACGCCCTTTCTTAAATGAAAAATGAATCGCCCCCCTTGTTACGCACAGCCGGACCGGGGACAGGACCCTGGCTGTCTTCTACTGTACAACCGCATTCATCGGCATCGTCACACGTGGCCTGCCCGTTTGGGGATGGGCGTCGACGACCACCTCACATCCGTACACCATCCGAAGCACGTCAGGGCGAATGGTCTCCTCCGGCGAGCCGATACGGCACAGCCCGCCGTCTTTGAGCATCAAGACCCGGTCGCAATACTGACTCGCGACATTCAGATCGTGCGACACCAACACCACCGTCAGCCGTCGCTCTGTCCTGAGTCTCGCGATGAGCGAACAAATCTCGATCTGGTGATTGATGTCAAGAAAGGCCGTCGGTTCGTCGAGCAATAGGATCTTCGGCTCTTGAGCCAGCGCTCGCGCGATCATGACACGTTGCCGTTCTCCGCCGGATAAGTCCGAGACCAATCGGTCGGCGAGCGAGAGCACATCGGTATCGACCATCGCTTGGTGGGCGCAGGAAAGATCCTTCGCCGTCTCATCTCCGATACCCAGACTCCACCAACGAGTCGTCCGATGGGGAAACCGTCCCATCAAGACGGTCTCGGCCACCGTAAACGGGAATACCTGTGCATATTCCTGCGGCACGACCGCGACCACACGGGCGATATCGGTTTGGCTCCGTTTCCGCAAGGAGAGACCGCCCAGACGTACATCGCCTTCGCCTGCCGGCAAAAGACCGGACAGCACTTTTAATAGCGAGGTCTTTCCGGATCCGTTGGGTCCCACAATGCCCAGGATCTCGCCGGTATCGACGTGGAAGGAGAGATGATCGAGGGTCCACATTCTCCCTCGCCCTTCCGACGTACGGTATTGAAACGATAGTCCAAGGACTTCGATGGCAGGACTCTCCGCAGACAACCCGGAATGCGTGACGTCAATCTGGCCGGTCGTCATCTCACAACATCCGATCTTTTCGCCAGAGCAGGAGATAGAGAAAGAACGGTCCCCCCGCGAGCGCCGTCACAATGCCCACCGGTATCTCTGCGGGAGACATCATCGTCCTGGCGATCGTATCGGCCAGGGAGAGAAACATGCCTCCGACTAACGCCGACGCCGGCAGCAACAGCCGATGATCCGATCCGATGAGCAGGCGCACCGCATGAGGCACGACCATCCCGACGAACCCGATCATGCCACTCACCGACACAATCGCACCGGTCAGGAGTGCCGTGAGCACAAAGAGTTGTTTCTTGACGCCCTCGGTCTCTACGCCCAATGAGCGAGCTGTTTCTTCGCCCAACGTGAGCACATTGAGTGACTGGGCCTTGTGCATGAGGACCCCAAGCACCAACACGACGTACATCAAAAAGACGCCCAATGCCGGATACCCCGGTGCAGTCAACGACCCCATCAACCAGGCCATCAGCCCCGCCGAACGATTCGGCTCCATGATCGAGGTGATGAACATAATGAAGGCAGTCAGAATGGCATTCAAAATCACGCCAGCCAGCAACAGGCTATGAACCGGCAACCGACCGTTGGACTGCGCCAGCCGATAGATCACCACCAGCGCCAACAGGCCTCCGGCAAATCCAAAGAGCGGGAGGACCGGCAGCAGCATGAAGGTGGAGCCGATGCCAAACAGAATCGCCACCGAAACACCCAGCGCGGCTCCGCTCGACACACCCAACACATAGGGGTCGGCTAACGGATTTCTGAGCAGGGCTTGAAGCGTGACACCGACCGCCGCCAGACTGGCCCCCACGAGAAACCCCATGAGCACTCGCGGGAAACGAATCTGCACCATGATAATTTCGGACGTGGCCAGTCCTGGAGAACCGGCCTCGTCCCCGCGCAGCAGGCGCATGATCGCCGTTGCCACCGTTCCCATGCCGACCGACGTGGCGCCGAATTGGAGACACAACACCAAAACAGCCAGGCTCGCCAGCAGCAGTCCACCGATGACCACCACCCATCGCTGGACGGTCAGCACCGCGCCGGCCTGCGCCCATGATGACATCGCATCTGTCATAGGTTGCATCGTTACCGTTCCACTCGACCATCCGACAGACGGTCCGGATGCAAAATGGCGGCAAGGGCTTCCAGCCCCTGCGCAATTCGAGGACCGGGCCGGTTCAGCCAATCGGCGGAAATCTGGTGCAGCCTGCTGCGCTTCACCGCCGTCATCGTCGACCATTGCCGCCAGGTCTGCTGCTCGCTCTCTGAGATGCCTTCCGCTTTGCCGACTGGAAACACCAACACTTCCGGGTCCTCTTGAAGCACAGACTCCATGCTGAGCCGCGGATAGGGCGTGACGCTCTTGGCCGCGACATTGGCGCCTCCGGCCATTCCAATCAATTGATCGATGAAGCTGCCAGGCCCGACGGTGATCAGAGGCTGGCTGTTCAACACATAGAGCATCCGCACTGGATCCATTCCCCGAACTCGCTGCTGGATCGCAGCCACCTGATGCCGAAGCTGCATGGCGACGGTATCGGCCTTCGCCGAATGTCCGACAATTCGTCCGAGCGTCTGAATGTGAACGAAAATCCCCTCGACGTTCTTGTCTGCCAAGATAAAGACGGGGATCTTCAGCTGTTCAAGTTTGACGATGATATCGGGCTTGAGGAAATCGTTGGGCGCCACCACCAGATCAGGTTGGAGTGACACCAACGTTTCCAAGTTCGGATTAGAGTAGCCGACTTTAGGCTTTGTCAGAGCTTCTGGTGGATAGTCGCAAAAGTCCGTGACACCGACGAGCTGCTCCCCCGCCTCCATGGCAAACAGCATTTCCGTGATGCTGGGCGCCAGCGAGACGATTCGTGCGGGAGGCTTGGCAAAATACATGCGGCGTCCCGCATCATCGACATAGGCGCGTGCCGAGACGTTCGCCATAAACGGCATGCCGGTGAGGATGCCCTGCTGTCGACGTGCCATGCCCGACGTCCCATCATCTGCATTCGCGAAGGCGGCCATCGCCAGAACGAGTATTCCCATACTCGTCAACAGTCCGGACCACCATCGGCCATGCCATGCAGCGGTGCGCAAATAAAAAATCCCCAAGGCCTGACAGACCCTGAGGATTGCTCCCGCAACTCATCCTCGCCAATTCCCCAGCCCACGAGGGAACGTCGGTCAACTATCCTGGGAGGTCTTCTGGCTTATGGTTCATCCTACTCCCCGTACCTTCCCAGGTTTGAGTGATGTGTGATGCGTTAGGGGTGATAGGTAGAGCAGCTTGCAACCGCTCGTAACACATCACTCGTCACTCATCACCGATCACTGTATTCCCAGTGGCATTTACGGGTTTCGTCCCCATTTACAGCGGCGGGACCGCGAGGGACTTGCACCCTCTTCCCTGACCCAGGAGTCACAATGTGGAGGGCACTCTAGGAGACAAGGAAGAAGGTTGTCAAGTTCAATAATGTCCGTTCGTCACTCCTCTCCTTATCGTCTGGCATCTCGCCGATCCGAAGTCGCTGACAAAGGGAGCAAAAGACCGAGGTTTTCCGGGACGCCTTTCGGCATAGCCCTTGCTCACCTCTGCCCTGCAAGACGATCCAGAAGGACATAGCGGTTCAGACAAAAGACCGGCTCAACAGGCAATTTATACGTACGTATCTATGAAACACCTGATCATTGGCATGCTCATCCTCTGGGCCTTCTTCCAAATTTCAGGCCTGATCTGGTCCTCGAAAGGGCAACCGCCCAGCCCCGCCTTCTCTCGCCTCCTGGAACAGCCGCAACAGCGTCTCATCGACCCCTATGAGAATGGCTATTTCTATTTGCTCGGTTTTGCCTCAGCTACAACGCTCGATCCCGCCAAGACGGGGCATGAAATATGGGCTGAAACCAACGCCGCTCCCAGCAACAGCGAATTCAACTACGATAAGCCTGGACGTGCAGAACTGCAGATTCAGCTCTCTGCCGAGCAGACCCTTCCAGCCTGGAACGCCGAGAGCCCGATGAATGAGTTCAGGAATATGCAGACATGGTTCCACCAGATGACCGTCCGCGACCGGACCCTTCTGACTCGATACGAACGATGGCTCTCGATGCCGTTCGAAGACATGGGCTTTGCGCACTACGGCACGCCTCGCTTTGCCGAAATATTTCTCGCCCATCGCCTCTATATCGCCGACGGATTTTCCCGCCAGACAGTCTTGGGCATGCATCGGATGACGCAAGATCTTCGTATGTGGCGGCAGGTCCTTCGAGATGCCACCACTATCGCCACCAAAGTGATGGCGCAAATCGTCATCACCGACGATCTTCACCTGCTCTCGACATTATTGTCGCAAGCAACCGTCGATAAAACCGTCCTGGCGATGACTCCCAACATCGCTCCCCCGCTGACGGCAACTGAGTCGTCACTCCGCTGGCCGCTGCAACATCAATTTACACTTGGCGTCCAGGCCGATCGCGCGGGCACATTCACCGCAAAACGGCCGTTCAAATCTCTCCTGACTCCCCAGCAGTGGCTCGCAGGCGCCGCCCGTCTGCCCGAACAGGCCTTTGATCGAATCGCACATCCACTGCGCCGCTCGTTGGTCGGCATCCCGTTACAGACACGAGAGACCTGGGAAATGTACGCGACCTACTACGATGCCATCATCCATGCGACAGAAGCGGGACAAACCACCTTACCCACACTCCGAGAGTTGTCCGGAGCCGTACGCCACGGCATGACTGACCGCCTCATCAATACCGCTCCATTCGAGCCTGACTGGGCCCCCTTCCACTATCAGCTGAAGGAGACCGATGCCAGGCTGCGGCTCGCTTTGTTACAGGTCGTATTGCGGCGCCCGAGCGCACAAACCACCGTGCCGAATCGACTCGCGGAAGTCGGCTCGTCCTATTACGACCCATTTAGCGGATTACCGATGTTGTGGAGCCCGACACAGCAGAAGATCTATAGCGTGGGGAAAGACCGATTCGACGATGGTGGCGATACGAGTTTCGATGTCAGCGTGCCTGCGATCGTGACGCTCGCACCGGCGCCCAAGGAATCGCAAGCATCTCTTCCAGCCCGTCGCACTAACCGCCACTAACCCGATACCGTAACTTGAGGACCAGAATCGCCCCGGTCAGAAGCAGGGTCACTGCATTGGTCAAAATGATCGGCCAGGACTGAAGCACCAGTCCATAGAGAAACCAGAGGCAGACGCCTGACGTGAAAATCGCCAGCATACCCAGCGAGACATCGCCAGCGGACTTCGAGATCCAGGTCTTCTGCAGTTGGGGCCAGAAGGCACAGGTCGTCAACGTCCCTGCCGCAAAACCCAACAGATCAATTCCGGTCATGATTCCCTCTCCGCTCGCAATCCCGACACTCCCGAACAACCACTCATGCTTCCCCCCAACCTGCTTGTCAAGACTGATGGCCCTGTGGTACATTCCCCCGTTCGCAATATTGTCTTGATTCGACCAGATGAAGGAGTGTACCCGTGGCATTTACATGCGACCTCTGCGACAAACGACGCCAATCCGGCAATAACATCAGTCACGCCAATAACAAGACCAAGCGGATCTTCAAGCCCAATCTCCAGCCAGTCAGGGCCTTGATCGACGGTCAGCCAAAGCGCCTTCGCGTCTGCACTCGCTGCCTTCGCAGCGGCAAAGTCATCAAAGCCGTATAGCAGATCCAGACAAAGACCGGCGTTCGAAGTTCAGGGCCTCGCGTAGCCACACCTTGGACTTCGAACCTCGAACCATTTGTACTCTTGCCCACCCACGCAAGCCCCTCGTCTCGCAAGCCAAGCTAGCGTCCCAGAAGATCCTATGGAGCCGACCAAATCACACGTCCGCTCTGATCGGACAGCTTCACGGCAAACCGATCGTCCGGCGACAGGGCCAACGTCCGATTCCCATCACGGCTCATCAGCACCAGACCGACCTCACCGCTCTTATCAAGTCCCAATCCAGCTCGTGCCTTTCCGGTCTGATCCAGCAGAAGAAACTCTTCCGCATTCACCCCATTCGTCTTCTGCGCCTTCGCAGTTATCGGCGTCAGCCACCAGCCGCTGACGGCTCCACCGACGATACTTCCGACGAGCGTCACGACGACTAACAATACATATTGGCCTCGGCTCACAGTGCCTCCTCGTTGATAGCGCATAGGGCTATCGCCCATGCTGCTGCCTGACTTCGATTTCCCGCAAAGACTGCGTGTATGGGGAACACATCTCTTTCGCCTTGGGAGGCTCATCTTGATACTTCGCCAAACAGAGCCGATAGGCCTTCAGGAGTTCCGCGCGCTCATCCTGCAAATCGGCCGTCGATTTGAGCACCCGATATTCTTCATAGTAATGACAGCCGGTGACAGTGAAGAGGCACCAGAACGCCAATCCAAGCATGACCGTCTGTTTCATCACCCCACCTTTCCCTAGATACAACAAAGGACTTGGAAGCGCATGCCTCTCAAGTCCTCCATCTCTTCCGTAAGACGCGTCACGCCTCACGTTTCAGTCTATATGTTGGAGCGGGCGAGGGGATTTGAACCCCTGACAACTTGCTTGGGAAGCAAGGACTCTACCACTGAGCTACGCCCGCTCACTGCACCGAATCCTACCTGGGCCTCTAGGCCAAGTCAAGAAACTCCTCGTACTATCCCTTGAATTCAACCAGTGCAAACTTACGACGACCAACCTTCAGGCGATACATCTGGCCTGTCACGATCGATAAGATGGCATTCGCATCGCTCTGCTTCTGTTCATCGACCTCTAACCCGCCCTGAACGATCAGCCGCCGGGCTTCGCTCTTGCTCGGAACCAACCCTGTCTTGGCGACCAAATCGACAAGACCGATAGTCTGCCCCTCGCGCAAATCGGCCAAGGTCAGGATCAAACGCACATCCGGCTCTGCGGGAAACTCTCGTTCTGAAAATTTCTGCTGAAAGGCCGCCCTCGCCTGCTGACCGGCTTCAGTCCCGTGATACCGGGCCACAATCATCGCCGCGAGTGCCTGCTTCGCCTCCATCGGATGCGCGGCCTTTACTCCAGCCAAGTCTTCCGTGGTGAGCAGCTCGTAGTACCGGAGCATCAAGGCATCGCTGACGGACATGAGCTTGCCGAACATGTCGTTCGGCGCATCTTCCAGCGCAATGTAGTTCCCCTGGCTCTTGCTCATCTTTTTGACGCCGTCCGTGCCCTCGAGCAACGGCATCGTGATGACCACTTGAGGCTCCTGGCCATAATCCCGCTGCAACTCACGCCCCATCAACAGATTGAACTTTTGATCGGTACCGCCCAACTCGATATCGGACTTGAGCGCCACGGAATCGTAGCCCTGCACGAGCGGGTACATGAACTCATGGATGCTGATCGGCTTCTGCTCGTGATAGCGCTTGTGGAAGTCGTCCCGTTCGAGCATCCGCGCCACGCTGCTATGCGCGCTCAGATGGATCAAGCCTTCCGCCGTCATCGTGCCCATCCAGCGGCTGTTGAACTCCACCAGCGTCTTGGCAGGATCCAGGATTTTAAAAATCTGCCGCTCGTAGGTCTTGGCATTCTCCAAGACTTTTTCTTTCGACAACGCGACCCGTGTATCGGATTGGCCGGTCGGATCCCCGATCATCCCGGTAAAATCACCGATCAAGAAGATGACTTGATGCCCCAGCTCTTGAAAGTGCTTGAGCTTGTGAATCAAGACCGTATGGCCCAGATGCAGATCCGGCGCGGTCGGGTCGAATCCAGCCTTGACACGAAGCGGACGGTTCTCTTTCAAAGAACGTGTCAGTTTCGATTCAAGTTCAGCCCGTTGAATGACCTCCACCACTCCGCGGAGGATTAACTCGAGTTGACGGGAGAGTTCGCTCATGTCGTTTTCTTCCCTCTGTCTAGAGATGTGGCCTCTGGCGTCACCGTGACCAATGGACGAATCCGCTCAAACTTCTTTTTCCCAATCCCTTTGACGGCCCGCAATTCGTCGAGCGAGTGAAAGGCTCCCACCGATTGCCGATGCGCCAGAATCCGTTCCGCCAACTTGGGGCCGATCCCAGGCAAGGCATCGAAGTCCTGTTCCGTCGCGCGGTTCAGATCGAGGAGCCCCTGGCGCGATCGTCTCGGCGCAGGAGCCATGGCCTGCGGATCTGGCGGCAACGTCGCAGGGGCGAGACTCACCGCAGCAGCTGGCCCACGGCTTAGAGTATTGGCAGACGGCGCCCCTTCGAACGATTTCGCGGCACGATCATGATCCCGGTCAAACGAGGTCGGCAGGGTCCAGCCGATCCAGAACACGACGGCCATCGTCACGGCGAACATCCCGAGCTTGATAAGAAAAGACTGCATCATGACGGCATCCGCTTTCGCGCCTGATGAATCGCCTTGCCTTCGACATCCTCCGCCGCTTCCATCAGCCCCTCGGCCAGCGTGGGATGGGCATGGATCATCTCGGCCATGTGCGTCACCGTCGCACCGACTTGCATCGCCAAAGCCGCTTCATGCACCAGGTCGGCCGCATGGGCCCCAAGGATATGCACGCCGAGAATTTTTCCGCTCGTGGACTCGGCGATGACCTTGAACAGGCCCGTCGTATCCCCTGTCGCCTGCGCCTTCCCCAAGCCGGCATAGCGAAAACGTCCGACCTGAATGGTCTCATCCGGGTTCTGCCCGGCAGCCTGGGCCCGTTCGCGCGCCTGCTGCTCCGTCAGACCCACACGACCGATTTCCGGCAGGGTAAAAATTCCGGCAGGAATGACGTCATAGCGAACCGCCGTCTCATGGCCCATGATATTTTCGACTGCCACTTTTCCCTGAGCCGAGGCCACATGCGCCAACATCACTTTGCCGACCACGTCGCCGATCGCGTAGACCCCCGGCACCGATGTTTCCATCCGGTCGTTCACGAGAATCTCTCCCCGCCGTCCCGTTTGCACCCCGACCTGCTCCAGTCCGATGCCTTTGCTATTGAACCCTCGCCCGACGGATACCAGCAGCTTCTCCGCCACAACCTGTGAACCGTCTTTCAAATAGGCGGTGACTGCCGTCGGTGACCGCTCCAATTTCTCCACAGTGGTTCCGGTCTCGACCGTGACCCCGCGCTTCTTCAGCTCCCGCTCCATCGTTGAGGAGATATCCTCATCTTCCAGGGACAAGACCCGTGGCATCAATTCCACAATCGTGACGGCAGTTCCAAGACCGCTATAGAGTGCGGCGAACTCACAACCTTCGACACCAGCCCCGACGATCAGTAAACTCGCAGGAATGCGATCGAGATCCAAGAGGTGTTGGCTCGTGAGCAATTGCTGTCCATCGATGGGAAACTGCGGCAGATTCGGCCAGGAGGATCCGGTCGCCACCACGATGGCATCGGCCTGAATATCCCGCACCGACCCATCGGCAGCAGTCACCATCACCGTCTGCCGGTCGCGGATTGAACCGGTCCCCTGCACCTGTTCGATATTCCAAGCCTTGAACAAAGTGGCAATGCCCTTCACGAGCGTCGCCACCACCTTATTCTTTCGGGCGACCATCTTGGCAAGATCGTACGAGACCGGTCCCTGAACGAGCAGGCCCATGTCTGCTGATTTTTTGACTTTGTCGCCGAGCTCGACGACCGAGAGGAGGGCCTTGCTGGGAATGCAGCCCCAATTTAAACAGACGCCGCCAAGCGCGTGGGACTCGATCACGGTCACGCGGGCGCCCAGCTGGGCTGCGCGAATCGCCGCGACATACCCGCCAGGCCCGGCGCCGACAATGACGATGTGCTTAGACATGGAAACGAATCAATGCTTTTGCGTGGAGAGAAAGGCCTCGTACTGGGCTGATGTCATCAGCCCCTCGACTTCGCCCGCATTGGAGAGATCGATCAGCACCATCCAGCCCTTGCCGTAGGGATCGGAGTTCACCGCTTCCGGGTGATCTTTCAAGTCGGCATTGATCTTGGCAATGGTGCCGCTCACCGGCGTGTAGATCGTAGAGGTCGTCTTGGTCGATTCCACCTCGCCGATCTGCTGACCCGCCTTCACGACGGCGCCGGGCTTCGGCATATCGATGAAGACAATATCGCCCAACGCATCCTGGGCAAAATGACTGATGCCGACCGTGGCCTGCGTGCCGCTCACGCGCACCCATTCATGCTCTTGGTGGTACCGGAGATCTTTCGGAATCATGCGCGCTCCTTTAGCAGGATGCTCAAACAGCCCACCAGCTTCGTTCTCGGCTCATCGAAATCCTCAACGTACCCCTGAGGGTACGCCTCCGGTTTCGACTCGCCTGCGGCCTTGCTGGCCGGCTGTTTGAGCATCCTGAGGTTATTCTGGCCCCAACACCATACGGAAGACTCCGGTCATTTCTCTGTCTGACCGGGTTTTTCCGCAGCCGACTAAAACATGTCTCGCTGAGGGCTCGGATAATGTGAATGCCAACGGCCCTCATGTCGCTTCATACCCTTAGCCACAACCTGCAAATTTTGTCGCGGAATCGTAGTGGTCCGACGCCTCTTTTGTCAAGGAATCGGCGGTCCGTTCATTAGCAACAAATGAGGCCCGGCCTGCCCAACAGTTGCCGCAATGGAGGCTTGCACCGCTGCGACCAACGAGGCTGGGTCCGAAGCACCCAGGGCCATGCCCATCCAGAGTTGCCGTTCATCTCCAGACGTCAGCGCCAATCGCTGTCGCACACGCTCCATCCCGGCCCCAGGCTCATTCAATCGCTCAGGCGAAATCGGCTCAGGCTGAACGATGACATGTAACCCTCGTTGCTTGGTCTCGAGCAGATCTTCTCCATAGTCCGTCAATGCCTCCGCCGGCGAGAACACCGACTGCTCATGCACCGCCACCGCCGTCACAAACCCCGGTCTCGCCTGACGCAACTGCCTGGTAAGTTGTGCAAGAAACCCCAGGTAGGTCCTCGTCTTCCACCCGGCCCAGCGCCAGGCGTCCAGCAAAACTGGCTGATCGCGGCTATCGAGAGACGGGCCAAACAGCCCTTCGAACAGCCGTCGCGACGTTGGGCTCCATTCTTCGGCGAACCCCCGAGCCCTCCTCGCCCCTACCACCAGCCCATCGATGTCGCTGCGCAACAAATCCTGCGCCACGTCCCCGACCGCACGCTGATACTCTGGCTGGAGTATATCGACAGAACCGGCCTGCTGGCCCATGCCGTTGGCGATGACCGTACGCCACTCAGGATTCACCGCCATCCACCCAGGCTCATGGAGATTGAGCGACGCCAAGACCGCCATCCCCTTGGCATGGGCGACAGGCACGATCGTCTTGAACCGATCCGCGGCAACCGGAGCCTTGGTGGTTTGACCAGGTGCTCCCATCGGCCATGACTGCCCTGCGTCAAGAATCAACGATGTCACACCGGCGTCGGCCAGCTGCGCAATCCAAAGCCCGGCATCAGACGTCGAGAGCCAGTCCAAGCTCGGCAACCAGAGCGCAACCTGCCGCCGTTCCAATAAAGAGGTCGAGCCGAAACTCCGGCGAAAAGTGTCCAGACGATTGAGCGCATGAAAGGCATAGGTGCCGGCGAGCGGAACAGATGGCGGCGCCGCCCCAACCACCGTGCGATAGACCGACAGCGCAGCAGGGAGATCCCCACGCTCCTCATTAGAACGTGCAAGCCACCATCGCGCTTCACTCAACCTGGGAGAGCTGGGATTGGAGTCGACGAATCGTTGGAAGAGCACAGCGGCCAGCGGATAGCGCTCCTGCACATAGGCCCGATAGGCGGACTCAAGCAGCTTGGTCTGAGCTTCCAGTGCCGGATCGGCACCGGACGCAACAGACGGCGATGAAGCGGGAAACTGGTGCGCCAGACCGGCGCACCCGGGAAGAACCACGAGCAGGCCGCTCGCAATCCATCTCACGAAGTCAGGCCAACGATAGACAGAAAATCGCACAGCCGTGAATCCCCAAAAGGAAGCTCAAAATGGCCGTCCAGCAAGGCCGCAGGCGAGTCGAAACCGGAGGCGTGCCCTCAGGGGTACGTTGAGGATTTCGATAAGCCGAGAACGAAGCTGGCGGCCGTTTTCAGCTTCCTGTTAGCCGACAATGTCGGTTTGGGGAAAGAAATACGACACCTCAAACTTGGCGGTCTCCGGCGAATCGGATCCATGCACTGCATTAAACTCGATATTCGCGCCATGAGCCTTGCGAATCGTGCCAGCGTCGGCCTTGGCCGGATCGGTCGCACCCATCAGCTCACGATTCTTCTTGATCGCATTGTCGCCCTGCAGGACCAGCACCACGACCGGGCCAGACGACATGAACGTGCAGAGGCTGTCGAAAAACGGGCGGGCCTTATGCACGGCATAGAACCCCTCGGCCGTTGACTTTGAAAACTGCATCATGCGGATGGCCACAGGCGTCAGGCCGGCCTTTTCATAGCTGGCAATAATGTCGCCAATCGCATGCTTCTTGACCGCATCCGGCTTGATAATCGCTAATGTTCGTTCACTCATGGGATCTACGGTTCCTCCAGACAGTTAAAGAATAGATTGAACAGCGTTAGGAGCTTATCCAACATTGACCGTTCTACTGCGGCGAACGATGCACAGGCATCTACTTTGTTCTCGGCCCCGACAAATCCTCAACGTATTCCAGTGAATACGCCTCCGGTTTCTCGTGGCCTGCGGTCGTGTATCTGCCAGCGCCTCATTCGCCTCGCCACGAAGGCAATGTCGGACAGGCTCCTGGCGCATTATAAGTGCGCGGATAATGGGCTTGCAAGGCTGGCGCAAACATCGGCCAGCGTAAAGGGGCCACAATCTGAAATCGACGGACACCCGTGACTGTCGCCTAGGCGGCAGTCAACGGAGAAATATGATCGATCTGGCCTTGGATATTCCGCACAGCCTCCCACAGGTCCACCGCACGCTGGGCATTCAACCAGAACTCTGGGCTGTTACCGAAAAGCCGAGAAAGCCGTAACGCCATCTCAGGACTGACTCCACGCCGCTCCCGCAGCAATTCATTCACCGTCTGGCGAGAAACCTGGAGCACTCTGGCAAATCCGGACACCGTCAGTCCATACTCCGGCAAGAAATCCTCCCGCAACATCACGCCAGGATGAGTGGGACGAACCGTACGCCCTCGCTTATTGGGGATGCCCATCATGCACCTCTCATCAATGATAATCCGTGAGCTCAACGTCATACGCGTCGCCAGCCTCAAATCGAAAGCACACTCGCCATTGGTCGTTGACGGCAATCGAATATTGCCCGGTCCGGTCGCGCTCTAACTTGTGCAGCCGATTGCTCGGTGGCACCTTTAAATCTGATACGCGTGTCGCAAGATCAAGATATTCCAGCTTGCGCACAGCCCGCTCCGACATGTCCGAAGGAAACCGCGTCGACGTACCGCGCTCGTACAGCTCCTTCGTACGCTTGTCGGCAAAGCTCTTAATCACGTCCAAAGTGTAATGTGTACCGTGACAGCTGTCAACCTTGCTTAGCAGCAAAATGTAGCGTAACGCCTCCCAATTCCCGACTGCCGCTCTCCACTCACAGCAATCCCGCAAGAGCATAACTGCGATGTTGAGGTGCAAAACCTGCCTCGATGCTGCCCCGAAGTCGTGATGATCGACGAGCGAAGACATTGGGTGGGGGCGGTCTGCGATGGACGGCTACTGAAATTCAGCGGCAAGACCGGCCGGCTTGAAGACACCCCGTTCGGTGATGATGCCGGTGATCAGCTCCGCCGGTGTCACGTCGAAGGCTGGATTGTAGACTGCGACCCCTTGGGGTGCGATGGGATGACTGCCGTGAATGGTGGTGACTTCGAGAGGATTGCGCTGCTCGATGGGAATGTCTGCGCCGGTCTTGGTCTTCAAGTCGATCGTGGAATAGGGTGCGGCGACATAAAAGGGAATCCCATGGGCCTTCGCCAGTACCGCGACTGAATAGGTGCCGATCTTGTTGGCCACATCGCCGTTCGCGGCAATGCGATCGGCGCCGACGACGCAAAGTTGAATCTTTCCTTGGCGCATGAGTGAACCGGCCATGTTGTCGGTGATGAGCGTCACCGGAATCTTGTCCTGCATCAGCTCCCAGGCCGTCAGTCTCGCCCCCTGCAACACCGGCCTGGTCTCATCTGCAATGACCTGAATCTGCTTCCCCTGCTCCCAGGCTGCGCGAATGACACCCAATGCCGTGCCATAGCCGGCTGTGGCCAGTGCACCGGCATTACAATGGGTCAGGATCGTTTGGCCGCTGACGATGAGTGTCGCTCCATGCTGCCCCATGGCTTTACAGAGCGCGATATCTTCATCGAGAATCACTTGCGACTCGTTCAGCAAGGCCGCTTTGATGGAGGCAATAGGTTGCGTGCGTATCGAGGTGAGTAGACGTTTCATCCGCTCGATGGCCCAAAACAGATTGACCGCCGTCGGCCTGGTCGCAGCCAGATGCTCGCAGATGACGAGCACCGCCTGCGCGAAAGCCTCGTACTCGGATGCCGTGACGGTCTGGGCGCCGAGTGCGACCCCCATCGCTGCAGTCACCCCGATCGCCGGGGCGCCTCTGACTTTTAATGTGCGAATGGCATCGGCAACGGTCTGATAGTCCCGGCAGTCCAGAAACTCGACGAACTCCGGCAACCGGCTCTGATCGAGCAACCGGACGGCGCCATCTTTCCATTCAACGGTGGGAACCATGAGGCATCTTGTAGCGGGAACTGCGGCACAGTGCAAGGGGGGAGAGCAAAGACTCTCCGCTCGGGCAATCGGCTATTAGCTGAGTGCCGTAACCGCCCCAGTCGATTGACTGATCGTTCGGATTCGCATAGTATCTACATCGTAGATACTCACGGAGGCCATCACCATGAAAACGACCGCTCAGAAATGGGGCAATAGCCTGGCCGTCAGAGTTCCGAAAGGCATCGCGCAGCAAGCGGGCCTTAAGGTCAACGATGATTTGGACATTGAAGTCAAAAAAGGCGCGCTCATCCTGAAGCCTCACCTCCGTCGCGTGTACAGACTTGAGGACTTGCTCAAACGCATGACCCCCGAGAATGCTCACGATGAAGTCGAGTTCGGCGGCCCTGTCGGACATGAGGCACTCTGATGGCAACTAGAAAATATGTCCCAGACCGCGGAGATGTCGTCTGGCTCCAATTCACTCCTCAAGCCGGACATGAACTGGCAGGACATCGCCCGGCCCTGGTCCTCTCGCCGGCCAGTTATAATCGGCGCAGCGGGTTGATGCTCTGCTGCCCGATCACGAGTCGTGTGAAAGGCTATCCATTTGAAGTGGCATTAGGAGAGGGACAGGATCTGGAAGGCGTGGTCCTCGCCGACCAGGTCAAAAGTTTGGACTGGAAGGCCCGGCAGGCCAGCAAGAAAGGAAAAGCCTCCGCGCAAGTCATGGCAGAGACTTTGAGCAAATTGCACACACTACTCTGATCGGGCTATCCCCTCGAATTCCCACCTGTCCTCTTCAAGTCACACGTTCATCGGATTGAACCGGAGAGGTTGTGCCAGAACTCAATGTCTCTGGCGTCCGCTCCATTCGAGAATCGTGATCATGACCACAATTAAACAGGCTTGGATGAGGAGCAACACCGCCTCAGCCGTTCCGGCATGACGGAGGGCCAGGGCCGCCAGCCCGAGGCAAATCGTCATGAGACAGATCATCGCAACACTCGCCTGGCGAGATCCTAACGCACGCTCCAGACGATGGTGGAGATGGTCTTTCCCCACGTAGTCCAGCCATTCTTTGACGGAATGCACTTTCCCCGTCGCCACCCGCTCCACGGTAATGTGGATCATGTCGTAGATCAGCACGCCGAAGATGAGGAGCGGATTGCTGAACGAGACGATGGGACTATGATCCGCCCAATTCCCTTTTACCGCGAGACAGGCCAGCGTGAACCCGAGGAAGGTCGCCCCTCCGTCTCCCAGAAAAATCACAGCAGACTTACGTCCTCGAAAATTATAGGGCAGAAACCCGACCCCGGCTCCGATGATGGCGATGGCGAGCCAGCCCACTCCAGGCTGGTTTGTCTCAAATGCCACCGCCCCCATGAATCCGGCAATGAGAATCGCCAGCCCCGTGGCTAAACCATCCATGCCGTCGAAGAAATTGAAAGCGTTCGTGATCCCGACGATCCAGAGCAACGTGAGCAGCACGTTCGCCAGATCGCCAACCGGCCCGACAGGAAACAGGGTCAACACCTTCCCCGTCGAGATGACGATTCCTGCTGCGATCACCTGGGCGACTAATTTCGACGAGGCAGGCAATTCCCAGACATCGTCGATCACACCCACGATCAATAACAACGACCCGGCGACCAACGTCGCGATCATCCAGTCCGGCAGGATCGAGTTCAACAGCACCGAACCCAGAAAGCCCAGATAGACGGCCACCCCACCGAGCCTGGGAGTCGGGTACACATGGATCTTCCGGTCAGACGGCTGATCGACGAGTCCCCACTGATGACTGAGATGCACCATGATCGGCGTCAACGCGCCCGCGCCCAGAAACGCAAAGAGCAGGATATAGAGCCACCGAAGCCCTTCGAAGACGAAGAGCTGACGTACGGTGGGAACGGCCAAGGCCACGACGCCCAGCAAGGCCCCCAGCACAGCAGGCGTCAGCCAATGCCAACTACTGCGGACTGCGAATGGCGACGATTCAACGCCGATGGCTTTCACGAAAAAACCTCGTCCAACGATTGGAGAATCTGCCTGGCCTCGTCGTCTGTGAGATCGGGATAGAGTGGAATCGACAAGGCCGTTCGGTCTGCTTCGTCGCTGTTGGGAAAACCGGACTGACCCAGATAGCGATGGAGCGGGCGAAAGACCGGCTTACGGTAATGAATCCCCTGCTGTTCCAATGTGCCGATGAGACTCATAAGGCCATCGGGATTGGTCCGGAGATGCGGAAGTCTGACCACATAGCGATAATATCCGTGTGTCCTGCCAGGAGGCGCAGTCGGACAGACGGCAGCCTTGGAGGAGAGTGCAACACCATAGGCTTCTGCAAGAATTTGGCGCCGTTCATGAAAGTCCGGGAACCGTCCCAGCTGGGACAGCCCAAGCGCCGCTTGCATGTCGGTCAGCTTCACATTAAAAGAGGAGGGGTTCAATATCGGTGTGCCGTCATATTCGCGCAGCGACCGGACTCGCTCGAAATCCCCCTTCACATTCGACAGCACCATCCCACCTTCTCCAGCGCACAACAACTTCGTCGCATAGAAAGAGCAGACCGTCAGCCGTCCGACCGTCCCGACAGGCCGACCTTGTTCCGTAACCCCCAGCGTCTGCGCACAATCTTCAATCAACGGAATCCCAATCTGCTCAAGTGCGGTCAGATTGGCCGGCAGGCCGAACAGATGCGGGACAATGATCGCGCGAGTCTTTCTGGTCACCGCCTGGCAGGCAGCGAGCGGATCGATATTGAACGTATCCAGGTCGATATCGACGAGCCGGGCCTCTGCCCCGACCCGTTGCGTCGCAAGCCAGGGCGCCTGGCAGACGTAGCTCGGCATGATGACTTCGTCGCCGGGGCCGACGTCGAGCACCCGCAACGCCAACTCTAGCGCCGCAGTCCCAGAACTGACAGCCACCCCGCCACGCACCCCCACGAACGATGCCATGGCGCGCTCGAATCGCTCGACCCAGGGCCCTTGGGCAATCTGCCCTGAACGCAGGACCTCAGCCGTTGCGCGCAAGTCCTCTTCGTCGATCGCAGGCCGTGAATGGGGAATGATGGTCGCCACAGTGGTCATATGCCGATATTAATAAACAAACGCAGCGGAACAAAGCCTTCTGCGTTTTTCACCCGGCCCTGGATGCCGCGGAAATGCGCCCCGGCCCGAATCACATCCACGATACTCAGCCCTTCGATGTTGGTTTTTTTTACCTGCGAAGCATGGGCCTCGATCGATTTCACCTTCTCCTCGACCACCTGGTCGATATCGACGAAGACGGTCGGTGAGAAATTCTGGGTGGTCGGCCCTTCATAGAACAACACGTTCTTGGTGTAACGGGTCGCGGTGATCGTACTCATCGCCAGATGCCGATGGTCCTGATGGGTATCGTCGTGATAATGCGAGAAAATAAAGTGCGGCTGCACCTCCTCCACCACCTGCTCGATCTTCTGAATCACGTCCAGCCCCATCGGCACTGCCGTGTCCCTGTATCCGCCCCAGAAGATCTTTTCGACACCCAGTTGTTTCGCCGATCGTGCCTGTTCGCGTTTGCGTATGGCGCTCGATCCACCCTTGTCGCCGGCGGTCATCACCAGGAGAAAGATGCGATGGCCCTTCTGCGCATACTTGAGCAACGTCCCCCCGCACCCCGCCTCGATATCGTCCGGATGCGCGCCAATGGCCAGAATCCGCATCGGCACTCTACGCTCTGTTGCCATCCCATCCTCCTCGATTACCAAGATGCTGAAACAGTCCGCCAGCTTCGTTCTCGCCTCGAACGCATCCTCAACGTAGCCCTGAGGCTACGCCTCCGGTGCTTTCGTCGGCTGCGGCCTTGCTGGACAGCCTGTTTGAGCATCTTGCATGACTATACCGATCTCACCACTCGCAGCCATTCCATTGTTCGATGCACATCGTGCCACAACACTTTTCCCGCCGACTCTTACTACTTTGTCGCCGCATGTACGTTCTGCCCAGCCCGCGCTTCGCGCAATCGCGTCAGCGCCTCAGGCCCGCAACAACACAACAGATCGATCGCCGACATCGCCGGCATCAACGGTTCATAGACTTGCCGATACAGCGGATGCTGGAACCGTTGCATCTCTAACGTCACCCCGGACGACTCAAATCGAGGCACGTCCAGATAATCATCCCCGCCGGGACCGGACAGATAGCACGATGCGCCAACGGCCTGGCACAGATCGATCAATCGATCGGTGGGCTCTTCGCGCGCCTCCCACTCCGATGCGCAGCGAACAGGCGTCGCAATCCCGAAGGCGCCTAATAACCAGCGGATAACCGCGAGATTCACGTCATGCAGCCGTTCCCATGGGGACTCATAGAGGCTGCGCAATTCTGGCAGATAGCGGTCACGAAACGGAGCCTTCGCATAATGGATCTCGAGCGCCCGCAGATGTTGAGCCCGCCAGTTCACGGTCTGATTGATTCGCACATCCTTCACCAATTGGCCGAAGCGATGGATCACCGGCACTGTGATCCATTGGCACCCGTCCGCCGTTCTGATCCGATTGCGATTCTGCCATTCGTTCTTTCTGAACTGCACCGTGTCTAACGCAATAAATAGGTCCGCCTGATCGATCTTGTCCAAATACCCCAGCCAGGGCAGGAACTGCGGTTGATGAATGGTGACACGCATAGAATTAGTGATCCGTCATGAGTGATGGGCACGGAACTGCGTACATTCATGCTGATGTCCTAGCTGCCTCGCATCACTCATCACCGATCACCCATCACTTCCCCACAAAGATCGGGTTACTCAACAGCTCGCCGCTGCCGGTGATCTCTACACGATAGGTCGTCCGCTCTACTGTCGGCATGGTGCTGTCTGGCCAATCGACAAGATACGGCGTCTCACCTGCCAGTTGCGCCACGACCTGCCCGGAACGAATCAGCCGCACCTTCACAGGATGGCGCCCGTGATCGGCCGCAGAGATCGAAAGGCGGACCATCAGATCGCGAGCGCCGACGGGATCCAGCCGATCACCCATCGATGCAAATCTGGCCCCCCCCTGGCAGAACACTCGAAACTCATCCAACCGAAGCTGGACATGGTGATCTCCCTCACCCACTGCGTACGCACGACCTGCCCTCAGCGCCTCCAGCACCGCTGGCACCGTTCGTTCCTTCACCGACAGGACCGTGACCAGACGATGCAGATCCTTCCCGGCATCCTTCAATCCGTGAAACGCCAACTCCCCGATCAACACCGGAGCCGGCCGCTGTTCATCTATCGGCAATTGAAGCAACCGATCCCAGAGTTCACCGGGCTTATTGATGGTTCGCCCATCCTGATAGAGCCCGCCGAAACCGGTATACCCGGTCGTCTGCAACAACGATTCCGGGTGAGCCTCCGTCTTGACAATGAACGCTCCCAGTGGCCCGAATCCATATTCATGAAAGTCTCGCGCTTCCGTCATCGACCAGAACGACAGTCCGCCTTTGGCCTTCACATCATCGATGAGGGCCTGATAGGGACGATATCCCAGCCCTGCGTCATAGGAACTAAAGGCCGGCTGACTCAGCGGCCAGGCATTGGCCACCAGCGCCACCGCCAGGACGATCAAGACCACGGACACCATTCGCTGAGGGGATCGCCGGTCAGCCACGGGCCGGAAGGGCCTCCAGAGCCAGACGGCGGGAAGGACCAACAAGATCGGCGCGCCATTCACCGCCACCTGCCAATCGAAGTTGTAGGATGCCGGGTTCCCACTGGCAGGAAGGGACCGGTAATCCTCCGGCTTGGTCAAGCCGAGCACCAGGAGATTGCGTTGCGCATTGTGCATCGTCAAGGTGCGTTCTGGCAGAGAACCAGTCCAATAGTAATAGGGCGCGACTTCAACACCAGGCACAATGATGAGGGCCGGATGACGGCGCTGCGCGGCCGCAATCTCATCGAGATACCGTTCAATCCCATAGTCCAACAGGGAGGGAGCACTCACTCGTTGTTTCAGGATACCCCGCAAGGGCCAGAGCCCATACTCATACTGCAGCGAGAAATTATCGGTCAGTATCAGCACATCCAGGCCGAGCTGTTCCGCCCTTGTAGCCAAGGCTTCAACCGTCATATCGCCGGTACTGGCGGTGCTATGGACATGGAACGTCGCCACTAGTTGCTGACGCTCATCGGACGCTTCGACATGCCCGACCATGCAACTGAGCACGACCGCCAGCGCCATCGATGGCAGCATCAGCCGCCCGACCCATCTCTTCTGTCTCTCTCGCTTACCCATGAACACGAAACGCCTCGGCAAAGATGGATTCGATGGCATGGACCATGGAGCGCGACCCATATCGGCTATCCACGCTGCGGCTCGCTGCGACGCCTAACTGCCTGGCCCACTCCGGCCGCTCGAGCATCCGGCGTAACGCCCCTGCCAAGGCACCGGCATCGCCTGGTGAGACCAGCAGGCCGGTTCGTTCGTGATCGACCACGGCAGGAATACCTCCGACGCTGGAAGCAATCACCGGCAATCCAGCAGCCATGGCTTCGATCAACGCACGCCCCATCCCTTCATTCAACGAGGGCAAGACAAACAGATCCATCCCCGCGAGGCAGATATCGACATCGTCCCTATGACCGAGGAGATGTACGGCATCGCGGAGACCGAGCGATTCCGCTTGCTGTAATAATGCTTCCTGCCGATCCCCACTCCCGACGATCACGAGATGGAGGGAGGGAAAATCCTGCCTCAACAGCGCGACGGCTTCGAGCAGATGTTCATGGCCCTTAATATCGGTGAGCCACCCGACCGATCCGACGACCAGCGCATCCGGAGGGCAACCAAACCAGTCCGGCTGTTGTTTCCCTTGGGCCCTCGCTCGTCCGAACTTCTCACGATCGATCCCGCTTGGCACGACAGCGAATTGGTCTGCCCTGCCGACAGCACGATCGAGGTGGTCCTGCCGCTCCGCGTCCGTCAATGCGATCAGACGGTCTGTGATCACGCTCAACCCTCGTTCGATCTGAAGAAACAACCATGACCGGAAGGGGCCGAAATGGCCGTAGAACACATGGCCATGCGGCGTATGGACGATGACGGGCACCCTCGCCAGCCAAGCGGCCATCCGTCCCACCACGCCGGCCTTCGACGTATGGGTATGGACCAATGCCGGCTGCTCTCGCCGGAAGAGGCCAATCAATTGCCACAAGGCCTGAAGATCTTTCAGCGGGTGAACGGCTCGCGTCAGGGAAGGCAGCAGCATCCACCGAACTCCGGCCCGATCGAGACGCCGGCAATTCTCCTCCGTCGCGGCCTGCCCGCCCTGCGCATCCCATGAACCGGGATATCCGGCCACCACCAGCGGTTCGAACTGCGCAGGATCATGGCCGAGGGCCGTCAACATCGTGTTCTGCGCAGACCCACCATAGTCGAGGCGCGTGATCACATGGATCACCTTCTTCGCGCCGGTCATCTGTCCGTCTATCGAACCAGCGACAAAGAGACGATCCAGCTGAGCCGTATGGGCGTCCCAGTTGAAGCGACGCTCTACGACCTCCCGGCCTTTTTTCGACAGGCGTTCCCGCTCGCCAGGCTGCTCACGGAATCGCGTCAGCCATAATCGTAGGGTTTTTGCGAGAGCCCCTCCATCTGTCCCTTCCGTCACCAACAGCGGATCGACCGTGCTCAAGACTTCTGGAATCGCGCCAACTGGCGTCCCCATCACCGGGGTACCGCAGGCCAGCGCTTCGACCGTGACCAGACCGAACCCTTCAAGCTGCAGCGTCGGCATCACGACCAAGTCAGAGGCCTGGAAATACTTCGCCAACTGTTCCTCCGGCACGAACCCGAGCAACTGCACGAAATCTTGCAATCCCTTGCCGCGAATCAGCTCCTCCAATCGCCGGCGGAGCGGGCCTTCCCCGCCGATCAAGAGGAGAAGATTCCGCCGTTCCTCCCCGAGAAGCGTCATGGCTTCAATCAGATGCTCCAACCCCATGCGGGGGACCAGATTCCGCACCGTGAACAACACCCGGCGGCTCTCGGAAATTTTCAGTTCGCGCCTGACCTCGCCCCGATCCTCCGCCGGATAGAACAGGGCAAGATCGGCTGCACCAGGGATCACCGTCATATCCTTCGGTCCAATGCCGTGAGCGGCCATGACCTGCCGTTTCATGAATTCGCTCAAGACCACCACATGATGACAGCGGCGCATCACCATGCGTTCAATCCACCGTCTGGCGCGCGCGCTCAGCTTCCGCCTCACCCGTTCCACTGTCGAAGAGGCCCGCTCCACCCTCGTGAGGTATTCCTCGTGCGCCAGCGAATGACAGACATAAACCCAGCGTCCGACCGCGCGATAGCGAGACAAGATCGGACCGAGGCCAGCCAATGATTGATGGATGACCCCGACATCGACAGGACCGGTCTGTCGCACCAAATCAAAGGCGCGCAGGGAGTTCTGGACCGAAGACCAGACAAAAGCCGGCTCGCTGGTTCTGGTCACGGGATAGCGCCGTTCCGTCACCTTGCCGATCGAGCATGTCGCCTCGGCGGACTCGCAGGGAGCCCGCACGATGACGCGCACCTGATGGCCCAGCTTGGCGAGGCCCAACGATTGCTGCCGGAGGACTCGCTCGGCGCCGCCGATCACCCGCTCGATCGTGACCTCTGAAAATAGAACGACGTTCATGCCGCTCCCACTCCCATCGTCTGGTGAGCAACAGGCTGCGCCACCTGCCGATGCCAGAGCTCCAACACCATGAGCGCATAAATCTGATCGGTGAAATTCCGTCTCCCGCTCTGATGCTCAGCCAGCAACCACTGCACATAGGAAGGATTGACATAGCCTCGCCGGCGGATCGCCTCATCGGAGAGCAGATCACGGCTCATCTCGCGAAGATCCTCCCGCAACCATCGCCCCAGCGGCAGCATGAATCCTCGCTTCGGACCGGAGACAATGCTTCGAGGCAAGAGGTCTCGCAGGGCAGACCTCATGAAGCCTTTCAGCTTCCACCCTTGCAGTCTCGTGGCAGCCGGCAAGGAACAGGCAAAGGCCAGCAGATGGTGATCGCAAAACGGCACGCGAAGTTCGAGTGAATGGGCCATGCTCATCCGATCGCCCATCCGCAACAGATCGTCCGGCAAATAGGTTTGCAGGTCGACACCCATAGCTCGATCGGCCGGCTCATCAGACGGCCATTGATCGAAGAGACTCCCAAGATGGCGGAGCGCCGAACTATCGGCGACGGCCATGCGCAGTCCCTCGGCCAACAATGGTCCATTCCATCCGGCTGGTTGAAACGTCGTCCAGCGGAGATATTGCTCATGGAGGGGACGGTTGCCATCGAACAGAAACCGTTTGATGCGGCCGAGTGCGTTGCGGCTCCCTGAACCGTCTGACAGAGACTCTGCTCGGGCAGCGATCCAAGAGCGCATTGCTACGGGAAGCGCGGCATACCGAGCCGCCGCACGCATCCCGAGGTAGCGGGGATACCCGCCGAAGAGTTCATCGCCGCCGATACCGGACAGCGCCACCGTCACGGACTGTCTGGCCACCTCGGACACCAGATAGGTGGGGATGGCGGAAGAATCGGCGAATGGCTCTCCCATACCGGCCACGACGCGAGGCAGCAGCGACACCGCGTCCGGACGCAACAGGGCCTCTGTATGGTCTGTTCCGAAGTGAGTCGCGAGGAGCCTGGCGGCCTTAAGCTCGTTGTACGATTGGTCTTCCGGCGCCTCGTACCCGATGGAAAAGGTTTTGATCGATCCAGGAATGACCTCGCGCATGCAGGCCAGAATCGACGCGGAGTCCAGCCCTCCAGAGAGAAATAAGCCGAGCGGGACGTCGCTGACCAAGTGGGCCTGTACGGAGTCACGGAGCAGGCTCAGAAATTGGTCCCGCTGGTCGCCCTGCTGAAACTCGGCCTGGCGAAGGACCTCTTCCTCAGGGCGGTAATAACGCCAAAATTCTAACCGGCCCCGCACAATCTTGAGGGCCTCGCCAGGCCGGAGCTGATAGACCCCCTCCACCATCGTATCGGGGCCCGGCACATAGAGCAGCGACAGGAAATCTGCGATGGCCTGCGGACGAATCTTCCAATCCGGCAGACCTTCCAACAGCGACGGGAGCTCCGACGAAAAGAGCACGCGATGAACAGCGCCTGCGCGCCCCGGTTGAACGGAGTAGTAGAGCGGTTTGATCCCCAAGCGATCGCGGACCAGCAAGACGAGCTCCCGCTCCCGGTCCCAGATGGCATAGGCGAACATGCCTCGCAGCCGATAGACCCCCTCTGGCCCCTCCTCTTCATAGAGATGCACCAGGACTTCGGTGTCGCAATCGGACTGAAAGCGATGGCCTTTCCGGATCAACTCCTCGCGAAGTTCGCGGTAGTTGTAGATCTCCCCGTTTAAAACCGCCCAGACTGAACCGGTCTCGTTGCGAACCGGTTGATGGCCGCCGCGCGGATCGATGACTCGTAATCGCCTCGCCCCCAGTGAGACGCCTGCGGCAGAATGCATCCCCTCATCGTCAGGCCCGCGATGGACCAGGCGGGCGAGCATCCGCTCAAGCAGGACCGGATCGTTGTCACCCACAAGACCGCAAATACCGCACATGAAATAAGAGCTCCCATGAAACGTGGCTACCGATTCTTCTCCGTCACGGCTCGCTCCCGCCGGTCGTACTCCTCCCGCTCCTTCTGGTGCCGCGGCGAGACCTCCTGAGGCGGCACATCGACGGGCTCATACCTCATATGTTTGGCAGACCCCACCGAGGTGAATATCGAGCGCACCCCGAGTGTGGCCAATGCGCCAAGCAGGCACAGCGCCACGACCAGACCCAGGAACCTGAGTGAGCGCCTCCCCCGGAGACTGAGCCAATGAGATTTACTCATGACAACCCTCGCTCCGTCTGGCGATGAGCTCAAATGACGGAGCCCAAACTACACGCCCTCCTGTCACCCTGTAGAGCAACTCCGCACAGGACCAGAACGCGACCGCACCGATCCGCCACTTGAGACGGCTTAGCCAGGGATTCGCCGGATTGAGCGGCCCACGACTCGGAACTGAGTTATGGATCGCAATCGTCTCCAATCCGATCCCCTGCAGCAAGGAACGGAGGGCCTCCGGCGAATAGAGAAAGAGATGAAAGGCCTGATCGTAGCGCGACCCGACCCATCTGGCCGGTGTCCGCATCGGGAGATGAAAGGCCCCGTTGGTCGCTCTGATCACCAGGAGACCGGATGGCGCCAAAGCCTTCGCAACCTGCCGGAGAACTGTCGCCGGACTCGTGACCGTCTCCAACACGTTCACCAGCGAAATGACATCGAAAGGTTCGCACTCACCGATCCTCTCCAAAGAATCGGGAGACAACAGCGTCACCCCGCGACGAACCGCGCGCGCAGCGGCCCGCTTCGACAACTCCAGTCCATAACAGCTCCATCCCGCGGACTGACAAAGAAGGAGGAACGCGCCATCCCCACAACCGACATCGAGCAGCCGCCCGGGCGGCTGCCGGTACCGGGCAAGACGGCGCGCGACACTCTCGAACACCGGATCGCGATCCGACGAGGCCTCTATCTCGCCATAGGCTTCGTCGTAGTCTTCGCGGTAGAACTCCTCGACTGCGGTGGTCAACGGCCGAGGATTCAGAAACACCAGCTCACAGTCCGGGCAACGGACATACCGTCTGGTCGGCGTCTGAAACACCTCGATCGGCAGGACCTGGCTCCCACAGGGACAGGAGATCTGTTCTGTCTCCGGCAAGGCTGCCGTCTTCACGCGATCACCTGATTCTGGACCGATAACGGCCCGCCTGCATCTTGTACCGCCGCATCGAAGATTGCCGTCGTCTTCGCCACCATGCGATCTGCCGTGAACTGCTCTCGTACCACCGTTCGTCCCGCAGCCCCCATCCTCGATGCCGCGGCCGGATCGCTCAACAATTTCTGTATGGCCAGCGCCAGCGCCTGGGGGTCTCGTGCTGGCACAAGGAGCCCCGTCTTACCCTCTTCAATCAGCTCAGGAATACCGTTCACCCTCGACGCAACGACAGGACAACCCATCGCCAACGCTTCTAACAGCACAAAGGGAAACCCCTCAGAGAGAGAGGGCAACACGAACAGATCCCCCGCAGCCAGGATATCGGCGATGTCTGTACGAACCCCCACAAACCGACAGGCCCGCTCGACACCCAGGTCAATTGCCATATGATGCAATGCATCACGCAGCTCGCCCTCTCCCACAAACAGGCAGCAGAGCTGCGGCCATGTTTTCAGGAGGCCCGGAAGGGCTGCCAACAAATAACGATGGCCCTTCTGCTCCGTCAATCGCCCGATCGTAACCAGCACCGGTCCCTGTGTAGTTCCCAACTCCTTTCTGACTGTTTGGCGGTCCGGCTGTGACGAAAACGCCGAGGGGTCCACGCCGTTATAAACGGTCTGAGTCTTTGCAGCCACAGCCGAGCACTCCGCGATCAGATCGCGACGATTGGAGTCCGAGACACAGATAATCCGATGGACTAGGGGGAGCGTCAGGCGTAACAAGTACATATAGAGCCATCGTTTGAGCGGACGAACTTCATAGTCTTTCAGTGAATTATGAACCGTCGAGATAATGACCGGGACGCCGGCCAGACGTCCCGCAATCCGTCCATAAAAGTTTGACCGGGCGCCGTGCGTCTGGAGGATGGTCACTCGTTGCTGAACCAGCAACCGAGTCAACCTCCAGAGGGCAAATGGATTGAACAAGGGCGCCAAGTGGACGAGATGTGTCTCCACGCCTCGCGCTTCCATCCGCCCAACAAACGAACCGGGCTCCGGGCAAATCAAGAGCGGTTGGTACCGCGTACGGTCGAGACGCTCAAAGAGTAGTTCTAGATATCGTTCACCGCCTCCATAGGACGCGGACCCTGCCAGCTCTGCCACCACGACCGGCATCAGGGCTTTCTCCCCAGGATCAATAGACTCCCGCGCAAGTGAGGGACAAGATAGAACGGCACCTTGGCCCAGTCGATTGCGCTCTGGCGGGCGGTCTGTTGGCAATCCTGCGTGTCTTCGCCCAGAAAAAACCTCGAGAGCGCGACCTCGAATCCGACGTGACGCAGCATCTCCGCCAGTTCATGCATCGCATATTCCCGCGCATGGGGTCGCCACTCATCGTTTGGATCGTTGTACCCGGGAGGAGCCAGCCGATCGTTGGGCGATCGGCCGATCAGCAGCTTGAATATATTGCCGATGCGGGTGACATTCGGGGTGGTGATCACCACATGCCCGCCGGACTTCAGCAATCTGTAGGCTTCCGTCATCAAATGAAACGGCGACGTCAGATGTTCGACGATTTCCAGCGCAAAGACGAGCTGTGCGGAAGAGTCCGGCAGCGGTACCGTCTCCTGGTACCCTTTCGACGCAAACTGGTGCCCGGCGGGATCGAGATTCACGGTGAGAATCTCCACATCGGCATCCTGCTTCATGAATTGCACAAATTCAGGACTGGCCATCAGACCGGCGCCGAACAGACGCGCCGTCTTCGTCGGCTGAATCCCCCGCAAGAGGCGTAAGAGACTGCCTGGAAATGGCCCAAAGTCCACAATCGTCTGAGGTCCTTCAGGAAGGCGCTGCAACCCGCTTCGCAGCGCCACATGGAGGCGGTCGCGAGATTTCAAGGCATGATTCATCGGGGTCGTGAAACGTGCGTCTTCCGCGCCAAACGTCTCATACCGCGAGGGCTGGTACGCGCGCACCAGGCGATTGAATTGCCTTCTGGTGAGATCAGAACCCATGGGAATCACGGCCTCAGGGAAAGAGATTACCGATGCTGCCTAGAGATTCTCGAGCGGCGAACCTGTGCCAACGCCGCCACCGATAGCACCATAAGGCACGGTAGCACAGGTAAGGCATACCGGCCAGCTTCCACTGTGAATAATACGTAGCCCGACATCAGGCCGATGGGGAACAGATAGAGGGGGAGAAGCTCCTGCCAGCGCGTTCGATGAAACCAGGCGCTCCAGATCGCCAACAGCACCAATCCGGGAATCAGCAGCAGCCGCTTCCCGACACTGTAGCCCGCCACCAGCCAGCCCCGGTCGGCAACATCCCTGCTGAGACCAGAAACAAATCCCCGATCCGAGTTGACCAGGTAGTAGGAGTTCCCGATCCAGAAATCGAATATTCTGGTCAGGGTCAGCCAGAGGTATCGAACCGGGGCTTCTCTGATACGCTCCCAGCCCTTCTCCCGCAAGAGCCGATCGGTCGGCACCTCGTACATTGCATAGGCGTGAGGCAAGGGGGTAATCCCGGCGGTTTCCCAAATCTGCGACTCGGTCTCATTGGACATGGGCCAACTCCCTCGCGAGACGGGGTCACTGCCCATCCAGAGACCGGCCCCGACTCCTGCAGACACGGGCATGATCCTATCGAACGTCTGATAGTTACGAATGGTCCAGGGCATCACGATCAGCAGACAGGCGAGCAGATAGACCGTTGCGGAGCGGGTCTTGAACCCGATGGTCTCCGGTCCCCCATAGGCCAGCGCTGCGACGCCGATCCCCAGCAGCATTGCAGCAGGCTTGCACAGTATGGTCAGCCCGGCAAGTATGCCCGTGATGGCAAAGTGGCGGAGCCGTCTTGATTCGATCGAGACGATCGTCGCCCATAACCAGGCGCTCACCAGCAATGTCAGCAGACTCTCACTCCGGATCCTGGGATCGTAGGTCCAATAGGCTGGATAGAGAAACATGGCCGATGCCGCGATCGCACCGGTCCAAGAGCCAAACAGTCTCGTTCCCACCAGATAAATACAGCTGCTTGTGCCGATGTCGAACAGAACATGCAGACCGGGAACCCAATCCGGTCTGTGACCGACCAGCTGATAGAACAGGGCTAAGACAGCAGGATAGAGAGGACCGACATGGGCCGACGGAGTGCTCCCATCCAGAGTGAACGTTCCAATCGAGGCAAGATTCCAGGCCAAGGTATCGAACAGATCATCGACGGCATAACCCTGTCTTGGCGTATGGGAAATCGTCCAGGCCCTGGCCAGCAATCCCAGCATACCGGCCAGCAACAACAGCACAGCGGAAGACCATCGTCCGGCTGATCGCTCGTCGTTGGCCTGCGTCATTTCATGCAAATCCCGATGAGATTCGTATCGCTGGAAACTCCTTCCGCATACTCGATATCTTCCGGAGTCAGGGCCTTCAACGAAGGCCCACCCTGAATCCGGCTGACCACACCGCCGAGCCAATGCCGAATGGGGCGAGGCACGATATTTCGGAGCCCCCCTGGGTCGAATCGACGCACGGAATCCATCGACCGCTCGGCCGCTTGCAATCGTGCGCCTTGACGGCGGCCGAACCAGCGGATGTTCGAAAAGTAGGGCGAGAGTATCTCGCGAAACTCGTCCTGGTTGTACTCCCGCACATGGTAGGGATCTTCCGGCTTGTCCACGATACTCTTTCCGTGAGGCGTAAAAATGACGAGCCTGCCGGTCTTGCGCAGGACGCGGGCAACCTCGGCCACGAACCGCCGGTCCTCCACGATATGTTCGATGGTATCTTGCGACAGGATGCAATCGAAGGATTCGTCCTGAAAACCGAGCGCACAACCATCCATGGCTAAAAACGACGCGCCGGAATGGCCGTAGCGGGCACGGTTACGGGCTACGATCTGAGGGGCACAGTCCACCCCGACAACTCGACCGGCCTTTTCGCTCAGATAATCGGACCCGTAGCCCGTCCCACAGGCAAGATCGAGCACACGCAACCGATCCAGTCCTGGAATCTGTTTGGCTGCCCAGACATAGCCTGACAAGTTCACGATATGTTGCGTATCGGTCGGATAGGCTTCGCGGCGTTCCATACGATCGTCTTTCCTCTCTACCGGTGCGGTGCTGATGAATAGGCCAGCACCGGCTCGACCGGCTGCGGTTCTCTCCACAATCGACGGATGACCGCCGCACAACTCTGGATCTTCAGGCGCCGCGACTCGGGTGCACAACCCAGCGACTGCACCAATCGCCACACGATGCCGCCCGCAATCCACCCCTTCATGAGCCAGCGTCTGACAGGAGAAAAATGCTTCTCGACATATCGGATGCGGCTGAACTCCCACACAAGTTGTAAGGCATCACGATCTCGGCCGCTGCTCCGTCCAATCAGGTGCACGATGGCAACCTCAGCGAGATGCCGCACGCGATAGCCTTGTTGGCGAAGACGCCGGCAGAGATCGGCGTCTTCGAAATACATAAAGAACGATTCATCCAATCCGCCCAACTGCTCGAACAACGAACGCCGGACCATCAAACAGGCGCCATTCGCCCAATCGACATCTTGAGATCTTGTACAGTCGACCGCCTGTGTCGCCGCGGCAGCCGCTTGCATAGACGGGGCGACTCGATGGAACAGCGTCGAGTAGAACAGGTGATCGCGGATAGAAGGGAAAGGGAAACAGGTTTGATTCAGATGTCCCTCTCCTGTCCACTGCTTACAACTGACCGCCCCAACATCAGGATGATCGTCCAGGTACCCGACCATCGTCGCCAGAGACTGATCCCTGACTAGCGTGTCGCTGTTGAGCAGGAGCACATGCCTCCCGCGACTCACCGCGACGGCTTGATTCACCGCCTTGGCAAATCCACGATTATCCTGATTCGCAATGATCGTGATGGCAGGATAGGTCTCTCTCACTGCCGATACCGTTCCGTCTCGTGAATCGTTATCGACGACGATCACGTCAAACCTGATTCCAGACGTGTGGGCATGGAGTGAACGAAGACAATCCAGAAGGAGGTCCTTCGTGTTGTAGCTCACAATAGCAATCGACAGATCGACCATCGCATCATCCATCCGTCAGCGATGCTCCCAGAGCACTTTCAACCGTGGAACCTCAATCAGCCAGAGGTAGCCGCTATAGAGTCCCCCTGCAATCAGACAGGCAACGGCTAATACCCATAAGGATGAGCTGGCTGAGGTGGCTCCAGGCATCAACAGAATGGCTCCGGCAAGGGCCCCGCCGATGAGGCAGGCTCTCCCGGTCGACCAGTACACGGCATCCACTGCCGTACCGATCAGATCTCTCGTCCCGATCCCTTGTAACAGGAGTCCCACCAGGTAACTGGCGACCAGCGCGGCAGCGGCGCCAGTGAGACCATACCTCATGGTGAGCGGCACAACCGCCAACGTATAAAAGAGACATTGCCCGATCCAGCTCTTCATCTGAAGATCCGGCCGATTCGCCCCATAATGCAGAGCGGTCATGACGCTCGAGTACCCCGCGCAGACCGCATACAGGCACAACACCCTCAGAGGGTCGACGATCGCAAGCCACTGGGGACCGAATGCCAAGGGCACAATCACCGGAGCGAACAGCGCTACCGCGGCGGCCAGCGGAATAAAGATGAATCCCACCAGCCCCATTTGCAGTTCGAAGACTCGGATCATCCCTGGTCGATCCCGTTGAAGCAACGCATAAGTGGGCATGCTGATCTGATGGATCAACACGGTGGCCCGTACGCCCAACAACAGTGGAATCGCTAACGCGATCTGATAGAAACCCAGCGAATCCTGTCCGAGAATACGACCGACAATCAGCTCACCCCCGCTCATAACCACGAAGATACAGAGCGTCGTGACGTTCAAATGTTTGCCGTAGCCAAAAAGGTACTCACGTGCAGGACCGTAGAGCGAGAGGCGCGGCTTGAACGGTGCCACCAAGAACGACAGAATGCTGCCCACGCACATTCCCAGCAGTTGTCCAAGCAAGAGCGCCCAGACGTTTCTGAGCCACAACGCCAGTGCGACGACTGCGCCTGCTTCAATGACACGTCTGACGAGATCCATGGTGACACGAAGGCGCAGGTTCAGACTTTTTGCCACGAGTGCCATCGCCGGACTCTGCAATCCCTGCAGCACGAGCAACCAGGCATGAACCCGCAACAGCGACGCCAATTGAGGCATCTGCATGACCTGACCGATCACATCGGCCGTTGCCCAGAGGCAGGCAGCCATGGCCACTCCCCGCGCAATCGCAATGGTCCAGGCGACCGCCAAATCCTCACGGTCAACCTCGGTCTTGGCGATCAACGCCGACTCCACACCCAGCTCACTGATCGTCATGAAGGCCAGAACGATGGTCGCGGATGCCGCCATGACACCGAAATCGGCCGGGCTCAAGAGTCGAGCCACCACCATGAGCTGAATAGCTGCGATCACCTTATCCAATACAAATCCAGCCCCAGCCCATCCACCGGCCTGGAGAATCCGATGGCGGAGACGGAGCGGAGCCGGCTCTGCCATGCCCGGCTTCATCTGAGCGTCAGCTATCATCATCTCGCCTTGTGTCATCATCCTATTCGCTGCGCCGCGGCATGAGCCGCGATACAGACCTGCTCCAACTGTAGTGCACGCGCTGCCCAGGTATGGGACTGCACCACCGCCATCCGTCCACGGTCCCCCATTTTTGTCCGCGCATCTGGGTCTTCAAGCAGGCAGACCAGCTGTCGGGCCACATCCTCTGCATCGTCCGGCTGAGCTGCGAGCCCGCAACCGATCGCCTCCACCGTCTCTCCGTACCCAGGACCGGCTGTCGTCACGACAGGGCGCCCACAAGCAAGATATTCCCATAATTTCATGGAATCACCGGGATAGGATCGAGTGTGACGATGCAAGACGACACAGACATCGCAGGCCGCAATCCATGTCGGCACCTGCGCCCAGTCGGCCCGACCGGCAAAGCGGACGATATCCGTCAATCCCTGTTGACGAACCAGCTCTTCGAGGGCAGGTCTTGTTTGGCCGTCTCCCACCAGCAAAAACGTGGCGGTGGGCACCTTGTCACGGACCAATCCCACGGCTTCAATCAGCGTCTCCAACCCATGCCAAGGGAAAAATCCCCCGACAAATCCGATATAGGGGCCTGAGGCAGGAAGGCCGAGGACCTGTCTCGCCGCTCCATGCGATTGAGGGTGGAACCGGTCCCCATCGACCCCGTTACGAATGACGAAACACCGCTCTGGAAGAACGCCCCAAGACTGCTGCATCTGCGTCACGATCTCGCCGCAGATACTCACCACCGCCCCCACACGGTGCGTCGCGGCTTTCAATGCGGTACGAAGCACCCACCGTACGAGAGGAAACCGCCAGAACCCTTGCACCTCTTCCTCCGGGAATCCGTTGACGAACAGTACACTCGCACAGCGATGGCCGGACAGGGCGAGCAATGGAGCCATCTGCCCTGGCGAATCGAACCAGAGCAGCACATCCGGCCGCCACGTCGCCAGTTCTTGCCGGAGCACAGCCCATGACGCGATCAGAAAGGAAAAGGGCCTGAGTCCGGCCACCCGCCAGACCCAAACAGGATGGAACGACAGCGAGGCAAACTCCTGCGCGAGTTGATGACCTTGAACAGGCTGAGGGCCCAGAATTTTAATGGTATGACCGCGTAACGAAAGAGCCTTGGCAAATTCCAGAACCTGCCTGGCTCCGCCTGCTGCAATACTCAGGTCTTCATCACAGAACAGAAGAATGCGCATGGTGTATCGGAACCGGCCTGGCGGCAAGCCATTCTTTCAAGCGAGTCGTGAGGTGCGTCCAACTATAATCCTGCTCAATGAAACGACGGCCCTGCGTGGCCATATGAGATTGCCGTTCCCGGTCGTCCAGTAATGCCACCACCGCCTCAGCCAATGAGACCGGATCGTCAGGCGGAACCAAGGCGACTCCGGCCTCAACAGAAAATGTGGCAGAGACTGAGGGAATCGCGCTGGCAATCACGGGCCTTCCGCAGGACAGGTAATCAAACACTTTGACCGGAGAGGTTTCCCCCCTATCCCCTCGGAACGGAGCCACGCAGAGCGTCATCGCACCGATCCAGGTCGGAACCTCCCGATAGGGTATCCTGCCTGCCCAGGTAATGCACGAAGTCAGTGCCAAGCGTTCTGCTTGCTGTTTCAACTCCGGCGCGGCTTCTCCATCACCAACTAACAGGAGATGCACAGATGGTCTCGTCCGCCTGATGATGGCCATCGCATCCAACAAACAATGCAGTCCTTGATAACGATAAAAGCTCCCGACAAAGCCGATGTAGTCCCTCTCAGTGCCCAACCCAAGTCGATGCCGACATGTCGCTGCGTCCTGAGGAGCAAATAAGCCGGTATCCGTCCCGCTCGGTACTACGGCCACTCGCTCAGCCGCAACCCGATAACGGCGAATGACGAGATCCCGCAATCCATCGGTCAAGACAACCACCCGATCGCAGCGCCTGAGCGCAAACGCCGCCAGCCAATGTGTGAGCCTCCGCTTGAGCCCGCGGTCGGTCTCCGACCAATCTGGCACCGGCTCCCCATTCACTTCACAGACACACTGAGCTCCGACGAGTCTCGCGAAGAGCAACGGATGAGGGCTGTCCATCCACCGGTAATAGACGATGTCGGGTTTCGACTTGCAAGCTTGCACAAGTCCGACGAGACAGGACATCACCGCATAGGACAGCGGCCGCAAGACCGGCCAAGGGAAGAGTGGGATCGGCGCGGTCGAAAATCCGCGTTGAAGCAACGAAGACCTGTATCGCGGAGGAAGCACGGTCACGCTGTCGCCTTGTTCGACGAGCTGACGAGCCAACGTCCAGATCCGGACAAGCCCGACAGGATCGGATGACACATCCGGCTCATACCAATAACAGAAGATGAACCATCTCATGCCTGCGCTCGCTGAAGGGTACCGTCCGTTTGCTCCGATGTCAGACGTGGCAAGATTATGACGAGTCCCGCGCAGAGCCAGAATGGCTCCATGATACGAATGATGATGAAGGTATTGGCTCCCACGCCATGCGCCAGCATCGCCACCATGCCGAGCAGCAACCCATGGGCCAATCCTTTACAGAAGGGATCCTGTTCGGACAGAAAAGTCTCCCGCGCTCGGCGCCACAAGCGGACGATCAGGAAGATGAATGCAACCATACCGGCGAGACCCGTTTCACCGAGGATCTTGACATATTGCGCGTCTGCCCAGGCATACCCGGTGACACCCCGCCCGAGCAGAGGGCTATGCAACCAATCGTTCAGCACATATTGCCAGGACCGCAGCCGCTCAGTCGTGGACAGATCCAGCCCGACACGCCCGACTTTGATTTCGCCGCCGTACTGCCGCCCGAAAAACGTCTCGTTGACACGGTTCTTCACATTGTCCGGCACCACAAACGGAAGGGCCACGGCGAGCAGGAGCATCAGCGCGAGCACACCGGGCCTCCGCCACTGCGTCGCAGCGACAGCCAGCATCAAGACACCGGCAGCCAGATACGATGAACGAGACAACGTGGCCATCAGCGCGAGACTGATGAACCCCATCAGCAGCACGAGTAGCACACGAATCGGATTGGACTTCAAGTGGAGAAAGAGGCCCATGACGATGGCCATGATGAAGACCAGATACCCGCCAAGGGTATTGGGTTCGCCGCTCTCCCCTTCAAACGGCGCACTCGCCCGTTGCCCGCTCGGGATTTGAAGAATGGCATAGATACTGATAACGAAGCAGATGGCAAGCAACGCGGTGACCAAACTGACGACCTGCCGTTTGGTCGACACATGGTTCACCACCATAAAGAAGACGAAGAAATACTCAAAGTATTTCAGGATGAAGAAGAATCCCGTCAGGGGACGAACCCGTCCGGCGATGACGCCGATGAGTGTGGCGAGCACACAGGCCAGCATGTAGTAGGCGATGGGACGATTGAGTGGCGTTTCGCGAATGAGGGCCAGATCGCGGTAGATAATCGTTTTGACCAGCCAACTGAATCCGATAATCACCAGCAGGAGATCGTCCACACGCAACGAGAGGTCACGCGCCCCGACGCCTCGACCGTCCACATGGCCGACCGCAATTTCCGGAGAGAGCAACATGGAAAAGATGAGCAGGAAGAGCGCGGCGGGAACGGAAGCAAAGGCGATCAGGACGATGAGAAAGCCGAGGACAACCTGAATGCCGACCATGGGAGTCGTCAGCGTAAGACCGAACGCGAGCACGGCGGCCAACACCGAAACGATGACGGCATCTTGCGGTTTCACCATCGACGCATGCATGGAATCTCAGCTCCTCGCGCCGCGTCAGCGATATTCGTAGCGATACACACCGTAGTCCGGCGTAACCTCGGACTTCACGTTCGTCAAGACGATGCCCATCACGTTGGCCTGCGCATGGTCCAGGAGGAACTTGGCCCGCTTGAGGGCGTTCCGACCAATTCGCCCGACTTGGTAGACCAGAATCGTCCCATCGACGCGCGAGCTGAACGCGACCGCATCTGTGACCGGAAGAATAGGGGGAGAATCGAAGAGCACGAGATCATACTCCTCGTTCATCTCGTTCACGAGTGTCTTGATCTTGTTCATGTTGAGAAACTCGTTCGGATTGCCGACCTCAGATCCGCTGGTGAGAATGTGCAGATTGTCCAATCCCGGCGTGCTCATCACACGATCGACCCCCATCGGGCCGAGCATCAGATCCGTGGCGGAGCGGACATGGTGACGCCAAGACGTACTGCCGACTAGGGCATCCGACAACCCAGGGACCCGCTCGAGACCCAGCCGCTGATGTACAATCGGCCGCCGAAGATCGGCGTCAACGAGTAACACTCGTTGCCCTTCCTGAGCCAATGTGATCGCCAAATTAGTCACACAGGTGCTCTTCCCCTCCCCAAGCCCGGCGCTGGTAAAGAGGATAGATTTGACCTTCCGATCCATACTGGCGAACTGAATATTCGTCCGCAACGACCGCAGACTCTCCGACAGTACGGATTTCGGGTCGATCAAACAAATGAGTTTCGAGAAATTCTCCACGGACGACGCAGAGGCACGGGCAGGAAGCGCCGCACGGGCCGCCTCTTCCATTTCCTTCCCGTCGAACTGCGGGATCACGCCCAGGACCGGCACCTTGAGGAATTCTTCAATGCCTTCGATCGTCCCGATCGAGGTATCGAAGGATTCGCGCGCAAAGGCGACCACGATGCCGAGAAAGATCCCCATGAGCGAGCCCACCATGAGGTTCAGCTGCGTATTGGGAGCATTGATCGGTGCACTGGGCATAATGGCCGGCGCCACGATCGTAACCTCCTCGATCTGTTCCGCACTCTTGATCTGCAGCTCTTGATGCTTGGCCTTGAGCGTCGCCAACAAGTCGGCGTTGACTTTCACCTCACGCTCGAGCCGGCTCATTTGAATCGCCGCGCGCGGGAACTGCAAATACCGGCCTCGATAACGATCCCGCTGATCCAGCAGCGTCGCCTCGCGATCCTGCATGGTCTTGAGCTTGGCTCGCAGTTCAAGAACCATCTCGCCTCTGACGTTGTCGATTTTCTGCTGCTGTTCACGGACTTGCGGATGATCCGTCGTGTAGTTGATCAGAAGGGTGTTGCGTTCCTGCATGAGATCGAGGAGGCGTTGATTCAGGATCGTGAGCAGCGCATTCTGCTCTTCCGTGAAGATCCGGCCGGTTTGATTGCCAATCACCGCATCGGTTCGATTGAGCACCGAGATCTGCCGCTCGCCTTCCGCCCGCTTTCGCATGACCTCATTGTGCTGCTCTTCCAGCTTGGTGAAGGTTTCCAGCGCAGCGCGGGCCTCATCGGTCAGAAAGACCTGGCCCTCACGTTCCCGAAAAGCCCGAAGCGCGTCTTCCGCATTATTCAGCTGCTTTTCAAGTCCAGCCAACTGCGCCTCGACAAACCGCCTCGATTCCATCACGAGCCGATTCCGGGTCATGATGTTTTCCAGCCGATAGGCATTCGCCACGGAATTGGCCGTTTTCTCTGCCGTCTCCGGTTGATCCGAGGTCGCCGTGATCCGGATGATGTTCGTATCGCCTTCCCGCTGCGTCTTAATCTCCTGCCCGAGGTTATAGACCATGTTCAGGTACACCGCCGACCGCTTCTCTTCCGCCGTCACGGTGGCTGGCACCAGCCCTAATTCCATCGCCACGCGCTCCATGACCGGGAACCCTCGAATAAACTCGGTCTGGGAGTTGAGGTCGTTGGCATTGGAAAACGACATCGTCTCGATCAGCTGTTGTGCCACTGTACTCGTTCGGTCGAACTTCACCCGTGCAGAGGCCTCATACAGAGGACTCGGCTTGAACATTTCTGAGAACAGAAACGTGAACAACACCACCAGACCAGCTGCCAGCAGGATAAGATACTTCCGCTTCTTGACGATCAGCCAGTAATCGATGACGTTGAGTTCGTATTGGGCCATAGGATCAGCGTCCTTCTCTCATCTCGATTGTGACGATCATCGCCCCAGCAACGCGGGAATGATAAATGCCGGGTAGAATGGCGCAATCCCGGCCGAAATGATCGGCATGATCATTTTCCCAGCTTCGGAGGCGTCGCCCAGATGTTGGCGCGGCACAAAGACGATGTCGTTTTCCTCCAACGCGAGATTCCTCGTCATATCGCCATAGGTAAATGCGCGTGCGAGATCGGCCATCAACATATTCGGCTTTGAGAGGTCGCCGCCTCGGATCACCCGAACTTCTTCCATCAAGGCCGTCTCATGATACATATCGACCGCGGCAAGGGCCTGCATCACGGTCATATGTCTCGACATGGGAACCATCCCTGGCTTCTTCACATCCCCGAATACAAAAACACGCTTGACCTTTAAGAGCTTTTTCTTCAGCAACACTTGCACACGCGGCTGTTTCATGTAGGGAATCGCCGCTTCCTGAACGCGGGCTTCCGCCACGGCCGCGGTCATGCCTCCGACATCTACTTCCATAAATCCCACAGATATTTTTCCGTTCTCCCGAACCACGCTGGAGAACTTTTCTTCGCCTGCGCCGCGGCGAATCACCACCTCAAGCGTATCGCCAGTCTCAACGGGCGTTTCCGCAGTCGGAACCGTTTCATCGGCATAGACATCTCCCTTCGGCAATGGCGGAACCACCGTTCCGGGAGGACTGATGGCCGATGGAGGCAACGAGGAACTCGCCGGATTGTGGCATCCAATGAATGCTATCGCGCAAATCGAGCCGGCCCCCAGAAGACCTATGAGATGTCGGGATATGAGCTGTCGCACGTTCGCATCTCCTCTTGTTCTATCGCGAATCAACCGATAAGGAACCGAGAGGCATCACTTCCACAATATGAAGGGACGTGTCGGCCCGCAAGTCCACTGTTTTTGATAACGGTGACTGACCGGAGAGCGCCTGTTGAGAGACCTGTAAAATCGGGCGCAGCGGGTACTGCCGATTCAGTTGAAACACGATCCCGGTTTCCCCCGTATTCAAACGAACGGCCGTGCCTAATGGATAGATCGAGAGTTGATCGATCAACGCCTTCAGGAGATGGTGCGGAAACACCGTTTTACCTTCGACGAGTAAGGTACGAATCGCCCGGTGGGGGGACCCTCCACTTCGATTGGGCCGCGCACTCATTAACGCATCAAACACGTCTGCCAGCCCGATGATGAGCGCGACTTCGTCAATCTGATTCCCCGTTAACTGACTTGGATAACCGCTGCCGTCCCATCGCTCATGCTCTTGAAGGATGACCTTTCCTACCCATGGATAGACGTCTCCGGCTTCCTTGAACAGCCGAGCTCCATGCTGTGGATGCTCCTTCATCTGTCTGCGTTCTTCCGCTGTCAGCGTCCCAGTCTTGTACAGCAACGAGTCTGATAGGTTGAACATACCAAGGTCGTGCAGCAATCCGGCCAAGGCAACCCTCTCGAGCTTCGCAGGCTCATACCGAAGTGCCTCCGCAATCTTCACACTCACAATTGCAACGTTGACGGCATTCTTGATGAGATAATCACCGGCTTCTTGCTGCAGAACGGTCTGTACCAGTTTGTCATGAGCGCCGATAGACGCCACGATACCGGATGCGATTCTGGCCATTTCATCAAGTGGCCAGGGCTGTCTCGCCTGGACCGCTCGTTTGACTCCCTGGAGTTCCTGGCATGCTCGCTGATACCAATCGATCTCTGTAATAGGCGATGCCGGTGTGGAGGGCGAAACATGAAGGCCCGTCGGCGCAACCGAGTGAATGGGACTTTTCGCATCAGGACCGGGGGCGTTCTGACTTGACTGCTCTCGTAGAAAATCGGTTAACCGCGTCACGTTTTCCCCGGCCTCTCTCATGCTCAAATATGGCACATACGACTACCGGCTATTCGCCCGTCTCCCGAGGGGAAAAGGCGTGACTGGCTTCTCCTCCATCTTGGCGAACTCCCGCTCCAACATGGCACGGATAAAACCACTAGTCGTGTATCCCTGCTGTTTCAGGTTATCGAGCTGGGTTTTGAGGTCGAGTGGTAACTGAATCACGATGCGTACGAGTTTTGGCATACCCTAGCTCCCTTAAAAATAGACACACAAATCCCAAGCCACCACGAATGAATGCACATGCTATGCCTTGCTAGCAGATGATGAAAAATGAACAAAATTGAAGCCTTATGCTATGAAGACTTCACTGGAAATGAAGAGAGGGACGAAATTCGTCTTGCCTGGACGTGAAATGTGCAATCTCAGATGCTCACGGACCCACCTGAGAGTTAGCAGCAATACCCATGCGGGGAAACTTCACGCCAAGCGGCAGGTGCGCATTACCGATCACGCCACTGAGTCCAGACCCGAGCCCAATTCGCCCGTTCACAGGCCCACAAACACGAGGCGCTGTTCGTCGGCTGCCACGCCACGTCGCCTGTTCGATACACATGAAGCGCCGCCTCAGAAATTCCTCCGTCAAACCACACTCCACCGTCTCGATCCGTTCGCAGCACCATGCTCCCTTCCTCTTCATACGCAGCAAGAACGGCGGCAGCCGGGTGTCTATACGAATTATGGCGACCGGCTGAGAATACCGCATACTGGGGATGTACCGAGGCTAGCCATTCGCGATTCAACGAACTCACCGCCCCGTGATGCGGCACCTTAAGCACCTCGATCGGATCATGCGTTATCGATCGCATCATCCTCGACAAGCCGTCTCGCTCAACATCCGCAGCAAAAAGCATGACATGGAGACCACAGGTCAGGCGCGTCACCACCGATCGATTATTGAGTCCATGTCCCCCCACCTGGCTATCGTGATGCAGTCTATCCAGAGGCTCTTCCACTGATGGGTTGAGGGCCACCATCCGACAGGGGCCGGATGACACAACCTCCTGGCCTTCTCTGATGGCCCCTTCTTGTAGGCCTCGATACGCCAACGACTGCTGCAGTCGTTGATAAAACAGTTCCGCCCTAGCCTCTCCCGATCCCCAATAATGCTGGACGTTGAAATGGCGGACCACCCAGGCAAGACCACCCACATGGTCCAGTTGGGGATGTGTGCCAATCACATGGTTGATAGTGCGAATTCCACGGTTCCAGAGAAACGGAGCGACCACCCCGCGGCCCATGTCGAATCGCTCATAGGCCGCCCCCCCATCGATCAAAACGACCTGACCGTCAGGCAGCTCGATGACCGCGCTATCACCCTGGCCGACATCAAGAAACGTGACTCGGAAGTGATCCCCATCGGGAAATACTCGTGGAGACCAAGCCCACCAGAACAATACCAGCAGCGTTCCGGCTCCGACACCCCATCGTATAGCCACCAAGCCTACCCGTTGCCACAACAACACAAGACATCCATAGAACAGCACTATGGTAATCACCGACGGCGCCGCCACATGCCATTCCCCACCAGGCAACGTTGACAGCAGGCGAACCGCAGCGACGAAGGATTCGAGCAACCACTGATTCAACGAAGCCATGGGCAGTTGCGTTCCTCCGACCACGATATGCCAGATACCTGCGGCCAGTCCGATTGGAACCAGCAGAATACCCATCACCGGAACAGCCAGCACATTGGTGAAGACACCAAGCCAGGGCAACTGATTGAAGTAGTAGGCCACAAGAGGAAGCGTGACGAGGGTGACCACTCCGCTCATCAGCATCGAGTCTCTCCCCCATTGAACGCAAGTCCTCAGAAACGACGGCGCAGCTGGCAGCTCCTCTACCTCAGCAGCGTTATGCCAAGAAAGCCACCCGGCAATGGCGATGACAGACACAAACGAGAGCTGAAAGGAGATATCGAATAGCGCCTGAGGGTCGTGCAACAGGATCACAACCGCAGCGGCAGAGAGAGCATGGAACAGACGACGCTCCTGGCCAAGCCAGATCGCACTCAGCCCCACAGCCACCATCAACAGCGAGCGCATCGTCGCCAGCTCCGCCCCGGCCAGGCAGGCATAACCTGCCACGGGAATAATGGTACAGACCGCGGCCACGCGAGTCGGCGTGATGCGCCGGGACAGCGTCAGTAACCAATCAGCGGGCAACAGAATCACGCCCCATCTGACCACCGCGAAGATGAGCAGTGCGACAAGGCCCAAATGACTTCCGGAAATTGACAGGAGATGGACCGTCCCAGTCACCATAAACTGATCGCGTAGGTCCGATTCCAAATAGCCACGATCACCGATGATGATGCCGAGAAAGAGTCCCAGTGCCGGTTGTGGAAGAGTCTGCAGCGCGGCGAGTCGGATTCCGCTCCTCCACCGATCGAACTGATTCCAGATCGTCCACCAAGCATGTGCGCGCCCTGACTCAAGAAGCTGTATCGAATCAGCCCCCGTCACCGTACCGATGACATCGATCCCTTGGTGCTCAAGATAGACCGCATAATCGAATCCGCCAGGATTCAATGACCCGCTTGGAGAACGCAACCGAGCCTGAAAACGGATCCGATCCCCTTGAAAAAAGAATCGATCAGGAGTCCGCCAGGTCAACCGAACATGCCTGATGACTCCCGAATCTCCCACAGAGATATCCGGTTTGACGATCATCACCAATCGATCCGGCGACTGTTGCACCGGTGCCACAATACGACCGCTCACGTGGGTCATCGTATCGGAAGATGGCTCGACCGTCTGAGCATGCACAGGCAGGTGTACGGCGAGACTCCAATAGCCGACGCCCGCTAAGAGCGCGCCGTAGAGCCCTATCGCCTGGGGACTGGAGAGTCGATTGAATCGTTCGAAGAATGTGCTGCCACAGGCAGCGAGAAAGAGGAGGAATGAAACGGACAGAGGGAAATAGGAAACCAGAGATCCGGCGAAGAGCCCGACAATGAAAGCCACAATGAGGGACGGCAGCATGAGCCTCCCTCAACAAGAATTGGGGAAGACGACAACTCTATCCTAAATGCGCCTTGACGACGTCGACCAGCCGATTGGCCACATCACGAATGGTATCGTCACGCTCCCCTTCGACCATCACCCGCAACAACGATTCGGTCCCGGAATAACGCACCAACACGCGTCCGCTACCATTCAGACGCTGCTCACTCTCACGAATAGCCTGTTGCAGTTCGGGAACAGTTTCGAGTTTCGGTTTCTTCGTCACCTTCACGTTCAGTAATACTTGTGGCACTGCCGTCATGGCTTTGGCCAATTCTGACAACGGCTTCCCCGTGCGCTTCATCAGCGAGAGAACTTGTAATGCCGAGAGTAACCCGTCACCGGTCGTATTATGATCCAGGAAAATGAAATGGCCCGACTGCTCCCCTCCGAAGTTGTACCCCTCAGCAGACATCCGTTCGAGCAAATATCTGTCACCGACAGCGGTCCGCGCGAGCGTAATACCCGCTTTCGTCATGGCAAGCTCCAGTCCGAAGTTGCTCATGACGGTCCCCACTACCGTTTGCTTCGCCAACTGGCCCTGACCATGAAGGTCCAACGCCAACATCGCCATGATGTGATCGCCATCCACAACAGTCCCCTGTTCGCAGACGAAAATGGCGCGATCGGCGTCCCCGTCCAAGGCAATTCCAATATCGGCTCCCTGTGTACGGACGACCTGCTGCAGCAATTGCGGGTGGACGGCCCCACAGCCGGCATTGATATTCATCCCGTCCGGTTTATCGCCGATCACCTCGACCTTCGCCCCGAGCTCGCGCAGTACTTTCGGGGCAACCTTATAGGCAGCGCCATTTGCACAATCGACCACCACTTTGAGGCCCTGAAAATCGAGCTCCTTTGGCAACGAGCGCTTGACGAATTCGATATACCGACCCTCGGCATCATCGATTCGATAGGCCTTCCCGATGGCATCGGCCGTCGGCCGAAGGTGGGCTATCTCATTCGAGACGATCAATTCCTCAATACGCGCTTCCATCTCATCGGGCAACTTCAATCCATCGTTGGAGAAAAACTTGATGCCATTGTCCTGATAAGGATTGTGCGAAGCCGAGATCATGACCCCTGCATCGGCGCGGAGACTCCTCGTCAAGAACGCGATCGCCGGAGTCGGCATGGGACCGACCACCAACACATCGACACCCATGGAGCAAATTCCGGAGATCAACGCCGACTCCAGCATATAACCGGAGATACGAGTATCTTTGCCGATCACAATCTGATGACGTCCCGCTCTGCGCATAAACAAATGTGCAGCGGCCCGTCCCAGCTGCATAGCCATTTCGCTGGTCATCGGATCGAGGTTGGCGACCCCTCGGACTCCGTCTGTACCGAATAATTTACGCATGCTGAGCTTTCATGGATACGGTCGTTTCCTGACTGATTGCCACGGTCACCTGCATCACATCTTTCATGACACGCACATCATGTACGCGAAGGATCCCTGCTCCACGCTCGACTGCCATCGCCACCACCGCCGCCGTCGCCCACTGACGCTCCTGAACCGGGCGATCCACAAGCTGTCCAAGAAACGCCTTGCGCGACACACCCACCAATAACGGGCACCCAAAACATGCAAAACGCTGTAGTCGGGCCAACAGCGTAAGGTTATGTACGAGCAGCTTACCAAATCCGATGCCAGGATCAAGCACGATTTGTCTTTGCCCAATCCCATGGGTCGTCGCGAAGCGAATTCGTTCCTCGAAAAATGCGGCAACCTCGCCGATCACATCCTCATAATGTGGAACCTGTTGCATTGTGCGCGGCGTGCCTTGCATGTGCATGAGGACAATCCCGGCTCCCGTACGGGCAATGACCTCGGCCATCGCAGGATCGCCTCGTAAGGCGGTGACATCGTTCACCAGCACGGCGCCTGCATCGAGAGCCGCCTGTGCGACAGCAGCTTTCGAGGTATCGATGGAAATCGGAACCCTGACGGCTCTTGCGACAGCGGTCACCACGGGAATCGCACGACGGAGCTCCTCTGCCTCATTAACGGGATCGGCGCCAGGACGCGTGGACTCAGCTCCGATATCCAGAAGATCGGCCCCTTCTTCCACTAATTGAATAGCATGGGCGACGGCGGCTTCCGCATCAAAATAACGACCACCGTCAGAGAATGAATCCGGCGTCACGTTCACGACCCCCATCATCAATGGACGGCCTGGAAATTCGATCAGCCGATCCTTCGCCTGCCGCGTCAATGTCCGAAGATCTAACACCACACGACTGCGCCTCCACATATGTAGATTGACCACGGGGTCAGAAACAGCCACTCATTGTAGCTGGATCAGATACCTGTCACAGTTAACCATCGCAAGAAGGAGTCCCTTCTTGCCTATCGTCTTACGGATGTACTGCCCGGGACTCCAATGCCCTGAGATGGAGTCCCGGAATCAGTGATTGAATATTAGGCAGGAACTGTTTGAGATGTGGACTGCGTGATGATCTGGTCGATATCGGTTGAGTCGAGCACTTCTTTTTCCAAGAGTGCTTCAGCCAAACCCTTCAAGCTAGCCATATGCTCGGTGAGCAACCGCTTTGCCCGCTCATAGTTTTCCGTCACAAGCCGTTTAACTTCCTGGTCGATCTCCAACGCGATTTGATCGCTGAAATCACGCCGGCTCCCAAGCTCTCTCCCGAGAAACACTTCTTCCTCTTTCTTGCCGAATGTCAGAGGGCCCAACTTTTCACTCATGCCCCACTCACAGACCATCTTCCGCGCAAGATCTGTCGCCCGCTCAAGATCGTTCCCCGCCCCGGTCGTAATGTGCTTCAACACCAACTCTTCTGCTACACGCCCGCCCATGAGAATGGCCAGGTTGTTATACAAGAACTCCTTCGAGTAGTTGTGCCGATCATCGGTGGGAAGCTGCATCGTCACACCCAGAGCACGGCCCCGTGGAATGATCGTGACTTTATGCACCGGATCCGTTCCAGGAATCAGCTTGGCGATCAACGCATGCCCGGCTTCATGATAGGCCGTCGTCCGCTTCTCCTCATCGCTCAAGATCAGGCTCTTCCGTTCAGCCCCCATCAGCACTTTGTCTTTTGCCATCTCGAAGTCGACGACTTCCACTTCTTTTTTATTCTGTCTTGCGGCCCAGAGTGCCGCTTCATTCACCAAATTCTCCAGATCGGCCCCTGAAAATCCAGGTGTGCCACGTGCAATCTTTTCCAACTCCACGTTCGTGGCAATCGGAACCTTTTTTGTATGCACCTTAAGAATTTCAGTGCGACCCCGCAAATCAGGCCGATTGACGACGACTTGCCGATCAAAACGCCCCGGTCTGAGCAAGGCAGGATCGAGAACATCCGGTCGATTGGTCGCCGCGACCAAAATGACGCCTTCTGTCGTATCGAACCCATCCATCTCGACCAGCAATTGATTCAGCGTCTGTTCACGCTCGTCGTGACCTCCACCCAACCCCGCTCCGCGCAGCCGGCCAACGGCATCGATTTCATCGATGAAGATGATGCAGGGCGCATGCTTCTTCCCCTGCTCGAAGAGATCGCGAACACGGGAGGCGCCAACGCCGACGAACATTTCCACGAAGTCCGATCCGCTAATGCTGAAAAACGGCACACTGGCTTCGCCGGCAATCGCCTTGGCTAACAAGGTCTTTCCAGTACCGGGAGGACCGACGATCAAGACACCCTTGGGAATACGGCCTCCGAGCTTTTGAAACCGGCGGGGGTCCTTCAGAAACTCGATGATCTCGAGCACTTCTTCCTTGGCTTCATCGACGCCTGCCACATCGGAGAACATCACCTTCTTCCGCTCCTCCGTCAGCAGGCGAGCGCGGCTCTTCCCGAATGAGAGCGCTTTGTTGCCCCCCATCTGCATTTGCCGCATCAAGAAAAACCACAAGCCCAGGAACAGGACAAACGGTCCCCAGGTCACTAGAAACGTAATGTACCAAGGGCTTTCATCCGGTGGCTTTGCCTCAATCTGTACGCCCCGCTCCCGCAACACCTTTACCAATTCAGGATATTCCACCGAGTACGTGCGAATTCTGGTCTTGTCTTTCAACACGGCACTGATGTGGCTCGATTTGATGATGACTCGCTCGATTTCACCCTTGTCGAGCTTGGCCATAAATTCACTGAATATGACATCTTCTTCAGGCGCATGAGTTGGCACGCTGAACAGGTTGAACAGCAAAATCATGAAGAGGCCGACGACGACCCAGAATAGTAGATTCTTTGCCCTGGAATTCATCCAGATCTCCTTGTGGATGGCACGCTTAATTGGTGAGAAAAACCACGCACTTTGATGATGCTACCACATGCCCATTCATACTGACAACCGTAGGACTAGACGCTTACTCTTGATCCTCCTCCACATCCAACACAGCCAGATAGGGAAGGTTTCGATACTTCTGCTGGTAATCGAGTCCATACCCAATCACATACTTATTGGGAATATTGAACCCCACGTAATCGATGGCGACATCGATGGTCCGTCGATCGGGCTTACTCAACAGCGTACAGACTTTGATCGAGCGGGGTTTCTTCTTCGCCAAGGCTTTGACCAGATATTGAACCGTCAGTCCCGAATCGACGATATCCTCAACCAACAAGACATCTTTGCCTTTGATATCCTCGGTCAGTTCAGTGACCATCTTCACTTTACCGGATGTTTTTGCCCGGGACCCGTAACTGGTCACCATCAAAAAGTCCACCCGCATCGGGATCCTGATTGCGCGAGCCAGATCGGCATAGAACGCGTAGGCCCCCTTCAATACGCCGACCAAGACGAGATCCTTCCCGGTATAATCGGTCGTGACCTGCTTGCCCAATTCACGAATCCTCGCACGCATTTCTTCCTGCGTCACGATTGGTCGACCGAAAATCCGTTCCATGCTCCCTCTACTCCTTCTCTGAGTCCTTATGGCTCACCGATACCACCAGACAGTTGGTTGTCCCTCGACGGACCGCGAAACGTTCATCCTGCCGCATCCCCACGACCCACAAAATCCCTTCTGGCGCGACCAACAATGGAATCTCCTCCCGCCGGCAACGAGCGATCTTCCGATCGGTAAAGAAATCTTGAAGCTTCTGACTCTTCCCCTTCATCCCTCGAGGAGAGAATCGATCGCCAGCTTGCCAGGACCGAACCAGAAACGGCTCCGAGCATCGGTCGGCATCGAACAAGGCTCGCTGTACTGACGAACCTGCGTCTCCCTGTTCCGCATCATGACGAGCGATACGTTGTACATGAATTTGCTGATTCGTTCTAGCCCAATAGACCGTTGACGGCACTGAAAGAAGGAGGCTCTCGCCCTTTCCCTGGCCAGCACCAGCCTCCACCTCCCCCCCCCCTCCTACGGGGTGAAACTGCACCGACCCCTGATCCAGAATCACGAGAGCCTGTGTCAAAGACAGCCGAACTCCAGTCTTTCCCTGGAGCAACACATGCCGAACAGACTCCACCACATGAAGGCTGCTCGCGCGCCCCTCTTCATCATAGGTCCGCAAGATCGTCCGAACGAGCCGCCGCTGAAGCGCAACCGGCAACTCCATGAAGGCCTGGAGATTGACTCGTTGCACGCCTCCGGAATCAGGAATCACGAGCGCCTGGACCAGATCCCTCGTCACCTGCCCAAAGTACCGTTCGTCTTCACGCACGACATCTGCTTGTCGCTGCAGCACACGGACGGCAGCCGGAGCCAACCGAGTGATCACAGGTAGGAGATCTTGCCTGATCCGGTTACGATAATAGAGCGGCTTCTCATTGCTCGAGTCACGGCGATAGGTCAGTCCTTCCTGACCCAAATAGGCCAACACCTCCTCACGAGTGGAGGCCAAGAGCGGGCGAATGATTCCGTCCTCACGCATATAGGGCATCCCGGCTAACCCGGCCATCCCTGCCCCGCGCAACATCCACATGAGCACCGTTTCAGCCTGGTCATTGGCGGTATGACCGACCGCAATGCGGACAGCCTCGACCTCGTGAGCCAATTGCCGCATGAAGTCATACCGTGCGTCGCGGGCCCTGGCCTGGAGCGATGAGCGTTGCCGCCGTTTGACCAGCGTGGGTCGATGGATGACAAGAGACAGCTGCCGTTCCTGACAAAACTCCCTGACAAACGATTCGTCGCCATCGGACTCCGCTCCACGCAAGCCGTAGTTACAATGGATTGCTGTGAGTGTGAGTCTCCAGGACCGGGCCAGGCGATGCAGCAGAGACAACAGCGCGATCGAATCGGGCCCGCCCGATACCGCCACCAAGAGGTGCTGACCGGGAACGAATAGCTGGTGCTGACGCACCGTTCGCACGAGATGAGTCAATAAAGCCGGTCGTCCAGCAGATCTGCTGGACGACCGCGTGATCGACGCCTCAACCGCCATGGTCACTGAACTCCCTGCGGGATTCGCTGCAAGCTCCTGCGCGCCTGCTCCACATCACGGACGATCTGCTTCGACAGCTCATCGGCAGAGGCAAAGGTATGATCACCGCGCACGCGCGCCACAAACTGCACGGTGATCTCCTGGCCATAGAGATCGCAGCGCTGATCCAATACATTGACTTCAATCAGGCGCTCCCCTGCGCCGAAAGTCGGCCTGGTCCCGATGTAGGCGATCGCATCAGACGTCTGAGCCCCGTGGACCGTTCTCGCGGCATAAACGCCGTCAGGCGGCACGACGCGACCGGCCGGGATGCGTAGATTCGCCGTGGGCCAGCCCATCGCTTCCCCCTGCTGCATCCCATGCACCACCGTACCGCAAATCCCGTAGAAACGCCCGAGGAGCGCGGCAGCCTGTTCCACGTTCCCTGCCTGAATGAGCTGGCGAATCCTGGTCGAACTCACCACGCCTCCCTCAAGCATCACGGGTGTCACAGGATGCACAAGGAATCCGTACAGCCTGCCGAGACGTACGAGATCTTCGATATGCCCTGCCCGACCCTTTCCAAAGGCAAAATGATTCCCGACAAACAGTTCGGAGAGGGTGAGAGATCGATGCAGGATGCCTTCTGCAAACTCGTCAGGGCTCATCGCTGCGAAGGTGGGGCTAAACTCCAGAAATACCACTTCGTCGATTCCTGCGGCCTCGAAGTGCGCCAACTTTTCCTCGGGACTGGTCAGAAAACGAAGGTCGATATGGGGAGCGAGGATTTTGACCGGGTGCGGATCGAAGGTCAGGACGAGCGAAGTCCCCTCCGCCTTCCTGGCCGTCTCGACGACCGTCTGCAGCAGCGCGCGATGACCCAGGTGGTGGCCGTCAAAATTACCGATCGTGGCGACTGGATACGCACGTGGAGGACATTTGCCGGACAGCCCACGCGTGACTTTGAGCATGGTCGTCAGTGAAGGAGACGCGCTGCGTCTTTAGCAAAGTAGGTCAAGATGAGGTCTGCGCCAGCCCGCTTGATCGAGAGCAACGATTCCATCATGGCGCGCGATTCATCGAGCCAGCCGGCGTTGGCCGCTGCTTTGATCATGCTGTACTCCCCACTCACTTGATAGGCCGCCACCGGCAACAACATCTGCGCCCTGGCCGCGGCAATAATATCGAGATACGGCAATGCCGGTTTCACCATGATGATGTCGGCCCCCTCCTCGACATCGAGGGCGATTTCGCGAAGCGCTTCCCGTCGGTTGGCCGGATCCATTTGATACGATTGCCGATCACCGAATTGCGGGCTTGAACCGGCCGCATCCCGAAACGGCGCATAAAAGCAGGACGCGAATTTGGCGGCATAGGCCATGATCGGCAGCTCGGGAAATCCTGCCTGATCCAATTCCGTCCGAATCGCCGCCACTCGCCCATCCATCATATCGGATGGAGCCACCATATCGGCCCCGGCTTGCGCATGGGTTCTGGCCATCGTACGGAGACAATCCAGCGTTTCATCGTTGAGGATGCGCCCGTCCTTGACGATCCCGCAATGCCCATGATCGGTGTATTCGTCGATGCAGACGTCGGTGATGACCATCACGCCAGGCACCTGGTCCTTCACCGCTTTGACCGCCCGCTGCACGATGCCGTTCGGATCGAACCCTGAACTTCCCCGCGCATCTTTCCGATCCGGAATCCCGAACAGAATGATCGCGGGAATACCCAAGGCCACTACCTCGCGGGCCTCTTTCACCAAGAGATCGACCGAGAGCCGGAACTGGCCCGGCATCGAGACGATCTCCTCCCGCCGATCTCGTCCTTCGACGACGAACAGCGGATAGATGAAATCCGAAGGGGCCAGGTTCGTCTCCCGCACCATACGGCGAAAGGCCTCATGCTGCCGCAACCGTCTGAGCCGCTGAATGGGAAAAGCCATCGAATTACTTTCTTGGAAGATTCGTTAAAAACACGACGAGGTCCCGGACGGAAATCATGCCGACCAACCCGCCATCCCGCGTCACGCCAAGATGGCGAACATGCGTTTGAGCCATCAGATCGTTGGCATCGAGCAACGTTTTATTCTCCTCGATCGTCAAGATCGGGGCCGACATAATCTGCTCAACCGTCGTCTTATGAGTATCCGCTCCAGCCGCCACCACCCGCCGCACCATATCGGTATCGGTCAGAATGCCGACAACCTCCTTCCCGTTCGTCACGAACAAGCTGCCAATCCCACGATCCCGCATGATACGTGCCGCTGTCTGGGCATCGGTATCCCGCTCAACCGTAATAAACTTCTCTCTCGGAACCATGAACGACTTAACTGCAACCATGAGAATCCCCCCCCCTCTTACTAAACAACTCAGTTCCGTACCCCGTCGTCTATCGCGACCTATCCCTGAGCAGAAACCACCACTCGCGCCCCTTCACTGAAATGCCGGACAATGGCCTCGGCCAATGCCGGTACCGTATTTTCAGTCGGCATGATCGTCACCGTCAACCCATATTCTTCTGCCGTACGTGCCGTAATGGGTCCGATGCAGGCAATCGCCACCTGCGCCACAAGTTTCGTGACCGCCTCTTGCCCGCCAAAGAGCTCCACGAAGTTACGCACGGTGGATGAACTCGTAAAAGTGAGCGCCGCCACCCGGCCATCGCGAAGCTGCTGCGTCAAAGAGGCGACATCCACCGTCGGGGCGATCGTCCGGTAGACCGGAATCACATCGACAATCGCCCCCAACTCACTCAACTGTTCCGGCAAGATCTCACGAGCGACTTCGGCACGTGGAATCAACAGGCGGCTCCCACGGATGCCCACCTGAGCCAACGCGGCGATGACCCCCTCTGCTTGAAACTCGGCTGGAACGATATCTGTCCTCAATCCATGAATGCTCAATTCCTGTGCCGTGCGCGGTCCAATCGCGCAAATACGAAGCAGTGCCAAGGCGCGCGCATCTTTACCTGCTGCATGGAGACGATCCATGAACGGCGTGACCCCGTTCACGCTGGTAAAGATCAGCCATTGATAGGTGCTGAGACGATTGATCGCATCATCGATCGCCTGCCAACTGACCGGAGGGACGATTTGAATCGTCGGCACCTCCACTGGCTCCGCTCCGTAGGCCGCAAGCAACTGAGAGAACTCGTGCGCCTGCTCTTGAGCCCTGGTCAGCACAATGCGTTTCCCGAAGAGCGGCTTAGTTTCAAACCAATTCAGCTGCCCTCGTAGCCCCACCACCTCACCCACGACGATCACCGTCGGCGGTTCGAGCTGTACGGCTTCGGTTCTCGCCACAATATTATCCAAGGTCCCCACGATGGTCTGTTGATCGGCTTTGGTCCCCCAATGAATCGCCGCTACCGGCGTCTCAGACGACCTGCCTTCTGCCACTAAGTGGCCAACAATCGAGGGGAGATTCTTCATCCCCATCATGAACACGAGCGTCCCGGATGCCCCAGCCAATTTAGGCCATTCCAACAGGGTCTCCGGTTTGGTGGGATCTTCATGACCGGTCACAAACGTGACCGTGGAAGCCAGGGTGCGATGGGTCACCGGAATACCCGCATAGGCAGGCACCGCAATCGCCGCAGTCACCCCGGGCACCACCTCAAAATCGATCCCTGCAGCGGCCACCGCTTCGGCTTCTTCACCGCCGCGTCCGAAGACAAAGGGATCTCCTCCCTTGAGCCGGACCACTACATGTCCCTCTTGAGCCCGTTCAATCAGCAGCCGATTGATATCGGCTTGGTCTCGATACTGACCACGCCCCCGTCGCCCGACATAAATCCGCTGTGCCGTGGCCGGAGCATACTGCAGCAAGGCCGGATTGGCGAGAAAATCGTAGAGCACGACATCGGCCTGCTCCAGGCAGGCCTTCCCTTTCAGGGTCAGGAGGCCAGGATCGCCTGGTCCCGCTCCAACCAAATAAACCTTTCCTGACCTTTTCGTCTTCGTCATGCCGTCCCGTAGATCCCTTGGAGAATTCTCTCGCCCCCGCGCGCAAGCAATCGTTCTGCGAGTTGAACACCGATCGACTCAGGATCCTCGATCGTGCCTTCAACAGAATCGCGAATGAGTTCCTTGCCGTCCACACTGGCCACGACGCCTTCCAATCTCACCTGTGTGCCGGTTAATGTTGCATGGGCGGCGATTGGGACCTGACAGCCTCCTTGAAGCCGATGGAGCAACGCACGCTCGGCGAGAACGGCGATCTTACTCGGCGCATGGTCCAAGCCGCTCAAGAGGGAACGAATGAAGGCATCGTCCCTCCGGCCCTCAATGCCGAGCGCGCCCTGGCCGATGGCAGGCAAACTAATCTGAGGCGCCAGATACTCTGTAATTTCATGAGCCCAAGCTAATCGTCGAAGTCCGGCTGCGGCGAGCACGATGGCATCGAACTGTCCCTCATGCAATTTTTTGAGACGGGTATCCAGATTCCCACGTAACATCGCAATGGTGAGGTCGGGTCTCGCATGCAGGAGCTGCGATTGACGGCGAAGGCTGCTGGTCCCGATCTTCGCACCCAACGGAAGCTCCATGAACGACTTTCCGTCACGGCTGATCAGGGCATCCCGCGGATCCTCGCGAGGCGGCACGCAGAGGATCTCCAGCCCATCGGGCAGTTCCGTGGGGACATCTTTCATGCTATGCACCGCCAGATCGATCTCGCCGCTCAACAATGCTTCCTCGATCTCCTTGACAAAGAGCCCCTTCCCGCCGATTTGAGCCAACGGAACGTCGAGAATCCTGTCCCCTGATGTCTGGATCCGCCGCAACGTGACCGTTACATGGGGAGCCAACGCGTGCAACTGTGCCTGTACCCACTCGCTCTGATGCACTGCCAATTTGCTACCGCGCGTTCCCAACACGACGTTCAATCGTTCATGGCTGACTTTCGACATGGCTCCCTTTCACCGACTCGTATCATGATATGGAGTATGAAACGTCGCGGCCCGTTCGCCGCCCGGGAGTTTCTCTACAGTGTCGTGGTCCGCCCGTGACGTCTCGCTGGATAGGGTCCCGCTGACGAAACTTCTATAGGAGGACGAGACGAGTAAAAAGCTGATCAACCCAAGAATCGACAAGAGGTAGACCAGCACATCCCACCGGAACCCTTCCCGTTCGCGATAATCGAACCCGCAAGCAGGACAATCGGGCAAGGGATCATGTCCCAGATACGTCTTTCGACATTTGGGACAGGTAAAGAGTGTCGGTCCTGTGCGGGTCTTCCCCATAAAATTGCTGCATTCATCGATCCGGTGTCTTCGCGCCAGCTTTTGGCGTCGCCTCTTCACGACTCTGGATATGGCTCTCTACTGCACTCCCGTTGACGGTCGAGCCCGCGGGATCCCCAAGGCTGAAGAATCGCCTCGCCGCTTCGACGAACGCAACCCCATCCGAAGAATTCACCTCGGCCTTGAGCGTCACCATCGTATTATGAATGAGCTTATTTACGATCGAGGATGCCATCGTCTCGACCAGTTCACGCTCGGATTCGGAGAGATTCGCCAACCGCCCCAAAGTCTTCTCGACCTCCGCCCGTTTGATCTCATCGGCTTTCGTACGGAGCGCCATGATGGTGGGAGTCACTTCCAGCGACTGAAGCCATTGCCGGACGATCCCGACCTCATCCACCACCATCTGCTCGGCCTTCTCGGCCTCCAGCAAACGTCCACCTCGGTTCTGTTCAACCCGCGCTTTCAAATCATCGATGTCGAAAAGAAACGCATTATCCACATGACGCACCGCCGGATCGATATTGCGCGGGACCGAGATATCGATCAAGAACATCGGGCGATTCATCCGTTGTTTGACCGATCGCTGCACATCGTCCTCGCTCACGAGATAATGCGCGGCGCCGGTCGAGACCAGCACAATATCGGCAGACGCCATGTCTTCCCGAAACTGTTCGAAGGGAACCGCGGTGCCGCCGAATCGATCGGCCAATTCCATTCCATGCTGCGGATTCCTCGTCGTGACCCGCACATGACGGACCCCGCTGGCAATAAAATGTCTGGCCGCCAACTTGGCCATCTCCCCCGCCCCCACCAACAACACCGTCTTCTCGCTGAGATCCGAAAAGATTTTCTTGGCCAACTCGACCGCGGCATAACTGACCGACACCGCCATCTCGGCAATTTTGGTTTCCGTCCGCACTCGCTTGGCGACGGAGATCGCCTTCTTCACGACTTTGTTCAGAATGATGCCGGTCGACTTATGGGTAAGTGCAACCTCGAACGCATCTTTAATCTGTCCCAGAATCTGCGACTCGCCGACAATCATCGAGTCGAGACTTGAGGCCACACGAAACAAATGGCTGATCGCCCGATCCCCTTGGTGCCAGTAGAGATGGGGAGTCAATTGCTCTGAGGACAGCGACAGGTGGGCATCGGCCAGAAACTCCTGAATACGACCATACCCCGCTTCAATTTCATCGACGACGGCATAGACCTCGACGCGATTACAGGTCGACAGCAATATGCCTTCCCGTACCCCTTGATACGAACAGAGACGGGTCAGGGCTTCATTCATCCGGCTCTCAGGAATCGCGAGTTTCTCGCGAATTTCAACCGGAGCGGTCTTATGACTCAGACCGACAACAACAATATGCATATCAAGACACCGGTCCGTGGCCCTTGAGGACCACGCCAATGAGGGTCAGTACCACTCCGGCAAACCCAATGATCGTCAAATAGGCAGCTCGTTTGGCTCGCCAGCCCACCGTGAGCCGTCCGAGCAACACGGCGAAGTAGAATACCCATGTCACCAACGCCCATGTTTGCTCGGGATTCCAGCTCAGGTACGACCCTCGAGAGAACTCGGCGGACAACGCCCCGGTGATGATGCCGAGCGTCAGCAGAGGAAATCCCATCACGATCGATTGCTGATTGAGGTGGTCGAGAAAATCCAGCGCAGGCAGTTTTGAGTAGAGGACATTGAAGCGTTTAGACTTGAGAAGCCTGTCCTGAATCAGATACATGAGACCAGCGACAAAGGCGACCGCAAACCCCACGGTCCCGAGCATACTCAGTGTGACATGGACCCACAGCGTACGAAACACAGGGCTCAACGTCGGAGCGGTTTCTGGCAAGGCCGCGGCAGAGACGAGCGACACGAGGGCCAGTGGAACGATGAACGAACCAAGCACATGCAGACGATGACGGAACTCTACAGCAAGAAAAACGAGAATCAGCATCCAGGAAAAAAACGACAGGGCTTCATGAAACCCGGGTGGCGAGACGTCTGCCGTTCCGACCATTCGCGCCACCAACGCAATAGTATGAGCGGCAAACCCGATCGCTGTCATGCCCAACGAGGCTTTGGACAAGGCCTCTGAAGGCCAGAGCAAATACGCAAGAAAAGAAACGGTGGCCGCAAAATACAGGGCCATCGTCACCATGAAAAACATGGCGGCCATAGAGTGCTATCCCCTCAACTTTTCAGGACAAAAAGACACGCATGAAACGAGGAATTATATCGATGGGGCAAGATGGGAGTCAACCAAACGATCGGAAGATACCCGGCACCCTCTACATCGTCGGCACGCCAATTGGCCACCCTGACGACATCACGCTTCGGGCACTTGCCACGTTGCGCCGAGTCTCGATTATTGCGTCAGAAGATCCACGCGTGACCCAGGCACTCCTGACCCATCACGGCATCATCGCGACGATCACGAGCTACGGCCCGCTCAATCGCCAAGAAAAAGTAGAGCTCCTTCTGCATCGACTCACGCAGGGGCATGATGTGGCCTTCGTCTCAGACAACGGCACCCCGGTGATCTACGACCCAGGCAGTCTGTTTGTGGCGG
>JAUXQT010000061.1 GCA_030682135.1 Nitrospirota bacterium | reverse complement strand
TGGCCTGAACTCGAGTTGGATGTGGTCGAGTTCGATCCGGTGGTCGTTCGCATGGCCGAAGAGTATTTTGCCTATCAGCCGCCTCCTCAGCATCATGTACATGCACGTGACGCCAGGGTCTTTCTCAATTCCACGGAGCGGACCTACGACTTCATCTGGGTTGATGCGTTTGCCAGGCACATGATTCCGTTTCACCTGACCACGGTGGAGTTCTTCGCGGAGTTGCGGGCCCATCTGTCGCCGAAGGGTGTTCTCGCAGTGAATTTGGCCTCGTCGGGCGAGGGAGGCGATCTCTTGCGGGCCAATGCAGTCGTGCAGACGATGCGAGGGTCGTTCCCTCACGTCGAGTCTTTTGCGGTCAAGGGGCCCTGGAAGTCCGCTCAGACGAAATCGGAGAATTTGATTTTCTTTGCTGGCGCTCCGCTCGCGCAGCACCAGCTCGCTGTCACTGCAGACAAGGTCAATGCATTGGTCGAACAACAGCGCCTCCCGTTCGAAGCGATTGCTCTGCTGAGTACCCATCGCACGGAACCCTGGGAAGCAGGTGTCGTGTTAACCGACAACTATGCGCCCTATGATCTTTTGATCGGATCCACGGTCCCGGAGGGACAGCCGGAGGCAGTGACAACGCACTAAGTCATTGAAGTCATTGTGACTTGTCTTGATTATACGCGGCTACTATAGATAGCAGTCATTTGAAAAATGGCAGATTAACCTTCTTGCTTCCGTTTTCGTCGCTGTGCTATAAGGTTGCCTCTTGAAGAGCGGGCATAGTGGCAGAACATAATTAAGAGTTACACGCAGAGAAGTAGTAGTCAGCATGGTGTAGGCTACCAGGTCGTGTCGGTAGTTATTTACCAACCTAATCACATCTCTTCTTCTTTCTTAAGGAGGTAGGTCATGGGCAAGACGATGTTAGGGGTCTTCTTCGGCCTCGTGATGGTCATGGCTGGGGCATCTTCAGCATTTGCGCTCCAGGCAGGCGGAGTCGAAATCGGGGATTTGGAGACTGGCTCAGTCGTAGGGCAGTCGTTCAAGGAGCTGGATGTCGATGCCGAGCTGTTCGCGATCGAGATTGGAACCTTAAAGACGTGGTATCCGCCCGTCACGATCATCGATTTCAAAGTTCGGCCCGGTCGTCCAGTGCTGCTTAAGGTGACGAACAATTCGACCGCTGATCATGGATTTCAGATGACCGATGCCGTAAATGCCGGTTCGCCGTTTGTGATGAAGGCCCAAGTGGTGTTGAAGCCAGGCGAAACCAAGTACATCGGAATTCCGACCAGCGACATGTTCTATGCGACTCAGGGGAATACCTTGACCTATCGTTGTCATTTGCACCCGGCCCATGTCGGTGGCAAGATTTTGATGATCAAGTAGAAGTTTTTGGTAGAAGTATTTGGCCACCGCCCTCTTTGCGATAGCGCGAAGGGGGCGGTGGTTTTTTTATGCAAGGACGGTGGATTCAAGCGCTGCCATTACACATCTTCTTCGGCTCGGCAGTCAGCTCCTGGCTCGAGCGGAATGTTCTGAACCCCTCTGAGCTCTCCTGCCACGATCAGCAGCAGGAAATGGCGTAAGGTCGGTTCCGCTTCACGCCTCTCGCTGACGATGGTGTGCATGTCCACAACCATTTCATCCCCATCCCATTGTGTCCCATTGATTACCCAATAGTGGCTCGCTGCATCGGGGAACTGTCGAGCGACAAAGGTTTCGATGATGGCTCCTAGATCGCCTGTGCTGGCTTTGGCAAGCGTTGGCATGGTGAGGATTCCGCAGAGCGCACTCATGACGATCCACTGATACCGCATGGGGCACCTCCTTGTGAGGGATGAACAAGCGCTTTGGCTCCATCAAGAGAAAAGAGCCGGATGAGAATTCAATATGTCACGAATAATCCTACGCCTGACAGGGAGTAGGAATCTACATGAGGGTCGTTGTGGAGGTGACTGTAGAAACAGGAAGGCCCTGCTTCTCGGGGGAAAAGCAGGGCCCTCTTGTTGACGTATGAATGAGAGCTAGTTGCGCACGCCACTCCAGATCTTGGCAGGATCAATTGCCTTATCGGGATTGAGTGTCCTGGCTTTATCGAGAAGGACTTCCGTCGTTTCCGGATAGAGCGGATCGGCGATACAGCAATTATCAACCGGGCAGACAGCGGCGCACTGGGGCTCGTCGAAGTGTCCGACGCACTCGGTGCAGCGGTCGTGCGTAATGATATAAATACTATCGCCGACTCCCTGGCCGTCGCCGACATGGTTACCCTTCGCTTCCGCGTCGCTGCGAGTTTCAAAAATCGCCTCGTTCGGACATTCGGGCAAGCAGGCCCCACAGGAGATACATTCATCGGTAATCAGCAGCGCCATGACCCTCGCCTCCTTCTCACTACAATAGAGACACACACGGTTGACAAGTCCGCCCCGCCACGACATAGTGCGTGCCGCGACGTGAATGCCATTCTAGTCTGTCGCTCTTTTCCAAGTCAACAGAACGGCACTTGCTCAGAAGGCCTAGCCTCCCTATGTGAATGGGCCTTTGGGCCCACTGACTCACGATGAGTCGCGAGATGAAATACTTATGGCCAGCATATCAATAAGCGATCGCGAGCAGAAAAAGAAGCGCATCATTACGCTCGTTCTCATGGCAATTTTCTTGATGAGCGCGTCGTTTTTTCTCATCGATCGAAAAGACGAGACGATCATTATCGTGTCGTTTCCGAACGGTCATGTGCTTGAGACGGAAGTTGCGGACACACCGGAGAAGCTGCTCTTCGGTCTTGCCTTTCGAGAGACGTTGCCAGCGAATAGCGGAATGCTTTATATCTTCGAGTCGACCGGACAGAACCATATTTGGACAAAGGCCTATCGGTTTCCAGTGGATATCATGTGGGTTGATGAGAGTCATCACATTGTGGGGCTCAGGGAAGATGCCGCTCCTTGTCTGGACGATGACTGTCCCAAGTTTAGTTCCTCTCCTGAAGTGGTCCGCTACGCGATTCAAGCAGAGGCTGGCTTCATCAAGCGCGAAGGGGTTACCGTGGGACAGGAGTTGAAATATACACTTCGGATGTAGCGCACGCGAGGGTGGTGCGAAGCATGAAGAGAGGGGTCGGTGTGGCATGCTAGAAGGGTTTCAATCCGTTGCCCAGGTTGAAGAGCTCCCGCCCGGGCAGGCAAAAGTCGTGACGGTGAACAAGCGCGAGATTGCGCTCTTCAATATTGATGGGGCCTATTTTGCGATCCACAATTTGTGCCCCCATGAGGGCGGCCCCTTGTGTGAAGGGCGGGTCAAAGGCTTTGTCGTGGCCTGTCCCTGGCACGATCTGGCATTCGACGTTCGAAACGGACAAGGGACGGATGGCGGCGGATATTGCGTGGGAAGTTATGACGTGCGGATAGAAGGCACGGAGATCTGTGTCGGGCCCCGGCGGAAAACATAATACGTGTTGATCGGGCGAATGATAAGGCGCGGGTTGCCGCGTACGTGACGATGAGTATGACCTCCGGTTCCGACCATGATGGCCTCAAATCCTCAGATGGGGTAAAGGTAATTGAGACGACGCTTGAACGTCCCCTCCAGATCCGTCTCTGGGAGGATAGGACGCGAGGGGAGCTCTGGGTTCCGACCTATGATTCGACGGGGCTGGCCCTATTGGCTGACGACTACCAGCGTATCGCCGGAAACAATGCGGTTGATAATGGGCAGCGGACGTTCGAGTTTCAGGTGATGAGGCCGGGGACCCACCGGGTGTTGTTTGAAAAACGCATGGGGTGGAAGTTTACGGCTGAAGACCGGCGGGTCTTCGAGGTGACGGCTCCCGACTCTTCGTCTCGGAGGAGTGCGTAGCCGTGCCGGATGTCGCGTTCATCAATGGATCGTTTGTGCCGTTGGCCGAGGCCAAGATCTCGATCGACGATCGAGGCTTTCAGTTCGGCGACGGCGTCTACGAAGTGATCCGCACCTACAAGGGGCGTCCATTCGCACTCGAGGCCCATTGGGCTCGACTCGAGCGTAGTGCTGCGGCGCTTGATTTGACGCAGCCCTATTCTCGTGCCGACTGGACAAGCCATGTCTTGGAAGGAATTAAACGGGCGACCTATCCTGAAGCCAAAATCTACATTCAGCTGAGCAGGGGCGCCGCTCCCCGCGATCATGTCTATCCGGCTCAAGTGGCGCCCACGGTTGTGATGACGGTTCGCGAATTCCACCCTCTCGACAAGTCGGTGCCGGCCGCCGGTGTGGAGGCCATGACGATCGAAGACATTCGATGGGGGCGCTGCGATATCAAGAGTCTGAATTTGTTAGCGAATGTGTTCGCACGTCAGCAGGCCAAGCAGGCTCACGTGTTTGAAGCCATTTTGGTCAAAGAGGGCTTGGTGACGGAGGGGGCGGTCAGCAACGTGATGGTGGTCCGGGGAGGAACAGTGATGACGGCTCCGGAAGGACCGCGCATTTTGTCCGGGGTCACGCGGGCCGTCGTGCTGGATCTGGCTCGAAGCGGGGGCCTGCCGATTCAGGAACGTTTTGTCACGCAGGCGGATCTCTATGAAGCCGACGAAGTGTTTCTCACCGGGACCACGGTCGAAGTCTTGGCCGTTGTTCGTATAGATGGAAAAGTTATTGGCAATGGACGGCCTGGTCCGATCGCCCAGCGGCTCGCCTCGGACTTCACGAGGCTGGTCGGCTAGGCTCTTGCTTTGGCATAGGGGGCATGTTATGGTCTCGGCACTGGAAGTGGGCTCAGGCCCACTTTTTTGTTTAATCTCTAGAAATGATTGACTCCAAAGAAGCAGGGCGAGGGGTGTCGGTGAAGGAATTCCGACCAGTCGTCGATCGCATCAGCGAAGTGGTGTCGCCCATCCTGTGGGCCTTGGGTCTGGAATTAGTTGACGTCGTCTGTGTCGGGCAAGGTACGCGGTCGGTCGTTCGCGTGTACATCGATAAGGTGGGCGGCGTCACGGTAGAAGATTGTGGGCGTGCACATCTCGAGATCAGTCCGGCCTTGGATGTGGCTGATCCGTTTCCCCATACTTATACGTTGGAAGTCTCCTCGCCGGGTCTGGATCGGGCCTTCAGGCGGGTTCAGGATTATCGCCGGGCAGTGGGCAAAGAGGTGAGCGTCAAGCTCAAGCAGCCGATCGACGGACAGTGGCGTGTGGTCGGGCTGTTGACGGAAGTGAGTGAGCAGGGCATTACGGTCGTGGTGAGCGATGCGCGCCCTGAGCGGACAGTTATTCTTGAGTTCGACTCGATTGCTGAAGCGCGACGCGTCGTCACGTTTTAGGGGTACGGGAGTCGATTACCGCGGTATAGACATATCGCTGCTTTTAGGATGGTGGCTGCAAGGGCAGCTGCCGGAGAGTGAGCTATGAATCGAGAATTGATTTCGGTCATCGACGAACTTGGTCGGTCAAAGGGCATCGAGAAGAGCCGAGTGATCGGGGCGATTGAGTCGGCCCTTCAAATGGCTGCCAAGAAACGTTTCGGGCAGGCTGAGAACATTCAGGTCGAGATAGACTCCAAGACCGGTGAAATCTCCGTCGTGTCGAAGAAGACCATTGTTGATGTGGTCGCCAATCCCAAAACAGAGGTCTCCCTACAGGAAGCCCGCCAGTTCGATAGCGAGGCAGAGGTCGGTGACGAGATCGGGTCGGTCATCGAGATGAGCGACTTGGGACGGATCGCGGCGCAAACTGCCAAGCAAGTGATTTTCCAGAAGGTCCGTGAGGCCGAATGGGAAGCGGTTCAAAAGGAATATTCGACGCGGCAGGGAGATCTGGTCAACGGCATCATTCTCGGGATGGAGCGCCGGAACTACCTGGTGGATTTGGGCAAGACGGAGGCGGTGTTGCCGATTCAGGAGCAGATTCCGCGGGAAACCTATCGCCGTGGCGATCGGGTGAAGGCCATGCTCCTGGAAGTGCGCCGGACGCCCAAGGATGTCCAGGTCATCTTGACGCGCAGTCATCCCCAGTTCGTGTCGAAGCTGTTCGAATTGGAAGTGCCTGAAGTCCTTGAGAAGATCGTCGAGATCAAGTCGATTGTGCGGGAACCTGGCGATCGGACGAAGATTGCCGTGACGTCGCGCGAGAAAGCCGTCGATCCGGTTGGAGCCTGTGTGGGAATCAAGGGGTCGCGGGTTCAAGCCGTCGTCCGCGAGCTGCGCGGAGAAAAAATCGACATCATTACCTGGACCTCTGATCCGCGTGTGTTCATCGCCGAGGCGTTGAATCCTGCGAGTATTGAGAAGGTCGGCGTCGATGAGGAGAAGAAGTCGGCGTTGGTCGTCGTGGCGGATTCTCAGCTGTCGTTAGCGATCGGAAAGAATGGCCAGAACGTGCGATTGGCAGCCCGCCTGACCGGCTGGAAGATCGATATTATCAGCGCGACGGAGTACGAAAAAGAAAAGGCCGAGCGGGATAACGATATCAAGGCGGCATTGGCAGAGGAAACCGAGGCGCTGCATCAGCAACAAGAAGCCAGGGAACAGGAATTACAAGCTCGGGCAGAGTCGGAGTCGGATGCCGGGTAAAGAAGAACAGGTGTCAAATCCTCATGCGCGTTTACGAATTGGCTAAGCAGCTCGGGATGGAAAACCGTGAACTCATTCCTGAATTGAAGCGGATGGGCGTCGCCGTCGCTTCGCACAGTAGTGCGTTGGAGGACGACGTGGTGCAGAAAGCGTTGGAAAAGCTCGGTTCAAAAGCCAAAACCGCCGCGAAAGTAACAGGCAAAGAAGCCGATGCCGGTCGGGGTAAGGTTGTCGCGGGGGCAAAGGCCGGGTCGGCCCAGGCCGCTCCGGTGGCGGAGGATGCCGCTAAGTCCGATAAGCGCCGGATTCTGATTAAACGCAAGCGGGATGACGAGCCGCCCGCTGAAGTCGTGGCTTCCCAGCCAGCCGTTGAAGCGATCGGCAGCGGCGGAACGACCGTCGATGCTCCTGTCGTCAGTCCTGCGTTGGCTCATCCCATTATTGAGACACCACTCGCTCCGCATCCTGAGTTGACGCCGATGCCGGATCTGACGCCTGCTGCGGGAGCCCAGATTGCGCCGCCTCCAGTTATTGCTGCCAAGCCTGCTGCCGCACCCAGCCCTGATCTGACTGCTGGAAAAAAGAAACCCCTCTCTCTCGAAGAGTTACAGGCCGAGGGATTGAAAGAGAAGGCGAAGAAGGCTCGCAAGCCTGGCCGTACGCGGGAAGAAGAAGAGCTTCGACTGCGTGAGGATGCGGCTCGCTGGCAGGATCTTCGTGCCATTCCATTGCACCAACGCCGTGACGACCGTGGTAAGCACGTGCATCATAGCGCGCCAGGGGAAGTGACTAAGCCGCGGCGGAAGGGTTTTAAGTTTACAGCTGGTATGACGGTGAAGGAGTTTGCCGAGCTGATCGGTCAACGCCCGGCCGATATTATGCGCAAGTTGATGGATATGGGCCAGATGCTCACGTTCAATCAGACGATGAATGTGGACGCGGCCGTGATGATTGCGGAAGAGAACGGGATCAAGCTCGATCTCTCGACGGAGAAGGTCGGAGAAGAGTTGTTGGAGTCCGTCGTGCAGACGGAGGAAGACGCTCAACTTGAGTCGCGGCCGCCGGTCGTGACGATCATGGGCCATGTCGACCACGGCAAGACGTCGCTGCTCGATGCGATCCGGCAAACAAAAGTGGCGGAGGGCGAGGCCGGCGGAATTACGCAGCATATCGGCGCCTACACGGTGACGGTCCGCGGGAAGCAGGTGACCTTCCTGGACACGCCCGGTCACGAAGCCTTTACCGCCATGCGCGGTCGCGGTGCCAAGATTACCGATATCGTCATCCTGGTCGTGGCAGCGGACGATGGCGTGATGCCGCAAACGATTGAAGCGATCAACCACGCCAAGGCCGCAGCCGTTCCGATTATTGTGGCCATCAATAAGATCGATAAGCCCGGCTCGAACGTCGATCGTGTCAAGAACGCCTTATCCGAACATGGGTTGATCTCCGAGTCCTGGGGCGGGGATACGATCATGGTTGAGGTGTCAGCCAAGGAAAAGACCGGTTTGGATACGTTGCTGGAGATGATTCTTTTGCAGTCCGAAGTGCTGGAGCTTAAGGCGGATCCGCATCGGATGGCCAAGGGTGTTGTGGTGGAGGCCAAGCTGGAACGAGGACGTGGCCCCGTGGCGACCGTGCTGGTTCAGAGCGGGACGCTTCGCGTCGGCGATGTGTTCGTCGTCGGAGTATTTAGCGGGAAAGTGCGCGCATTGATAGCGCACACGGGAGCCAAGGTGTTGGCGGCCGGCCCTTCCATCCCTGTCGAAGTGGCCGGGCTTCCCGGTGTGCCTTCTGCGGGCGATGTCTTCCAAGTTGTGAAGGATGAGCGGGTTGCGCGAGAGATTGCGGAAGATCGCGCCCATAAGCAGCGAACGACTGATTTGTCGGGGTCGGCGAAAGTCACCCTCGACGATTTGTTTGCCAAGATTAAAGAAGGTTCCGTGAAGGAGCTGGCATTGGTAATTAAATCCGACGTTCAGGGGTCGGCCGAAGCGCTGACCGCCAGCGTCGAAAAACTTGCCACTGCCGCGGTTAAGTTGCGCGTTATTCACAGCGGTGTGGGTGGGATCACGGAATCCGACGTATTGCTGGCTTCCGCGTCGAACGCCATCGTAATCGGGTTCAATGTCAGGCCGGAGCCGAAGGCTTCCGCCCTGGCCGAACAGCAAGGCGTCGACATCCGGCAGTACACCATTATTTACGACGCGATGACCGAGATTAAGGCCGCGATGGAAGGGCTGCTTGAGCCGACGCTCAAGGAGCGGATTCTGGGACGGGCCGAGGTGCGGCAGGTTTTCACGGTGTCCAAGGCTGGCGTCATTGCCGGAGCCTACGTGGTGGACGGCACGATTAGCCGCGCGGCGGTCGGGGTCCGGGTGCTTCGCGACAATGTGGTGGTCTACGAAGGCAAGCTCGGGTCGTTGCGCCGCTTCAAGGACGATGTCCGCGAAGTGCAGCAGGGCTACGAATGCGGAATCAGCGTCGAGAATTTCAACGACATCAAGTCCGGGGACATCATCGAAGCCTACGCGATCGATAAGATTGCCGCAAAGCTCTAAGGTGTGAGTCTGCCCTGTGGGTATCATTGTCGGGCTCTGTACGGTCGAGCTGTTTATCCCTGGGAGTCAGTCGTTGAAGGATAAGCGGCAGGTGCTGTTGAGTCTCAAGGACCGATTGCGTGAGAAGTTCAACCTCTCCGTCGCTGAGGTTGATGGGCAGGATTTGTGGCAGAAGGCCGTATTGGGGCTGGCCTGCGTGGCCAACGAAGGGCGATACGTCAACCAAGTGTGTGACCAAGCGCTGAACCTGATTCGGAGCGTCCCAGCCGTGGAAGTCGTCCAGTCTCGTGTGGAATTGTTGTGACGGCGGCATGCCTGGTGGAGTGCACGGTGGCCAAGACTGGATATCATCGGGCTGATCGTGTGGCAGATCAAATCCGCATGGAAGTGGCCGATATCCTCATGCGGAAGATCAAGGACCCCCGTGTGCAGTCCGTGACGGTGACCGACGTCAAGCTGACGAGCGATCTGCGGATCGCTCGTGTGTTTGTGACGACCATGGGCACGAAAGACGAAGAGCGGAACGTCTTTGTCGGGTTGGAGCAAGCCAGCGGATTTATCCGAGGTGAGCTAGGTCGACGACTCTCGCTTCGGTATCTGCCGGAAATCGTCTTTGCCAAGGATGTCAGCGGGCCGAGAGGCGATCGTGTGTTGCAGTTGCTGGACGCGCTCCACGTCGATACGGAGGCCGAGGGCGGGTCGTCCGAAGAGAAGACGAGTTCGTAGTATCGGGGACGTGATGATGGATCTCGCGCAGAGCTGTGCCGTGGTCGACGGCGTACTGATCATCAAAAAAGAAGCAGGGTGGACCTCTCACGATGTCGTCGCGAAGGTGCGGCATCTTCTCGGCGGAGTGAAGGTCGGTCATGCCGGCACCCTCGATCCTGCCGCAACGGGAGTTTTGCCCGTGCTGATCGGGCGGGGAACCCGTATTGCCGAATATCTCGTTGAGTGGGATAAAGAATATTGTGCCATGCTTCGACTCGGCGAAACCACCGACACGCAGGATGCGACGGGAACGGTCCTCGCCAGGCAGGCGACGGAACAACTGACATCGGCGGCGATCCATGAAGCGGTCGGTCGATTTCTCGGACCGATTGAGCAAGTTCCCCCGATGTATTCGGCGGTAAAAGTCGCAGGCGTTCCTCTCTATAAGTCCGCTCGTGCGGGCAAAACGATTGCACGGGACGCCCGAACCATTGTCATCCACACCCTTGAGGTGTTGGGGATCGAGGGGCGGGATGTGGCGTTGCGTATCGTCTGCTCCAAAGGGACCTATGTGCGGACGTTGTGCGCCGACATTGGAGCAGCCTTAGGTGTCGGTGGTCACATGTTGGCGTTGGAGCGAACGCGAGTGGGGCCCTTGACGATCGAGCAGGCGCTGACGATCGACGAGGTGGCCACCCGTCATGCCCTCGGCCGGTTGGGGGACGATCTGTTGTCGCTGGATCTGTCGTTAAGCCGGTTTGCGCTGGCGGTGGTGGATGAACAGACCTCTGATCGCGTGCGGCATGGCGCGCCAGTGCCTGCGGGGAAAATCTTGCGTTGGGAAGGGGCGGCTGCTGGCGAGCGCCAGCCACATATGCCGGTTCGCATCCATGATATCGACGGACGATTGATTGCGATCGGGAAGTGTCCGGCGAACGCGGGAGATGCGCTCAAGGTGGAGAAGGTATTAATCGATCAGGACGTATAAGCGTTCGTTGCGGATGACGGAAAGGAACAGGAAGGAAACCATGGCATTACTCAAAGAAGCAAAAACTGAATTGATCAAGCAGTATCAGCAGCATGAGACGGACTCCGGCTCACCGGAAGTCCAGATCGCGGTGTTGACCACCCGGATCACGTATTTGACGGAGCATTTCAAGACCCACAAGAAGGATCATCACTCGAGGCGTGGCCTGCTGCTCTTGGTCGGCCGCCGTCGGCGGTTGCTCGACTACCTTCGTGGCGTCAGCGATGCGCGGTACCGTGCAGTGATCGAGCGATTGGGCATCAGGAAATAGTATTCCGTCCCGCTGTCGCGCCAGGAGGCGCAACAGCGGGACCGTAGTCGTCAGTCGCACAGGTGAACACGGACAGAGGCTGGAGTGTTCCTCATCGCTCAAGTCCCTCTCTGTGGGCATCTGTGGGGCCTAACCAGAGGAGACTCAGATGGTACACACAGTTGAAATAGAGGTTGCCGGGCGCATCTTGCGACTCGAGACCGGTCGTGTGGCACGACAAGCAGACGGTTCGATTTGGGCTACGTACGGCGACACGGTTGTCTTGGCGACGGCTGTTGCGTCACAGACTGCCAAGCCAGGCATCGATTTTCTCCCCCTCACGGTCGATTATCAGGAAAAATCATTCGCAGCCGGAAAGATTCCCGGCGGGTATTTCAAGCGGGAAGCGCGTCCATCGGAAAAGGCCGTGCTGACCAGCCGGCAGATCGATCGGGGACTCCGTCCGCTCTTTCCCGAGGGCTATTACTTCGAGACCCAAGTCATTGCGTCAGTTCTTTCGGCCGATCAGACCGGCTCCTCCGATATCCTCGGCATTATCGCCTCCTCTGCCGCCCTGACCGTTTCAAATATTCCGTTCGATAATCCGATCGCGGGCGTGAGGATCGGGCGGCTGGACGGCAAGTTCGTGATCAACCCTGATCTTGAGACGGTGGCGAAGAGCGAGTTGCACCTCGTAGTGGCGGGGACGGCCGATGCGGTCATGATGGTCGAAGCAGGGGCGAACGAACTGTCCGAAGCCATCATGCTTGAAGCGATCGAACTCGCCCATAGCGAGATCAAGAAGATTGTGGCCAAGATTCGCGAACTGCAAGCCCTTGCCGGCAAGCCGAAGCGGAAGGTGGCGAAGGAGCAGATCGACAACGCACTTGCGGCGCAAGTGAAGACGCTGGTGGCGCAAGGTATCCGCGATGCCATCATGATCCCCAACAAAGCGGCCAGGCAGGAGCGGTTGGACGAGGTCAAGAACGACGCGGTCCAAAAACTCAAGAGCGCAGACGATCCGAATCGGGAGCGTCACGTTAAGCTGGTGTTCCATGAGTTGGAATATACCGAGGTCCGGAACATGATCCTGGAGAAGGGATCTCGGGCGGATGGACGTGGCCCGGCCGATATCCGTGCGATCACCTGCGAAGTCAGCGCATTGCCCAGGACACATGGGTCGGCGATTTTCACCAGAGGCGAGACCCAAAGTTTAGCCGTGGTCACCTTGGGGACCTCGGACGACGAACAGCGGATCGATGCGTTGGAAGGGGAGTACATGAGGACCTTCATGCTCCATTACAATTTTCCGCCGTTCAGTGTCGGTGAAGCGCGGCCGCTTCGCTCGCCGGGACGCCGGGAAGTGGGGCATGGTGCATTGGCGGAACGGGCGCTGGCCCCGGTGATTCCGAGCAAGGACGCCTTTCCCTATACGCTTCGTATCGTGTCGGACATCCTTGAATCCAATGGGTCGTCGTCGATGGCGACCGTCTGTGGCGGGAGCCTTGCGTTGATGGATGCCGGCGTGCCGGTCAGCAAAGCCGTGGCCGGGATCGCGATGGGATTGATCAAAGAGGGCGACCGGGTCATGATTCTCTCCGATATTCTCGGGCTCGAGGATCATCTGGGTGATATGGACTTTAAGGTCTGCGGAACCAGGCAGGGCGTCACGGCCCTCCAGATGGATATCAAAATCGGCGGGATTACGTCGGCCTTGATGCAGAAGGCGTTGGAGCAGGCGAAAGCCGGTCGTTTACACATTCTTGGTTGTATGGAGAAAGCTCTCCAAGCGCCGAGAACCACCCTGTCGGCTTACGCGCCCAGGATCTTCACGATGAAGGTGAAGCAGGACAAGATCCGTGAAATCATCGGGCCGGGCGGCAAGACGATCCGCGGCATCATTGCGGATTGCGGGGTCAAGATCAATGTCGATGACAGCGGAACCGTGACGATCGCGTCGGTCGACGGCGCTTCGGCCGAGAAGGCCAAGGAAATGATCAGCCGGATCACCGAAGAGGTCGAGATCGGAAAGATCTACATGGGCACGGTTCGAAAGATCATGGATTTCGGCGCGTTTGTCGAGGTCCTTCCGGGAACCGACGGACTGGTGCATATCTCGCAGTTGGCGCACCATCGGGTCCAGGCGGTGTCGGACGAGGTGAAGGAAGGGGATCAAATCTTGGTGAAGGTCATGGAAGTGGACCGTCAAGGGAAGATCCGCCTGAGCCGCAAGGAAGCCATGCCGGCTCCGGCTGGGGCCGCTACGCCTGATCCATCAGCCGGGTAACTGCCTTGTATCGCAAGCTCGTCCTGGACAACGGGGTGCGGGTCGTAACCGAGCGGATGCCGACGTTGAAGTCGGTGACCGTCGGTGTATGGGTCAACACCGGGTCGCGGGACGAGCAGCCTCCCCAAGCTGGTTATTCCCACTTTATCGAGCACATGCTCTTTAAGGGAACGCGCAAGCGTTCCTCCGCCGAGATTTCGCGTGAAATCGACGCACTCGGCGGAGAGATGAATGCCTTCACCTCGCGTGAGACGACGACCTATTACGTGAAGGTGCTGGATCAGCAGCTGCCTCAAGCCTTAGAGCTCCTCTCCGACCTGTTTCACCATTCCCGATTCGTACCCAAAGACATCGAAAAAGAAAAACAGGTCGTCCTGGAAGAAATCCGCATGGTGCAGGACGATCCGGAAGATCTCGTGCAAGAGCTCCACATGGGGCAAGTGCTGGGGCGTCATCCGCTCGGTCGCTCTATCTTGGGCCGGGAGAAAACGGTCAGAGGACTGCGACGCCAGGATCTGTTGAGCTATATCGAGGCCCACTACGATTCGAGCCAGACCGTGGTGTCGATCGCCGGAAACTTTGAGCAGGACAAGCTTGATCTCTTGGTCGCAAAGTATTTCGGCAAGGGCCGATCTGCCAAGGCGGCTCCTGCCAACGGGCGCCGTCCTCCTGACTTGCGCGGCGGTGTCCTGCTGAAGAAGAAGAAGTTGGAGCAAGTCCATCTGTGTCTAGGCCTCAAAGGCGTTCCCGCCGGACATCAGGATCGGTATGCCCTGTATGCGCTGAACAGTGTGTTGGGGGGCAGTGTGAGTTCGCGATTATTTCAGGAAGTCCGTGAGAAACGAGGTCTCGTCTATTCCATCTACTCCTACTTGTCCGGCTATTCTGACGGCGGCATGATCACTGTCTATGCAGCGACCAGACCGAAAGAAGTGGATCGTGTGGTGGATCTCGTCTGCCGTGAAGTCAGACGGATGGGGAGCAAGGGCGTTGTCGGAAAAGAGCTTGAGCGGGCGAAGGTCCAGATGAAGGGCAGCCTCATGTTGAGTCTGGAGAGTTCGCATAGCCGTATGAGCAAATTGGCCAAGGACGAATTGACATACGGAAAGCATACGTCGCTGGACGATATGCTGGCGCGCATCGATCGTGTGAGCGAAGAGCAGATGTTCAACGTGGGCCGTCAATTTTTCAATGTGGATTCGCTCGCTATCACCGGCTTGGGCCCTCTCGCACCAGGCACGCTCCAGTCTTATAGATGAGAATTTTCTAATAGATGCGAGCCGAGCGCTCAAATATGGTAAAAATTTTAAGTGCGCTAGTCGTCATAAATATTTGATTATTAATCATTATTATGATGAAATTCGAATCTATCCACAGGGGAAACATTTCCTTGACAGTGTTTCGCGGTTTCAGTACCATGACGGAACTTTTTGACAACGATTCTCAATCGAGGGACTCAACGCGAGAGAGAGCAAAGGAGGTGGCGAAACCCATCGCTCGTGATTGGAGGATCTCTGAAACCGTTTCTGTTCATTCATCGTACTTAAACTAGTGTCCATCGGTTATTTCGGTTGTTATTTTTATGAAGGAGGGACTAGGTATGAAAAGGGTTGCAGTTTTAGCCTCCGTGGCAATGTTGTCCATGTTCGGTATGTTGACGGCTGAATTTGCCGTTGCGGCCGATGGTCCAAGTGTGGCTGGCCCAACCGACAACATTGTCGGCGGAAAGCCGATGAAGGGTGAAGTCACCAAGACCTTGAAAGGTCGTGTCTGGTCGCAATGGGCGGACAATCCAGATGGCGAGTTGCTCTTCGGGATTCAATATTGGAACACCGGTGAGCCGGCGTCAGGAACCCCGAACGGCCGTTCCTCCTCCGATCTCGACGTGAAGCCGCCAGATCCATTGTTCTCTTGCTGTGGCTGGGGCTTTGTGGGCGGAACCGATAAGAACAATCCTTATTCCGGTTGGTACCATGCTGCCACGACCGTTCGTCTGGCAGTGAAGGACAAAGCGTTGATGGACCAGATCATCAAGGCCTCCCAGGAGCTCGTGGCCATGGAAGTGAGCCTGGACGGTCGGACGATCACCGGGTTTAAGGTTATTAAGTAATCGACCTCGACAAGCCTTAATTCATTTATGTCCAGCAAGGAGGACGCGATTATGAAGTTTCATGCGAAAGGTTGGGCCATGGTGGCCGCTGTAGCGCTGGGGGTTTCCGTAGCCTCCACCGCGTTAGCCATCGAGTCATTCCAGGAGCGTTTCGAGTGGGGAGATTTGAGCAAGCCGACGACCCTTCAGGGTCGCGTCATTGTCCTCGATCACTACGATGAAGCGGTTTGGATCAATGTGGCCGTGTTCGGTGGAAACGCCGAGAGCGGTTTCTTCTGGCAGAAGATCCATCCGGGCAAGACCTTGAAGTTTTACGCGGACAAGGGTGCTTGGGATGAGTTGAAGAAGATGGGCCGTCCTCATGCAGGTCCTGCTGCCGCGAAGGAAGTGCCACCCTCCAGCACGACTGACCTGATCGAGTTTACCGTGACGGAGCCAGAGCAGAATCACCGGGTCATTTCCTCGATCAAGAAGCTTCCGGAAGTGGCTGGCTCCATGGGGAAGACGCTCAGCATCTCTGCCCTTCGCTTGAAGGATTGTGCAGGAAAGAACGAGAGTGAAGCAGGATGCGCCGCGGCGAAGCAGATGTTGAACACCTCCCCGAAGGCTGTGCCACCCATGCTGTACGATGTATTGATCCCTGGTGGTCAACCCGTTGGTGGGTTGGTTCCTTGGACTGCGGAGTACAACAAGGCCGCGGCTGCTCACTAAACTGAGCCGGTTTCTGTTTGTAAAGGCGGCATCTCCGAAAGGGGATGCCGCCTTTCTTATGTGTCGCGACCGTCTTGGCCGGTTGGCCCGATCCGGCGTTGGATGTCAGCGAGGCGGTTGAGTGCATCGAGTGGCGTCATGGAGAAGAGGTCGATTTGTTTCATTTCCTCGATGATTGGATGGGGCTTAGGCAGTGAGGTCTGTGGTGTCTCTCTCTCCAACGATACGGGTGTACCCTCGATGGTGGTATCCGGTTGCTCCAGTTGGGCGAGGACTTGTTGCGCCCTGGCGATGACCGTGGGAGGGAGCCCTGCCAGTTTGGCCACGTGAATGCCGTAACTGCGGTCTGCGCCGCCCGGTATAATCTTACGCAAGAAGACCACGTCTCCATCCCGTTCCTGGACTGCCACGCAATAGTTTTTAATCCCTTCCCGTAACCCTTCCAGTTGCGTCATCTCGTGATAATGCGTGGCGAACAAGGTTCTGGCTCCCACGTGCTGACGGTCTTGAATATGTTCCGCAATGGCCCAGGCGATGCTGAGTCCATCGTAGGTGCTGGTGCCTCGACCGATCTCATCCAGGAGAATCAAGCTGCGGGATGTCGCACTGTTTAAGATATGAGCCGACTCGATCATCTCCACCATGAAGGTGCTCTGGCCCGCAGACAGGTTGTCGGAAGCACCCACACGCGTGAAAATCCGATCGACTAATCCAATGTGGGCCTCGGACGCAGGCACGAAACTCCCGATTTGCGCCAACAACACGATCAGTGCGACCTGGCGGAGATAGGTGCTTTTCCCCGCCATGTTGGGCCCGGTGAGGATCACCAGTCTGTTGCCCTCACAGTCGAGGGCCGTGTCGTTGGGCACGAAGGTGAGATCGCTGCTGAGCTGTTCCACGACAGGGTGCCGGCCTTCACGAATGAGGATCGTGCCGCTCTCATCGACGAGTGGCTTGATGTAGCGATGTAAGGCGGCGGTCTCGGCCAAACCGGCGAGGACGTCGAGCAACGCAACGGTCTGGGCCATCGCTTGAAGGCGAGACACCTCGTTCGCTAAACGGCTTCGGACCTGATCGAATAGCTCCTGCTCGAGCGCCAGCAGTTTACTTTCAGCGCCTGTGACCCGTTCTTCCAACTCTTTCAGTTCCGCTGTCATGAATCGTTCGGCATTCACCAGCGTCTGTTTGCGGATGTAATCGGGCGGGACCCGGGACAGGTGCGTCTTGGTAATTTCGATGTAGTAGCCGAATACTTGATTGTAGCGAACCTTCAACGAATCGATTCCCGTTCGTTCCCGTTCTTTGGCTTCTAGCGCGGCGATCCAGCCCTTGCCTTCGGTGCTGGCCTTGCGCAGTTCGTCGACTCCGGCATGGTATCCCTCCCGAATCACACCGCCGTCACGGAGAGACATCGGCGCCTCAGGCTTGACGGCCTGCTCAATCGTGTCATGGACATCGCGGCAGTCGTCCCAGGATTCACGGACTGTAGCCAGCAGCGAAGCGGAAAACGGTTGGAGGTGGGACCATAATTCAGGCAGGGCGCTGACGGATTGTTTCAGGGCGAGTAGTTCGCGAGGTCCTGCGACGCCGAGCGTCAGACGGCTGCTGAGGCGGGCGATATCTTGCACATCTCGAAGTGTGGTTCGGAGCGACACCCGTTGTGGCATCCGGTCTTTTAACTCGCCGACTGCGTCCAGACGAGCCTGAATGGCGCCTCGATCGAGGAGTGGCCTGACGAGCCAATCGCGCAACAGGCGACTGCCCATTGCTGTCGCGGTACGGTCCAACACCGATAGGACCGTCGACTGGTCCTGTCCCGATCTGGGCTCGCCGAAGCCGAGCGGCCGCACGAGTTCGAGATTGCGAATCGTTGCGTTATCCAGATGCATGGAGTCGCGGCTCCAGCGTGTGTGCAGACGTCGGAGATGCGCGAGCGAGGCGGTCGGCTGGGTCTCACGAACGTATCGCAGGACCGCTCCGGCGGCTCCGATTCCGGCGGTCAGGCCGCGGCAGCCGAATCCGTCGAGCGATTGCACGGCAAACTGTGTCTGGAGTAGTTGCGCGGCGTCTTTGGGGTGGAAGGCGGCCGAAGGTTGTGCGCAGAGGCGTGGCCCACGCAGGTGAGCCAGGCAGGCTCCGGCATGTGTCGTGGAATCTTGATGCAGGACTTCCCGCGGTTCCAGTCGAGCCAGTTCATCCATGAGTTGGGTTTCCGCCTGCGCCCCCTGGAATTCCGTCATCCAAAACTCGCCCGTGGAGACATCCAGGCAGGCCAGCCCAATGACGGATTGTCCCTTGGCCGATGAGGCCATGGTATCGGAGAAGGCCACTGCAACCAGGAAATGCGATTCGCCGGGAGAGAGGAATTCGGTATCGACCAACGTGCCAGGCGTATAGAGACGGACGACTTCTCGGCGCACGAGACCCTTTGCAAGTTTCGGGTCTTCCACCTGTTCGCAGAGTGCGACGGTTCGTCCGGCCTTAAGGAGCTTCGCGATATAACCTTGCGCGGCATGGTACGGCACGCCACACAATGGAATGGGGGTGGCGCTGGATTTATCGCGAGAGGTGAGGGCAATGGAGAGCAGTTTCGAGGCGACTTGCGCATCCTCGTAAAACATTTCGTAAAAGTCGCCGACGCGGAATAGCAGAATGGCGTCGGGATACCCGCGTTTAATTTCCCGGTATTGCCGCATTAACGGTGAGGCGTCTGCGTCACTCATCGTGCCGGTCTCTTTGTGGTTCGCCGGTCATCGTGGGTGGAGTGCGGCCGGTGACTTTATCGAGCGAGAGGCGTAGCCGTTCCAAGTCCACTTCAGCCTCTTGCAGCGCTTTGGTTTTTCGGCGGAGTTCGATCCGGCCTCTCACCCATGGAGGAAAGAGCAGAATGCCGGAGACTAATAGTCCCACCGCGAATCCAGTGAGGATAGGCTTGTAGATCGGCGTTGACGCTTCGAGCAGACCGAAGAAGTACCGGAGCGTCACTTCCTGTTCCTGATTTTGAAGGAAAAATGCCAGGGAGAGGAGGAGCAGGACCCCGACCAGAATCAGCCTTATCATGACCTCGTTGTCCCCTTCTTGTCCGAGCCTTGGTGCGATGGTGCCTGATGTGTTTTGCGCGCTCGCGCGAGGACATCCTCAGACGTCGGACCTGTGGCATTCAACTGAATCGATCGGCTCTGCGCGGTACGATGACTCAAGGTCACCTCAATCCGGTCCTGCGGCAGCAGGTCAAGGCCTTTGTCCGCCCATTCGATGGCTGTCACGGTCTGGCCAGAGAAATACTCCATCACACCTGTCGATTCAAGCTCGCGGAGCGAGCGGATGCGATACCAATCCATGTGGGCCAGTGGCAGCCGCCCCTGGTATTCGTGAATCACGACGAAGGTCGGGCTGGTCACTGCCGTTGGCGATGCGCCAAGACCCTGCGCGATTCCGCGAACGAGCGCCGTCTTACCGGCTCCGAGCGGTCCGTAGAGTGCGATCGTTTCCCCTCCCCGAAACGTACGTCCGAGCACTTGGCCTAACCAGTCGGTCTGCTGGTGCGAGGAGGACGTCAGCTTCCACGGCAGGCTCGGCGTGGCGCGGCGGCGAGCGGCAGGCTCTGTTGCCTTGGCTGACTTAGTGGCGTTCAATCGTTTTGGTTCGCTGGAGCGCATAGGGAATCTGGGCAATCAGGTCACTGGCGAGCATGCCGGCCTGCCCGAGTTGTTGGGCTGCCATGTCGCCGGCTGATCCATGAAAATAGGTGGCGGCACAGGCGGCGTCCCATGAGGGAATCCCTTGTGCCAGTAAGCCGACAATCATGCCGGTCAACACATCGCCGGTTCCAGCCGTGGCCATGCCGGGATTCCCGGTCGGACAAATGGCGACCAGCCCATCTGGGCGGGCGATGACGGTTCGTGCGCCTTTTAAAACGACGAATACACCACGTTCTCTGGCAAACCGTCTGGCCGTGCCGATGCGGTCTGCATTGACGCTCTGCGTGGTGGCATCAACTTCGAGCCGGGCCATCTCGCCGGGGTGCGGAGTGAGAATGGGCGGCGTCTGACATTCGGTCAACAACGACACGCGGCCGGTCAACGCGTTGAGCGCATCGGCATCCAGGACGGAAGGCCGGTCCAGATATTTCATCAACGACTGCATGAGTTCAACGGTCTCAGGATGGGTCGAGAGTCCGGGGCCGATGGCGATTGCTGTGCGTGCCTGGATGAAGGCGGCGACACGATCGAGTCCTGATCGAGCCAATGTGCGTGCTTTCGTTTCCGGGAGCGGCAGGGTCATCGCTTCCAGCAGCTTGGCCTCCAGTACATCGTTGACGCTGTTGGGCGTGGCGACGGTCACGAGACCGGATCCCATTCTGAGAGCCGCTTGAGCCGCTAAGGCCGCTGCGCCGGTTTTCCCTACGGAGCCTGCAATAATTCCTGCATGGCCAAAGGTCCCTTTATGGGCGGAGAGCCGGCGCTCTGGAAGGGTTGTAAAGGCGCTGTCGCTTGTCAGCAGCAGTGTCCGGCTCTCGATATCGTCCACAAAGGAAGAGGGAATACCGATATCGACGACGCGGATTGCGCCGGCCCGGTCGATCCCTGCACCGACATAGAGCCCGAGTTTTGGGAGGCCCAACGTGATGGTCAACGTGGCGCGAATCGCTTGCCCGAGGATGGCGCCGCTGTCGGCATGGAGACCGGACGGGAGATCGATGGCGATGATGGGTTTCCCGGCTCCGTTGATGAGTTCGATGGCTTCACGATAGGTCCCGGTTACTTCGGAGGACAAGCCGGTTCCAAGGAGGGCATCGACGAGGATGTCACTGGAGGCGAGAAGGGATCGTGTGTGGTCAGCAGAGCGGAACCGAACAGTTGCGGCTCGGCCTGCAATACGAACGAGTCGACGATACATGGTTGTAGCATCGCGGCTGAGTTCGGTGATCGGCGTGAGGAGCACCACGTGCACCTTTGCTCGTCGGCGGCGCAGGAGGCGAGCCACAACCATTCCGTCTCCTCCGTTGTTCCCTTTCCCGCAGAGGATGGTAACGGTCTTGCCTTGTGCTGGCCCATAGTGCTCTTCCAGATGCCTGACAATGCCCTCGCCGGCCCGTTCCATCAAGAGGGCACCGGGAATATGCGCTTCGGTGATCGTGCGGCGATCGAGCGACTGCATCTCGGCTCCCGTCACAATCTTCATCTGTGGCCTTGTGTGCGGGATCGATACCGCATGAGGAATCGGGCAGGTGCGGGGGGGAGCAATATCGTTTGACTACGTCGCAATGTCATGACAAGGGCGAATCGTGTGGTCCATAGAGGAACGAGGGTGATGCCGCGGCACGATGGGTTACCCGAGCAATACTTTCATTTCCCTGACGGCTTGGTCGAGGCCCACCAGAACCGCGCGGGCAATGATGCTGTGACCGATGTTGTATTCGACGATTTCAGGAATGTGTAGCAACCGCGTTACGTTGCGATAGTCCAAGCCATGTCCGGCGTTGACGCCCATGCCCAGCTTGTACGAGAGTTTCGCGGCCTGTGTAATGGCTTCCACTTCGGCATCGGCTTCTTTCGAGCGTTTGGCATTCGCGTACCGACCGGTATGGAGCTCGACGAAATCCGCTGAGACTCTGTGTGCGGCTTTGACCTGGGCCAAATCCGGTTCGATGAAAAGGCTGACGGGAATGCCGCCATCGTGGAGCATGGTCACGATCTGCTGGATGCGATCTCTGTGGCCGGCCACATCCAGGCCGCCTTCCGTCGTGAGTTCCTGACGCTGCTCCGGGACGAGCGTGACCATATCAGGTTTGATGGTCAGGGCAATTTTGGCCATGGTCTCATCGGCAGCCATCTCCAGATCGAGCTTGGTGCGGATGAGTTCTCGCAAGAGGCGCAGATCGCGATCTTGAATATGCCGCCGATCTTCTCTGAGGTGAACGACAATACCGTCGGCGCCGGCCAATTCCACCAGTACGGAGGCAGTAAGGGGGTCCGGGTCGGTTCCGCCACGGGCTTGCCGCAACGTGGCCACATGGTCGATGTTCACCCCAAGTCGTGGCACGGATCCTCCGTTCTGGCGATGTAAAGCAAGAAGAAGCTGAGTTGAGCGATGAGTGCGAATACGTTCCAGTTGTAACAGAAATTGACCGGGAGGGGCAAGGATTGGGAGGGGTAGTCGGTGTTGTGCTGGTTCAGTCAGTTTGAAGGGTTGGAATGTCGAAACCCACAGAATCACGGGATAATTTGACTCGACGCGCCCCTCGCCATTAGAATAGGTCCCCTGATAGAGCGGCGGGCGGTTTCTGCGCGCCTTCCTGCATACATGAATTCTCGGCAAGGGATACGATGGGACTAGGCGACGGATTTTATCGCATCAAACGGCTACCGCCATATGTGTTTGCCCAAGTACAGAGCCTCAAGCTTGAGGCTCGCCAACAGGGTGAAGACATTATCGATTTCGGAATGGGCAATCCTGACCAACCGACGCCGAGCCATATCGTCGAGAAGATGATTGAGGCGGCCCGAAAGGGAAAGAATCATCGCTACTCGGCCTCGCGCGGCATCACCAAGCTGCGGCATGCGATCACGGGGTGGTATAAGCGGAATTACAACGTCGATCTGGACCCTGAGACTGAAACCATTGTGACGATCGGTTCCAAGGAAGGGTTGGCGCATTTGGCCCTGGCGCTGATCGGGCCAGGCGACGTGGTCCTGACGCCGACGCCGACCTATCCCATTCATATGTACAGTTTTATCATTGCGGGTGGGGAAGTTCGCGGAATCGAGTTGCGCCAGGACAGTGACTTCTTTGACGATTTACAGCGGGTCTACCGCCAGACGTTCCCGCGGCCGAAGATTTTAGTCATCAATTTTCCGCACAACCCCACCACTGCCGTGGTGGATCTTGAATTTTTTAAGAAAATTGTCGCCTTTGCCAAAGAGCATAGTGTGATTGTTATTCATGACCTGGCTTACGCGGACTTAGTGTTCGACGGCTATAAGGCGCCGAGCTTCTTGCAAGCTCCCGGGGCGAAAGATGTCGGCGTCGAATTCTATACCCTCTCGAAGGCCTACAATATGCCAGGTTGGCGCGTGGGCTTCTGTTGCGGCAATCGTGAGGTTGTTGGCGCCCTAGCCAAGATTAAGAGTTACCTCGACTATGGCATTTTCCAGCCTCTGCAGATCGCCAGCGTCATTGCGCTGAATGGACCACAGGAATGTGTCAAAGAGACGGTCTTGCGTTATCAGAAACGCCGGGATGTGTTGGTCGGCGGCCTGAATCGCATCGGATGGCAGGTGACGAAGCCCGTGGCCACCATGTTTGTCTGGGCCAGGATTCCGTTGCCCTATCGATCGATGGGCTCGTTGGAGTTTTCCAAACTCCTGCTCCGCGAGGCGAAAGTGGCGGTGTCTCCCGGGATCGGGTTCGGGGAAGGCGGGGATGAATATGTGCGTTTCGGCCTTGTCGAAAACGAGCATCGCACGAGGCAAGCGGTGCGCGGTATTCGCAAGGCTCTGAAGCTTGGGGGGGCGGAAGAATGATCTCGCGTGTGGGCGTCGGCATCATTGGATTCGGCACGGTTGGGACGGGCGTCGCGAAGATCCTCTTGGAGAATGCCGCCTTGATCAGCCGGCGGGTCGGTGTGCCGATCGAGCTCGTTCGGATTGCGGACCTCGATGTGACACGTGACCGCGGACTGACCCTGCCGCCCGGCCTCCTCACGACCGATGCAAAGCAGATTCTCAACGATCCCTCGATCGACATCGTCGTGGAGCTGGTCGGAGGTTGCGACTTTGCCAAACGCATCATTCTGGAATCCATTGCGGCCGGGAAACATGTCGTCACGGCGAATAAGGCCTTACTGGCGATACACGGAGAAGAAATATTTGCCGCGGCGTCCAGCAAGGGAGTCGACCTGGGTTTCGAAGCGAGCGTGGGAGGGGGGATTCCCGTCATCCAGGCCTTGCGCGAGGGGCTGGCGGCCAACACGATCCAATCCATTTATGGGATCATCAACGGGACGGCCAATTACATTCTCTCGCGTATGACCCATGAAGGTCAGAGCTTTGAGGCGGTCCTCGACGAAGCGAAGAAGGCCGGGTATGCCGAAGCGGATCCGACCTTCGATGTCGCCGGTATCGATTCGGCGCATAAGCTGGCAATCCTGGTGGCGCTGGCCTATGGAACACCGGTGAATGTGAAAGAGGTATACACCGAGGGGATCACGCATATTACGCCTCTCGATATCGCGTACGCCAAAGAGTTCGGTTGTACGATCAAGCTGCTCGGCATTGCCAAGTTGGTGGGCAACGAAGTGGAGGCCCGCGTGCATCCGACGATGCTGCCGTCTTCGTCTCCGATCGCTCAAGTCGAAGGGGTCTACAACGCGATTCAACTCGTCGGCGATGCGGTGGGCGACGTGGTGCTCTATGGCCGTGGTGCGGGGTCCATGCCGACCGGCAGTGCGGTGGTCGGCGATCTCATCGCCATCGCGCGTAATCAGTTACAAGGAGCGGCCGGGCGAGTGCCGCCCGCCTCATTCAAGCAGGACCAGCGGCGTCCGCTTCGTATGCGGCCGATGGAAGAGATCAGCTCGCTCTATTACCTCCGGTTTATGGTCCTGGACCGCCCCGGGGTATTGTCGCAGATTGCAGGGGAACTGGGCCGGTGCGGCATCAGTATCTCGTCGGTTCTCCAACAGGGGCGACGCGAAGGACAGACGGTTCCAGTCGTGATCAAGACCCATACCGCGACAGAGCGCGATGTCCAAACGGCGTTGCGGGCGATCAATCAGATGGCATTTATTTCAGAGCCGACGACGTTGATTCGCGTCGAAGGCAAGGACGAGTGATGCGATGATACGCTGGCGTGGCTTAATCGAAGAATATCGGAAGTTTCTTCCCGTGACCGAACGTACTCCCGTGGTGACGCTCGGTGAAGGCAACACGCCGCTCATCAGGGCGACGCGGTTGGCCAAGCAGATCGCTCCCGGCATCGACCTCTATCTCAAAATCGAAGGCGCGAATCCCACAGGGTCGTTCAAGGACCGCGGTATGACGATGGCGATCTCAAAGGCCGTCGAGTCCGGTGCCAAGGCGGTGATTTGTGCCTCCACAGGGAATACGTCTGCGTCTGCCGCAGCCTATGGCGCGAGGGCTGGGCTGGCGGTCTATGTATTGATCCCTGCCGGGAAGATTGCGATGGGCAAACTGTCCCAGGCCATGATGCACCAAGCGACGGTCATCCAGATTGAAGGAAATTTCGATCAGGCCTTGACCATCGTGAAGGAATTGTCGGTGAGTCACCACATCGAGCTGGTCAACTCGCTCAATCCCTATCGGATCGAGGGGCAGAAAACCGCCGCGATGGAAGTCTGCGATCAGCTCGGCGATGCCCCGACCATTCATGTGCTGCCGGTCGGGAACGCCGGGAACATTACCGCCTATTGGAAGGGGTATCAGGAATACCGTGCGGCCAATCAATCCACGAGACTGCCTCGTATGATCGGGTTCCAGGCTTCCGGTGCGGCGCCCATCGTGCTGGGCCACATCGTGGAGAATCCGCAGACCGTGGCCACGGCGATCAGGATCGGTAATCCGGCTAGCTGGCAATCGGCGTTGGATGCCGTGAAGGAATCGTCCGGGGCAATCGATTCGGTGACGGACGAAGAGATTTTGCTAGCTTATCGTGCAGTGGCGGCGACAGAAGGCGTCTTCTGTGAGCCGGCATCCGCCGCATCGGTTGCCGGCGTCATCAAGTTGAACAAGCAAGGCGGGTTTCATGAAGGCGAGATCGTCGTCTGTACGTTGACGGGCCATGGATTGAAAGATGCCGATACGGCGATCAGTGTATCGGTCCAACCGAAAACCGTTAGAGCGACGCGGGAGGATGTCGCTCGTCTTTTAAGGGTGTAGATACAATGAGCGCAGGGCTTCGATGAAATATGTGATTCTCCATGCCGACGGGATGGCAGATCATCCCCGGCAGGAATTGGGCGGACGGACTCCTCTTCAGGTGGCCTCAACTCCTCACCTTGACCGCCTCGCACAAGCCGGGGAGCTTGGACTCCTGGCTTTGTCGCCGGAGCATCATCGGCGTGGGAGCGGATTGATGGGGACGGCTATTCTCGGATACGACCCCAAGAAATTCTACCAAGGTCCCGGCCCGTTCGAAGCGGCTAGCCTGGGGGTTGCCGTCGGCGAGCAGGACGTGGCCTATCGCTGCACGATGGTCACGCTGCGGGCAGATACGCAGTCCGGGAGCAAGGGTGGACTCAACGAGATCAAGAAACTAGGGCCGCATGTGGTGATGGACGATGCGACCGCAGGCCTGATTTCGACGGAAGAGGCTCGCGAATTGATCGAGGCGATCAATGAGCAGCTCGGGTCGGAGATGATTCAGTTCTATCCCGGATTAGGCCATCGTCATCTCATGGTGTGGGGCAATGGAAAGTCACGAGCCGTCTGTACGGATCCGCAATTATTGGTTGGCCGACCGATTGCCGATGCCTTGCCGACGGGAGAGGGAGCGGATTTCCTCTGGAAGCTCATGGACGCGTCGTTTCAGATTTTGCGCGATCATCCCCTGAACGAAGAACGGAGTGCGGCGGGACAGAAGCCGGCCAATTGTCTCTGGCTTTGGGGCGAAGGCCGTGCCCTGTTCTGGCCAAGCCTTTCTGAACGATTCAAGATGGCCGGTGTCGTGGTCTCTCAGAGCGATGTCCACCGCGGCCTTGGCATCATGGCCGGGCTTGAAGCCGTAGATGGATCGCGATTGGCCGGTGCAGATCTTCGTGCCCAGGCGGCGGTTGCCCTGGAGGAACTCGTCAAAAAAGATTTTGCCTATGTGCATGTGGAGTTGCCTGACGAAGTGCTCTACGGGTCGGATGTCGCAGCGAAGGTGAAGGCGATCGAAGCGATCGATCGCGATCTGGTCGGGCCGCTGCTCGAAGGGCTGGCCAAATTGGGCTCCCATCGTATCGTGGCCTTCTGCGATTCCGGCAATGTGCAGCAAGGTCAGGCGGCAGAAGGTCCCGGGTTTTTCGCTTATTGTGACAGTGCTGTGGCTCCCTCTGCGGGAGCCGGACGGAGATTTGTCGAAGTCGATGCTCAGGCTTCGACCGTACCTCCTCGCGATGCGACGAAGTTTATCGTGCGTTTATTCGCAAAAGGATCCTGACGACTGTGGCGCTGATTGTCCAGAAATATGGAGGGACCTCCGTCGGTACGATCGAGCGGATCCGTTGTGTGGCCGAACGTGTCGAGCGAGCACATAAGGAGGGCCATCGTGTCGTGGTGGTGCTGTCCGCGATGAGCGGTGAAACGGACCGGTTGCTTCGCTTGGCGCATGAAGTGACCGCGCTTCCGGACGATCGCGAACTCGATATGCTGTTGTCGACCGGAGAGCGGGTGACGATTGCCTTGTTGGCGATGGCCTTGCGGGCCCGGGGACTCGATGCTCAATCGTTTACGGGCCGTCAAGTCGGGATTATGACCGACAGTGCCCATACGAAAGCACGGATTACCAGGGTGAGCGCCGATCGAATTCGAGAGGCTCTGCTCAACGGGGTTATCCCGGTGGTTGCCGGTTTTCAAGGGATCAACGAGCAGTCGGATGTCACGACGCTGGGGCGTGGAGGCTCCGATCTCACCGCCGTTGCATTAGCCGCGGCGCTGAAGGCCGATCGGTGTATCATCTTTACAGACGTCGATGGTGTCTACACATCGGACCCCAATATCGTGCCGTCGGCTCAACGCATCGACAAGATTTCCTATGAGGAAATGTTGGAAATGGCCAGTCTGGGCGCCAAGGTACTGCAGAGCCGCTCCGTCGAATTTGCCGCAAAGTTCAATGTGCCGGTGGAGGTGAATTCCAGCTTCAAAGAAGGAAAGGGGACGCTCGTGACGCGTGAAGATGAGGACATGGAAGCGGTCGCAGTGTCGGGAGTGACCGGCGATCGGAATCAGGCGAAAATCACGATTGTAGGCGTGCCGGATAAACCAGGTATTGCATCGAAAGTCTTTGGCCCGGTGGCGAAGGCCCACATCAATGTCGATATGATCATCCAGAATATGGGCCAGTCCGGCATGACCGATATTTCCTTCACGATTCCACGGGTCGATATCAAAAAAGCGCTACCGCTGATTCAGGACGTAGCAAAAGGGATCGATGCCAAATCAGTCGCCGTGACCGAGGCGATTGCGAAGGTCTCGCTGGTCGGCGTCGGCATGCGGTCTCATTCGGGCGTTGCGGCCAAGATGTTCGATGTGTTGTCGGGGGAAGGTGTGAATATTCTCATGATCAGCACGTCGGAGATCAAGATCTCCTGTGTCATCGATGAAAAGTATGTGGAGCTCGCTATGCGTTCGCTCCATACCGCCTTTGGGTTGGATCAGCCGTTAGCCGTGGATCGGGCTGCGAAGTAACAAATTTTTGATGTTGTGAGTCTCGGTCGGAATTATCCTGCTCCCGTACCTTTTTTATGGCTCGAAAAACACCTCAATCACGATCCTCACAAGGCAAGCCGGGCGCTTCCCCGTCGTCCGGTATGCCTTCTCCTGCCGCAAAGCCGGCAGTATTGGAAATCTACGACACCACGTTACGGGACGGAGCTCAGGCCGAGGATGTCAGTTTCTCGGTGGAAGATAAGGTTCGGGTTGCGCAACAGTTGGATGGGCTTGGCGTTCAGTTCATTGAAGGCGGGTGGCCCGGCGCGAATCCCAAAGACATCGAATTCTTCCGGATGATCAAGACGATCCCGTTGCAGGCGGCGACAGTCGTGGCATTCGGGTCGACCAGGAAAGCCAGCAATACGGTACAAGCCGACCCTAATATCAAGGCATTGTTGGCTGCCGAGACCAAGGTCATCACGCTCTTCGGGAAAAGCTGGTCATTACACGTCACCGACGCGCTCGGTATTTCCCTCGCGAAGAACCTGGAAATCATCAGCGATTCAGTGTCCCATCTTCGCTCCAAAGGCCGGCGGCTGTTCTACGACGCGGAGCATTTTTTCGACGGGTACAAGACGAACCCGGACTATGCGCTGGAGACGATTCGCCAAGCGGTGGCAGCCGGCGCCGAGCGGGTGATTCTCTGCGATACCAATGGCGGGACGATGCCCTGGGAGATCAAAGAGATTTGCCAGATCGTTCGGCGGGAATGTGCCGTGCCGTTGGGGATTCACGCGCATAACGATTGTGAAATGGCGGTCGCGAACTCGCTGGTGGCGATCGAAACCGGCGTCCTGCAAGTACAGGGAACGATTAACGGGATTGGCGAACGGTGCGGCAATGCCAATCTCTGTTCGATCATTCCCAATCTTGAACTGAAGATGAAACGGGTGGTGCTGGGAGAACGGTTGAGCCATCTCAAGCGGGTGTCCGGATTCGTGACCGAAATCGCGAACCTCATGCCCAATACGCATCAGCCGTATGTGGGAGATTCGGCGTTTGCCCATAAGGGCGGGATTCATATCCATGCGGTGCTCAAGAATGCTGCGACCTATGAACATGTGATTCCCGGGTTAGTCGGGAACCGCCAGCGTATGCTGGTGTCGGATGCGGCTGGTCGGAGTGGATTGATCGAGAAAGTCGAGGCCTATGGGATCAAATTGGACAAGAGCCACGCCAAGTTGCAGGAATTGATCGATGTGCTGAAGGAGCGGGAAAGTCAGGGCTACCAATTTGAGGCGGCAGAAGGTTCCTTCGAGTTGCTGATGCGAAAAGCGATGGGAACCCACAAGCCGCCGTTTCAACTCCTGGGCTTTCGGGTGATTATCGAGAAAAAACAAGACCATGGCGCCTCATCGTCGGAAGCCACAGTCATGGTGAAGGTCGGCGACGTGGTGGAACAAGCGGCCGCGATTGGGGCTGGGCCGGTCAATGCACTCGATCATGCGTTGCGGAAAGCGTTGGAGAAATTCTACCCCCAGCTTCGAGAAGTCAAACTGCTCGACTATAAAGTGCGCGTGTTGTCGGCCAATCGTGGGACGGAGTCCAAGGTCAGGGTATTGATCGAATCAGGCGATCATAAGGATAAATGGGGCACCGTCGGTGTATCCGAGAACATCATGGAAGCAAGCTGGCAAGCGCTGGCAGACAGCATTGAGTACAAGTTGCTGTCCAAAGACGCATGAATACCGGTGAGTCTTGCATATTTGTCCTTGACAGTACCCCTAACCTCACGTAACTTATAGCGAAACTGACCATTGGGCGAGTCGGGCTGAGCGCCGACCGTTCGAGAGGCTTGTAGAGGCATCGGAGGGGAAAGTATGAGGAAAGCGGATATCGCGAACGAAATCTACAAGCAGGTCGGTATTTCAAAGAACGAAGCTGCAGATATTGTTGAACTTGTGTTGAATATGCTGAAGGATGTGCTGCATAAGGGAGAGTCGGTCAAGATTGCCGGATTTGGAAACTTTGTGGTGCGCAGCAAAGGGGCTCGGAAGGGTCGAAATCCTCGAACGGGTGAAGAAATCGGGATCACGCCCCGCCGTGTCGTGACCTTTCGTCCCAGTCAAGTGTTTAAGAAATACGTCAATTCATAACGCCGTTCACTCACCTTAACTCATCCCACCACGAGGACCGGTCATGGGGAACGAGCCCAGGCTGGGCAGCAAGGTTTTTTATAAAATTGGCGAAGTGAGCCAGATCGCCGAGCTGCCAGCTTACGTGCTCCGATTCTGGGAATCGGAGTTCCCGTTTCTGAAGCCCAAGAAAAGTCGTGGGAATCAGCGCCTCTATGTCAGGCGAGAAGTTGAAACGGTGCTGGAGATCAAGCGGATGCTCTATGAAGAGGGGCATACCCTTGCAGGGGTGAAACGATATTGGGCCAGGCGAGGCCGGGTCGCAAGCCAGCAGTTGCGGCCTAAAGAGCTCGCGCAGAAGCTGCGGGGAAATCTCCAGGCGATTCTCAAAATTTTGGAGTCGTATTAAGCAAGTGTAACCACGGTCCCGATTTGTCTCGTTCAATCCGGTTGCATTCCGGGCGCTTCCAGGGAGACAATGCGGGAGTCGGTGATATTGAATAGAGCCCGTCGGGGCGTGGCGCAGCCCGGTAGCGTACTCGCTTGGGGTGCGAGTGGTCGGCCGTTCAAATCGGCTCGCCCCGACCAAAATATCGAGTGCTGAGGACTGAGACGAAGAGGATAGTCGTGAACTCAGTTCTCAGCACGTAGTCCCGAAACAGAGAGCTGCCGCTGGCAGCTTTTTTATTTCTAGCGGAACGATGCGCATTGTAGTGACCAACGATGATGGGATTCACTCGCCTGGGTTGACGGCGCTGGCCAAGGCCCTGTCCAAGTTAGGCGAGGTATGGGTCGTAGCGCCGGATCGTGAGCGGACCGCAGCAGCCCATGCGGTGACACTCCATAAACCGCTACGAGTGCAGCAGTTGGGGGCGCGAATGTATGCGGTCAGTGGCACGCCAGTCGATTGTGTGAATCTGGCCGTGCTGAAGATTCTGCCTGCACCGCCCGACCTCCTCGTGTCAGGAATCAATCGAGGTGTGAATCTCGGCGACGACGTGTTGTATTCAGGAACGGTGTCGGCAGCGATGGAAGGGACGATCCTCGGTATTCCCTCCATGGCCGTGTCGCAAGAGGGGCAGGAGCATTTTTATTTTGACGCCGGGGCCCGGTATGCCGTTCGTATCGCACGTCTGATTATGAAAGAGGGTTTGCCGGACGAAACGCTGGTGAACTTGAATATTCCAAATCGGCCGTTCACGTCCATCACCGGAGTGAGAGTTACGTGTCTCAGCCGCAGGCGCTTTCACAATCCGATCATCGAGAAAGTCGATCCTCGTGGCAGGACGTACTATTGGATCGCTGGAACTCGTGTGTCCTGGAGCCGAAGCAAAGATGCCGATCATGAGGCGCTGGAGCAAGGTGCGGTTTCGCTCACACCCATTCACCTTGATACGACCAATCACGCAGTGTTGGATCGATTCCGGACGTGGGAAACGGTGCGTCGACCGGGTGCGCGTCAGGTGACGGCAGCCGTAAAGCCAAAGGGCAAGAAGAAGGGTTAGGTCCTGTGGGGAATCTGATCGAAGCGATCATCACGGAACTCAGCCGGTTCATCGTATCGATGATCTCGACGTTCGGCTACACCGGGATTTTTATCACCATGGCGATCGAGAGCGCCTGTATTCCCTTGCCGAGCGAGATCATCATGCCCTTTGCCGGGTATCTTGTGTCGTCGGGACAGTTCACGATGCTCGGCGTCACATTGGCCGGCGCCATTGGCAACGTCGCAGGATCGATTGTGGCCTACTATGCCGGTGTGTGGGGCGGGCGGCCCTTCGTCGAGCGATACGGGCCCTATATGTTGGTGTCGCGAACGGACATCGAGATGGCGGATCGGTGGTTCGCCAAGTATGGCGAGGCCGCGGTATTTTTCGGCCGGATGCTCCCGGTCGTCCGGACCTTTATCTCGTTGCCGGCCGGCATTGCCGGGATGAATATCTATCGGTTCGTCCTCTTCACCTTTCTCGGTGCGCTACCCTGGTGTTATCTCCTGGCCTATATCGGTGTAAAAATGGGACAAGAGTGGGAGCATCTGCGAGACTATTTTCATCAGTTCGACGTCGTGATCGGCTTGAGCCTGGCGCTCATGGTAGGTTATTTTCTCTGGTCCCATTGGCCGAAGCGCCGCATCACTCCGGAGTTGTAATCAGCCCATGCTCTCGATCTACAACACCCTCACGGGAAAAAAAGAGCTGTTTCACTCGCTCCAGCCGAAGATTGTGCGGATGTATGTCTGTGGCGTGACCGTTTACGACTATTGCCATATCGGCCATGCGCGGAGCGCGCTTGTGTTCGATGTGATCAGGCGCTATCTGGAATTCAGCGGCTACGAGGTTGAATTCGTCAAGAACTTCACCGATGTGGATGACAAGATTATCAAACGGGCACATGAACGGGGCGTGTCCTGCGACGTCATTACCGCCGAATTTATCGAAGCTTACTATCAGGACATGGGGAAGCTGGGCATTCGGCGGGCGACGAACGAACCAAAAGCGACTGAGCATATGGCTGAGATCATCGAGTTGGTCAGCACGTTGATTCAGAAGGGCCTCGCCTATCCAGTAGCCGGCGATGTCTATTTCCAGGTCGAGAAATACCAGGCCTATGGCCGCCTTTCAAAACGAAAGCTCGAGGATTTGCAGGCTGGCGCCCGAGTGGATGTGGATGAACGAAAGCGTCATCCGATGGATTTCGCATTGTGGAAGGGCAGCAAGCCTGGCGATCCGGCATGGGAGAGTCCTTGGGGCCTAGGGCGACCGGGCTGGCATATTGAATGTTCCGCTATGGCGATGCGTCATTTAGGTGAGACCTTCGATATTCATGGTGGGGGGATGGATCTCATTTTCCCCCATCATGAGAATGAAATCGCCCAGTCCTGTGGCGCTACAGGAAAAGAGTTCGCGCGCTACTGGATCCACAATGGATTTGTGCAGATCAACCAAGAAAAGATGTCCAAGTCCCTGGGAAACTTCTTCACGATCCGCGAGATCTTTGAAAAGTCAAAATGGCCTGAGGCGGAAACCGGTGAGATGATGCGGTATTTCCTGCTCGGAACCCATTATCGCAGCCCTTTGGATTTTTCCGATAAGAGTATAGATGAAGCGAAGAATGCATTGAATGGGTTCTATGATCTTCTGGTAACACGATTGATTGAGCCAGAAGAAAGAACCACGGCTGACAAGGGGCTCGCAGGTGTGATCGAGCGATGTAGGGTGGCATTTCGAGAGGCGATGGATGATGACTTCAGCACGCCGGTGGCGATCGCAGCGTTGCAGGGAATGCGGAGCGGTGTGAACAAACTGTTGGAAGAGGGCCTCTCAACTGAAGCACGAAAGATCGCCAAAGAGGAGTTTCGTTCACTGGGGAACTGTCTGGGATTGTTTCAGCTAGATAAATGGCGATTCAACTATACGATCGAGCTTGCCGGGGATTTAACTATGTCCATCTCTGTCAGAGGGGACCTAACGACCTTGACAGATTCTGAAATCGAAGGAAAACGGATCGAACGCGATGAAGCCAGGAAACAGAAAAATTTCAAGAAGGCCGACGAGATTCGTCAGTTCCTCGCCTCCCGTGGCATCGTCATTGAAGACAAGCCCGACGGCACCAGTCGCTGGAAGCGATAGTCCTCCGGATCTGATCTATGGGCTGCATGCGGTGCGCGAGGCCTTGCGTGCCGGCACTCGTCCATTGCAGCGGCTGATTTTGATGCGCACCGATCGGCAGTTTGCCGATCTCGTGCAGCTGGCGAAGGTGAAGCGAGTCCCCGTTCATATTGAGCCTCCTCCTGCTTTTGCGCGATTGGTGCCGACCGGGAATCATCAAGGCGTCATCGCCTACATCGCGGCCAAAGCGTTTAGCACGACGGAGGAGATACTCGGCCTGGCGAAGACGCGGGGCGAGAAGCCCTTCCTTGTGCTTCTCGACGGGGTCGAAGATCCTCATAATTTAGGCGCGGTCTTGCGGACAGCCGAAGCGGCTGGTGTCCATGGGGTCTTTATTCCGGAACGGCGTGCCGTCGGTCTGACGCCGGTGGTGGCGAAGGTCTCAGCCGGGGCGATCGATCACATTCCCGTCGGCTGCGTGGCCAATCTAATTCGTTTGATTCAGGATCTGAAAGAGGAAGGCCTCTGGGTGTATGGCGTCGATCCGCAGGCGGAGAAACTCCATACCGACATCGACATGACCGGGCCGATTGCGTTGGTGCTTGGGGGAGAAGGGGAAGGCATTCGTCCCGGCGTGCTGGGGGCCTGTGACGACCGGATTAGGATTCCGATGTTGGGCAAGGTGCAGTCGCTGAATGTCTCGGCTGCCGCAGCCGTCACCCTGTTCGAAGCGGTCCGCCAGCGCCGCAGAATCGCAGCGCCGGCGGCGAAGCCTACCGAATCTTAATCGTCCCGTCTTGGATGGCGGTTTTGAGCAGCTGCGCAGTATTCGACACACGCATCTTTTTCATCATGTTGGCCCGATGGGCCTCGACGGTCTTGACGCTGATCTTGAGCCGCTGCCCGATTTCTTTGTTTTTGAACCCAGCCCAAATCAGTTCAAGGATCTCCTGCTCGCGACTAGTGAGGGACTCTGGCCGTTTCTTGCGTGGTGGCGGGGCGAGGTTTGCCAGGGACGGCTTGGGCTTCGCTTTTGTCTTCGGTTTTGGCTTTGCAGCCGGTGCGGTCCGTGCCATTATCATGTTCTCCTTTAATGAATGAAAGCGTGCGGTATAATCCAACTTGACGGAGAACTTCGCAGGAGTAAACCCTCGCCAAGCACGCAGCAGATTATAGAGAACTCGTACGCTATAAGTAAATTCAGGGAGATGGCTCTAGAAGAACTACCTAGTCTTTTTCATTTGGCATGCGAAGTGCGTCGCCCGACGTGCCGAGCTGTCGCCGGTTTCTGAGTCGATTATGCAAGAATGGCCGCTCTATCTTCTGGTTGGGACCCTCGGCGCGCTGATCGGCAGTTTTCTTAACGTCTGCATCTATAGACTGCCCCGAGGCGAATCGATCGCCTGGCCCGGTTCCCATTGTCCCTCATGCGCTCACCCCATCGAGTTCTACGATAATATTCCGCTGATGAGTTACCTCTGGCTCGGAGGCCGTTGCCGGGCTTGCCGCACATCCATTTCGATGCGCTATCCCCTGGTCGAAGCCGCCAATGCACTGGGTTATCTCACGGTCTTGTGGTTCTTCGGTCCCAGCTGGACGGCCGCCCTCTATGCTGTGCTGTTTTCGGCGTTGGTCGTGGTGACGGGAACAGATCTCACCCATAAGATGATTCCTAATGTTATTACGATACCTGGCATAGTGATTGGACTTCTGGGGGCAGCAACCGTTCTGCCGGTTGGTATGGTCAATTCAGTGCTTGGCCTCACCATTGGAGGCGGCATTCTCTGGCTCTTGGCCTGGCTGAGTCCCTATCTGTTTGGCAAGGAGGGAATGGGAGGGGGCGATATCAAGTTGCTGGCGATGGTCGGTGCGTTTCTGGGCTGGAAGCCTGCGCTCCTCACGATCATGATCGGTTCACTCACTGGGTCTGTCATCGGCATTAGCTTGATCGCGCTACGCATCATCAAGCGTGATGACTATATCCCATTTGGTCCCTTCCTTGTTTTGGGGGCTCTCCTCTCCATGCTTTTTGCCCAGCCTCTCCTCGATTGGTATCAAGGTCTCCTCGGTCCTGGCTACTAATACTCCACGTAGTATCTATTTTGGCGACCTCCTGTATCTGAAATAGTAATTGGCTCTCTAGTCTTCCCTCTCTTTTTGTTCAGGGCATGGGCCTGCCTCGCCTCCATATCTTCTTGTGATGATGTAAAACCACGTGAATTTTCGAAGTATTCTGCGTTCATTCATCAGTACGTATTCATGCTGATAGGCGTGGGCATGGGTCTTGGAGGCAGGTTGATCGTCCTAAGTAGAGTTCTTCTTCGAGGGGCTTATGTCGAAAGACCGACAGGTGCAGGAACAGGGCTGGAGTCTGACAGAGCTTCTCATCGTATTAGCGATTATGGGGGTCATGACGATGTTGGCCGGGCCGAGTTATCAGACATTGACTGCTAGAGTTCAGGCACGGAGCGCCACTGCAGAGATCGCTTCGGAGCTTCGGTTCGCCAGACAACTAGCGATGGCCAGGCGAGAACGCCTTCGAGTCATCTTCGATCGAGAGGGCCGCACGATTACGCTTCAAAGAGCGGATGGCGAGGGCATCCTGCACGTCTATCACTATGCAGACAAGGGTGTGGTTGTGGAAGAGCCAACCGCAGGCCCTGAACTGCTGTTTCAGCCAAGTGGTCGGGCTGCGACCCCGACCACCATTCTTGTGCGAGACAGCCAGGGCCGGGAAACCCGATTCACGGTGAGTATCACCGGAAGAGTGTCCGCGTCATGATGTGGGGCCGAATAATTCAAATAGAGTGCGGAGCCAGTTTTGCCGAGGTGCTTGTAGCGATGGCTCTCACAATGACCGGGCTCGCCGGGGCGATGGGAGCGTTTGAGGCAGCAGAGCGGATTATTCGAAATGGCATGTTGGCCACGCGTGCCCTGGCAATGGCGGAGTCGCGGATTGAGGCTAAACGGTCTGCGAGATGGGATCGTCTCTTGCTGGATGATGTGAACCACGATGGTGTCCCGGACCTTGTCATGCATGACGACGGAGTAGGCGGCGATGCCGTGGCCGGTGATGGAACGTACTCCGGGAGTTGGGACCAGGATGGCGTTCAACTGATCTGGACGGTGACGCCGAGCCATTCCGGCTCGCTATCGGTCTCAGGGCATGTCGTGATCGAGGCTCGTGCCGCCTATGTTTCCGGGTCAGGCCCGCGCGAGGTACGAGTAGGGACGCTACTGGCCAATCCCTTGTTTGTTGGGAGCCAATAACAAATCGCCACTTGAGGGAGACAACATGTATTCAGATCGTCACATAGGAGAAAGCGGCCACAAAGCGAGACTGGAGGCCGGTACCAGTTTGACCGAGCTGATGTTTGCCATGGCGGCAGGGCTGGTCGTCTTGGGCGCGACGCTTCAAGCCTTGTCGTATTTCCAACAACAGTTTATGCGGCAACAACGTGAGGTCGCACAGCAGCAAGATCTTCGCCTGGGATTGGAAGTGCTTGAGCAGGAATTGCGGCTCGCAGGGCCCGGTTCTCTGACCACCACGGCTTCGGACTCCGTGGAGTTTTCGGCGAATCTGCAAGGTCTCTCAACGACGATCACGGCAGCGGCGGCAATCGGTCAAACGGCGCTGTCGGTCGAAGACGGGAGAGGGTGGGATGATCGGAGAACCATCGTCGCTTGTTGGGCGGAGCGCTGCGAGACGCTGGTCCTCGCTCGTAATGGACAGCGGCGACTCCTTACGGTGACGCAGCCACTCACAACGTTGATTCCATCGGGAGCCTCTGTCGTTCTCTTGAATCGCGTCCGTTACTACAGCCGTCATGATGACCGGGGTCTGCTGCGATTACTGCGACAGGTCGATGGCGGCGCGAGTGTGTTGGTCGGAGACATCAGGCAGGCTCGATTTTCATATTGGGATGCAACCGGGCAGGCCGTGACACAACCAGCCCTCGTGAGACTGGTCGTGGTTGAAGTCATGATGTCCGATCAAGGGATGCGCGCCGTCCGGGAAATTAGCCTCAGGACATAACAGTCACAGCTCAAATACGAACGGGAGTGAGAATATGGAGAGGGAAGAACGGCCTGCCTCAGAACGTATGAATCAGTGCGACAAGGGCCACGTGCTCCTCGCGGCGCTCATGCTGATCGTGCTGCTTGGGATCGCCGGCATGACCTCTCTGTTTTTGGCCAGTCAGGATGGCCCTGGCGTGAGCGCCATGAGAGAGGACAACGTTGCGCAACAGCTGGGCGACGGTGCAGCGGATATGGTGATGAGTTGGTTCCACGATCCCTCATCCACACCAATAGCCATTGCCGGATTGTTGGCCAAGCGGCAAGGAGATCTTGCAAGTGGGCCATCATTCTTCGACGCGACTGGACGTTCACAATTTGTCGGCACTATCGATCGTCCGGATGCCTTCCTGAGTGCATCGAATCCCACAGATGACCAGGTATTGAATCAGCCCCCCAATGGCCTCTTTACATCATTGCGGGGGCTCGGCCGCATTCTCTCGGTGAAAATGTATGGTCCTATGCAGCCTGGTTTACTGAGCACGGTTGAGGTCACGGCTGCGACGATCGGTTCTCGACCGATCACGAGAACGGTGCAGCTTCAGCTTGGGGCTCTGTCGATTCCCGCGGTTCGCGCGGCGGTACAAGTCGGACAGTCTTTGGGCGCCCCGCAGCCAGGCGGGGCATCTCCCGTGCTGGTGCATTGGGGCGACCAGCGAGTATTGGGCGATCTTGCGGTGCAGCAAGTCGAGGACCTCGTTCTCAAAAGCAACAGCGCGCCGGTGACAGGGCAGTCGTATGATCAGATGCTGTCGGTTCAAGATCGCTGGACGGAATATTGGATCGGAGGGATGGTCTCGGTCATTGCACCTCCGCCAGGCCAAGGATCAAATCCTCCGCTTGCTGACAACGTGCACCTGCACCAATATCCGATGCCTGGGGTCAGGCTCGATCAGTGGGACTACGATTCACTCAAGAAGCTAGCACTGCGCTGGGGGACCTACTACCGACTCGATCGTATGGGACAGCTTCATCCGCAGGGGGCCTCGGATTCGGATCAGGGCGTCACGCCTGCAGAGGCGCTGGAATCTCAGTCTGTTGGAGCCCACCATGGATTGGTATTTGTCGACACCGTCGATGGGCGGCCTCCCCAGGTTGATAATATGGGCACATTGCTGCTCGACACGGACTACGTCGAAGGTCTGTTGATCGTGCAGGGGCATGTGGTGCTCAGGCCTCGGGCCGCAGGGAAATCTGTACCGGCCCTCAGCCCCTCTCCGGCGGGGGCGCAGTCTATCGGGACAAGAGTGCCGGTGCAATTATCAGGCATCCATCTCAACGGTCTGCTCTATGCGGCGGGTGCCATCAGGATTGAACGATCGGCCCGCCTATACGGGGCGGTGATGGCAGGACAGAGCGTGACGTCGATCGGAACCGGTGACGTAATCGAGATCTGGTACAACGCCGACTTGGGGCAAGGACTGTTTCGAGGGCTTCCCGTGGTCTATCGAGCACCCGGCACGTGGATGGCGAAATACTAGTGGAACGGCTGGAACGAAAGGCATCGCATATGACGGTTGAGACGGACGTCGTGGCTGGTGGGACCGGAGGGAAGAAGGGGAGCCGCACATTGAAACCTTCCCGCTGTGCGATCGAGCAAAACGTGCTCGATAGTTTGGTTTATCGGGGGATTATCACTCTGTCCGATATGACAGCGGCAGTCGACGAATCGGTCGATGGTGCAATCGACCTCGAAGCGCTGCTCCTGGACCGTTACGCGGTTCCGAGAGAGGCGCTGGGGGCCGCCTTGAGCGATTTCTATCAATGCCCCTACCTGCCGTATGACGAACGAACGGTCATCGATGCCGACTTGCTAAAAACACTCAATCTCGACTATCTCAGAAAGAACGGCTGGCTGCCGATCGCGCGGCGCGGCTCGTTAATAGACGTGCTCACTAGCGACCCGCACGATCTCGACAGGGGCTGGGACGTGCGTCGTGCATTTCCTGGAATGACCATTCGCTATGCGGTCGGGTTACGCCGTGATATCGAACAATTTCTTCATCTGGCAACGGGGCAGGGACCGAGAGGGTCGATCGGCGCCATTCTCGGCGAGTTGGTTCATGAAATCCATCGTGAGGCTGCCAGCGATCCTGTCTCCGGTGGAATCGACGAGAACGATTCAGCCATTGTTCGGCTGACCAACCAAGTGATTCTCGAAGCCGACCGCCTCGGGGCGTCGGACATTCATATTGAACCCTATGCGGATCGTAAAGACATGGCCGTACGTCTGCGCGTCGACGGCACCTGTTTTACCTACATGGGAATTCCCGCGGCCTATCGGCGCGCGGTCGTGTCACGCATCAAGGTGATGGCCAATCTCGATATTGCCGAGCGGCGCAAACCTCAAGACGGCAAGATCCGGTACCGGGTGGCGAAGGATCGAGAGATCGAATTGCGCGTGGCGACCCTGCCAACCGCCGGACAGGACGAAGATGTCGTGTTGCGGATTCTCACGGCCAAGCAGCCGATGCCGCTTGAAGCGATGGAATTTTCCTCTGCCACCTTGCAGGCCATTCAAGCCATTGCAGAGAAACCTCACGGGATCATCCTCTGTGTCGGACCAACCGGGTCCGGTAAAACGACGACCCTGCATGCGATTTTGAAGCACATCAATACCGACGAGCGAAAGATTTGGACGGCCGAAGACCCCATTGAAATTACCCAGGACGGTCTCCGCCAAGTTCAGGTCCATCCGAAGATCGATCTCACCTTTGCGGCCGCGATGCGGGCATTTCTGCGCGCCGATCCCGACGTCATCATGATCGGCGAGATGCGGGATAAGGAAACGGCCGACATTGCCATTGAAGCCTCGCTCACAGGCCACCTGGTGCTCAGCACCCTCCATACGAACAGTGCGGTCGAGACGGTGGTTCGGTTACTGGATCTTGGCTGCGACTCGTTCAACTTTGCCGATGCTATGTTGGGAGTCCTCGCCCAGCGCCTGTGCAAACGGATCTGCGCCCAGTGCAAAGAGTCCTACTATCCGAGCCGGCAGGAGTACGACGAGCTGGTACAGGGATACGGCGCGCAGGACTGGCCAACGGTAGGCATCGAATACCTCCCCGATTGGCGCCTCTTCCGTGGACGAGGTTGCGAGGCCTGCAACCGAACTGGCTTTAAGGGCCGAGTGCCCCTCCATGAATTATTACTCCCCTCAGAGGAAATGAAGCAGCTCATCCAGGCTCGATCTCGAACTGCCGAGATGCTGGCCCTTGCGCTGGCAGAGGGGATGGTCACATTGCTTCAAGATGGCATCAGGAAAACGCTGCAGGGCCACACGACCTATCGCCAAGTTAGAGCCGTGGCGATGAAATAGCCAATCCTTCAGTATCAGGGTAAGGCCAGATAGTCCCTTCTCATGGTTTTTCTCCCGCTCATAAGCTCCTCCATGTGAATCTTCCTCCTCGCCGAAAATTGTCCCTCGCAGGTCCGAAAACTGTTCATGCAGAAGGAGGGCAGTTCCTAGGGCGTTCTTGTATATCAATGGCTTAGGCAGAACTGTTCCCTTGTGTCTAACGGCATGTCCCTTGCGTGAGGGTGACTGACGCTATGGGTGTACGAGTACAAAATAGGACGGATGGTATGCTCGGATCGAAGAACCAAAATGGTGGATTCACGCTGATCGAAGTGATGATTGTCGTGGCGATTATCGCGATTGGTTCAACGCTGGCTGTGCCTGCATATCTCCAGTGGAACGCCCGCTACGAATTGCGGCAGGCCATCGTTGAGCTAGCATCGCAGCTTACGATGGCCAGAATGTCAGCGAGAAATCGAAACATGGCAGTAGTATCGACCCTGACACTGACTGGAAGCACAGTCACGATGACGACGACCAATACGGCAGGGACAGTGACAATCTTCCCCTCAGTCACATTTCCAGCAACTATCACAGACGTAAGGGATGCCGCCACGCCGGATGGCGCACTAATTCCAGCTCCGGTGACCATCGCATTCACATCGCTAGGCCTTCAGGGCCCAACGACTTCACCCCTCCCGCTTCGAATCAAGAACAACACGGGATTGGCGTATTCGGTCGTCGTTACTCCGGCGGGAAAAGTGAACTGGTGCACAAAGGCCACCTGCCCATGATGAAGAACCGAAGCATGGTAATTCAAAAGGCATTGCGTCAGCTTGTAGGGCAGGCTGGATTTACCCTGATTGAAGGAATGATTGCGGCCGCAATCCTGACGGTCGGGTTACTGGCGCTTGCTGGAATGCAAGGGGTTTCCCTTGGACGAAACGTGGATGCCCATGAGCTGGCTCGCGTTACAAATATTACCGCCGATCTCATGGAGCGGATCAAGTTTAACCGAGGGCGGGCGTTGGCCTATCACAATATCGACACCAATAATACGGCAACTCAACCACTGAGCATTGAGCCGATGGCGCGGGGGGATTATGCGCAATGGCGGACATTAATTAATAATTCAGGACTGGCCAATGCTCAGGGCGTAGTTCAGGTTGTACGGCTCGATCCGGATCCAACCATCAACCCCATTACCCTCAATCAATTGTCAGTAGTTGTTCGAATCAATTGGACCCATTCCTCAACGGGCGGGGGGGCCTCGGTTGCGCGTAATAGGACGGTAATGTTTTCGAGCGTGCTGGCTCCGGAATAACTACGATCGAGAGGGAGAGAGAACATCCATGAGACGGATATGGCAGGCGGAAGAGGGGATGACGCTCATTGAGCTCATGTCGGCCGTCGTGGTGACCACAGTGGTAGTCGCAGCGGCTCTGACCATCGTTGTCTCAAGCAATAAGGCCACCCAGGTCAATGAGCAAGTCGGCGAAGTTCAGCAAAATGTCCGGCTTGCCATGGACCTCATCGCACAAGATATCAAATTGGCTGGGTTCAATATGGCCAGTGCCGTCGGAGCCTGCACCGTGGGGCCATTGGCATTACCGGCTCCTATTGTTCCTGGAGATAATGCACCAGGCGGAGCTGACGCCGGGCCGGATACGGTAAGGTTGGTCGTGCCTGCCATGACGGCAGGCGCTGGGGGTGGAACCCCGGTGCTTTCTGCTATGGCGAGTGGCGCGTCCAACATTATCGCGCTCTCTTCCGGCGACATTACCTCCATGGGAACGGCCGGACTGGTGAATGGGTCTGTGGTGTCGGTCGGTGGCAGCTTCTCCAGCTCCGTGACGGCTGTCGGGGCTGTCTCGCTGACTCTTGCGAAATCGCCGGCTCCGTCAGCGCAATTCCCCGCCGGTACGCCCGTCTACATACTGCAGTGTGTGCAATATTCCATCTCTGCCAATCCGGTTGTGTGCGGAGGCAGCACGTCGTGTCTGCTTCGAAACGGCGTGCCCATGGTGGATGGGATTGAAGATCTCCAACTCGCCTATGCCTGCGATGGCTGTAACGTCCTGCCGCCAAATACGCCTTTGCCCAACGGAGTCATCGACGATCAGGACTCCCCCGTCGGAACTCCGGTTGGAGCCGGGGTTTTCAACGAAGGGGATTTCATCACGAACAACACGTGGGCTGTGTCCCCAATGTTGCCCGACAAGATCAAACTGGTTCAGGTCACTATCGTGGCAAGGGATAATCAGCCGTCGAAGGGATTGGGGGAAGTTGCCTCTGTGGGAATGAACACTGCAGGGCCGGTCATCGTGAGTGACCATAATCCATCGGCGGATGCCGGGTACAACCCCACCACGTATCAGCAGCAGCGTCGCCGAGTCCTGACGAGAACGATTCAAGTCAGGAATCTGGAGTCATGAATATGTTGGCCATCGAAACAGGAGCCGCAGATCGTTCGACGAAACGGATAGCTGTCGGTCAGGAGGGAGTCGCGCTCCTGACGGTCTTGATGATGATGTTGATCATGACGGTCTTAGGCATCTCCGCAATTACGATCACGGGTATGGAGAATAGAATGGCCGGCTTTGCTCGATCCGGCGAAGCGGTAGCGACTGCGGCAGATTCCTGTACGGGCGTGGGAGCCAATGTGATCAGGCAGGCGCTTATTCCGGCAAATGCAGTGGCCATTCCGTTGCAGTTTCTGTCCAACGCCGCCCCTCCCGGTCCGGTTCCGCTGACCAACGCCGTGATCTTGCACGACGAGATCTACGGCAGGGACGCATCTGGAGTTGTCACGAAGAATAGCTCCGATTCCGCGGCTGGTGTGCCGAATCTTGTTCTTGCCGTCAACGGGTTTGCCGTGAACGGGGATATAGATTTTCTGTATAACGAAAATACGGTTGCCACGGGAGGTGCCGTAACGAACACCTATCGGATCAACTGTGTGGCCACGAATGTGGCATCGGGGACGTCCAGTTCGGTTACAGCGGTCTACGCATGCACGTTGGTGTCGGGGAGCACGGAATGCTCCAAGAAGTTCTAGGAGGTGCGAGCATGATGAAGTACCAAAGCGCAATCGTCCTCGCGATCGGATTGTTTACTATTCAAGGAGGCGGTGGGACCGCGATAGGTGACACGTCTCCTGCGGTTGTCGCATTGGCGGTGAAGACCGGAATGGTGACCGGCGTGAGCGCCCACGACATCCAGATCGATGGATATAGCTACAAGATTAAAGCCGGAGCGGAGATCCTCGACCAGGAAGGCGCCCCGCTCATGGAAAGCGAAGGCGTTCCGTTTCCGGTGACGAAAATCGTGCTGGACTCGGCCGTGAAGGTTTTCCTCAAGGCCGGTGAGATTCAGAAAATGATCGTGACGTTTCCGCAATAATGCAACGATGTGTGCTCATCCGGCGGCGATACGCCGCTCATGGTTTTGTAAATAGGGAGGACTTGCCATGAATCGCCGAACTTTTGCGATACTAGCGAGCCTGGTTATTACCGCGACGGGAATCGTGATGGCGCCGGATCACAGCGGTGCGCAGTCGAATGCTGACTACACGGCCCAACCGCAGTTTATCTCCAATGTGGTGACGCCCAACATTATCCTTATCATGGACAACTCAGGGAGTATGAGCGGCCTCGCCTGTGACTACTCGAACCCTGCCGATGGAGACTGTAACGATGCCGGTGATCGGCCGTTCAATAACACGACCAATTTCTCAGGCTATTTCGATTCTCTTCTCTGTTACACCTACGACTCGGGAGGCGATGCACGCTTCGAGCCTGCGACGGTTAAAGCCACGTTGGCGACGGCCTGTTCCACGACAGAGTGGGATGGAAACTTTTTGAATTTTGCGACCTTCAGGCGTTTCGATGCCGTCAAGAAATCGATAATTGGCGGCGACTGTTTTGTGGCGAGAGCGGCAGATGGAACCTGTCCCACGAATGGTTCGCCAGCGTTGAAGACGGTGCGGGCTCAGGTGACAGGCGTGAATACAGAGTTAGTGGATACTGACTATGCTGGAGGAGTCGGGGCGACAACATACGTTGGAAGAATTCCACTAGCAGACAGAGCGGGCAGCCCGGCACAACTTTGGATCGGTGTCGCCGGTGGATATTTCTGCGTCGATAACGACAGCACGTTTAATAGTAACTGTGGAGACGGTTACAGCGTCAGACAGTACCAGCTCAAGATCGGCACCGCTACGGAGCCAACAGGAGTCGTGCAACAAGTCGGTTCCAAGGCGCGGTTTGGATTGTTTGAATTCAAGCCGGCCGGCGACGGAGCCAGAATGCTGGTGTCCCCCGGTTCTCGCCAAGCCATCAATTTCTCGAATTCGGACGTCGAGACCTTCAATACGAATACGGCGGCCATGATCGATGCGGTCCAGGAATCCTTTCCTTCTACCTGGACGCCTCTCGCGGAATCGCTCTACGAGACCGCTCGATACGTGGCGCAGATCAATTCAACCTATGTGCCCGCTTCCTACGTGTATCCCATCGCCTATGCTGGGGGGATCTCGAACGGTGTTGCCTTAGCTGCGAACGGTGTAGGGTCCCTCGGGGACGGAGGCTCCGGGACTCCGGAACACAAAGTATTGACCGGCTCCGAGACCTGCCCTGCCGGCTACATCACTAATGCCTGTGGACGTGATCCCTATTTCCATGGCACGAATCACACCCCGCCCTGGGTAGGAACTTCCCAGCCCGTGAACTGTTGTAAGACTTTCGTGCTCATCTTTACTGACGGGGAACCGACGCAGGACCTCAATATCCCAGCTGGGATGCAGAGCTACGCGAGTGCGGTCTCCGGTACACCATGTGTGGGGGGAAATGTGACTATTCATGCGCCAAACGGTGTGTGTAATACGAATCCGGCAACCCCTCCTGCCACGCTGCTGGGAGAACACAAAACCGACTATGCAAGTAGCGGTACCCATTTTCTCAATGACGTGGCCTATTGGGCGCATACGAACGATCTGCGGCCCTGCACTGGAACTGCCGACGGTACGATCGCGGTGCTGGGTGTCACGGGGCATTGCCTGCCGGGTACTCAGAACCTGACAGTCTACACATTTTTCGCCTTCGGCAACATCTCGGGCAGAGAAATTTTGATGCACACGGCCCAACAGGGGGCTTTCGAAGATGCCAACAACGACGGCATCCCTCAAGTCACGGAGTACGACAAGGAGAACAACTTTACGGGAGTGGCTACACCGGACGGGATTCCCGATGCCTATTTTGAGTCCTCGAACGTGGACGACTTGCAAGACAAGTTGCTGTCGACCATCTCGAGTATTTTGAGGAAAAGTGCAGCCGGATCGTCGGTTTCCGTGTTGGCGACCTCCACGACCGGTGAAGGTGCCTTGTATCAATCGTATTTCTATCCCAGCACGATCGAGACGGCGACATTGAAGGATGTGCTGTGGACTGGCTATACCCAAAGCCTGTTCATCGACACGTTCGGCAATCTTCGGGAAGATACAGTCCAAGATAAGAAGCTCAATTACAGTGAAGACAAGATCCTCGTCACCCGGTACGACATAGTTGCCAATCTCGTCAAGGTCGACTATTACGACGATCTGAACGGAGACGGTCTTCCTGACGACAAGGACAGCAATGGCATCATCAATAATCTCGACTGTCTCCCCTGTGACAGGCTCCTGAGCAGCATCAAGCCGGTCTGGGAGGCAGGGGCTCAATTAGCGTTGAAAGACTCGAGCACGAGAACGATCCTTACCTGGGTTGATACGAATAACAATGGAGTGATCGATTCCGGGGAGCAAATCCCTTTCACGGCGGCCAATGCAGCGACTCTCAGTCCCTACTTGCGGCCAGGCGCTGTGCCCTTCACGGCGAGCAACATCATCGAATTCGTTCGTGGCTGTGAACCGTCTGTCTGTACGACAGGGGGTAATCAGTTTGACCAGCTGCGAGAGCGGCGGTTGCAAGTACCCGTCGGAAGCGGCACGTTGAAGACCTGGAAGTTAGGCGATCTCATTCATTCCGCTCCGCAGGTCGTTTCGAGTCCGTCTGATCGGTATGACGCCAAGGTTGGAGATCTTAGTTATCAGGCCTATCTGGTGAAGTACTATAACCGTCGGCAGGTCATCTACGCCGGCGCTAATGACGGGATGCTGCACGCCTTCAACGGCGGGTATTACCATCCCGGCGACGATCCGACCACAGGGACTGCCGCCAGCCCGATCGTCGAGCATGGATGGTTTACGAGGACGCCGACGGATAACAGTGCAGGCCCGCAGTTAGGCGATGAGTTATGGGGATTCATCCCCTACCAGCTCCTGCCCCAATTGCAGTGGCTTGCAAGGGCGGACTACCAGCATACGTATTTTGTGGATTTGCAGCCGACGGTGGCGGATGTGCGGATCTTCACGCCGGACACAGATCATCCGAACGGCTGGGGAACGATCTTGATCGGTGGGATGCGCATGGGCGGTAGCTGCCGCGGTGCAGTGTCCCCGGCGGCTCCGACCTGTGTCGGTGGAACCGGCGCCCCGCCCATGAGTGTGACTGCGAACTTCGGCAGTGGGGTTGAGACTCGCACGTTCTATAGCGCTTATTTCGTGCTCGACATCACAAATCCGGAAGTGGCGCCGACACTCCTCATGTCCTTCACTGATGAGGGACTTGGGTTGACGACCAGCCTTCCGAAGGTCGTGCGAGTGAATCCTTCCGCCGATGGTGAGGTGAGCAATACGAACGCGAAGTGGTACATGGTCGTGGGCTCTGGCCCAACCGGGTACGGTGGCGGTACGACGCAAAGTGCTGCAGTCTATGCCGTGAATCTGGCTACAGGTCCCGGCGCGAATAATAGTCTGGTGCAGAAATTCTCGGTCGGGAGTTGGAACTCTTTTATCGGCGATATGGCCTCGTTCGATCGAAACCTCGACTATCGGACGGATGCGGTCTATTTCGGCCGTGTTGTGCACGATGGCAGTCTGCCGTGGAGAGGCAAGCTGTATCGCCTCACGCTGGGTGAGACGGTGTCCGGGTCTAATCCTCCGGTCTTTGGCACGCAAGCCGCGTCGGCTTGGGGCATTGCCTCTGGTGCCAATCGGATCCCCACCGAGATTCTCGATACCTTTACCGGGACCTGCGTGGCGGTAGGCTGCACACCGCCCACGCTCGAGTTAGGGCCGGTTGCAACGGCACCTGGCATCGCCATCGATGATGCCGCCAAGGTATGGGTCTTTGCCGGGTCGGGACGCTACTATAGCTCGGCCGACAAGACGGATACGACGCCACAGTATTTCGTTGGGGTAAAAGACTCCGTTATCAATTTGGTCTGTACGCAGTCGAACTCGACTAATTGTCAAGATGATGATTTGTTGGATGTCACCAGTGCTACGGTCTGTATCGTCGGACAGGGAAATTGTGGCCAGGTAGCCGGTACGAACCAGGTGACAGGGGTGACGGGAGCTTCGTCCTTTACGAGTCTGGTAGCGTTGATCCAGAGTAAGGCCGGTTGGTACACGACCCTGCCTCAAAGCGGGGCGGCAAACGGCGAACGAGTACTCGCCAGTCCCGTGGTGTTTGGTGGCATTGTGTATTTCCCCACATTTATTCCAACCAACGATATCTGCGCATCTTCTGGAACGAGTTATCTGTACTCGCTGTACTATAAGACAGGGTCTGCTTACCAGGAATCCATCATAGGCACAACTCCTGGCGCCAGTGGCAACATGAACGTGAACGGCAAGATTTCGCTTGGAGAAGGGTTGGCCTTCGGCGGTGTAACGCATGTCGGCAGTGGATCGGACGGAGGTGCTCCGATCAAGATCTGTAATAACACCAGTACGGGCGCCTTGCTCTGCACCGAAAGCGACATGGCGAGCGGAGGTGATGGCGGCACGGGCGGAACCCTTGACCCACGTAGTCACTTTATCTCCTGGATCTATCGGTAATGCAGAGCAGAAGTTTCCAAAGTCGGTTTAGGGCACGGAGGGGGATACTCCGTGCCCTGAACAGCGCCGGTCCCTCACGATGGTCCGTCGTTATTCTTGTGTTTCTCTTAGCCTGTTGTTCCTTGGAGCCCAACCAGCCTGGTGTCACGCCAGACTCCGGTGCCTCCCTGAGCGGAAACCGTCCTCCTGCCATTCAGCGAGCCGTGGTTTTTCCTGACCCCCTTGTGCTGAGCGGTCCTGTCGCAGCCCAGATAGAGGCTGATGATCCAGATCGCGACCCGCTAACGTTTCGCTATCAATGGTTTGTCAACGGACATCGCGTCGATGGGGAAACACGTTCGACCTTGTCGCCTACGTTCCTCAAGCTTGGCGATAAAGTTGCGGTAGAAATCGTTGCCTTTGACGGGCAAACGTCAGGGAAGCCTTACAAGACCGACCAGGCAGTTGTGAAAAATACTCCGCCGGAAGTGGTGCGTGTCTCGATTGAGCCGACGGGATCGGACCGAAACGAGATGCGCGTCGTTGCAGAGGCTGTCGATGTCGACCACGATGCGATCCGCTATGTCTATCGCTGGCGGAGAAATGTCACGCTCGTGCAGGAGGGAGAGCGTGAGACCCTTGACACAAAAACATTTAGCCGCGGCGACTCGATCACGGTAGAAGTGATACCGCACGATGCGGGTGGAGTTGGAAAACCGAAGTTGTCAGAACCGATAGGGTTGGGAAACAACGCTCCCAAGATTGCCTCTCAGCCGCCGAGCAAGTTTGAAAAAGGCATATTTATGTATGGGGTTCAAGCGGTCGATGACGATAAAGACCGTTTGACGTATGCACTGGATACGGCTCCTTTGGGAATGATTATCGATAAAGATACGGGAATGATTTCCTGGCCGGTTGGTCAAGCTGTGACAGGGGCGCATCGAGTTCGCATAGTAGTGCAAGACGGTCAGGGAGGAACCGCATCCCAAGACTTTGATCTCACGCTCGCTCCTTCCGCCGATGTCAAAGGCTAGCTCCGCCTTGGACCGACCATCCTCAGCGCAATTGCGAAGCATCTAGCAGGCTGTTGACAAACCCTCTCCCGCATTCGCGAGAGATATGATAAGAGGATTCTCCATCAGGAGGACCTCCCCTATGATGGGCACAGCTGATCCGCAGCCGTCGATGTTCTATCACATCAATCTAGAGCAGTATGT
>JAUXQT010000043.1 GCA_030682135.1 Nitrospirota bacterium | reverse complement strand
AGGCGACGAACTTCTTCCCGAACCGTTCCTGTAAGGCGCCGTCTATAGCCTCCATCGACACGCATTTGGTAATGCCCGCAACCGATCCGAGCATAGACATATTTGTCGATAATTCGGTCCCTGCAACTTCGATGGCGAGCTCAGTGCCTGCGATGTAAAACAAGGCGACGTTTAAATCTTTCAACCGCTGAATATCTTCTTCAGATAGAAGCGGTTGGGCGGAATTGATGATGACGAGGCCCCCTTCCTTCACACCGGAATAGAAGGGCATGGTATAGCTCTTTCCCATGGTGATGACCTGGGGGTGAAAGACTTGGATCACGTCGGGAAATACCAACTCGCCACGGTCGTAGATCCGTTCGATGCCGATCCGACAATAGCTCTCCGCAGGTGCCATACGTTTCTCTGCGCCGAAGAAGGGATTGGAGATTGAAAACTTGCCGTCGCGGTTGGCGGCCATGGCCAGGACATGCGCGGCAGTGACGGCGCCTTGTCCGCCCAATCCAGACATCCGGATATTCAGTCGTTTCTTGATCATGGTCGTCTCTCCTCCAGAATCGGATTAGGCTCCCTGCGAGGCCAGCTGCTTGGCTGCGGCCTTCTTTTCCTTGTCCTTGGCGGCCATCTCTGCCAGGAGTTGCTTGGCTGGCTCACTGATGTACTCTTTGTAGGCGAACCGCTCGGTCGGCTTTTCAGAATCCCGCATTTCCTGGAGCCCTTCCATGCTGTTCTTCCCGATTTCGAGAATGCATGGCGTATAGAGCTGGAGGTAGGTCGGGCCAATTTCACGCGAGATCATGACCGCGTTCCGGACCACCTTCTCAATGAGGGAGGGCTTGCTGACCGTGCATTGCACCACGTAATGGCAGCCTGATTCACGGGCGATTTCCGGCAGACGGACTTTGTCGAAGAGTTTGCCGACAGGCGCCATCTTGGCGACGAAGCCCTTCTGCATCAGACCGCTCTCCTGGCCGCCCGTGTTGGCGTACAGTTCGTTGTCGAAGCAAATCGTGGTGAACTTTTCCTGGCGGAACCAGGCTTGTAAGGTCATGTCGAGGCCGATATCGACGGTGGCGCCGTCGCCGGCCAGCACGACCACGTCTTTCGTCCGGCCAGGGAAGCGGACGCTCAAGGCGCGCTTTAAGCCGGAGGCGATGGCGTTCTGGTTGCCGAAGAGGGAGTGGATGTTGTGTACGGCCACCATGGGGAACACCAAGCTGGTACAGCCGGTGGAGCCGACCATGACGGTGTCTTCGGGGTTAGGCAAGGAGGCCAGGATGTAGCGGAAGGCCATGGATTCCGGGCAGCCGGCGCAGAGAGAATGCTGCTCGATCAGTTCCTTGCTGTTGCCGATATCCTTCCAGCCCCGGTCTTCTTTGCCGTAGGTCGCGCTCTTCACCAGGTCTTGATAGTCGGACGGCATGATGTCGTACAGGTCTTCAGAAATTTTGATACGTTCCTTGCTCATGATGGCCTCCTCAATACGTGCGCCTTATTCAGGGCGTTTAGTGCTTGCTTGTCTCGATCCAATCAGCCGCGACTGGCCATCGACACGGTATGTATGCCAAGCAGGGTCTTGATTTCGGAAACGATGATTTCCGGTGGCATCGTCATGCCGCCGCAGACGCGCGGGCCTGCATGTACCCGTTCGCTGTTGGGGATAGTGGCTTTAATTTCTTTAGCCAGCCATCCGGTCACATTGAACTCCGGGACGATGATGTGCTTGGCGTTCTTCGTAGCTTCACGGATTTCCTCGCCCGGCCATGGCCGCAAGACTTTGACCTTGACCAGACCGCAACGGATGCCCTCGTCTTCGAGGAGGCGGATGGCTTCGCGGCCCTGAGACACCGCGGTTCCGGAGGCCACAATGATGACTTCGGCATCGGTGTTTTCAGTTTCGATCAAGCCGTTCAGCCACTTGATCGTGTGTTTACGGGATCGTTCCACAGCTGCCCAGACTTCCTGTTGCCAGGATGCGTGGGTGGCGTAGCTGATGTAGTTGCTCTTCATGACGAAGGGATCGCGCATCATCCGGACCGGTGGACATTCCATGTCCATGCAGGGCACAGGCGAGCGGTAAGGGTCGTAGGGAGGCAGGCACATGTCGGCCGGGGTCAGATTGACCACGTCCTTGGTGTGCGTGACGAAGAATCCGTCGCAGCACAGTGCCAAGGGGAGGTGGACATCCGGCTCTTCCGAGACCATGTAGCCCTTGAGGATCCAATCGAAGAAGTCCTGCGCGGTTTCCGCATGCCAGACGAGCATGCCGGTATTCAATAGATAGGCGATTTCGAGTGTGTCGGGCTGAATCGAGAGCGGCGAATTGATGCCGCGGCAGGTGACGATCATCTGGATCGGCAATCGTGCGCCGGACCACATCGGGAAATTCTCCATCGCGCGCATCGTGCCGGGGCCCGCAGTCGTCGTAAAGACGCGCGCGCCCCCGAAGGCTGCTCCCGCGCATTGCGACATGACAGCGAATTCGCTCTCGCCGCGGAAGTAGTCGCCGATGTATCCCTCGGCAAAGAGTTCGCCGATCAAGGCGGCCGCTTCGCTCTGTGGGGTAATCGGGTAGGCAATCATTACGTCGCAGCTGGCCCGCCGGAGGGCTTCCTTGATGACTTCGCTGCCCGTATAGAATGACGGCGTGCGTGGCGCGTCGTTCATCATCTTCCAGGTGTCGGTGAATGTCTGCCCTTTTTTATTCTTTGTGCCGATGACCGAATGTGTGTCTGCCATGGATCGGCCTCCTTTTGCTTTCGTCAGAACGTCAAACGGTTTAGTTTGAGGCTCCGCTTTTGGCTGACGTCAGCCGTGGTTGGACTGTCCCTTTCAACTTTCTCACCCACTCGGCCAGTTTCATGATCTTTTCGACCGATGCGTCGCGGAAGGACAACATCGCATCCTCATGGCCGGCCTGAGCGCACATTGCGATCGTGTAGCAGGAGGTACCGCCCCGAATGATTTTGAGTGCCAAGTTCGCCTGGTGGCAATGGACCCCGACGAACATGCAGCAATCAATCTTATTGTGCCAGATGGTCAGATTCGGGTGGTTGGGATTGATTTCGACTTCAGGGTTGATCTTTGGGTATTTGGGGCGGTAGTCCGGCATTGGAATCAGCATGGGCGTCTGCCCTGGCTGCACACATTCCTTAAGCGTATTGTACAAGTGACGGATGGCGGTTGCCTTTTTGGCAGCTTTCTCGTTCCATGCCCACAGAACTAAGGGGCCAGGGAAGATCGTCGGCACTTTGGCCATGAGGAATTGTTTCGCCGCTTCCTCGTATGCCTTTTCCTCTGGGACGATCACACCGTTGATGTGGGCTTCCCCAGGGTTAGGCAAGCAAATGCCCATGCTCGCAGCCGATGGAGGAAGGAAATGTTCCGGGCCTGGAAGGACGCGATACTGAGTCATTACGGCTTACTCTCCGGCAAGGGGTTAAAGAACGAGAAACACAATTTTTTCGATGATCTGTATCTTTCTCACTGTAAGCTTTTTCTATGCCTCCTGCAACCTCGCAGAAGGCCCACCGTCGTGAAATTTCGGGCCATCTAACAAGAGTGGCTTAGGCCTTTTGTCCTGAGCTGCTGGCTTTGTCAGAAGATAGACAATCCTGGCCGTTGAAGCGCGCATATTATAGAGATGTGGATTTCGCCCTGTCAAACTAATCGGCATGGCTTCAGTGGGTATGGATCGGTTACCTGCTCGTGAGAAAGGATTGCGTATTCAATATGTTGTGAGGTGTCATGGTAATTGCTCGCAGGCAGGGTTGGACCCGAGGACGCAGGCCCGCTCAAGGTCATCTTTGGCGAGTCGCCCCTGTAGGCGTTCTCGATAGAGTTTTGCCCTGTTGACCAGGGCCGCAGCATTGGTGGGGTCGACCCGAATAACAGTGGACAGATCTTCAATTGCCCGCTCCTGCTGATTCAGCTTGATGTAGATCTCGCTTCGAAGCGCATAGGCCTCCTTTTGATAGGGGATCCAGCTTTCAGGCGTTTGGGCATTAATTAACTTCTTCAGTGTGGTCAATGCCTGCTGCCATGATTTGGTTTCTGCCTGGTGGCGCGCTTGCGTCGTGTATGCGCCGATGAGTCGCTGGCGGGCGATATCGGCAAACGGATCGAGCTCAAGGACTTGTTCGTAGGCAGTGGTGGCCTCGTCCAATTGTTTCAACCAGGTGGATGTATCTCCCTTCCCAACCCATGCCCATACATTTTTGTCGTCGAGTGTGATTGCGCGATCAAAGTCTATCCTGGCTTTATCCAGATAGTCCGAATAGTCCGAGGGCTGAGCCTGCTGGGAAAAGGCCAGCGAGACCAGCCGGAGATAGGTTTGGCCTCGTACGATCAATGGGTCGACGTAACGGTCATCGAGTATGGAGGCGTCGGTGCTGAGCTGAATTTTGTCTCGTAAGTTATGTGTGTGGAGCGCAGTTTCCAATAGCACGCGCGCGCGTTGCTGTGCGGCGAAATTTCCGCCCGGCTCAATAGCCAACATTCGGACACCGATCGGCTGCTGTTGAAGCTCTTGTAATTGGGAGCGCAATCGGTGGTTTTCCTGCTGGAGCTGGAGAAAGTGTTGTGCGAGTTGCTGCTCGGATTGCAATCGGCGTATGGCCTCCGCGAGACTGCTTATATTGACCGTGGCGAGAATGCGGACAAAGAAGACGGGACGATCCCGCTCGAAGGAGCGTCGGGATTCGAGGATGATAGTCTCTGTAATTGCGGCGGCAATCGTTCTGATTTCCAGTGAACTGGTTTGGGTGCTGATCCCCCCAGTCTCACGTTCTATATCGTGGAAGGTAGATTCAAGATAGACGCCTGCTTCTTCTACCGCTTTGCGTTGGGCTCGCTGGAGGACTTTTTCTTCTGCAACGGCCAAGGTATCGCCGTCAGCCATGACGTACTGGCTATCGGCGACGACGATTTTCGTCGCGGCACCCATTGCCGGAGCTCCCCATAGAATGAGTGAGAATATGAGAGGGTAGAGTAGTTGCTGGTGCAGTTTCATCAGACAACTATACCGCTCGATTGGTGAAGGGGCAATGCAACGAAAGCAGGGGCAAGTATTAGGGGTACGACGCGTGGCCCGCAGGCCTAGGACTAGCGCGCTTTCGGAAAGACTTGAACGAATGGATGGACTTCGACCCGTTCAAACACACCATGGACGGTATAGGGGTCTTCGCGGGCGAATTGCTGTGCCTCTTCCAGCGAGTCCGCCTCAATGACAATCAGGCTTCCGGTTTTATCCGTGAGCGGACCGGCCAACACAACCCGGCCTAGTGCGTCGAGGGGTTCCATCTTGGCGAGATGCGCAGGGCGATAGATTTTTCGCTTGGCTTCCCCGTCGGGGCCGTCGAATCCGAGAATAACGAATTTCATCTTGATACCTCGACGGCACTATAAAATGTTGAGCTCAGGCAAGATCCTCGATGGGACAGCGATCTTTATAGCCGGTAGTCGTTTCATGCCACCAGCGAACCTCTTGCTCTCCGAGCTTCCAGCAGAGATAGACCACTCGACCATCACGAAGATGGGGAAAGTCACAGAGGCCAAGGTCCAGGTCCTTCACCAGGATGCCAAGCTCCTGGATCGCCTGAAGATTCGTACTGACTTGCTGAAGACCGGAGATATACAGATGGCCGACAGTGCTGCCTCCGCCGTATTCCGCCCGTGCGCTAGCTTTCTGAATTTCATCCTTTGTTCGAGCCAGGACGGCCTTGGCCTGCTGGATCGATATCAGCTTGGAGTTCAGCTGGGGGATGAGGTGGTTAGCCTCGGATAACGTAAATGTTCGCTCGTGCTGTTCCTGTTCGTCGTCATGTGCCATGATGTACCTCTAGGGACGTTCCTCATGTATCACACCATTCTTTTGGGCTGCAACTGCAAGGCTGGCGTATCCGTATCGTCAGATTCGGCAGAGACGTTTTTTGCCTCACCGGGCTTAGGGAAAGAGGGTTGGTGAAAATAGAAAGTGATTCATATTGACAAGGCACGTCGCCCGCGTTATCCTTGGACCAATATCTCAGCTCGGATCAGCGTTCTCTCCACACAAGAAGACTTCCGGGGCGCATCTCGAAACAAGCCACAATCGTTTAGGCCATAGAGACATTCAGCTCGGCATGAGTTTTCCCTTGCGACAATATCCGCAGTTATGAGACAGAGCCGTACCCTGATTAGCGACGGGCATAAGCGATTAAGTCCTTCACGGGTCACCCTCTTTAGTTAACACACACGACATACGATCATCGAAGACATTGCCATTCATTCGGTTTCTGGACAATTTCCCATGGTTCACCACGTGCGAGCGCTGCCGATGACGACGCAGCTAAGGGCTTGAGAGGATACTCATGACACAAACGAAGGGGGAGGTTATGCATCTCGCGGAGCTGAAGCAGAAATCTATCGCCGATCTCAATGAGGTGGCGCGCGATCTCAAGATCGATGGCGCACCGAATCTGCGAAAGCAGGAATTGATTTTCGCGATTCTGCAGGCGCAAACCGCGAATAATGGCGTAGTCTTTGGCGAGGGCGTGCTCGAAACGCTCCCCGACGGATTCGGATTTCTGCGCGCTCCCGATTCGAACTATCTCCCAGGCCCTGACGATATTTATATATCCCCTTCTCAAATTCGGCGTTTCAATTTGCGCACCGGTGATACCGTCTCCGGTCAGATCAGACCGCCGAAGGAGAGCGAGCGGTATTTCGCGTTGCTGAAGGTCGAGAAGGTCAATTTCGAAGATCCAGAAGTGTCCCGCGACAAGATCCTCTTCGATAACCTGACGCCGCTCTATCCCGAAGAGCGTCTGAACCTCGAGTTCGATCGTGAAGAATATTGCACCCGCGTGATGGAGCTCACGACCCCGATCGGCAAAGGTCAGCGTGGACTGATCGTCGCGGCTCCCCGAACCGGCAAAACGATGATGCTGCAGGCCATCGCTCGGGCCATTCTGAAGAACCATAAAGAAGTCACCTTGATCGTGTTGCTCATCGACGAACGGCCGGAAGAAGTCACCGACTGGCAGCGGCAGGTCAAGGCCGAAGTCATCAGTTCTACGTTCGATGAACCGGCTCAGCGCCATGCGCAGGTGGCAGAAATGGTGCTCGAAAAGGCCAAGCGGCTGGTCGAACATAAAAAAGATGTCGTGGTGTTGCTGGATAGCATCACCCGTCTGGCTCGTGCGTACAATACAATTGCCCCGCCAAGCGGCAAGGTGCTATCGGGAGGATTGGATTCGAACGCCCTCCAGCGCCCGAAGCGGTTCTTTGGCGCGGCCCGCAACATCGAAAATGGCGGCAGTCTGACTATTATGGCGACGGCGCTGGTCGATACCGGCAGCCGGATGGACGACGTGATCTTTGAAGAATTCAAAGGAACGGGCAACATGGAAGTCCATCTCGATCGCCGCCTGGCCGACAAGCGGCTCTTTCCAGCCATCGATATCAGCCAGTCCGGGACGAGAAAAGAAGAATTGCTGGTGGACAAGGATCGCCTCAATAAGATGTGGATTCTGCGCAAGGTGCTGAGTCCACTTGGAACGATGGAAGCCATGGAGTTCCTGATGGACAAGCTGCACGGCACCAAGACCAATCAGGAGTTTCTCCAATCGATGAACCGGTAACATCCGACTTGTAACTAGTCGCCGAGACAGGGTACAGTAACGGGCCTTCGAATGGGCGAAGGTCGAAGATTTTGACGTCAGGGGAGTGGGAATTATGAAGAAGGGTATTCATCCCGTGTATCGGGAAGTCGGGGTGCATTGCGCCTGCGGCAACAAATATAAGACCCGATCGACGGGCGGCGATATCAATGTCGATATCTGTTCAAACTGCCATCCGTTTTTCACGGGGACGCAGAAAATTATCGATACCGAAGGACGCGTCGAACGATTCAAGAAGAAGTACGCCAAGAAAGAGAAGTAGCTCGAGACGTGATCATACGAGGGACCCTGCTTCGCTGAGGGGCAGGGTCTCTTTGTTTTTGTGCATCAGGGGTGGAGTGCGACTTTAAAGGGAAACGGGGCCATGGAAGCCGTCTTACTGAAGAAATGGGAAGTGTTGGCCACTCGATTCGATGAGTTGACGAATCAGCTCATGGACCCGTCTTTGATGAGCCAACCTTCGCAGCTCCACAAAGTCAATAAAGAGCGGACGGATATCGAGCCGGCTGCCAAGCTGCTCGTCACCTATCGGGATAACGCCAGGCAGTTGGAAGAAGCGGTTCAAATCCTTGCGGATCCCACGGCCGGAACCGAGATGCATAAGATGGCAATGGAAGAGAGCGCCCAGCTCGAACGTCAGCAGGCCGAGATCGAGCAGCAGGCCCAAGAGTTTCTCATTCCCAAAGATCCGCGAGACGAAAAAAGTCTACTTTTCGAAATTCGTGCCGGAACCGGTGGTGACGAGGCGGCGCTTTTTGCCGGGGTCTTGTTTCGCATGTACAGCAAGTATGCGGAGAGCAAGGGGTTTAAGGTCGATGTGGTCGAAGCCACTGAAATCGGGGGCGGAGGCTACAAGGGAGTCGTTGCGCTGATTGAAGGTAAGGGTGCATATAGTCATTTCAAGTTCGAGGCTGGGGTTCACCGGGTGCAGCGTGTCCCCGTGACCGAGGCGAGCGGCCGGATTCATACCTCGACCGTCACTGTTGCGGTGATGCCCGAAGTGGACGAGGTCGATGTTCAGATCGATCCCATGGATCTTCGAATCGACACCTTCTGCTCATCCGGCGCCGGAGGCCAGAGCGTTAACACGACAAAATCGGCCGTGCGGATCACCCATATTCCAACCGGTGTGGTGGTGAGTTGTCAGGACGAACGGTCGCAGCTGAAGAACCGCACAAAGGCGATGCGGACTCTGCGGGCCAGAATCGTCGAGGCGGAGCGGGAGAAGCAAGACGCGGAAACTGCACAGAACCGCAAGGCTCAGGTGGGCACGGGCGAGCGGAGCGAGAAGATCCGCACCTATAACTTTCCGCAGAATCGGGTGACCGACCATCGTGTCGGTGTGACCTTGCATAAGTTGGAGCAGGTGCTCGAAGGCGACCTCGATGAATTCGTTCAGGCATTAAAAGCACAGCGTCAGCAAGAAGTGGGGGTTGCGTAATAATATGGACGCGGTCGCTCCTCTCCCTCAGTCGGTCGGACAGGCCACGCTTGGCGAGGTCATCGTCGAGGCGCGCCGGCTGCTGGAGCAGGCCGGCATCGAGACTGCGGAGCAGGAAGCATTGTGGATTGTGGAGCACGTGCTTCATCTTTCCCCACATCATGTTGTGACCAACCGAGACCGACTCCTCTCCTCTTCCGAACTCTTGGCCGCGAGAGGCTTGATCAAGCGGCGGGTTGGCCGCGAGCCCCTGCAATATATTTTGGGGACCCAGGAGTTCTGCGGACTGGAGTTTAATGTCAATCCAGCGGTGCTCATCCCGAGACCTGAGACCCAGTTGCTGGTCGAATATGTTACGCAACGGATTCGTGCCGATCGGCCGGCCACCATCGTCGATGTCTGCACGGGGTCTGGGTGCATCGCCGTGTCGATTGCACGGATGAGACCTCATGCGAGGGTCATCGCGACCGATCTCTCCGGCCCTGCGCTCAATGTGGCCAGGCAGAATGCTATTCGGCTTGGAGTCAGCGAGCGTATCACCTGGCTGGAAGGCGACTTGCTGGGGCCATTGGCGGAGCAGAAGCTGGAAGGGCAGGTTGACCTCATTGTCTCGAACCCTCCTTATATTCCTGAGTTAGATTGGGCAACGCTTCAGCCGGAGGTGCGGTTGTTTGAGCCACGAGGTGCGCTGGTGGCAGGGCCTCAGGGGACGGAATTGCACGAACGGTTACTACGGGAGGCCTGTCGCTATCTCGCCCCAGGCGGTGCAGCGATCATGGAAATTGGCGCCGGCCAGGCTCGTGCGATGCGCCGGATTGTCGAGCAGACACCAAGCTACAGATTTCACCGGCTGGTCCTGGATGAAGCGGGGCTTGAGCGGGTGGTGATTGTGGAGCGAGTGGGAGTTTAGGGCAAGATGGATCGGACAGTCATCACCGGCGGGATACCGCTTCGAGGAGAGGTTCAGATCAGCGGGGCGAAGAATGCCGCCTTGCCGATCTTGGCCTCTACCATTCTTGGCGGCGGCGAGTGCGTGATTACCAATGTGCCCCGCGTGGTAGATGTTGTCACCATGGGGAAGCTGTTGGGTATCCTGGGCGCAAAGGTTCACCATGAGGGGAACCGTGCGGTGATCGATGCGGGGATGATCAGCTCGACCCAGGCCCCCTACGACCTTGTCAAAACCATGAGGGCCTCCGTGCTGGTCTTGGGGCCGTTGTTGGCACGATGGGGCGAAGCGACGGTGTCGATGCCCGGTGGTTGTGCAATTGGGTCACGGCCCGTCAATCTCCATCTTGCCGGACTGGCCAAAATGGGTGCAGAAGTTTCGATGGAACATGGGTATATTCGCGCCACCGCGAAGCGGTTGATCGGCGCACATATTTACTGCGACACGCCGACGGTGACTGGAACGGAAAATCTGATGATGGCCGCGACGCTGGCCCAGGGGACTACGGTCATTGAAAACGCGGCGAAAGAGCCCGAGATCGTGGACCTTGCGAACTTTCTTGTGAAGCGAGGGGCTCGCATCGTCGGTGCCGGAACGGATGTCATCACGATCGAAGGAGTCCGTGAGTTGCACGGCAGTGATCACGATGTCATCCCTGATCGCATCGAAACCGGCACGTATCTTGTGGCCGGGGCTATCACGCGGGGTGCGGTGACGGTCAATCGATGCTGCCCGGGCCACTTGGATGCCCTGTTGATGAAACTACGGGAATCCGGCGTCGAGATGGAGGTGGGGCAGGACCGGATTCATCTCAATGCGGCTTCGCGGCTCAAAGGCATCGACATCCGGACGTTACCCTATCCCGGGTTTCCCACCGATATGCAGGCGCAAATGGTGGCCTTGATGACGGCAGCCGAGGGCACGAGTGTAATTACGGAGACGGTCTTTGAGAGCCGTTTCATGCATGTCGAAGAGCTGCGGAGGATGGGCGCCGATATTAAGGTCGAGGGCAACCGGGCGGTGGTGACGGGACCGACCAGGCTGACCGGAGCGCCGGTGATGGCCTCCGATCTTCGTGCGAGCGCCGGCTTGTTCTTGGCTGGGCTTGCGGCGGAAGGCACCACGGAGATTCTCCGGGTCTACCATCTGGATCGTGGGTATGAGCGGATGGAAGAGAAGCTGCGAGGATTGGGTGCGACGATTACCCGTCATAAAGAAGGGGCGGCTCCGGCCGAGACGCGCTGACATCATGCTGACAATTGCCTTGTCGAAGGGAAAAATGTTGGACCTCACGCTGGACGTGTTTCGTCGAGCGGGCTACGCCATGGGCAGTCTTTCCACCGAGAGTCGCCGGCTCGTGTTCCCCTGTCCGGAGATCGGCATGACCTTTCTCATCGTGCGGCCGACCGATGTGCCGACCTATGTCGAATATGGCGCCGCGGATGTCGGAATTGTCGGAAAAGATGTGTTGATGGAGCAAGATAGCGACGTATATGAGCCATTGGATTTAGGATTCGGAGCGTGTAGAATCGCCGTCGCTGCGCTCGATGGACAGGCCTCACGGGATCGGCTGTCCTCGAAAATTCGGGTCGCGACCAAGTATCCGAAGATCACCGAGCGGTATTTCAATCAGCGCGGCGTGCCGGTCGAAATTATCAAGTTGTACGGGTCGATTGAGCTGGCGCCGCTGGTTGGTCTGGCCGATCGGATCGTCGATCTGGTCGAGACCGGCAATACGTTGAAGGCGCATAACCTCGTCGAAGTGGAGTGTATTGCGCAGTCTACGGCTCGGCTGGTCGTCAATCGAGCGAGTCTGAAGCTGAAGCATGCGGTGGTCACAGAGCTGATTCACAAGCTCCGGGCCGTCAGTCGCACAACAACCGGGTCTCGAGCAGCCGCTCCGCGCAAGCCTTCGCGTGGAGCACGGCGAACGGTCAAACGGACGCGTACATGAAGATCGTGGCCTCCACCGAGCGAGCCTTCCTCCCCGCACTCAAAAAAGTTACGTCGCGCGCCCGTGTGCAAGGGGCTGCCGTTGAAAAGACGGTCAAGTCGATTTTGCAAGCCGTGGAGCGAGGCGGCGATAAGGCCGTCCTCCGCTATACGAAACAGTTCGACCGCGTCTCCATGAAAGCCACGGAGCTGCGCGTCACCCCCGAAGAAATTAAAGAGGCCTATTTCCACATCAGAAAAGAAGAGGGCGACGCACTCCGGTTTGCGGCCCAGCGGATTACGTCGTTCCATGAGCGTCAGCGCATCAAGACCTGGATGTATCAGGATAACGAGGCGACGTTGGGGCAGGTGGTCACGCCGGTCGATGCGGTCGGGGTCTATGTGCCGGGCGGCAAGGCCGTCTATCCCTCGTCGGTGTTGATGTGCGCGATTCCAGCCAAGGTGGCGGGTGTCTCCCGCGTGGTGATGTGTACGCCGCCGCAAAAAGGCCCGATCAATCCCTATTTGCTGGTCGCTGCCGATATTGCCGGCGTGACGGAGATCTATCGCGTCGGGGGCGTGCAAGCCGTCGGTGCGATGGCATACGGGACCAAGACGATCCAACGGGTCGATAAAATCGTGGGGCCCGGGAATATTTATGTGGCGACGGCCAAGCGGCTCCTCTTTGGCACGGTCGGGATCGATATGGTGGCAGGTCCGAGCGAACTGCTCGTCGTCGCAGATGACGACGCCAAGGCGGCGCATGTCGCGGCCGATCTCCTCTGTGAAGCGGAGCATGACGAAGATGCACAGGTCTATCTCGTGACCACATCGGCGCAGTTGGCGAAGGATGTGGTGCGACTCATCGGCAGTCAGCTGAAGGGGCTGCAACGGGAAAAGATTGCAACCAAGTCCATTGCGCGCCATTCGGTGGCGTTTGTGGTCACGACCATGGACGAAGCCATCGATGTGGCCAACGAGATTGCCCCGGAACATTTGACACTCTCGGTCGATGAGCCGTTCGACTATTTAGAGAAAATCCGTCATGCGGGGGCGCTCTTTTTGGGTCGGTATACGCCTCCGTCGGTGGCGGATTACGTGGCCGGTCCGAATCACGTGTTGCCGACCGGCGGGACGGCGCGCTTCTTTTCGGCACTTTCTGTCCACGATTACCTCAAAGTGAGCAATATCGTTCACTACACGAAAGAGGAGCTGAGCAAGGTGAAGGATCATCTCGTTCGGTTGGCCCACATCGAAGGGTTCGACGCCCACGCGAAATCAGCCCAAAGCAGGTTTTCATGAAAAAGAACGGATCGGCATCCAGGCAGGCATCTATTCATCGCGCGACCAAAGAAACGGATATCCATGTCGAGTGGCGGTTGGACGGCAGCGGGCAAGGGAAGATCGAGACCGGCATCCGGTTCTTCGACCATATGCTGGAACTGTTGTCCAAACACGGGTTTTTCGATCTGACGGTCAAGGCTAAGGGCGATATCGACATCGATGAGCATCACACAGTTGAGGATGTCGGTATTGTGATGGGCAAGGCCCTGCATCAGGCGTTGGGAGAGAAGGGCGGGATCAAGCGGTTCGGTTTTGCTTCGCTCCCGCTGGATGAAACGCTGGCTCAGATCACGGTGGATCTCAGTGGTAGGCCCTATCTTGTCTATAACGTGAATCTGCCTGATCGGAAGATCAAGACCTTCGACCTCGGTCTCTTCGAAGACTTCTTCCAGGCGTTTGTCACCCACGGTGGGCTTAACTTGCACGTGAATCTGATGTACGGCCGCAACCCGCACCACATCATGGAAGCGATCTTCAAAGGCCTCGCCAAGGCGTTAGATCAAGCGACGATGCCGGAAGAACGGTTGGCGGGCAAGGTGCTGTCGACGAAGGGCATGCTGTAGATCCCGTCGTTTTGATAAAACTGAACGGCTCAAGGGGGACAGGCAATTTATGGCCTGTCCCCTTTTATTTTTCATGTTCCCACAGCTGCTCCTATTCAGATTGGCAGTGGCAGGACGGCGCTAGTTGCGGTATTGTTACGGCCGTACGGTCAGGCTAGGGGCAAGAGGCGTGGGGCAATGGGTACGAGTGGAGCAAGAGTCTTTCCTCTATCCACTAGCCCCAAGCCTCTCGCCTCCAGAAGGCTGCGGAAAAACGACACTTAGCAGAACGGTATATCGATAGTCCGTCCGTGTGCCACAATGGGAGAGGACTCCCGCAGGATGCTCAAAAAGGCCGCCCAGCAAGGCCGCAGCGAGTGAAGGGTCGAGGCGTACCCTTAGGGTACGTTGAGGCCCTGAACGATGCGAGAACGATGCTGGCGGACTTTTTCAGCATCCTGCAAGAAAGCGACATGATTGCGATAATCGACTACGGCATGGGGAATCTCCGCAGTGTCTCCAAGGCCTTTGAGGCGGTGGGGCATGAGGCGGTAGTCACGCGTGACTCAAAGGTCATTGGAAATGCGAGTCATGTGGTCTTGCCTGGTGTCGGAGCCTTTGGCGATTGTATGGCCAATGTTGAGGGGTATGGGTTGGCGGAGCCAATTCGCGCAGCGATTCAATCGGGGAAGCCATTTCTGGGAATCTGCCTGGGCCTTCAATTGCTGTTTGAGGAGAGCGAGGAATTCGGGACTCATAAGGGTCTCGGCATTATCCCCGGCAAGGTCAGGCGGTTTGCTGCCGACCAGGGGTTGAAGGTGCCGCACATGGGTTGGAACAACGTCATGATGGAGCGGCCCTGTCCCCTGTTCGAGGGGATTCCCGATGGCTCGTACTGGTATTTTGTGCATTCATTTTATGTCGACCCTTCTGACAAGGCCGTTGCGGCAACGAGGACGGATTACGGGACGACGTTTGTATCCAGTATCTGGCGGGACAATGTGGTGGCCTGCCAATTCCATCCTGAAAAGAGCCAGGCGGTCGGGTTACGGCTGATCAAAAATTTTGGAGCCTGGGCATGAGTATGATGCGCAACAAGGGATGGTTGGTGGTCTTGGCGGGACTGGCTCTGTTGACGGTTGGCGGCTGTAGTGGATCCAAAGTCACGACGAAATCGTCTGCGGAGTTGCCGCGGTATCAGATTCGTACAATCGCCTTGATCCCGTTCACCACGCTCGCGACACCACAAGTCAGGGATGTTGTCGATCAGGGCTTCTCCGCGCCTCAGGGAGCTCGCCGCTCAGATATGGCGCTTGCGGTACCACCGAATACTGAACAGCTCATTCGGCAAACAGTCACCGTGCCGGCTGGCGCTGGGGCGACAGTCACACAGCTACTCTGGAGCCGGTTGAAGTCTCGGCAGGGTGTGACCGTACTTGCGCCGAGTGAGGCAGCAAAAGCGCTGGCGTCTCAGGCGACGCCTCAATCTGCCACTGGACAGTCACTGGCGATGACCGTGGCGAAACAGCTCAAGGCCGATGCGTCGCTGATCGGTCAAGTGTTGGTGTATCAGGAACGGGTTGGTGGTCGTTTTGGTGCCAGTCCCCCTGCCACAGTGGGGTTTGAAGCGAAGGTCATCGCCGCAGACGGGCAAATCCTGTGGGAAGGGAATTACTACGAGAAGCAGCGGCCGATGACGGAGGACTTCGTGGGCTTTATTCAGCGGCATGGGGTGTTTGTCACAGCGGAGGAATTGGCGATCTACGGGGTCGACCATCTGCTTCGTGAATTTCCATTCGGAACGGCAGAAGAACGTTAACAAGGGACGGTTTAGGGCATGCTGATTATTCCTGCGATCGATTTAAAAGATGGCCGTTGTGTGCGGTTGCGTCAGGGCGATATGGCGGCTGAAACGGTGTATTCAGACGACGTGCCGGCTGTTGCGAGGCAATGGCAGCAAAGCGGTGCGACGCTGATTCATGTGGTGGATCTGAACGGAGCGGTGGAGGGTGAGCCGCGCAATTTGTCTCAGATCGAGGCGATCATTCGCACCGTGAGCGTGAAGGTGCAGGTCGGGGGAGGGATCCGGTCGATTGAAACCGTGCGTCGCTATCTCGGTGCAGGTGTGAGCAGGGTGGTGCTTGGGACTGCGGCATTGACCGATCGGTCTTTCTTGGAGAAGGCCTGCCTGGAGTTTCCTCGTCAGATTCTCTTGGGACTGGATGCGCGGGATGGGAAGGTGGCCGTCAAGGGCTGGACATCGGTATCGGAGACGAAGGCGACCGATTTGCTCAAGGAGTTGGCGGGCCATGCCTTGGGGGCGGTGATTTATACGGACATTGCCCGCGATGGTATGTTGGGTGGACCGAATCTGGTGGCGTTGCGAGAAGTGGTTGAGTTGTCCTCCTTCCCGGTCATCGCGTCCGGGGGGATTTCTCGCATTGAAGACGTGCGAGCCGTACAGGCGCTCGGACCACGAGTTGAAGGGGCGATTGTCGGGAAAGCGCTCTACGATGGCAAGTTAGATTACGCCGCGGCTGTAGCCGCGATAGGCGAGGGGCGATAGGCGAGTGGTACGTGGAGGGACAGTTGGGCGCACCACTTTTCTAGCCGGTAGCCTCGTGCCTCTGGCCACGAGTGAGCGAAGATGTTGACCAAACGGATTATTCCCTGTCTCGATGTCAAAGACGGTCGTGTCGTCAAAGGCGTGAGCTTTGTGAATTTGCGCGATGCGGGAGATCCGGTCGAAGTGGCCACGGCCTACGATCGCGAAGGCGCCGACGAACTCTGCTTCCTCGATATCACGGCTTCCCATGAGAATCGCAACACGATCATCGATGTGGTCGAACGGACGGCGGCGCGGGTGTTTATGCCGTTGACCGTTGGCGGAGGCGTACGAACGCTTGAGGATATCCGTGCCCTGTTGAATGCCGGTGCTGATAAGGTAAGCATTAATACGGCGGCAGTTCAACGGCCCGAATTTGTGAAGGAAGCGGCCGAGCGATTCGGGACACAATGTATCGTCGTGGCGATCGATGCCAAGCATCGTGCCGCGCCGGCAGCAGGGTGGGAAGTCTTCACCCATGGCGGTCGTAAGTCGACCGGCCTCGATGTCGTTGAATGGGCGAAGAGGATGGCCCAGTATGGGGCCGGTGAAATTTTGCTCACGAGTATGGATCAAGATGGGCAACAGCAGGGGTATGATCTCGCGCTGACGTCCGCAGTATCGGAGGCCGTCTCGATTCCGGTGATTGCGTCTGGCGGTGTGGGGAATTTGGATCACCTCTATGATGGATTCGTCAGAGGCAAGGCGGATGCGGTCCTGGCTGCGTCGATTTTCCATTTCCGGACTCACACGATTCCGGAAGCGAAAGCCTATCTTCGGCAGAAGGGAGTCGCGGTTCGATAATGGATGTAGGGCAATTAAAATTTGATGCGCAGGGGCTGATTCCGGCAGTCGTGCAGGATTGGCGAGATGGCACGGTCCTGATGGTGGCCTATATGAACCGGGAAGCGCTGCAAAAGACCCTCGACACGAAGTCGGTGCATTTCTGGAGTCGGTCGCGCAAGGCATTATGGGAGAAGGGGGAGACCTCGGGGCACAAGCTGCAGCTCAAGGATCTGTTCTTCGATTGTGACGGCGATGCCCTGCTCGTGAAGGTCGAGCCAGTCGGTCCGACCTGCCATACGGGTGAGCGGGCCTGCTTCTTCTCCCGTCTGGATTCTCCTGAGACGAAAACGTCGGAGTCCTGGGGGGGGATTCTTGAGCGCCTCTACCAGATGATTCAAGAGCGGAAGCAGCAACCCTCAAGCGAATCGTATACTTCCAAACTGCTGCAAGGCGGAGTCGATCGTATCTTGAAGAAAGTCGTCGAGGAAGCAGGGGAGGTGGCGATTGCCGGCAAGGGTGGGAAGAAGGAGGAAATCGTCTACGAAACAGCGGATTTGTTATTCCATACATTGGTGGCTTTGGGGCACCACGGCATCACGCCGCAGGAAATCTATCAAGAGTTGGCGACTCGGTTCGGTAAGTCTGGCTTGAGAAAGGAGCCAACTTCATGAGCGAATGCCTCTTTTGCAAGATTGTGGCGAGAACCATTCCTGCCGCGCTCGTGTACGAGGACGATCTCGTGGTCGCGTTCGACGATATCAATCCCCAGGCGCCGACGCATACGCTCGTTATCCCCAGAAAGCATGTGACCTCGATTGCTGAACTGCAAGACTCAGATATCGAGCTGCTCGGACGCTTGATGCTGACCGGCAACAAGATCGCGAAACTGAAGGGGATTACCGACGCCGGATATCGCTTTGTCGTCAACACCGGTGCGCATGGCGGACAGAGTGTGTTTCATCTGCATCTTCATGTGTTAGGCGGGCGTCATCTTGCCTGGCCTCCAGGCTAGCCTCTTTCCACCACGTTGACAGATTTCTTTCCCGTCTGCTACCCTGAACGGTCTATTTTACGACCACTTACGTTTACCTTCCTCACCGGTGCCAGGTGGGGGAATTAGGAGCTGTGACTCCCGTGGGCCGAGGTTTGATTTCTGAAGATGTGATCAATCAAGTCAGAGATCGGGTCGATATCGCGGAGGTGGTCGGCCATCACGTGAGTTTGACCAGGGCTGGCCAGAACCTGAAAGGTCTCTGTCCCTTCCATCAGGAAAAATCGCCCTCCTTTACGGTGAGCCCGTCTCGCCAGATTTTTCATTGTTTCGGCTGTGGTGCGGGCGGCAACGTGTTTGCGTTTTTGATGCGGATCACCGGTGCGAGTTTTCCCGAGACGGTCCGTGACCTTGGACAGAAGTTTGGAATTGTCGTGCCCGAGAGCGGGCCGAATGCCGGGCCTCAGGCCGCACAGATGAGCCGTCTCGAGCCACTGAACCGGGCAGTGACGGCCTGGTTTCAGCAGAATTTACGAAATGGATCGGCGGGCGCGGCGGCGCGGGATTACCTGGCGAGCCGAGGCATTCAGGCTGGGACAATCGAGCGGTTTGAAATTGGTTACGCGCCGTCTGAGTGGGACGGGTTGATCAAGGCGCTGAGTCAACAGGGTTTTGCGCAGAGTGATTTAGCCGCTGCGGGATTGACGGTGGCGAGAGAGCAGGCGTCCGGGTCCTATGACCGGTTTCGCGCCCGTGTGATGTTCCCCATTACGGATCTGCGCAAGCGGGTTGTCGGTTTTGGCGGTCGTATTCTTGGCGAGGGGACTCCGAAATACCTGAACTCTCCGGATACTCCCTTGTTCAAGAAGGGGCAGACACTCTACGCGTTAGACCTTGCGCGTGAAGCCGTAGTCAGGCTCAAGGCGGTGATCGTCGTGGAAGGGTATTTTGATGCGGTTGCCCTTCATCAAGCCGGATTGACCCATACGGTTGCGACGCTGGGAACCGCACTGACGGCGGAGCACATTCAGGTACTCAGGCGGTTTGCTTCGAAGGTCGTCCTGTTGTTCGATCCGGATCAGGCCGGGGTTCGTGCTGCATTGCGGGGGCTCGATCTGTTCGTGAATAGCGGACTTGGCGTGAAAGTTGTCTCGTTGCCGGCAGGCGAGGACCCTGATACCTATGTGCGGAAGGAAGGGCCGGAGGCATTTGCACGGCTGGAAGAGCAGTCTCCGAGCCTCCTGGACTTTGCGCTCGAGCATAGTTTGAGTACGACCGATTCCAGTACGATCGAAGGGCGAATCCGTAGCGTGGACGATGTGCTGCGGATTCTGCAAAAGAGTGAGCACCCGATCGAACGAGAGGAACGGATTCGTGTGGTGGCCGAGCGATTGGGGATTAGCCAGCAACGATTGATCGAGCGGTATCCAGCGCTGGTGCAGTCGGAGGGACGTCGACCGGCGACGGCTCAACTGGCCAGTCCCTTACCGGCGACATTCAAGGGTGTGAGCGAAGAGCGGGATCTGTTGTATTTGTTATTGCACGGACATTTGACCGCTGCGGATGTGCAACGGCTGCGGCCCGAGGCCTTTTCGGTTCCGGCCTGCCGGATTCTCGTCGAGGCGGCGTTGACCCATCTCGATCGGGATGGCCGAGTTGGACTCAGGCTGCTGCTCGATGCGGTGGCCGATCATCCGGATTGCGGGTCGCTGGCGACCGAGTTGTCCGTGCGGGAAGACCATTTTGACGATGTGCCGGCCCACGTTGCGGGCTGTTTAGAGACCTTGGAGCGGAAGCGGGCCGAGGCCGCGTTTCGAGATTTGACCGCGCAACTCAAGGCTGCCGAACGGGAGGGCCGTGGAGAGGATGCGCGGATACTGAATGCACAAGTGAATGAATTGAGCATGCAAAAGGCCAATCGGCCTGCAACCGGGATATTGTCCTTAGTGAAGGAGTAGTCATGGCGAAACAAGAGTTGCTCGGCGAAGTGAAAAAGCTCATCGCGATCGGAAAAGAGAAAGGCTTTTTGACCTACGACGAGTTGAATAGCACGTTGCCTGCAGAAGTGGTGTCTTCCGAGCAATTCGGCAGCATCATGACCATGTTCGGCGAAATGGATATCGAGATCGTCGATGCGCCGGAGGGTGAGCGGATTAAAAAGGCCCGGGATGCCGAGGAGTTGAGCGATGACGCCGAGGGGGCCGACTCCGGATCCGGTGCCGGGGATGAAAACGAAAAGGAAGAAAAAGATGAGAAGGACGAGAAGGAAATCGATTTAACTCCAGGCGCACTCAGCCGGACAGACGATCCGGTTCGACTCTATCTCAAAGAGATGGGCAGTGTGGCGCTCTTGAGCCGTGAGGGGGAAATCGAGATCGCCAAACGCATCGAAGAGGGGAAGAATAACATCGCGTCGGTCATCTATGGGATGCCGATGACGATCGAGTTCGTTCTCGCGCTGCGCGATCAGCTGAAGAACGGGACCATCGATGTGCGTGAGATCGTTCCGATCGTCGAGACCGAGGAAGAAATCGAGGAAGAGCAAATCCAGCGGGACTACGAAGAGCTTCGAATCAAGACCCTCGAAGGGCTGAACTCCGTCCGGAAAATCTCGACCTCGCTGAAGAGTCTCTACGAAGTGGCGCGGACGGCCAACAGCGATCCTGCGAAACAGAAGAAGATCAAGAAGCAGATCGATACGATTCGCGATCAGGTTGTGGAGAAGATGGAGTCCGTTAACCTGCATGGCGTGTTGAAGGATCGGATGGTGCAGCGTGTGCGGGAATTGGCGATCCAGATTCGCACGGCGGAGCGTGAGATCGTTAGCTGTCAGCGCCGGCTTGGAATCAGCGGCGAGGCCGGGGCTGAGGCCCTGAAGAAGTTGTGCCGCGACCGGAAAGACTTCCTCGCGGTCAAACGCAAGACGAGTTGTACGGAGGAAGCGCTTGAAGATATTAAAAATATCTATCAAGCGGCGAAGGGCCGGATTCGAACGCTCGAGACCGAAGAGGCCCTCGTGTCCGCGGAAGAGATTAAGGATGCGGTGAAGCATCTGGATGTGGCGGAGGAAAAGGTCAAGCGTGGGAAAGCCGAGCTGGTGGAGGCGAATCTTCGTCTCGTGGTCAGCATCGCCAAGAAGTACACGAACCGCGGTCTCCAGTTCCTCGACTTGATCCAGGAAGGCAATATCGGCCTGATGAAGGCCGTCGATAAATTCGAATACAAGCGTGGCTATAAGTTCAGCACCTATGCGACGTGGTGGATCCGCCAGGCGATTACTCGTGCGATCGCCGATCAAGCCAGGACGATCCGTATCCCCGTGCATATGATCGAGACGATCAATAAGCTGATTCGGACTTCCCGCCATCTGGTTCAGAAGCTTGGACGTGAACCGACGCCGGAAGAAATTGCCGAGCGCATGGATTTGCCCCTGGACAAAGTGCGGAAGATTTTGAAGATTGCGCGTGAGCCGATTTCGCTGGAGACCCCGATCGGAGAGGAAGAGGACAGTCATTTAGGCGATTTTATCGAAGATAAGAAGGCCGTGTCTCCTCTGGAGGCGGCGATCCGGTATGACCTCCAGCGCCAGATCAATAGTGCATTGGAGACACTCACGCCTCGGGAGGAGAAGGTCTTGCGGAAGCGGTTCGGCATCGGCGAAGCCACCGACCATACCCTTGAAGAGGTTGGCCAGGACTTCGAAGTCACTCGCGAGCGTATCCGGCAGATCGAGGCCAAAGCCTTGCGTAAGCTGCGCCACCCGAGTCGGAGCAAGAAGCTTCGCAGCTTCGTGGAAACACTCTGATGCCATGCGGGGCGTCCGAGTGATTTGACTCCGCTCCCTGTGCAGCCTAGAATCACCCGTTGTTGTCTGCGGGGCAGGCGCGACGAGTCATCCGCCTGATCGGGCCCATAGCTCAGGTGGTTAGAGCGGCTGACTCATAATCAGCTGGTCCTAGGTTCAAGTCCTAGTGGGCCCACCAGCAGGGGCATAGAACTCAATAGATTGAGACCGTTGTGCAGAACAACAGTTAGAGGAGTGCGTTGAACCATAATCTTTCCCCCCTGATCGCGCTGCAAAAGTTGGATCTCCGAATCATGGAGATCAATAATCAACGTCGAAAGATTCCTGAACGACTTAACGCGGTTGAGACTCCGCTTCGAGAGGCCAAGCAGCTTCTTCAGGAGACCAATGCTGCGCTAGAGATTGTAGTCAAAGAACGGCGGTCGCATGAAAAGGACCTTGAGGTCCACGAAGCCCATACTGAAAAGATGAAATCACGGCTGTCTGAGCTGAAGTCGAATAAGGAATACCAGGCTCATCTATTTGAGATCGAGGTGGCCAACAAGAAGAAAGGCGACTTCGAAGAAAAGATTCTGCTTTGTATGGAGAAAATCGAGCAGCTGCAGCAGACCGCCAAAGAAGCGCAAGAAAAGCTGGCCGTCGTCGAGAAGATCTTTACGCAAGAGAAAAAGATCTCTGACGAATTAGAGAAAAAGATCGCAGCTGAGCTGGCGGATCTTGAAGGACAGCAGCAAGCCCATTCCGCCCATGTCGAGAAGGGGCTGCTTAGGCGGTATACGGCGATCAAGACGGCGGGGAAGGATCAAGCCCTCGCTGAGGTTAAAGATGGAACCTGTTCCGGGTGCCGCCTTCAACTTGCCCCGCAACTGATTTCAGAAGTGAAGCGCTCGCAAGATCTTCAGACTTGCCCCTATTGTCGCCGGATGCTCTACTGGGACGGGCAAATTCCTGTGGCTGCCACTCCGGGGCCCGATCTCGACAAGAGCTCCATCCTTGAGATCGGTGAGTCGATATAGTCCGTTTTCCTGTACCGCCTGAGCCTTCTTACCGCACAGTGTCGTGACCGATCCTCATCGGTATTCGCTCAGCGTCTTCATCAGCATTCATCCCGCCAGTATAGCGGTGAGTGGCATGTCTTTGGGCAACGTCATGTCGATTTCACCCGAGAGACGCTTGAGTTAGGAATGGGATTCTGCACGAACAGCGATTGAGGCCTGTATCCTTGTTCCTGCAGGGGGATAAACAGGGTCGTAGTGCCGGCAAAGACGACGGCGATGACAAGAGGACCGAAATCGTCTTCCTCGCGGAACTCATTGATATGCTCTATCTTGGCTGTTCTCGTGGCCACAGGCCGGTCGCTCAAGTGGAGATTTTCCTCGCGGCGCGGTAATCTTACAGAGCTTCAAGGGACGGTTTATTTTCACACTCGTAGACGGCGAGTCATTTTAGGAGGAAGTGCAATGCAGGCATGGACGTCCTTCTTGCACAGAGGATTGTTGATGGTGGCGGGGTTCGGACTGCTGGCGGTCAGCGGGTGCGAGACGAATCCCTATACGGGTCGGTCACAGTTGCTGATCACATCCGTGCCGCAAGAAATGCAGATGGGCGCGCAGGCCTATAGTCAGGTGAAGACCGACCCCAAGCTCAGGCAGTCGCAAGATCCTCGAGAGATTGAGCCAGTGAGGCGGGTCGCGGCACGAATTATTGAGGCTGCGAAACGTTCGAAATATGCTGAAATGGCCCAGCAGTTTCAGTGGGAAGTGATCGTCATCAAAGACGATAAAACCATGAATGCCTTCGCATTACCCGGAGGCAAGATTGCGGTGTACACAGGGATTTTCCCGGTGGCACGGACTGAGGCCGGATTGGCAGCGGTGATGGGGCATGAAGTCGTGCATGCCCTGGCCCGTCACGGGGCCGAACGGATGAGCCAGGGGCAATTGACGAATGCGGCCTTGCAGGTGGCTGGGGCCGCGGCAGGAGCGGCTGGCGGCGGCGGAATGATGTCTCAAGCCGCCATGGCAGCGCTTGGTGCGGGTGCGCAGGTTGGAGTCTTGTTGCCGTTTAGTCGGAAGCATGAATCGGAAGCGGACTACATCGGAATTCTCCTTGCTGCCGATGCGGGGTACGACCCACGTGAGTCCGTGTCCCTTTGGGAGCGGATGGCGCAGTTGTCGGGCGGTGGTGGTCCTTCAGAGTTCATGTCGACTCATCCGAGTAATGAGACCAGAATCGATCAGCTGAAACAGTGGATGCCGGAGGCGATGGGGATTTTCCAATCGAAACAGCCCGCACAGGCCTTGGCATTGCCGTCGCTGCGCTAATTCAGTGTTCGCTAGGACGTGTTTTCCCCGGATGGCAGAGCATGAGGGTACGGACTTGCATCCGCTGTGTCCCCTTTCTATACTCAGATCGCGCGAGGGAGAAGACCGGGTGATCGCTTGGAGCGGCAACGCTCCTAGAGGAAAGTCCGGACTTCATGGGCAGGGCGCTGGGTAACGCCCAGGCGGAGCGATCCGACACCAGCACCACAGAGAACAAACCGCCGATGGCCAAGGCGATGAGGTGCGAATCTTATCGCTGAGGATCAGGTAAGGGTGAAACGGCGGGGTAAGAGCCCACCGCGGTGGTGGTAACATCACTGGCACGGTAAGCGTCGCCCGATGCAAGGCCAAATAGGAAGACATCTGTCGGCTTTCTTCGGAGAGTCGGCGACCGGCTGGCCCGGCCGAGGTCTTCGGGTAGGTCGCTTGAGGTTCGAGGCAACTCGGATCCCAGAGAAATGATCACCCCCGCTTGGGACCACATCCCAGACGGGACAGAATCCGGCTTATAGGTCTTCTCCACCGCGCTTTTTTTATCGCTCGACGGAGCTCCCCCTCCGTCACTTTTCCTGATAGGTGTTCGACCTCGTCGATTAGGACGACGGGAACTCTCGATCCATAACGTTCCGTCAAAGCGCGATTGCCCTCAATGTCCACTTTTGTAGTTGTGATGTTCATCTCTGCCTGGAGATGCGCTGCGATACGGAAGATGACATTGCAGAGATGGCAGTCTTTACGAGAGAGAATGGTCACATGGACTGGCATGCTCATGGAGTGACGACTCAGGGCCAACAGCGTGTGCTGGATGATTTGAACAATATCATAGAGGAGGGAGACTGTCAGCGAGCGGTGGGCGTGGCGTGCCGCACTATTGACGCGATGAAATGTGTGATGCTAGGATCATAGATCTTTATCCCTGATTTTTCAGAACGTTCTGAGTTATCGTCGGATTCTGGTCCGGTCTATTTGGGATAAGCCGCAACGTCGCCTATCGTGCCGATTCCTCCGTTCGGTTTTCACCGGCGGGTTGGATGGAGGTTCTATCATGAAGCTCACAGGTGCTGAAATCCTCATCGAATGCCTCAAGCGGGAAGGCGTGAAAACGGTTTTTGCGCTTCCTGGTGGTGTCGTATTGAAGATTTTCGACATGCTTCATCAGCAGAAAGATATTGAGGTGGTCCTCACTCGTCATGAACAGGGTGCGGGCCATATGGCAGAAGGTTATGCCAAGGCAACCGGTAAGGCCGGGGTCTGTCTTGTGACCTCAGGGCCTGGCATGACCAATGTCATCACGGCGCTGGCTGATGCCTACATGGATTCGGTGCCGATGGTTTGTTTTACCGGGCAAGTGCCGACGAGCCTGATTGGGAATGACGCATTCCAGGAAGCGGACAATATCGGCTTGAGCCGTCCTTGCACCAAGTACAATTTTCTCGTGAAGAATGTCGCCGATTTGGCGACGACGATCAAAGAAGCCTTCTACATTGCGACGACAGGGCGTCCAGGGCCGGTGCTGGTCGATATTCCCAAAGATGTATCGATGGATAAGGCGGAGTTTACCTATCCGAGCTCCGTCTCCATTCGGAGCTACAATCCGGTGTATGAAGGCAATAAGTGGCAGATCAAGCAAGCGGCTGAGGCCATGACGAAGGCGAAGAAGCCGATTCTGTACGTCGGCGGCGGTGTCATCTTCTCGGGTGCATCACAAGAATTACTGGAGTTGGCTGAGCTGACCCACATGCCGGTCGACATGACCTTGATGGGACTTGGGGCTTTCCCTGGTGAACATCCGCAGTCCCTGGGCATGCTGGGCATGCATGGCACCTATTGTGCGAATATGGCGATGCACTATTCCGATCTGGTTGTGGCCATTGGGGCGCGGTTCGATGATCGTGTAACGGGAAAGGTTTCTGAGTTTTGCCCGCATGCCAAGGTCATCCACATCGATATCGATCCGACCTCGATTCGGAAGAATGTGAATGTCGATATCCCGATCGTGGGCGATTGTAAGACCGTGCTTCGCGAGTTACTCCAGATTCTTCGTGCCACGGTAAACGGCGATCAACGCGAATTACGCAAGCCCTGGTGGAATCAGCTTCGCGAATGGCAACAGGCCAATCCTCTTGCCTATCAACAGGCCGCTGATGGTCCGACCAAGCCGCAGCACGTGATCAAGCGGCTCTATGAACTGACGAAAGATTTGGATCCGATTGTGTCGACTGACGTGGGGCAACATCAGATGTGGGCCGCCCAGTATTTTAAGTTGGCCAAGCCGAACCGCTGGTTGACCTCGGGGGGGCTTGGGACCATGGGGTTCGGGTTTCCTGCCGCCATGGGGGCGCAGGCGGCATTTCCAGGCCGGTTGGTTCTCTGTATTGCTGGCGACGGCAGTATCCAGATGAATATGCAGGAAATGGCGACGGCCGTCGTGCATAAGTTGCCGGTGAAGATTATCGTGCTCAATAACCGGTTTCATGGAATGGTCCGTCAATGGCAGGATCTTTTTTACGAAGGACGGTATGCGTCGAGCGATCTGGAGACAACGCCGGATTTTGTGAAGTTGGCAGAAGCATACGGAGCTGTCGGTCTTCGGGCCAGTAAGCCTTCTGAAATCGATGATGTCTTGAAGGAAGCGATTGCCGTGAATAAGCCGGTGATCGTCGATGTGCCGACGTATCGATATGAGAACGTCTATCCGATGATCCCCGCGGGCGGTTGTAATCATGAGATGCTCTTGGAAGATCCTCCAGCCTTGAAGAGTAAGCAGGCAGGATCCGGGCAAGTGACGCCGAAGGATTCGGACACGATCCTCACGGCCTAAACGGTGTCGGAGTACAGATTGGGTATGGAACATATTATTTCGATAACGGTAGAGAATAAGTTTGGCTCACTGTCTCGGGTCGCCGGTTTGTTCAGCGGTCGTGGGTTCAACATAGAAAGTCTTTCTGTCGCGCCGACGCTCGATCCATCCATGTCGCAGATGACCATCGTCACGTCCGGAGACGATCGGATCATTGAACAGATCGTGAAACAGCTCAATAAACTGATCGATGTCATCAAAGTCGTAGATTTGAATGAGAGCGATTTTGTTTCGCGGGAGACCGCGCTCATCAAAGTGCATACGCGGCCGGAAGATCGCGCAGAAGCGTTACGGATCGCCGATATTTTTCGGGCCAATGTCATCGACTCCACACCGGCAACCTATACGATTGAAGTAACCGGAGATCCTCACAAGATCGAAGCGATCATCAACTTGCTGCAACCACTCGGCATCAAAGAGCTCACCAGGACCGGACGGGTCGCGGTCGCCCGTGAGTCGATTCGCTCGACGAGCCTGCAGACGAAAAAAGTTGCCCGCGAATAGGCGTCACCACGGACCCAACGCCCCATCAGTTTCCTGATACGACTATTACCCAAGGAGTGAGCGATGAAGATTTACTACGACAAAGACGCCGATATTCAGCAGATCAAGAATAAGAAAGTCGCCGTGATCGGGTACGGGAGCCAGGGGCACGCCCATGCGCTCAACATGAAGGAGAGCGGTGTGAGTGTGGTTATCGGGTTGCGCGAAGGCGCTTCCTGGAAGAAGGCGGAGCAAAGCGGGCTGAAAGTCATGCCGGTGGCCGATGCCGTGAAGGCGTCCGATGTCGTGATGATTCTTGCACCGGACGAAGCGCAAGCGGCGATCTACCGGCAGGATATTGCCCCGAATCTGAAACCAGGCTCCTATCTCGCGTTCGGCCATGGCTTCAACATTCATTTCGGACAGATCGTGCCACCGGCTACGACCAATGTATTCATGGTCGCGCCCAAAGGGCCTGGCCATCTTGTTCGATCGGAATATGCGAAAGGCAGTGGGGTGCCCTGCTTGCTCGCGATCCATCAGGATCCAAGTGGAACGACCAAACAGATCGGCCTTGCCTATGCCAGCGCCATCGGGGGCGGGCGGGCAGGTGTGATCGAAACAAACTTTCGTGAGGAAACCGAGACGGACTTATTCGGCGAGCAAGTGGTGCTTTGCGGGGGGCTGACCTCTCTGATCCAGGCCGGGTATGAAACGTTGGTGGAAGCCGGGTATTCGCCTGAAATGGCCTATTTCGAGTGCCTGCATGAAGTGAAATTGATCGTGGACCTGATCCATCAAGGCGGGATTGCCAACATGCGTTATTCCATCAGCACGACGGCCAAGTTTGGAGATATTACCCGCGGTCCCAGGATTGTGACAGAGCAGACGAAGCAGGAGATGAAGAAGATATTGGGCGAAATCCAGGATGGCAAGTTTGCCAGAGAATGGATTCTGGAGAACCAGGCAAACCGTCCGGTCTACAATGCGTTACTGGCGAAGGGTGAAGCCCATCCGATCGAAGAGGTCGGGGGACGGCTGCGGGTGATGATGCCCTGGTTGAAGAAAGACCAACTGGTCGATAAAAACAAAAATTAAGAAAGAATTGAGGTCTCTGTGGCAGATCGTGCCGTCGGCATCCCGTTTGCCAAAGAAGGAATTCCCTTCATCGGGGCTGCTGTTGGCGTTACACTGCTAGCAGGATGGCTGGGTGGGATGATTGCGGCTGGCGGCGGGGCGCTCCTGACGCTCTTCGTCGCCTGGTTTTTCCGCAATCCACATCGAGTGATACCTCAAGGGCCTCGTCTCCTCGTGGCATCCGGTGATGGGAAAGTCATCGCCATCGAAGAGGAGTTCGAGCCTCGATTCATCAAGGATCGCAGCATCCGAGTCACCATCTTCTTGAACGTATTCGATGTGCATATCAATCGGATTCCCTGTGAAGGGGTTGTCGAGGAGGTGCAGTATCAGCCGGGTTTGTTTCTCGTGGCCAGCAGACCCGATGCAACGTTGCGGAACGAGCAAAATGCCTTGATGATTCGGACGACTCAGGGCGCGAAGGTGCTCTGTGTGCAGGTGGCCGGATTAATCGCCAGGCGGATTGTCTGTTGGATTTCAGCCGGGGATCGGGCCATACTCGGCGAGCGGTTTGGGCTGATTCGATTCGGGTCTCGAATGGATACGTTTCTTCCTCTCGGGACGGTTCTGAGAGTTGCAGTGGGCGATCGAGTCAAAGGTGGAGAAACCATCTTGGGGGAATTGCCATGAAAACTACCGCGCTGCGTCAATCGTTCGGCAGAGATGGGAAACGGCGTAAGGCCGCCATGCATCTGATTCCGAATCTGTTTACGACAGGGAATCTGCTCTGCGGCGTCTTTGCGATATTGTCGGTATTCAATGCGAACTACATGGTTGCAGCCGTCGCCATTCTGGTGGCAATGATCTTCGACGTGCTTGACGGAAAGTCAGCGCGGTTAACGAATAGCACCAGTCATTTCGGTCTCGAATACGACTCGTTGTCAGATGTGGTGTCGTTCGGAGTCGCCCCAGGCCTCTTGATTTATTCTTGGGCGTTGAGTGGGCAGGGGACATTTGGTATTGCGGTGATGTTTGCATATGTCGCGATGGGTGCGGTTCGGTTGGCCCGATTTAATTCGACGGTGGCCACGTCGGACGGCAAGTATTTTACCGGACTTGCCATTCCTGCGGCCGCAGGGGTCGTGGCCTCACTCGTGATTTTCGATCACTATAGCGTCAGGATTGGTACGGAAGTGAAGCCGTTGCTTGTCCTGATTGTGACGCTGACCCTTTCATTCTTGATGGTCAGCACCATTAAGTATCGAAGCTTCAAAGATCTGAAGTTTCGCGGGGGGCGGCACATTACGTATCTCGTGTGGGGGATTCTCGCGCTCATGCTCGTCGCCGCCTGGCCCCCGGTCATGTTATTTGTCATATTTGCCGGGTATGCCTTGCTCGGTCCGGCAGAACGGCTCGTTGGGCTTGTCGCAAAAATGTCCGGGAAGCGCTTGCCGGCCAAGACCGAGCAGTCAGTCTGAAGTCAATTGTTCGTGGCTGCGACGAGGAGTAGTACGCGATTCGCATAGCATCGAGAGAGCTGGTGAATGGTGCAAACCAGCCTGTGCGGCGCCGAACTCGCCTCCGAGCCAGAGTCCGTGAAACCCGAGTAATGGATTCCGTTTCGCCCCCGTGATCGGGCGCAATGAAGGGCCGTGAGCAGCGAGCACGTTGTTCATGGCTAAATCAGGGTGGTACCACGGAGCTTCTCAAGCCTCCGTCCCTGGGCTGAGGGATGGAGGCTTTTTCATTTGAGATTGCTGAAAATGCTTTCCCGCTGCGTTCTCGGTCGCGTGCCTCCCTGCGACGTGCCCTACGGGTACGCCCCAGTCGTCCCGCGTCCTGCGGGAAAAGCATTTTGAGCAATCTCATCAGATAAGAGAGGTGAAGTCATGACCAGGATGATCAAAATTTTCGATACGACCTTGCGCGATGGAGAGCAATCTCCTGGCGCCAGCATGAATGTTGAAGAGAAGATCATGGTGGCGAAGCAGCTGGCGCGGTTAGGGGTCGATATCATCGAAGCAGGATTTGCCTATAGTTCGCCCGGTGATTTTGAGGCGGTGCGGCGAATTGCACAGGAGGTCGAGGGACCCACGATTTGTAGCTTGGCGCGGGCACGCCCGGAGGATATCGATCGGGCCTGGGAGGCATTGAAGGGGGCCCCGAAGGTCCGCATCCACACGTTTCTCTCGACTTCGGATATCCACTTGAAGCATCAGTTCCGCATGACGCGCGATGAGGCGAAGAAGCGCGCGGTCGAGATGGTGCAACGGGCGAGGGGCTATGTCGACGATGTGGAGTTTTCGCCCATGGATGCCAGTCGCTCCGATCCCGCCTATCTCTATGAGGTCATTGAAGCGGTGATTGCCGCAGGAGCTGGGACGATCAATATTCCCGATACGGTTGGTTACGCGGTGCCACAAGAATTCGGCAGGCTCATTCGTGGCATTCGCGAGCAGGTGCCAAACAGTGCGAAGGCGGTGATTTCGGTCCATTGCCACAACGACCTTGGACTTGCCGTGGGAAACAGCTTGGCGGCGGTGTTCGAAGGGGCCGGCCAAGTTGAGTGTACGATCAATGGAATCGGTGAGCGAGCGGGGAACACGGCATTGGAAGAAATTGTCATGGGACTTCGGACCAGGAAAGATTTCTATCAAGCCGACACGAGGATCCGCACCGAAGAGATCTCGAAGACCAGCCGATTGGTCAGTAAGATTACTGGCATGGTGGTGCAGCCGAACAAAGCAATTGTGGGGGCGAATGCCTTTGCCCATACGTCCGGCATTCACCAGGATGGGCTGCTGAAGGACAAGACGACCTATGAAATCATGAAGCCGGAGACGATCGGGCTGGTCGAGGGCAAGATGGTCATGGGGAAGCTTTCGGGACGGCATGCGTTTCGCCAGAGACTGGTCGAGCTAGGTTATACGCTCTCGGACGAAGAGGTGAACCACGCGTTCGAGCGCTTCAAGAAGCTGGCCGACCAGAAGAAGGAGATCTACGAAGAGGACCTCGAAGTGATTGTCTCCGAAGAGTTGGTCAAAATGGCCGATCGGATCACCTTGAAGTCGTTCCATGTGGCCAGCGGAACGGATCAAGTGCCGACTGCGACGGTTGAGCTTGAGATCGACGGACGAACGATCTCGCAGACCGGGACCGGCGATGGGCCAGTGGACGCGGTTTACCGAACCATTGCCGCGATCACGCAGACGAAGAGCACGCTCCTCATGTATGTCGTGAAAGCGATTACGGGGGGGACCGATGCTCAGGGCGAAGTCTCGGTCAAGGTTCAAGAGGATGGGCGCACCGTATCGGGCCATGGCGCGGATACAGACATCATCATGGCGTCAGCCCGTGCCTACCTCAACGCGTTGAACAAGCTATTGTATTTGGCGGGAAAGCAGGCGCAAGGCGAGCATAAAGTAAGCTTGATTTAGGGAAAGTGACCACGATACAGTCAGCCGCTCCGGTCTGAATCCTGGACGATATTGTTGGCTGTGAGGTGCGCGGTGGTTCATGTCACCCTGGAGGATCGGCCGGAGTTTCTCGCCGGTGATCACACCGTCCTCCGTGAGCTCCTGCATCCGGCGAAGCAGTCGCTCTCACTTGGATATAGCCTAGCCCATGGGACCTTGGCTCCCGGCGCTCGGTCGAAGTGGCACAGGCTGACGTCTGCAGAGGTCTATTATATTATTGCGGGGCGTGGCCGATTGACCATAGATACCTCGGTTGTCGTGGTGGAGCCAGGCTCCGTCGTCTATGTGCCTCCAGGAGGCAAGCAGTCTCTGGAGAATAGTGGGCCCACTGCCATCGAGTTTCTTTGCATGGTCGATCCCGCTTGGCGGGCAGAGGATGAAGAAGTTCTGGAATAGAGGTTGGTGCGTTCATCACGCGTAACGAGGGAGAGTGCTCTGTGAAGGCGAAGATTGCGGTATTAGCTGGCGATGGAGTAGGCCGAGAGATTGTGCCCGAAGCCGTGAAGGTGTTGAAGACCATAGCCGAGAAGTTCAATCACCAATTCGAGTTCGTGTCCGGTGATGTCGGTGGCCAGGCCATCGATAAAGTCGGCGTCCCGCTTCCACAGGAGACGTTGACCCTGGCCAAACAGAGCGATGCCGTCTTGCTCGGCGCAGTCGGCGGCCCCAAGTGGGAAGGGCTGGAGTACAGTTTGCGGCCGGAACGCGCGCTGCTGGGTTTGCGGGAGCACCTCGGCCTCTATGCGAACTTGCGGCCGGCGAAGTTGTACCCGATGTTGGCCGATGCCTCTACGCTCAAACGCGAGGTCATCGAGGGCATCGACATCCTCGTCATCCGGGAGCTGACGGGCGGCATTTATTTCGGGAAGCCGAAAGGCATCGAGAAGCTGCCGAACGGGAGCGAGCGAGGGTTCAACACCGAGGTCTATACGACTGAAGAAATCGCGCGCATCGCGAAAGTGGCGTTCGAAGCGGCGAGAAAGCGTCGGAGCAAGGTAATGTCCGTCGACAAAGCGAACGTGCTGGAGTCGTCCGAACTCTGGCGCCGAGTCGTCATCGAGACCCATAAGGGGTATCAGGATGTGGAGCTGAGCCATATCTATGTCGACAATGCCGCGATGCAACTCGTCCGCAACCCGCGTCAGTTCGATGTGATGCTCTGTAATAATATCTTCGGCGATATTCTGAGCGATGAAGCGGCCATGTTAACAGGCTCCATCGGCATGTTGCCGTCGGCCAGTATCGGTGCGCAGGTCGGGCTGTTCGAACCGATTCACGGCAGCGCCCCGGACATTGCCGGAAAGAATGTGGCGAATCCCATCGCGACGATTGCTTCGGCGGCCATGATGTTGTCGTATGGGTTCAAGTTGGATCAGGAAGCGGCAGCCATCGAACAGGCGATCGTGAAAACCCTCGAACTCGGATATCGCACCAAAGATATTCATAGCCAGGGGACCCGTCTTGTCAGTACGACGGAAATGGGCGAGGCGATCCTGCGAAACTTGAACTAGCCAGGCTTGTAGACTCGATGACTGTACATCTCAACGTTGGATTGATTCGAACCCTCGCCGGCACCGGAGAGCCTGGCTGGTCCGGTGACGGAGCCTCGGCCCTCGCTGCCTGCCTCAATGAACCCAAGAGTCTGACTCTCGATGGAGAGGGGAACTTGTTCATTGCCGACTCTGAGAACCATGTCATTCGGAGGATCGACCGAAAGACCGGCTGCATCAGGACGGTTGCGGGACGTATCCAGGGCGTTGGACCGGAGGCTGCGCCAGTTCCGCCCCCTCCAATAGCGGAAGGCTCGAGTGACGATCCCTTTGCCGAAAGCGACGCCGTCCATTCGCATGCGTTCACGCAACAGACTGACTTAAGCGGGACCGTTCGGTACGTCGTAGCCGGCACGGCGCCGGCAAAACGTTTTAGCGGAGACGGTGGCCCAGCCGATCAGGCCTTGTTGAATTTTCCGACAGCGGTGGTGGTCGATCGGGAGGGGCATCTCTATATTGCCGATACGCTGAACCATCGGGTGCGGCGTGTGGATGCGGTGACGGGTGTGATTACGACGGTCGCAGGCCTTGGGCAGCCTCGATATTCCGGAGACGGGGGATTAGCCGTAGAGGCTGGTTTGAATGAACCGGTTGCCTTGGCCATGAGTGATGCAGGCCACCTCTACATTGCCGATCAGAATAATAATCGCGTGCGGGCGATAGACCTCGCGACCGGAGTGATTCGTACGGTCGCAGGGACAGGAACGGCTGCATACAATGGTGACGGCATGGCTGCCACCGATACCGGTCTGGCCGGTCCCGGCGGGTTGGCGCTGACGGCAGAAGGCACGTTAGTCATCGCCGATAGCTTTAGTGGAAGGATTCGAGCCGTCGATCTCGGCACTGGCCTCATCAGCACCGTGGCGGGTGACGGTGGAGAGTATAAGTATCAAGGGCCGGATGAGCCGCCCAGCCGCAGTCTGTCACGGCCATCCGGAATCGTGTTGGACGAAGCGGGGAACCTATTTTTTACCGATTCGGACAACCATCTGGTCCGCCGATGGGATCGCGCGACCGGACGTATTACGCGCATTGCCGGTGTTGGTGTGGCAAACTATGGGGGCGACGATTGCGCGGCTCTCGACGCCAGTCTGAGTTACCCGTTTGGAATTGTGATGGCTCGTGCGGGGTATCTGCTCGTGGCCGATACGTTCAATCATCGTATTCGCGAGATCGCGCTGTAGGCAGGATCGAGGCTCAGAATGAACAAGAAGAAATCAGGGTATGTGGTGGCGATTGTCGGTGCGACCGGGGCAGTCGGGACTGAAATGATCGAGGTACTGGAGGAGCGGGAGTTTCCCGTCTCACGGCTGGTCCCTCTGGCATCGGCTCGTTCTGCCGGCGGCACGGTGACATTCCAAGGGAACGAGATCCCGATTGAAGTCTTGACGAAGGATTCGTTTGCCGGCGTGGACATTGCGCTCTTTTCTGCCGGGGCGGAGCTCAGCCGGGAGTTCGCGCCGATCGCGGTGAAGGCCGGTGCGGTCGTGATCGATAACAGCGCAGCCTGGCGAATGACCCTTGAGGTGCCGCTGGTGGTGCCTGAGGTGAACCCGCACGATATCCCACGGCATAAGGGCATTATTGCCAACCCGAACTGTTCCACGATTCAAATGGTCGTGGCCTTGAAACCCCTCCATGATCGGGCCAGAATTAAACGAATTGTCGTGACGACCTTTCAATCCGTGTCCGGCACGGGGAAGGACGCCATGGACGAGTTGATGACGGAGTGCCAAGACCTGTTGAGCTTCAAAGAGGTGAGTCCCAAGGTCTATCCTTTTCAGATCGCCTTCAACTGCTTGCCGCAGATTGATGACTTCCTTCCGTCAGGCTATACGAAAGAAGAGATGAAGATGCTCCATGAGACGAGAAAGATCATGGGCGATCAGTCGATTCAGGTGACGGCGACGACGGTGCGGGTTCCGGTGTATGTCGGGCATTCGGAAGCCATCAATATTGAGACTGAAAAAAAACTATCCGTCAACGAGGCCCGCGCCATTCTGTCGACGGCCCCGGGCGTGTTGCTGTATGACGATCCGGCCCATCAGATCTACCCCATGCCGTTGGAGGTTGCGGGGAAGGACGAGGTCTACGTCGGCCGCGTTCGTGAAGATGAGTCGATCTCGAACGGTCTCAATCTGTGGGTGGTGGCGGATAATTTGCGCAAAGGGGCCGCTCTCAATGCGGTGCAAATCGCTGAGCATTTGGCCAAAGGCTGATGGCTGAGTGGGGGGGGCTCGGGAAAGTCCTCGTGATCGTAGGGCTGTGCATCGCATTGGCCGGTTTTGTGCTGTTGATCGTAGATCGTGTTCCCGGAGCTGGGAGTCTCCTGGGATGGTTCGGGAAGTTGCCCGGAGACATCTCCATTCGGCGAGACAACGTCAGCTTCTCGTTTCCCCTCGCGACCAGTCTGCTCCTCAGCATCCTCCTGAGTCTGGTATTCTTTCTCGTATCATGGATACTTCGCCGGTGAAGCCATTCAAGGGTGCACTGTACCAGGCTCTCGCGGTCGGAGCCTGTCTCCTTGGCCTGTCCTCTGCCACGGAGGCGGCGCAGTCGATTCGTGTCCTGTTGTCGGCGAATGTCTCACAGGTCGATGTCCGCGCAGACCGTCCCCTGTGGGTGACGGATGCCAAAGGGCATAGCCAGACGCTGCGCACGTCGGTCCACGTTCAAGTCGGGGAGCATGGCTTCCTCTTGAACGGCGTCCGTGTGCCGACGGAGCGGTTGACGCTGCAGGGTGGAGAGCAAGGTCTCACGTTGACTTTTCCGCGGCCTACCAGGAAATCTCACGGGGCGGCGGTATCGTCAGGCGATTCCGGTGTGGCGATCTCGGTGAGTGGCCTGGTTCACCTGGTGCGGAAAGGGAAAGGGTTTCTCGTTATCAACCGGGTCGATTTTGAAGAATACGTGAAAGGGGTCGTGCCAGCAGAGGTCAGTTCGGCCTGGCATCCCGAAATGTTAAAGGCCCAGGCGGTCGCGGCTCGAACCTATGCGCTCTATCAACAGATGTTGAGCGCGGCACGCGACTATGACGTGGCGGCGACGGTGCAAGATCAAGTCTATCGGGGCAAGCAAGGGGTTGATGCCGGGATTCTTCGCGCGGTCGAAGATACTCGCGGGCTTGTTGTCACCTATGAGGATGCGCCGATCTATGCTGCGTTCTCATCGACGGCGGCCGGACTGACAGAAGATGCCATGAATGTGTGGTCCAAAGAGTATCCCTATCTGAAGGGCGTAGAATGTCCCTTTGACCTTGCATCGCCCTACTATCAATGGAAATCCTCCTTCAAAGTCGATACCCTCGAACAGAACTTGCGGCAGCAGGGATTTTCCGTGGGAACGATTGCGACGATGACTCCGCTTTCGTTCAGTCGCGGAGGGCGAGTCGCGAAGCTGCGCATCCTGCACTCCGGGGGGGAGCTCATTCTTCGAGGCGAAGAGCTCCGAAAAGCGGTCGGCTATACCATTATCCCAAGTACGCAGTTTGCCATCGAATCGATCGGGCGAGAGGTGGTGCTGTCGGGATTTGGTGCAGGGCACGCCGTGGGCATGTGTCAGTGGGGCGCAAAAGAACTGGCTGAGCTGGGGTATCCCTTCTCGACGATTCTTCGGTATTACTACCCTGGTACGGAATTGCAGAATATGACGTTGACTAAACCTCCGACCCCACCGTCTTCCTGATGCAGCTCTCCGAGTTCGATTTTCCGTTCGACCCCTCGTTGATTGCGACGCACCCGGTTCTTCCACGCGATCACGCGAAGCTGCTCGTCCTGCAGCCGCACACACACTCGCTTGCCCATCGACGCGTTGACGACTTGCCCGAGCTGCTTCAGCCAGGGGATCTCCTTGTGGTCAACAATACGAAAGTGTTGGCCGCGCGCGTGGTTGGACGGAAGCGTCCTTCCGGTGCGGAGGTGGAGATTCTTTTTGTCAAAGACCTTGGGGCTGCGACATGGGAAGTATTGATCAAGGGAACGTTTCGTCCAGGGCAGATTATTGAGATGGATTCTGCCGCGTCCGCAGTGGTGATTGAGCGTGGTCAGACGAGAACGACCGTGCGGGTGGAGAGTCCGGTTCCGTTCGTTGAGTGGTTACGGGAACATGGCCGAATGCCGCTTCCGCCCTATTTGAAGCGGGCCCCGACCGATCAGGACCGGGAATGGTATCAGACCCTGTTCGCGCAGCATGAGGGCGCCATTGCCGCCCCGACCGCCGGGCTCCATTTCACGCCGGAGTTGCTGGTTCGGCTGCAACAGCGCGGGATCGGTCTCACGACCGTCACGCTCCATGTCGGTATCGGAACCTTCAAGCCGGTGAAGGTCGATCACATCGAAGACCATCAGATGGGTGCAGAATGGATCGAGGTCGGGGCAGAGGCGGTTCGTGCCATCCAACATGCGCGGGCGGCAGGTGGACGGATCGTCGCAGTCGGAACTACCGCGGTACGTGCGCTCGAAACGGCGGCTCGTGCTGACGGCCAGGTCAGGCCCTATCGAGGCGAGACGGACATCTTCATGACGCCAGGGTTCTCATTCAAGGTGATCGACGCGCTCTTCACAAATTTTCACCTGCCGCGCACCACATTGTTGATGCTGGTTTCCGCGTTGGCCGGGACGGAATTTCTTCGAGAGGCCTATGCCGAGGCGGTTCGCGAGCGGTATCGCTTCTACAGTTATGGCGATGCGATGTTGATTTTGTAGGCGGTGAGGGGCGATGGGCGAGCGGTTAACGGGAAGAGGTGCCGAGGGAGAACCCTCTCGCCTCTTGCCCCAAGCCCCGCGCCGGTTCTTACAGCAGCTCGCGGTGAATGGTGATGGGCAGTGTCGTTTTGAGCGATTCGGTATAGGCCAGCAGCGCGCGTTGCTGCTTTTGAAAAAGGACATCCTGTAACGCACGGTCCTTGGCTGCGGCGGCCTTTGCCGGGTCCGATTCCGTTTGCCGCACAGTGAGGGCCTGTGCCTCGGCAAGTTCGGCTGGGGTTAAGGCTACGGCGTCACGGATAACCAGCCTGGCTTTGTTGCTCAGCACTTCTTTCGCTTCCATGGCTTCAAATATTGCGGGCGTCAGATGGTTCGCTGCCAGGAGCCGTTGGTAGATCTCCGGGTCAAATGCGCCGTTTTTTTGAAAGTCGGGGATCTGCATGATGACTTCGCGCAGATCCTCCTCCGACACGGTGAGGCCCATGTTTTTGGCCGCGATGAGCCAGGTCCGATTATCGACGAGTTGATCCACCACAAACTGCTTGATCGTTTCGTCCTTGAACTCTCCAGGCACTTTATCCTTGTAGAAGCGGTAGGTATTTTCGTAGGCCCGTCGAAACTCGTCGCGGGATACGGTGAGGTCTCCGACTGAGGCCACGACGGCGCCGGACTGTTCGCCGAATCCCCACCAGCCCATGGTGATGACGAAGGCGAGGGCGATAATCCCCATGATGGACTTGAGGAGCCAGGGATAACTATGGGACGCTTCACGCATCAATTTGATCATGACAATTCCTCAGAAAGTTCGTGCAAGCGGATTGTACTCAGGGATCTGTGTAAAGGCAAGGGACGCCCGCGCTTCCAGCGTTGAGATTTCAGGATTGAGCAGCGGTCTCTGTCCGTAAATACCAGGTGTCGCATTCATCCTGTCGATCTGCGGGAGAGTGGTCTTTGTTTGTGCTAGGTAATGTGATTTGTTATACTTTGCCACTAATTGTAAGGAGAGCACTTGGCCGAGGAGGTTCGCGGAGGTCATTCAGTCGGTGCCGGGATCTATCCGAAGGCGCAGGTCCTGAACCGAGGTATTGCCAAGCTCATCGACGTATTTATCGTGGCCGCAGCCGATCAAATGATCGTGCCAGTAGGTTTTCTGGCAGGATTGGCGTATATACTGATTGCTGATGGATTTGCCGGCGGGCGCAGTATCGGTAAACGGTTGATCGGTCTCCAGACGGTGCTTCCAGACCGGCGTGAGTCCGCAGGGTTTCGGGAATCCATTATTCGCAATTTGCCCTTTGCAGTCGCGCAATTAGCTTTTGCCGTCCCCTATGTGGGATGGATTGTATCGGTCGCGATCATGGCGCTCGAAGGAATATTGATCATTGGGAACGAACAGGGGCGGCGTCTTGGTGACGAGATAGCCGGCACTCAGGTGTTAGATGCTGGTCGACTGGCGTTGCCCGACTGAGCGCGCAGTTAGAGGTTGAGGGGAAGGGAGAGCAATCGTGGGCTTTGCAAGTGACATCTTCGGGTGGTTCTCAAACGACCTGGCCATCGATCTGGGGACGGCGTCGACGCTTGTCTACGTGCATGGGAAAGGGATCGTTCTGAACGAGCCCTCGGTCGTCGCGGTTGAGAAAAAGACCGAACGAGTGCTTGCGGTCGGCACGGAAGCGAAACGCATGTTGGGCCGCACGCCCGGCAACATTATCGCGGTGCGGCCCATGAAAGAAGGCGTGATCGCCGATTTCGAAATGGCCGAGCAGATGTTGAAGCGGTTTATTCAGAAAGCGCACAACCGCAGCGCGTTCGTGCGTCCGCGCATCATTATCGGTGTGCCGTCGCGTATCACGCAGGTCGAGCAGCGGGCGGTTCGTGACTCGGCCGAATTGGCGGGAGCCCGCGAAGTATATCTGATCGAAGAGCCGGTGGCGGCGGCGATTGGTGCGGGTCTTCCGATCACGGAGCCTTCCGGCAACATGGTGGTCGATATCGGCGGCGGCACGACTGATATCGCCGTGATTTCGCTCGGCGGGATTGTCTATAGCGAGTCCGTGAAAGTGGCAGGCGATCGCATGGACGATGCGATCATGAATTACATTAAGAAGAAATATAATCTCCTCATCGGTGAACATATGGCGGAGCGGATCAAGTTCGAAATCGGATCCGCCTATCCCTTTGAGGAACGCAAGACCATGATGATCAAGGGGCGCGACTTGATTTCCGGAATTCCCCGCACGTTGGTGGTGGATGACTCGGAAATCCGGGAAGCGTTGCAGGAGCCGATCGGGACAATCGTCAACGCGATTAAAGTGGCACTGGAGAATACCCCGCCGGAGTTGGCGGGAGACATTATCGATCGTGGCATCGTTCTCACGGGCGGGGGATCTCTGCTGAAAGGCATGGATACGCGCTTTCGAGAAGAAACGAATCTGCCGATCATCACCGTGGACGATCCCCTGACTTCTGTCGTGTTAGGAGTCGGGAAAATCCTCGATGAGCTGGATCTGCTTGCCAAAGTGTCGGTCATGTCCCAGGCCAATACGTACCGATAAGGTTCCATCCCTCACGGCCTTATGTGGATGGTAAATTCTCGTTTTTCCCCCGGTGCCAGACGTCTGGCGTTTGCCTGCTTCGCACTGCTCGTGGCGGCGCTTTTCCTGCTTCCCGGTCAAATCCAAGGACTCTTGCAATATCTGGATGGGCCTGTCGGACACGTCGTGCGTGTTCCGCTTGAGGCCGTTGCATCGATCGATACGGGCATCGCCGATCGGTGGCAGCAGTATCTGGCATTGCAAGGGGTCCGGGAGGAAAATCAACAATTACGGAAAGACATAGAGTTGTTGCGCGGACAAAACAACCAGTTGCGCGAGTCGTCTGCCGCCACTGAACGATTGACAGCCTTGCTGCAATTTAAGGAGCAAGCGCTTCCGGCCATGGTGGCCGCGCAAGTCATCGGGCGCGATGCCACGAATCGCTATCGTGCCATCATCCTCAACAAGGGTGAGAGCGACGGAGTCAAGCCGGACATGGGTGTGATCACGCCTGCCGGCGTCGTCGGGCGTGTGGTGAAAACGACAGGGGCAACCTCGGTGGTGCTCTTGGTCACGGATCCGAATAACGCCATCGCCGGCCTTATTCAGCGGACAAGAGACGAAGGTATTGTAGAAGGAACCCAGCAAGGGCTGGCCCAGTTGAAATATATTCCGTTGCTCTCGACGCTTCGAGACGGTGACCGGGTTGTGACGTCGGGCTTGGTCGGAGGTTTCCCGCGCGGCCTCGCACTCGGCACGATTACACATATCGACAAGCAGGAAGGCGCATTGTTTCAATCGGCTGAACTCATGCCGGAAGTCGATGTCGGCCGGGTCGAGGAAGTGCTGGTGATTCAGGCATCGTACGGACAGTCGACGAAGGTGATGGGAGGAATGGACCTTCCCGGAAAGCCGTCGCCATGAAATTTCTTTTCTATCTGGCGTTGGTCCTCCTGCTCGTTCCTCTGCAAACGACGGTGTTGCCGCATGTGAGTGTATGGAATATCAAGCCGGACATGGGGCTTGTGGCTGCCGTGTTTATCGGGCTTTTTGCGGGAGAAATGGAAGGCCTTCTCCTGGGGCTCGCGATCGGATGGGTTCTGAGCCTGTTTTCGGCCGGTGAACTCTGGCTCAGTCTTCTCACGTACGGGGGCGTTGGGCTCTTGGCCGGGTTCTTGGGGCGGCAGGTGTCGCAGGTGACGTCGATCTCGTTGGGTGTGGGATTGCTGCTGGTATCCGTGGCGAGTGGGTTGCTGGCCTTAGCCAATTTCAAAAATATCGACATGTCTCAAATGTGGGGGGGCGTGGAATCGATCGTCCTGCCGCAGGCTTGTTTTGACGGGGCGGTTGGGGCGGGGCTTTATTGGCTGCTCTCCCAACGGTTTGATGTGACCCGCCTGAGGACCGAATAGCCCGTCTCTTTGATGGTTGTGCGGGTATAGTGATTGTGAGTCATGGCAACAGCTGGTCTGCACGATTCTGAACTTGGTGAGCTCCAACGCCGGCTGATCATTCTGCGGGTGGGGTTGTTGCTCGTCGTGGCCTTATTGGCGTTACGGCTCTGGCATTTGCAGATTCGTGAAGGCCCCTACTACCGCGATCTCTCCGAGAACAACCGTACACGTTCCGTCATCATGGAGCCGGCTCGCGGCCTGATCTACGATCGCAACGGAGTGTTGCTGGCGAACAATGTTCCCAGTTTTACCCTCTATGTCTCGCTCGAAGACGTCAAGAATCGCGAGCTTCTCATCGAACAATTGACCAATCTCTTGGGCCTGGACGAGGCCCTCGTGAGGAAGAAGCTGATGGCTCGCGGCAGTAAACAACTGCCGCGCAAGGTGAAGGACCGCCTCTCGCTTCGAGAAGCGACGTTGATCGAGTCGCACCGTCTGGACTTGCCCGGCGTGATGGTGCAAGTCGAATCGCAGCGGAACTACCCCGGTGGCGTCACGGCCTCGCATCTGTTGGGGTACGTTGGGGAAGTCTCGCCCGAGCAGTTAGAGAAACCAGAGTTTGCCGACCTGCACCAGGGCAGCATTGTCGGCCAATATGGCGTGGAGAAATTTTTCGACCGGCTCGTGCGCGGGCAGGCCGGGCAGAAAAGTATTGAAGTCGATGCGTTAGGCCACGAGAAACGAACCGTGGTTGTGGAGCAGGCTCATGCCGGGGATAACTTATATCTCACGATCGATGTGCGGCTGCAAAAAGTGGCGGAAAACCTCTTGGGGGAGGAGTCGGGTGCGATTGTCGCGCTTGACCCCAGGACGGGTGATGTGTTGGCCATGGCGAGCCGTCCCGGTTTCGATCCGAATGTCCTTTCGCGGGAACTCACGCCGAAACAATGGGCTGAGATCGTGCAAAATGAAGGGCGCCCATTAAACAATCGCGCCTCGCAGGGCCAGTACCCGCCTGGTTCGGTCTTCAAAGTGATGATGGCTGCGGCAGCGTTAGAGTCCAATACGGTCACGCCGTCGACGACGATTCATTGTAATGGAGGGTATCAGTTCGGCCGGCGGCTCTATCACGATTGGAAGGCCGGCGGGCATGGCTCGGTCGACCTCCGGCGCGCACTCATACAATCGTGCGATGTGTATTTCTACACGGTTGGCCAGCGGATGGGGATTGAGACGATGGCTTCCTTCGCCCATATGTTCGGGTTGGGGGAGGAGACGGGGATCGAGCTGCCGTCAGAACGGATTGGAATCGTCCCGTCTTCGGCTTGGAAGCAGAAAGCCAAGAATGAGCCCTGGTTGCCGGGCGAAACGATCTCGGCATCGATTGGGCAGGGTTATGTCAACGTGACCCCCCTCCAGATGGCGAGTTTGATCGGTACAGTTGCAAACGACGGCGTGACCTTTCGTCCGCGATTGGTCAGGGCCGTGATGGATCGGGCGACCGGAGCGCTTGAAGAAAGACCTGCGGTCCCCAAGCGTACCTTGAAGCTGAGGCCTGAAATTCTGCCATTGATCAAAGAGGCCTTGGCCGGGGTGGTGACAGAGGGCACAGCCACGCGGGCGAAGTCGGCGTTGGTGACCATTGCCGGAAAGACCGGTACGGCGCAGACGACGGCGTTGGGAAAAGATAAAAAGGCGGAAAAAGATATTCCCAAGAAGTTTCGCGATCATGCCTGGTTTGTGGCCTTCGCCCCGGTCGACGCGCCTACGATTGCCGTTGCGGTGCTGGGTGAACATATGGGCCACGGAGGGTCCGCCTCGGCCCCTCTCGCCAAAGTGCTGATCGAGACCTATGTGAAATTGAATCTCCCCGCTCCTGCCGCTGTGCCGGATGGTACCGTGGCGCGGGAAGCGGATGCCGGAGGACAGGACACGAGATGATCGATCGGGTGATCAATAGCCGGGGCTTCGACAATTTCGACTTCCGTTTTATCGGGCTGATCTTTGTCATCCTGGGAGTCGGCGTCCTGTCGATTTATAGTGTGACGCACGACCAAGGCGTGGCGTTCCCGTTTTATGCCAAACAGATCGTGTGGATCCTGCTCGGCACGGTCGCATTTCTGGTGATGTGGCTCTCGGACTATCATCGAATCGCCCGGTTAGCGTATCCTGCCTATGCCATCATCCTCATTCTGCTGGCGGTCGTGCTGTTTGAGGGGAAAAGCAGCCGGGGTGCGCAACGGTGGATCCCGATGGGGCCCTTCGCGTTCCAGCCATCGGAGTTCGCGAAGCTGGTGCTCATTGTGACCTTGGCGCATTACTATTCAAAAGCGCCACGGGTTGGTTGGCTTCAGCGAGTGGTGCTCCCGGGGTTATTGGTCTTGCCGGGGCTGCTCCTGATCCTGAAGCAGCCGGACCTTGGGAGCGGATTGAGCTTCTTGGCGGTTTATGCCGCGATGTTGTTGATGGTGGGGATGCGGTCGAAGGCATTGGGTGTGATCCTCCTGTTTTCACTGATGTTATTTCCCTTTGCCTGGGAGATGATGTGGGGGTCATTGCATGATTATCAGCGGCAGCGCATTATGGCCTTTGTCGATCCGGCCTACGATCCTGGAGGCAAGGGATACCATGCATTGCAATCGCGAATTGCCATTGGCGCAGGAGAGCTGACAGGGAAGGGTCTCTATGGAGGAACCCAAAGCCAATTGAAGTTTTTGCCCGAGGGGCACACGGACTTTGTCTTTTCTGTGTTTGCCGAGGAATGGGGATTTCTCGGAGTGTTGGCGCTCTTGATCTTGTTTGTGACGTTGATCTGGCTGTCGTTGGAAATTGTCGCGCGCGCAAGGGATCAGCTCGGGGCGTTGCTGGCGGTCGGGATCATCTGCATGTTGTGCTTTTGCGTGGTGGTCAATATTGGAATGACGGCGGGGATGTTTCCCATTGTGGGCATTCCCCTTCCGCTCATGAGTTACGGCGGGAGCGCGACGATTATGACGATGGCATCGCTCGGCTTGCTCTTGAACGTCAAGCGCCGCCGATTAAGTTTTTTTTAGCGAGCGGGTGATTGTGCGGTCTCGAATCGATCGGGATCGAGGCAAGTGATTAAATTATGTCTGGTGTGGACCGTCAGCCGATGAGGTGTCGAGTGGAGGCCGGAACCTGGGGATTCCCCCGCGTTCGTCCTGCACATCGGCTCGACGGTTCTCCTGAATGGAAGGGGTGGGTATGGGAGTAGAAATTGCCATTACAGTCGCACGTGAGGAAACTCGCGTGGCGGTCTTGGACGGCGGAGTCGTGACGGATCTCTTCGGAGATCGCGCCAAACACAAGGACTTCGTCGGAAACATTTATAAGGGAAAAGTCGCAAAGGTATTGCCTGGCATGCAGGCGGCCTTTGTGGATATCGGCCTTGAGAAGGCGGCCTTCATGCACGTGTCGGATCTGTCGTTGGATTCCGAGCCGGGCGACACACTTGTCGATGCGGATGAGGACGACAAGGATGCCGATAAAGATGGGGATATGCTGGGCCCCCGCCGTCAAAGCTCCAAGCCGATTGAGCAGTTGCTGAGTGAAGGGCAGGAGCTGATGGTGCAGATCTCCAAGGGACCGATCGGCACCAAGGGTTCACGGGTCACGACCTATGTGTCGCTCCCGGGCCGGTATCTCGTCTTCATGCCCAACGTCGAGCACATCGGCGTGTCTCGCCGGATCGCCCGTGACGAGGAGCGCGCCAGGCTCAAGGACATTATGAAGCGTGTCCGGCATCCCGGCTGTGGCTACATTGTCCGTACGGTGAGTGAAGGGGTCAAAGAAGACGAATTGCGATCCGACGTCGACTTTTTGCATGTGCTCTGGCAGGACATTCTGTCGAAGCGTGAGCAGAAGGGGGCCCCGGCGTTGCTCCATGCCGACTTGAGCTTGAGCTTCCGCGTCGTGCGTGATCTGTTCGGCAAGAAAGTCGACCGGCTCTGGATCGACTCGCGGGAGGAATATCAGGCCGTCCGTGATTTCGTGCAGCGATTCTCTCCTGAACAGACCTCGCGCATTCACTTCTACGACAAAGAGGAAAGCCTGTTCGATCATCTGGGCGTGGAGCAGGAGATGGCGCGGGCGCTCAGCCGCAAAGTCTGGCTCAAGTCCGGCGGGCATCTCGTGATCGACCATACGGAAGCGATGACCGTCATCGACGTCAATACCGGCCGGTTCGTGGGAAAACGCGATCAGGAGGAGACCATTCTTCGGAACAATCTGGAGGCTGCAAAAGAAGTGGCCTATCAGATGAAGTTGCGTGGAATCGGCGGAATCATCATCGTCGACTTCATCGACATGGAGCGGGAGAAAAATCGCGACAAGGTCTATCACGCGTTGCTCGATGCCATGTCCACCGACAAGGCCCGCACCAGAGTGTCCAGGATTTCCGACTTGGGGTTGATCGAGATTTCTCGTGAACGGGTGCGAGAGGATCTCCTGCGTTCGCTCTCAGAGCCCTGTCACTATTGCGAAGGGCGGGGTTATACGAAGTCTCCGACCACCGTGGTCTATGAGATCTTCCGCGATGTCCGCCGAATCGGCAGCGGTCCCGAGCCGCAACGGATCGTCGTCGGCGCCCATCCCTCAGTCGTCGGGCTGATGCAAGATGAAGAGCGGCCTGGTCTGGAGGCCGTGGAGCGAGAGTGCGCCGCAAAAATCATTGTGATGCCGGACGAGCACTTGCATCTGGAACAGTACGATCTCGCAGTGCTGTAACGATTGTAGTTTTCCGTGCGACGAGGCCTATGCAGCCTTCTAGCTCCCCTGTACGTGAGAACTCCTCCTCTGGGGTCGCGAGGCCTTCTTCGGGCCAGCCTATGACCAGGGCGCGGTTGGAGCCTTGGCTTCGCCTCTTGGCTATCGAGGGCGTGGGGGACGTCACAGCCCTCAAGTTGATTCGAATTTGGCATTCTCCCGATGCGGTCCTGTCGGCTTCCCGTGATGACTTGATCGAGGGTGGCTGTAGCCCCGAGCTGGCGGATGCAATCCGGCGAGGACCTCAGAGCAAGGTCTGCCGGAACGTCGAGCTGGAGCTCAATAGGATCGAGCGTAGCCGGATCGAAGTCCGGTGCCTCTTGGATGCCAACTATCCAGCGCGGCTGAAGATGATTGCGGACCCTCCGCCCCTCTTACATATCACCGGCACATTGACTGAGCAGGATGAGCTGGCGATCGCTATCGTAGGCGCCAGGCGAGCGACGGCAGCGGGGCGTGCCATGACCGAAGAGCTCAGCCACGATTTGGCGGCAGCGGGGATGACGGTGGTGAGCGGTCTTGCGCGCGGCGTCGATGCCGCAGCTCACCGTGGCGCCCTCGCCGCGCAGGGGCGCACTGTTGCTGTTCTCGGTTGCGGGATCGATCGAACCTATCCGCCGGAACATGACCGATTGCGCCGACAGATTGAGGAACGCGGGGCCATCCTGTCTGAGGCGCCGGTGGGCGCGCCTCCCCATAGCCACCACTTTCCCAGGCGAAATCGTATCATCAGCGGGCTGTCCCTGGGGGTGATCGTCACAGAGGCGGCCATCAACAGCGGATCGTTGATTACCGCGAGACTGGCCGCTGAGCAAGGCCGGGAGGTCTTTGCGGTTCCTGGTTTTGTGAAGCAAGACACCAGTCGAGGGACGAACGCGTTGCTCAAAGATGGTGCGGCTTTGATCGAGCGGGCGCAGGATGTCATCGATGCGGTGCTGCCGCAGCTGGATCCGGCGCTACGATTGCGCCTGCAACCCTCTCACACGAAGAAGGGGCCCGGCGATCAGTTGGGTAAAGAAGAACAGCTGGTGTATGATGCCTTGTCGTACGATCCGCTCACCGTGGACGACGTGATCGTTGCCACAGGCTTATCGGTATCCACCGTGATGGCCGCGCTCTTGTCCCTGGAGCTTCGACAACAAGTCGTACAGCTGCCGGGACAGCGGTATCTTCGAACATAATTATCGAACAGTTGCACGGATGTGCATTATTTGGTACGGATGAGGGGGCACCCTCGTAGAGAATCGGAGTCTTCATGGCCAAGTCACTCATCATTGTCGAGTCCCCGACGAAAGCACGCACCATCAGTAAGTATCTGGGGCGTGGGTATACCGTCATGGCCTCCGTCGGACATATTAAGGATCTTCCCACCAGCAAGCTCGGAGTCGATCTGGAGCACGATTTCGAGCCCCAATATGTGACGATCAAGGGGAAGACGAAGGTCTTGGCGGACATTAAGAAAAAGGCGGAAGAGGCCGAGAGGGTGTATCTTGCGTCGGACCCCGATCGAGAAGGCGAAGCCATCGCCTGGCATCTCGAACAGGAATTGCTCGAGAAGCCCATATCAAAGTCTAAGTCCAAATCCAAGTCGAAATCGAAGGAGCAACCAGAGGGCAAGGTGTTCCGGGTCCTCTTCAATGAAATCACGGAATCGGCCATTAAGCGCGCACTGCAGTCGCCCGGGCAAGTCGACATGAAACTGGTGAATGCGCAGCAGGCCCGCCGGGTGCTGGATCGGATCGTCGGTTACCAAGGCAGCCAATTGCTCTGGACCAAAGTGCGTCGCGGACTCAGCATGGGCCGGGTTCAGTCCGTGGCGATGCGATTGATTTGCGAACGGGAACAGGAACGAGAAGCGTTTCGGGCAGAAGAGTACTGGTCGATTGCCGTGCTGTTGTCCGGGACCAACCCTCCGTCGTTCGACGCCAAGCTGCAGAAGATCAATGGACAGGATGCATCGATTGAGACGGCGGCCGACGCGCAGCGCATCGTCGATGCCATCCAGGGGAAAGAGTTCGCCGTCGATTTGATTGAGCGAAAAGAAAAGAAGCGGAATCCGGTCGCCCCCTTCATCACCAGCCGGCTGCAACAAGAGGCGGCGCGCAAGCTGCATTTTTCGTCGAAGAAAACGATGACGTTGGCGCAGAAGCTCTATGAAGGCATCGAAATCGGTGCGGAGGGCCAGACCGGTCTCATCACCTACATGAGGACCGACTCTCCGCGTATCTCGACCGAGGCGATGAACGAAGCGCGGCAGGTAATTCAGGAACGGTTCGGGGCCGAGTATTTGCCCGCCACGCCGAACCTGTATAAAACGCAAAAAGCGGCGCAAGAAGCCCACGAAGCGATTCGGCCCACGTCGGCGTCCCGTGACCCGGAATCGATCAAGCAGTACTTAGAGCCGGATGTGTATCGGCTGTACCAGTTGATCTGGAATCGATTTATTGCCTCGCAAATGGTCCCCGCGATCTTCGACGTGACTCGCGTCGACTCGAGCCCCGTCAAGACGAAGGAGAAGTTTCTCTTCCGCTCGACTGGCACCGTCGTGAAGTTTCCCGGCCATACGATCGTCTATATGGAGGGAGTCGATAAGGAGTTGCTCGCGCAGAAGCAAAAAGGCGAGCAGGAGATTGAGGACGAAGCAGAACGTCAGTTGCCGATGCTGAACGAGGGAGAGAAGCTGCAGCTTGTGTCGTTGGAGGGGCAGACGGTTCCCGGCGTCCTCTCGAAACAGCATTTCACCCAGCCGCCGCCCCGGTATAACGAAGCGTTGCTGATTAAAGAATTGGAAGAAAAAGGCATCGGTCGGCCATCCACCTATGCGAGCATCATTTCCACGATTCAGGATCGCAAATATGCCGAGAAGGTGGATGGGAGGTTCGGTCCCACCGAAACCGGGAGGACCGTCAACGATTTCCTGCTGAAGGGATTTCCGGATCTGATCAACGTGGACTTCACCTCGCACATGGAGGAGGAGCTGGACGCAGTCGAAGAAGGCAACAAACCCTGGGTGACGGCCGTGCGGGATTTTTACGGGACCTTCACCACGGATCTGGAGAAGGCGAAGACCATTCCCGGCCCCAAGGACACGGTGGAGCCACCGACAGATCTTCCCTGCGAGAAGTGCGGCAAGATGATGGAGATAAAGTGGGGACGGAATGGAAAGTTTCTTGCCTGCCCTGCCTACAAGGATAAGCCGCCCTGCAAGAACACGCAGAACTTCGAGAAGCTCGAGGATGGCACCATAAAGATCGTTCCGAAGATCGAGCTGACGACGGATGAGAAGTGCGAGAAATGCAGCAGTCCGATGGTGGTGAAGACCGGGCGATTTGGCAAGTTCATTGCCTGCTCTGCGTACCCAGAATGTAAGACGACCAAGCCGCTTGCGCTGGGCGTGAAATGCCCACAGCCAGGCTGCGGCGGCGATCTCGTGCAGAAGCGCACCAAGAAGGGCGCGCGGGCATTTTTTGCCTGCAGCAAATATCCGGCGTGCGAATATGCCATGTGGGACCGTCCGATCAACAAGGCCTGCCCGACCTGCAGCGCCCCGTTCCTCATTGAAAAAGTGACCAAACAAGTTGGACGAAGCGTCCAATGCCGCGACGAAGCATGCGGCTATCGTGAGGCCGGGTAAGCATCGTTCGCGCCATTTCGATGAACTGCTATTGTCTTGCTGCTGTTGTCTTGCCAATATCTTTGCCTCCTCGATTGAATCGACCGTGAACATTCATGTCACCGGTGCCGGCTGATGGACGGATTTGTCTCCTGCCGCTCAGTTGACGCATGGCCTGCCGGTGCCGATAATGACGTATGTGTTCTGCATAAGCCTTCGGCTCGGATGACCCACATGTGCGCCCCGAACGATGAGGGCCAAGCCAACGTATGAAAGGGGAGAAACCATGAAAGCAAAAGAGGGTGTCGTCAACGTCCTGAATAAGGTGCTGACCGCAGATCTAACCGCGATCAATCAATATTTCGTCCATGCCAAGATGTGTGAAAACTGGGGCTATGAGCGGCTCCAGCATAAAGTGCGGGAGCGCAGCATCGACGAGATGAAGGATGCCGATGAACTCATCGGGCATATCCTCTATCTGGAGGGTGTGCCGAACGTGCAACGCATGAATACCGTCCAGGTGGGGGAAACGGTTCCTGAGCAGCTCAAGCTCGACCTCAAGGCTGAGCAGGAAATGCTGGCATTGCTGAACGAAGGCATCGTCCTTTGCACGAAGGTCCTGGATTTCACGACCCGCCACATGTTCGAAGATATGGCGAAGGACGTCGATGTGCATATCGACTGGATCGAAACGCAGATGGAAACGATCAAGCAGGTCGGCCTGGAGAACTACCTCGCCGAACAGATCAAGAAAGAGAGCTGAGGGCGACTATGAAAGCCAAAGAAGGCGTCGTCGAGTGCCTCAATCAGGTCTTGAAGTCGGAGCTGACGGCCGTACATCAATATCTGCTGCATGCGGCCATGTGTAAGAATTGGGGCTATGAGCGGCTGCATGAACACTTCAGCCATCTGGCGCAAGAGGAAGTCAGCCATTCCTCCGGTCTGATCGATCATATCCTCTATCTGGACGGAACCCCGGATGTCGCGCATCTCGATCAGGTGGAGGCGGGGCGCACGGTGAAAGACCTGTTCAAGGCAGATCTGGGATTTGAGCGAGAAGATGTCGAGTCACTCAGAAAAGCCATCGTCCATTGCGCCAAGGTTGGAGATTTCACCACCCGCCATTTGATGGAAGACATGGTGATTGATTCGGAGGAGCATGTCGATTGGTTTGAGACTCAGCTCAAGACGATCGATCAAGTGGGCCTCGACCGGTATCTCGCCGAGCAGATCAAGAAGTAGCTGCGCGCTCCTCCTCATCCCGCACTAGCCACAGCATAGTTCTATGTTCCTGCATCAAAGAGAGGGCGGGGGGCCTCAGGAGGACGTGAGGGCCCCCGCCCGCGAAGTGGGATGGCACTCCCACTTCGTGGCCGGTGTGTCGGGCACCGGCTGCACGGTCTATGCTTTTTCGAGCGCTCCTATTGGTAGTCCTCGTTCAGCGATTTCAAAAATGCGACCAGAGACGTCACGTCGCCTGCTGTGAGTGCGATGCCCTGAAGTTGGGCTGCGCCGTTTCGCAATGATCCCGCACGAGCTTGCACGGAGACTCCGCGATAGAATCCGATGATGTCGTCCAATGTGTCGAACTGTCCCGTATGCATATAGGGAGCAGAATGGCTCAGATCCCGAAGACCGGGAGTTTTGAACCGGGCGATCGCTCGATCGAGCAGGGTACTGTCTCCTAGCGGGCAGGGCTGTTGGTCATCGCATAAGATGGTTCTGATCTTAGCTTGAGGGCCAGGCATGTCTGGATTGGCAAAGACATTCCAGACTCCCAAATCTGTCAACGTGGTTCCCGCTGAAGGGATCGATCGGAACCGGTCGCTCGCGTTGGGATGTTGCTCGGTCGCAGGAAGATCGTTGGCTGTTCGTGAGGCCAGATTGGGGATGGAGAGCGCCATGAACGATCCAGGGGCATGGCCAGCGCCGACAGTGACGTCGTCGAACTCTTGTTGGGTCGTACCCGTATTGTGCAGCTTGAAATCCGTGAAGTTCGGCGCTGCATGGCAGCTGATGCAGTTGCCGATCGTCCCCGCAGTCAATTCACCCAGTGAAGCGGGAAGCGTCAATGGCTCTGCCAGGAAAATCTTCAACCCCGCCAGCTCAGCCGCTCCGAATTCGAAGTTCTGCGAGGGATGGAATTGAAATTGGCCATCAGTCCGGTTCGGGTTGGATGCCACGAATTGCGGGCTGAATCCTGGCGTGTTGAGAAGGGTCCGCAGCCGCCGGCTGTAGTCGAGCGGCGACTCATTGGCCTTCGGCTGCTGAGGCAGGCCATTGATCTCCAGGAAAACATCGAAGGGCGAGCGAATCGGGGTGCCATTGTCGTCGGTTTGCGAGAAGAGCAGCCCGTTGACGTAAGCGGCGACGACTTTCACGACGGCGTTGAATATCTCCTGATCGGTACCCGATCCCACAAAGGCGCGGAACTGAGGCGGAAGGCGGAGGTCGTCGGGGATGGCAGAATTCGTTCCGGTGAACAGAATACGGTAGGACAAACCGCTGGATGGATCTGCGAGGTTGAATGAGCCATTGTCGCCTCGCACGACTCGTGCGATATGGGCAATGGCCATTTGGCGTTCACCAGGGAGCCATCCGTAGTTCCTGCCTGTGAACGTGGCCGCGACCAAATCTTCCATCGAGTTGAATTCCGCATCGAAATGGAACAGGACACCACCGGTTCGATCCAGCGTAGAATTGACCAGCGCAGGCGAATTACGCGGCGCATGGGTCTTGCCATCGGCCCGCGCCGGAATTGGACTCCGGCGCGCGAAGTCGGCGTAGGGCCGCATGAAATCTGGCTGCGTGGCCGTATGTTCATCGACAAGGTGGCAGGCTCGACAATTCATCGAGAGTCCCGCGAAAGGCCCAGGGAGTCCCACTCCTGGCCCCGTTGGTTCAGAGAGATTCATGACTGGATCTCCGGCGTTCGGATCGTTCACGTTGCCGTTATTATCCAAGAATGCTTTGAAGGCTTGCGCGAACCTGGTTTCAAGAAACAGTCGTTCACCGACTGCTTGTTCGGCTCCTGGGGTTCCGGTCGCTTGTGCGCTAGGAGACCCACCGGACGACGAGGTCCCACCGCCTGAGCAGCCGGCCATCGCGAGCATCGCGAAGAGGAGAGAAGAGAGAACGGTCTGTGTTCGGACGATGATAGGCAGTCTCATGGGTGAACCTCTTCGGGTTAGGATACAACGGAGCGGAACAGGGATAGACTCGATTGATGGCACAAGACCTCGATGAGTGCCGGGTCGAATTGAGTGCCGGATGCGACCAGGAGAATTCTGAGCGCGATTCGGTTGCGCAGGGTATGGTCTGAAATGCCGGGAACATGGATGGCGTCGAAGGCGTCGGCGATCGAAAGAATCCTGGCTCCAAGCGGGATGAAGCGACCCCTGATGCCATAGGGGTACCCGGAGCCGTCCCATCGTTCATGGTGATGCGCAATGAGAACGGATGCCTCTCTTAAGAAAGAGAACGGTTCGAGCAATGTCGCGCCAAGCCGGGAATGGTTCTGAATGGCAACGTAGGACTCAGGCTCAAGTGGGGCCTGGTTTTCGGTGAGATGGGCCGGGAGCATCAAGAGTCCGATGTCGTGAAGCAAGGCGGCAAGTTTGAGATGGTGCAATTCCTCGGAGGTCAGGCCAACTGCATGCCCGATCAGTCTGGAGATTACAGCCGTTTGGCAGCCGTGGCCTGCCTGCCAAGGGAGGGCGCGATCCAGCTCCTCGCTCACTTGCCGCACAAGGATACTTTCAACGTCACGGCGTGAGGCGATCGGAAGCCGGAGGCGGTCGATTTTTCTGAGCATGGCCTGTATCGTGAGGATCCCAGGGTGGACATGTTCACAGATCCGCTGTTCCATCGTCGTTTCTCCAAGAAAAACACAAAGCCCAAGACCACTCTCGTGATCTTGGGCTCTGGGTGAAAAACCTCTGGCCGAGATAGGCTGTGCGAAAGGCGTTGCTAGCTCATGTCGGGTCTGGGCGTTTGCCAGACATGAGCGGCTGTTTCAAAATCCACATTTCATACAGGGGAATCCACATCATGATGAGAAAGGTCGCCATCATGAGCGTATCGCCGGTCAGCATGGTCAACACGAAGATAGGTGAGACATAGCTGATGAGCCACGGAGACAGGAGGTCGAGCCCCACTCCGGCGAAGGACAGCCATGAGAGCCATACTTTCATGGCAGGGCTGGCGTTGGTCAAAAATAGGACATGGACGAGGATCATGAACACTACCGGCATGGTAAATAAATGGAAGTGGGTGATCTCGGCCAACTCGCGGAACGACATTGGTTCGCCGAAGGTGGCGTCCGATCCGCGGTAATGGTCGGCAATGCCCTGAGGAGATAAGCTGGTCATGCTATGGGCCCAAAAGAATGAAAATAAAAATCCGATCAACATCAGCAGTAAGAACTGTGTGTAGAGCATTCGAATGTGGCGATCGGAGTCGCGAAGTTTGAATCGTTGGTTGAAATTTTTCATAGTGGGACGCGCGGTCCTCTTTTCTTAGTTGCCGAATATTGAAGTGAAAAAGCCTTTGTCGCTCTTGCGGGTTGCGACCGTATCGCTGCCCAACCCTGCCGGTTTCAAATAAAACTCATCCACGAGGACGAGGACTCGTTTGACGCCGGCGCTCATGGAGCGAACGGACATGGTCGCTCCGCTGATGTTGATGATGTCCTTATTGATTCGAATCGGATCCGTCACCGTTTTGCCGTCGTACTGAGCGTTGAAACGCTTTGTTCTAACTTCACTGCCTTTGGCGTCCCGAAATACGAGGAGTTCCACATCGGTGCAGGTACCCTTGGCATCGACCCCGACCATGTAGGTCATGGGCTTATATTTGCCGATGGTATTGTGAACCATGGCGTAGCCGTCGATCTTGTCGCCGGTTTGACCGATGTAGAGTTCGAACGAATCCTCAGGAAACTTCCATCCAATCCGCTGTTCGATCAGTTCCTTTTTCTCGGCGGTGAGCCGGATCAATTCCTTGCGAACGTGCTGAGACTTTGGCATGACGGCCTTCAGTGCTTCTTCTTCCGTCATGAACTCTTCGTATTTAAAGTCTTCTTCTGTGACGTATCTGCGCAATTCGCTGTCCCAGATTTTCTCACCGGCCAGGGCCGGCAGTGTTGAGGCTATAACCAAGACCACTATTGTGATGGTGCGGTACGCACTCAGGTTAGTGAACATCCGTGCTCCTTGAGTTTGGTATCCAGGCGGCTTTGGATGTCACGCATGACGTCGTCGGAAGGGTCCGTCGAGGCCCAGCCAAAGAGACGAGAGCCGCCCCGGAACGCCCACCGTTGCCGCTCTTCAACGAAGCTGATCTTCGTGACGTCGTCGAGCCGTTTGACCGAAAGCGTAATACGGGACCGATCTTTGCTATCCCCCACGTCGCGTTGGAGGGCACCAAAGGTCCGTCCCGGCATCGGAATTTCCAGCCAGCCGGTGACGATGAGGCCGCCATCCTTATCCTTCGTGTTGATCGCACGATCTTTCACGGCCTCAAGGGCCGCCTCCCAGGCATGGTCGTAACTGCAGACGGCAAATCGCTGCTGCATGTCGCCCATGGAGGCGCATGCTGTCAGGAAACCGGCCATCACGAAGAGGCTGAGCCGAGTACAATACATGAAAACCTCAATCCCTGTCCGGTGCTCCCCACCAGGATGGTGGGGAGCACCCATGATACCTAGAAGTATGTCGCTGCTTGAATTAAGAATCCGTTTCCATTCATCGGACTATTTGCGCTGCCAAGGTCTCCAGCGTTGACTAGGCCGGTTGCATTCTTCTGAGTATTAAATTGCCAGTCGAACTTGAACACGGTGTCTTCGATCGGTCGAAAATTCATTCCGAGCGTCAACCGTTCGAGTTCCCGCCGATTGCCTAAAGTATTCGGCGCGTTCCGAGTACGATCGTCGGTGTCGGTATCGACATGTTCCCAGCGCACAACCGCCGTGAAGGTTGAGGCATCTGAGAAATGGCTGGGCGCCCACTTCTTCAGGAAGTCCGGCATGAAATGGTAGTTTCCTTGAATGTAGTAGCCCTGCATGCCGGCTGGCCCGATCCCGCTCCCGGCGGTACCGGTTGCGTTGTTGTTGCTGATTCTTGACCAGGCGGACTCACCGATGATTTCGAACGGCCCTTTTTGGAGAGTCCAGTCGAGCGCGAAGATGCTGATGCGCCCGGTCCCGATGGCCCCAGCGGAGGGCTTGTATGCACCATGATAACCGGATCCTGCCACTTCAATCCCGAGCATGGGGCTGAAGGCAAGGCGGCCGACGACGGCCTTGTTGTCGTCGCGATCGCGGGAAACGCTGCCCCGCGCGCCTCGCACTCCCGCGTCGGTAATAGCGCCAGCGGTTTGGCTCATGCCGTTGACCGCATAGACTTCATAGTCCAGTTTGGATTGGGATGACGGGTAGAGGGTGCCGTAGATGCCGGCGCCCGATTCAAACCAGGTGCTGGGGATGACAATCCTCGAAACCATCGGCCGATCTACGAGGTCGTTCAATGGTGAATCGTGCAGCAAATTGAATTTGCCCACCGGCATCAAGAGGATACCGGCACGGAGATTGACAGCCTCATGGACCAGGTAGTCGATTTGCGCGAACTCGATCTGCATTGAGCCGTCAGTGCCCTGGGGTGCGTTGACTCCACCCCGTTCGATCTCGATTTCCGTAGCGAACTTGATATGGTCGGTGATGTCCGCATAGATAAAGGGCACCAACCTCTGCTGACCGAAGGAGTTCCGGCTGGGGTTGTCCAGGTTCTGACGCGATAGGTTGTTGTACATGACGTCGGCGTAGCCACCGACGGTGGCCTTCGGGGCACTCAAGAAGGGCTTGGCATAGATCAGTTTTCCTGACCCGGTTGAACCGAAGCCGAGGGCGACCTTTTCTTCTCCCTTCCGCTCGACCCTGATATCGGTCATGGGTCCGGTCGCGGTGGGGTATTGGACGGCACCTGGCTGACCCTCTTTCTTTTCCATGGCTCGTTCCATGGGGCTTTCCCGGCGTTCATGTTCCTGCATCCGTTTGCTGACGGCTTCGTCGACGAGCTTCTTAATGTCCTCCGGGGTCATGTTCTCTGCCAACGCCGGCATGACCGGCAAGCTGGCGATGATAAGAGCCCCGAGGATTGACCGGATCTTCATCGGTATCCTCCACGGTGAGTAGGGTTGTGGTCTGACTCGGGACTCGGCGGTCTCTGGTCGTGTTGATGTTCCATAGTGACTGCTCGCACGAGAGATGCGTGATAGCCTCCTTTCATGATCATGACGCATTGCGAGACGTGAGATCCGTCCATCCTTCAATGGACGTGAAGGGGATGACGACAATCCGTTTGCAACGTTTGCATTTCAACTCGAGGCCTTGCCCCCGTACCTTGGCCATGAGCTGTCCGCACTCGCAGCGTGTTTCGTCGCTATGATGGGTCTGTGATGCAGGAGCGTTTGTTGTGATCATTGTGCGTGCCAATCGATCTAAATGAAATTGAGAACGATTATTAATATCCTGATGGGGGCTCGATTGTCAAGAGGGGTGGGCGCACGATTTTTGGAAGGGTGAAACGCATGCTTTCCTGCGGGAGATTGCCTATAATTCTGCCATGATGGCTCAGTGGCCCTTGCGATTTATCGGGTGAGTCGGAGCTCTCGTTGCTCGTTGGCTGGCTCAGGATTTGGAAGGAGGCAGCTCATGTCGATGGTTCGAACAATTGTGTCCTCTTGCTGCCTCAGTCTCGTCCTGATAATGGAATCAGGGTGCGTCGGGCTGTCGCCTGGTTCTCCTTCCGTGGTGGTGAAGCGGTCGCAGATCCATATGGGAACGCTCGTGTCGATTACGGCTGTGGCACCCACAGATCTGGTTGCCCACAGCGCAATCAATGCGGGTTTCCAAGAAGTGAAGCGGCTTGAGCAACTTCTGAGCACCTGGATTCCAAGCAGCGAACTTTCTCGCGTGAATGATTCGGCAGGAATCAAGCCTGTTCCGGTGAGTCTTGAGACCTGGACGGTCGTCCAGCGTGCGAAGCAGGCAGCAGGCATAACAGGTGGTGGATTCAATATTGCCATCGGTCCGGCCGTCGATGCGTGGCGTGTGACCGAAGGTCAACGGATACCGACAGAGACGGAGTTGAATGCCCTCCGTCCTTTGGTGGATCTGCAGGCAGTTCGGACCGATCTGCACGAACAGACTCTCTATCTTGAAAAACCGGGCATGCGGATCGATGTCGGCGGAATCGGAAAGGGTTATGCCGCGGATCACGCGGTCATAGCGATGAAGCAGGCTGGGGCATTGGCGGGAGTGGTGGCGCTCTCGGGGGATATCAAAACATTCGGACAGCTGCCGGGTGGAAGAACGTTTCCCGTCGGCATTCAACATCCTCGCAAAGAGGGCGCCGTTCTTGTTTATATCGACTTGGAAGATGAAGCGATTTCAACGGCGGGCGACTATGAACGATTTTTCGAGCGTGACGGGGTCCGGTATCATCACATCCTGGATCCGAATACGCTTCAGCCGGCCCGGGGCTGCCAAAGTGTGACGGTGATCGCCAAAGAAGGGGTCTGGGCGGATGGACTCGATACGGGCATTTTCGTGATGGGGCCGGAGCGGGGCATGGAGCTCATTGAACGGTTGCCGGATGTTGAAGCCATTATCGTGGATGCTGATGGTCGCCTGTTTCTGTCATCAGGGTTACATAACCGGGTTCGGTTTCCAGGGCAATCGGATGGCAGAGGGCAAGGCCAATGATGCGGACCGTTCAACAACTTCTGCTTCTCTGTGTCTTAGGGGCAGTCGGCGCCTGTTCGGAGATCGAAACCCACTATTTCAAAGATCGCATCAACGAAGCTACGGCTGAGCGGGTGGCGAAGCGGTATGGCTCCCCCCATAAGGTTGAGGAGCGGCTGGATCATCACGTAGTCTGGACGTATTTTGACCGCGGGAGCGCCAACTCCGGCTACGCTGGTACGGCCCGCTCATCCTTTTGCCGCGCCTATGTGCTGATATTCGATCGAGAAGGGATTCTGAGAGACTGGCTTCAGCGGGATTGTTGAATGGGCAGGGTGCTTCCCGTTCCCTGTTTGGTCTACCGATCCAATCGATAACTCATCGGAATCTTGATGGTCATGCGCGGTTGGCCCAATGGGTGAGGCAAGTGAAAAGGTGCTGCCTGTTTCATGGTGTCCATCGCGGCCTTGTCGAGAACGGGATGCCCGGAGCTCTGAAAGACTTCCATCTCGCCGATGCTTCCGTCTTCGTTGATCACGGCTTTCACCACGACTTTTCCTTCAGCTCGCTCCGCCCTGGCTGAGGCAGGATAACGCTTCAGCTCTTCTACCCGCCGTAAAATTGTTTCAGAAAGCCAGCCATAGTCGCGCTTTATCGGTGCGTTCGCCGGTGCCTGAGCGCTGGCGGCAGTCTGCGTTGGCGCTGCGTCAGTCAGAGGCGCTGGTATCGGGGAATGTGTGGCAGCCTGGGTCGGTGGTGAAACGGGAGTGGCGGGTGGGGGCGATGGCGCTGCATGTGTATCGGATGGTACTGGTACGGTTGGCGGTTCCTCGGCTGGTTTCTGAATCGGTGAAGCTTCTGGAGTTTTCGGCACCACAGCCTCATGTCTGATGGGCTCGACTGGTCGTGCCGTATGAGCAACTGACTGTGAGGGCGTCGCCGGTTCGAGTGGCATTGGTGCGGGAGGATCTGCAACCATTGGAGTGACGGCCGTTCGCTCAGCAATCGATGGAGTCGTCTGTTGCGCAAGGGGCTGAGGTGCTGCGAGGGGTTGTGTTGGGACATTCTGCTGCAGGGGCGAGGCGGGAGTAGGGGGTGGAGGTGAAACTGATGGAGCTGTGGATTGATGGGGGGGCGATGTTGTGGCGGTCACCGGTTGTGTCGGCGACACCATGGCGACGTTCCACTTGAAGGGGTCGTCCTGGGGCGAGAGTTGGGCCTGTGTCACCAGTATAAGCGCGATGAGCGCCACGGCACCGTGCAAGAGGATGGAGACGAGCCATCCAAGACTGTGCGCTTCTTTCCTGGTCCCTGATCGATGTGGTTCGGCAGCGATCACAGGCGAATGACTTCCAGACTGACCTGTTGAAACCCCAGGCCCCGTATTTCATCCACCACAGACACGAATCGTTCGAGCAAGGTGACTTTGTCTGCCCGTACCACGACTGCCGACGCTCGAGGTTCCGTGGCCAGGGCATTGGGGAGCCCTCCCTCCGGAATGGCATGGTCGTTGAGAAACAGTGCCCCGTCGGCAGTGAGGGTGATCACGACCGGGGTTTCTTTGCGATCGCCGACCTCTTTCGCTTTCGCTAAATTGACGGGAATCTGCCCGCTGCTGATGAAGGTCGCGGTGGTCAGCACGATGACCAACAGGACCAGCATCACATCCACAAGGGGGATGACGTTGATCTGATCAATGTCTCGTTGCATGGCGTTCCTTGTGTTGGGCGAGGAGTTCGGTCACTTTCCGTCTGAGTACATTGTTCATGACGACACAGGGAATGGCGACGAGCAGTCCGACCGCCGTGGCTTTGAGCGCAAGGCTGAGTCCGATCATGATGGCATTGACCGCCATGGTGCCGGAGGTTCCCATCGTATGGAAGGTAAGCATGATGCCGAGCACGGTCCCCAGCAAGCCGATGTAGGGGGCGTTCGCGGCCACCGTGCCGATGATGACCAGATGTTTGGTGAGCGCCATTTCCAGCCCTAGGTTGGTGGGGTATTGCGCGAGATCGACACGGCGGTAAAAGAGCCACCGTTCCACCGCAACGGCCACGGTCCAGAGGCTGAGTGCCAGTAAGAGGCCGATAATTCCGTAATCGACCAAGTTGTGTAATGCATTCATGCGCGAGGTCTCACTTTCTCTGTGTGATTCACGGCCCGGTGCGGTTGGACCAGTCGTGAGGATCTATCAATGCCAGATCGTGAAAAAGCCTGTCAATGCTTCCGGTGCTCGGTCAGACTGGCCGCAATCGCTAGCCAGAGGATTTTTCCTGCCGAAAAAGCACCGTATGGGTCGCCAAGACACGAAGCTCTACGGTTGTACCTGCTTGATATACGCTCGTAGAGCTCTGACTGCTATGGACGATTTGACCGGAGGGGAGGCGGACCGTGTACAGATTCTCCGAGCCGCGGAATTGACGGGAGAGGACGCGAGCGCGGGCGCCTTCCGTGGGCACGAGATGAATGTCGTCCGGCCTGATCATGACGACGACGGTCGTGTCGTCTTTACACCCGATCGTGTCCGGAAACTCTCCCAGTTCGGTTTGGACCATGCCGTGGGATACGGTTCCGGGAATGAAGTCCGCTTGGCCGACAAAATCGGCCACGAACGGCGTCGCCGGCATGTGGTAGATCATTTCCGGGGTGTCGAATTGCTCCAAGCGCCCTTGGTTGAGCACGGCGATTCGATCGGCCATGGCAAACGCCTCGTCATGGTCATGTGTGACGAGCACGGTCGTCGTTTTCGTCCGGCGGAGCAACTCGTGTAATTCCTGGCGCATGCGTCCGGCCATGTCTGGGTCCAGATTGCTGAAGGGCTCATCGAGCAGCAGCACGACGGGGTTTTGGACCAGGGCGCGAGCGAGGGCAACCCGCTGTTGCTGGCCACCGGAGAGTTCATGCGGATAGCGTCGCTCGAATCCTTCCAGCCCTGTGAGCCTCAGCATTTCCTGGACCCGCGCGGCACGTATGTTTCGAGTGAGCTGTTGGAGCCCGAAGGCGATGTTATCCTGCACGCGCAAGTGGGGAAACAGTGCGTATTCTTGAAAGACCATGCCGACCCGCCGGTTTTCGGTGGGGGTCATCACGTCCGGGGACGACATGAGTTGGCCGGACAAGAAGATCTGGCCTGAACGAACCGGTTCAAAGCCTGCAATCGCGCGCAGAATTGTGGTCTTGCCACAGCCGGAGGGGCCGAGCAAACAGAGAATTTCTCCCTCCCGTGCCGCGAAGGAAATCTCTTGGACTGCGGGGCGACCGGTTTCATATGAACAGGACACATGGCGCAGTTCCAAGACCGAGGAGGCCGGTGTAAAGAGATTGCCCTGGACGGTGCTCGCCCCGGATGGATTCGGTGCGGTGGAATGGTCTGAGATCACGAAATCACAATCCTTCCTATTAGGCTGCGCGCCAATCTTTTGAAACCAACAAGGCCAATGCCGGAAGACTCAGTACGACGATCAAGAGTGCCGAAGGGGCCGCGAGTTGAAAATATTCCTCGCTCGCTTCCATCCAGACGCGAATGGCCAGGGTGTCGAATCCCACCGGTCGCAACAAGAGGGTTGCGGGCAGCTCCTTCATCGTTTGCAGGAACATCAAGACCCAGGCGACGACGAATCCGTTCCGCACGAGCGGCAGGGTGACCCGGCGCCAGGTCCCACGCATTCCAAGGCCGAGCGTGCGCGCAACCTCTTCGAGGTTTGGCGTAATTTGCTGGAGCGCCGGCTCCAGCGACTGGAGCCCGGCCGGGAGAAAGTGGATCACGTAGGCCACGATCAGGATCAGGACTGAGCCATAGAACACCGGGGCCAGTTTGGTAAAGAGGACGAGGACGGCTAGGGCGGCAACCGGTCCCGGCAGCACATAGCCGGCATAGGCAGCTTGGAGGCAGCTCAGATTCAGGAAGGTCGGGCGGCGGCTCGCCAGATAGGCGAGCGGCAAGCCGATTAAGACACCGCCGGTGGCGGCACTGGCCGCCAAGACACCGCTGTTCCAGACGAACCCGAAGAAGCGGCTGTCGAGGGTAGCCTGTGCTTCCGGCGACAGGCTCCATTGAATTAAGAGTGAAGCCGGAAGTGCGAAGGCTGCGCCGACGATTAGTCCGAGATAACCGGTGACGGCAAGAGTACCGAGCCATCCATAGCGATGCCGCTGCGGAGCCCGGTAACGGCCGGTGGTCTGATAGAACCGGCTCTTCTGCCGGAACCAGCGTTCCGTGATCAGGAAGATTAGCGCCAGCCCGACCAGTAAGAGGCTCAAGATGCTCGCCGCGGTATTGTCGGACCGGCCGGTCATTTGCTGGAACACGGCATAGGTGAGGGTCTGATAACGCAGCAACGACACCGCGCCGAAGTCCGACACGACATATAAAATGACGAGCGCGACACCGGCAGCGATCGAGGGGCGCATCAGCGGCAGGGTGACGCGCCAGAGGGTCGAGAGGCGGGAGACGCCGCTGGCCCTCGCCACCTCTTCGAAGGACACGTTCATGCTGAGGAGCGCACTCCGGCTGAGCAGATAGACGAAGGGAAAGGTATCCAGCGCCATGACCAGCGTCGCACCCCAATAACTATGAGGAGAAAAAATCCTGGCCTGATGCCCTGCCAGGAGTTGCCAGACATGCTCGACGGGACCGCCGAACCCAAGGATGTAGGAATAGACGTAGGCCAGCACATAGGTCGGCATCGCCAATGGCAGGACCAGAGCCCCTTCCCAGAGTCTGCGACCGGGAAATTCCACACGAGTGACGAGCCAGGCGGTCGACACACCGAGGAACAAGGTGATGACTGCCACGCTGGCAGCGAGTGCGACGGTGTTGAACAGGAGCTCGGGGATACGGGTTGCCCACAAGCGGCTCCAGACGGCGGGATCGGCGGAGAGGGCCTGTGATGTGACATATCCGAGCGGGAGCAGGATGATGCCTGCTGTGGCTAAGGCGAAGAGTTGGAGTGGCGACGTCAGTTGGCGGCGAATCGTGTTCACGGTGGGTTCCTTCGATTACCGGAGACCCACTTGTTCGATCAGTGTGAGGGTCGGTTCGCGCAATTCAGCCAACTTGGTGAGGGGGACGAGTGCGGCACGGAAACTCTTCCGGTCCACGAGCGCCGAATCTGCTTTCACCTCTGCATGGAGGGGGTACTCCTTGTCGAGATCGGCAAACAATTTCTGTCCTGCTTGTGCGACCAGGAATTCCACGAGCAACTTCGCACTGTCGAGGTGCTTGGTCGACTTGACGATGCCGACACCGGCGACATTCATGATCGCCCCCATGCCGCCTTCCTGCTGGTCCGGCATTAGCACGGCGATCGGCGCGGCGGGTTGCGTGGCAAGATGACGATAGACGTAGTAGTGATTCACGATGCCCAGTGCGACCTGCCCCTTGGCCACGGCATCCACGATCTGTGAGCTTTTTTGGTAGACCTGGCTATCTGCATTGGTCTTGAGACCTTGCAGGAATTGCTTGGTCTTCTCCTCGCCATGCGTGGCGCGAATGACCGAGACGCCGGCTTGCAGATATTCACTACCAGAATTCGGAATCGCAATCTTATCTTTCCATTTTGGATCGGCGAGGTCGAGGAGCGACTTCACTTGGTCCGGCTTGACCATCGTGGTGTTGTAGACCACGATCCAGAATCGTCCGGAGAGACCCACCCAGGCATTGTCCGGTGCGCGAAACTGCGCGGGAATCGCCCGTTCGACTTCCCGCATGTTCAGGGGGCGGAGGAGGCCGGCGGTTCGTGCCAACTCCAAGCTGCCAGCGTCGTTCGTGATCAGGAGGTCGGCTGAAGTGCGCTCGCCTTCCGCCTTCAGCCGGTTGACCAGTTCCGTCGTGCCGGAGGACAGCAGTTCGATCTGGATTCCGGTACTTGCCGTAAAGGCATCGAGCACCGGTTTGATGAGACGTTCCGAGCGGCCTGAGTAGATGGTGATTTTATCGGCGGCCGGGGCGGAGGGCACGAAGATCCAGGCGACCACGAGCAGCATGAGAGAGGAGAGCATGGTCCGTCGCCATGTCGGGTGAGCGCATACAAATGCCATGGGGATCCTTATGGAATTGAAATTGATAAGCTGTCTCAAAATGATACTAAAAAAAAGCGGTTTCGTCAATGGCGGCAGCGGGAGCAGAGGCCGTAGAGCTCAAGTCGGTGAGTTTTGATGATAAATCCGTTCTGGGTCGCCACTTCTTCCTGAAGGCGCTCAATGTCGCAGTTTTCAAACTCGACAATCTTATCGCAGCCGGTGCAGATCAGGTGATCGTGGTGGCCCTTGTGCGCGATGTTGTCGTACTGCGTTTGAGAGCCGAAGTGGCGGGCTTGTGCAAGGCCGGCATCGCAGAACAGATTGAGCGTCCGGTAGATGGTGGCGAGCCCGAGATGTGGATCGGACTTGGCCAGTTGGTGGTACATGGCTTCCGCGGTAATGTGTTCTTGTCGGAGGAAGGCGTTCAGAATCAATTCACGTTGGCGCGTGAGTTTGAGCTGATGTTTGCCGAGGTGCTCCTTGAGCGCCTCCATTTCCTTCACATGCTTCGCTGCCATGACGGGCCTCCGATGGGGCCTCATTAAAGACGAAACGGCCCAGCCGGTCAAGGGGCATCCTGTTGGGAGCCGGAGCGGGGAAGAGGAATTGACGGAGAACTCCGGCGCTGTTTATAGTGCGCCGTCCCAACCACGGCATGAGCGAGGCATCAGCGAATGCGAAAACCCAATCAAATTACGGTCGACCGGGCCCTCCTGCTCTATGTCCTGCATCTGGCGGAGCCGCATGGGCTGCTCAGCGATGTGAAGCTGCAGCAGCTCTGCTTCTTATGCGAACTGCAAATGTTCGGCAAGGGATTCAAGGGCTTCCACTTTGAATTTTTCCGGTTCGCCTACGGGGCGTTCAGCAAGGATCTCGACAACGATCTCACCTCATTGCGCCGGAAAGAGCGGGTGGAAAATTTTACCCTGTCTGACCAGGCGCGGGAAGAGGCCATTCCCTTGCTGGAGAAGGGTATTGAGGGAGTTGAGACGAACGAGAAGGTCATGGAGATTTTGAAGGCGGTCGTGACGGTCTACGGTCCGCAAGATAGCGGAGCCATTACCCAGTCGGTCGAGTCAGTTGAACTCAGTACGCCTCAGGATCCTGAATTTAAGATCGCGATTCGCGATATTGTCTTCCATACGACGCTTCTGGTGCCGTCCCGCATCGAGGCGCAGGCGGAGTTTCTGCTGCCTGCGACGGCGCTTGCCAAGCTGAATCAGGCGATGGGGTATTAGCCTCTCTCTGGCAGGATGCTGAAAAAGTTCTCCAGCGGCGTTCTCGGCTCATCGAAATCCTCAACGTACCCCAGAGGGTACGCCTCCGGTTTCGACTCGCCTGCGGCCTTGCTGGACGAACTTTTTGAGCATCCTGCTGGTCGTTTTGCTGTTCCAGCAATTCGATCCATGGAATTTCCTGGTGGATGGTATTGCTTTCCTGGATCCCTAACTAGAGCTTGTAGATCTCGCCATATTTTTTCTCGACATACGATAGAAATGGTTCAGGGTCGAGGCTCTTTCCCGTCACGCGTTGGGCCAGGTGGTCCGGTGTGAACATCCGGCCCCAGCGATGAATCTTTTGCTCGAGCCAGCGTCGCAGCTCAATGAGTTGCCCTGCCGTAATCTTTTCCTCCAGCCGTGGAATTTCCCGCTGAGCCTGTTCGTAGAATTGAACGGAGTAGAGGTTTCCGAGCGTGTAGGTCGGGAAGTAGCCAAAGGCGCCGAACGACCAATGCACGTCTTGCAGCACCCCTTCCGCATCGTTCGCGGGGACGATGCCAAGATATTCTTCCATCTTCCGGTTCCAGATCCCCGGCAGGTCCTCCGGGTTCGTCCGCCCTTCGATGAGATCCTGTTCGATCTCAAACCGCAGCATGATGTGGAGATTGTAGGTGAGCTCGTCGGCTTCGACTCGAATCATCGACGGTTTGACGCGATTGATGGCCGCATAGAATTGCTCCCCGTCGAGTGCGCCCAATTGCTGAGGAAACGTCTGTTGCAGCAGGGGATAAAAGAAGCGCCAGAAGGACCGTGAGCGGCCCACGCAGTTTTCCCACATGCGCGACTGGCTCTCATGAATGCCCAGCGAGACTGAATCGCCGAGCGGTGTCCCGTAGTAGCGCGTATCGAGTCCCTGGTCGTACAGGCCATGGCCTCCCTCATGGATACAGCTGAATAAACAGGATTGCAGGTCATGTTCGAAGACACGCGTCGTGACGCGCACGTCCGTCGGGTGAAAGGAGGTTGTGAAGGGATGGGCCGACAGATCGAGGCGTCCCCGCTCGAAGTCGTAACCCATGGCAATCAAGACCAGCCGGCCGAATTCCATCTGTCGGGTCACGTCGAAGCTGCGGAAGAGCGCGGCATCGTCGACTTGCACTGAACTATGCTGAATCTTCTGCAGCAGCGGAACGAGACGTGCCTTCACCTGTGCGAACAGCGGGCGGAGCGCGGCAATCGTCGAGCCTGGTTCGTACACATCCAATAACGCATCGTAGGGCGAGTCCGTATAGCCGAGATACTGGGCTTCCTGCCGTTTGAGCGACAGAATAGTCTTGAGATTGGGAAGAAACATGGCGAAGTTGCTCGCCTTCTTCGCTTCGGCCCAGACTTGCTGTGCCAGCGAACATTCCCGGCTGAGTGTCACCACAAAATCGGAGGGGAGCTTTTTGGCGCGGCTGTAGTCTCGCCACACTTCACGGAGCAAGGAGCGAGAGGGTTCGTCCCAGGCATCCCCTGGGCTGTCACGAATCTCACCAGTCTCAGAATCGATCCAGGCGGCGAGCAATCGTTCAATCTCCGGCGAGACGAGCTTCTGGTGTGCAATGCCTTGGAGCGTCGAAATTTGCTCGGCACGGGCCGCTCCTCCGCCGGCCGGCATATAGGTCTCTTGATCCCAGGAGAGAAGTGAGGCCGCGCTGTTAATGCGCTGGATCTCCAGGAGTCTGGTCGTTAAATCTTCCACAGTCTTCAGGGTCTTCACGGTAGGGTGTCTCCTCCAGGAATCGTCATGGTATGATCGCGCGGATCTGCACGTTCGAGGCAGTGTACGCAACGAACCAGCCGTTTTCAAACCAGGAGTGAGTCCAAGGAATGAAGCCTCTCGTCTCTGCCGATATCGAAGCCTATGCCCAGGCCCATTCCATGCCGGAGTCCGACCTCTGCCGCGCCTTGCGGGAAGAGACGCAGCGGCGCATGGAGTCTCCGCAGATGATCGTGGGGCCGCTCGAAGGGGCCTTCCTCAAAATGATGGCGCAGCTGGTGGGTGCCAGGCGGGTGCTGGAGATCGGCATGTTCACCGGCTATAGCGCCCTTTGTTTCGCGGAAGCGTTACCGGCGGATGGAACGGTGATCACCTGCGAAGTCGACGAAGAACCTGCTGCGCTTGCGCGCCAGTATTTCGCGCGCTCGCCCATTGGCAAGAAGATCGAGGTTCGCATGGGGCTTGCACTCGATACGATGCGGAACCTCACTGGACCGTTCGATCTGATCTTTATCGATGCCGACAAGGTGAACTATCTCAATTCCTATCGCCGGGCGTTGGATCTGCTCTCTCAGACCGGCGTGATCCTGATCGATAACGTCATCTTGGACGGCGATGTCCTCAAGCAGCCGCCGCCAGATGAGAAGACGGCGGCCATTCAAGCGCTGAATCGAACAGTGTCGAGCGATCCGCGCGTGTCTGCCGTGCTCGTCACGATCCGGGACGGAGTCCTGGTGGTGAGGCTGAAAGGCGGAGGTGGGTAGAGCTACTTTGTTGCAAGGAAGGATGACCATCCTACTTGCGCGACAGGGCCAGAGGCGATCATCCGTTATTCGGCTGCTGGTTGGTCTTTTCCCACTGGCGCTGAAACTGGTCGTACGGCACCGACAACTTTTGTTGCATGGCCGCATCAAGCGACCGTCCCTCTCGTAATGCACTCATCACCTGCCGCACGTTGTGCAGACTATAACTATCCAGAAGAAGTTGCGTCGCCGAACTCGACTCGAGATAGGCGGTCAATAGCGATTCACTCGGGAGCTTCCCCCAGGCTCCTTGTAATGACGTCAGTGGAATAAGAGCCGCGCCAGGCTGTTTGGTCTCTTCCATGTCCGACCAGGGGTCCTCCGCTAAGTGCATCGCGAGCCCCTCTATGAGCCAGGTAGGCGCTACTGTGCTGCGCCCTTTCATGTACTCAAAGAGAAGGGCATGGACGAATTCATGTCGAGCGATGCGGCTGAACAAGGCCAAGTCCTCCAGCGCACCCTCTGTCGGAAGGTGGATGGCTCCTGAGGCGCGATCAAACAAGCTATCGGCCCAAACGGGGGAGCCTGGCGGTCCGGAAAATTTCTGGTTGGTATGAAGAATGACCGTCATGGGTGTAGAGGGGACGTGGCCGAATTTTTGAGTGATCTCTTCGTACGCATAGTCCAGGATTGCCTTCATGCGGGTCCAGGTCGCCTGATCAGGCGATCCGTCAAACTGAACGGTGAAGTGCCCAGTTTCAGGAGGAGAGAGCTGTCGCGGCCGTTCCTCCGATGGGCGTATGCTCACAGTGAGGGCCTGGCTCGCGGGTGCTACAACGGATGGAGGGAGCTGCCTATCTTGCGGGCCGGGAGTCGGTGCGACGAATGTGGGGGAAGGGGTCACGCGTGCGACCGATTGGTTTACTGGAATAGCGAACTCGGCTTTGGCGGTCAGCTTGTTCAGGTAAGGCCGCAGCGTGGCATCGGCCTCTGCTCGTGTGCGGGCTTGGCTCAGGTGGGTGGCCGCCACGGTGACCTGGCCTTTCTCTAACAGGAGATCCGCGAGGGCGAGATGGGGGAACGGATCCTGCGGGATGAGGCGAATCACTGTTTCAAGAAACTGAGGCGTCATCGCTGGATCGCGCAGCCCCCAGTAGGCCTGGGTCAAGTTGAGGTGCGCGATGGGGCTCGATGGATCGAGCGCCACGGATCGCTTGAAAGCTTTGACCGAGACTTCTATCCCGCCGAACTTTTCCTGTTGAATGCCGAGATTATTCCAGAGCGCGGCAACATATTTACGGACTTGTGTATTCGTGAGCGTTTTTTCAGGGAGTGCGCGCAGATGACGGTCGGTCTCGGCGCAGTTTCCCTTCTCAAGCTCCTCTCGAATCGAACCAAGTTTCGAGTTTGGGGGCTGACCGAATTCTAGGAGTCGTGTTTGCGGTTCGCTCCACCTCCCATACTCAGACTTGAGGGTTTGATCAGGGTCTGAGGGAGGGGGGAATGCCGCAGTCCCCGTAGGCGGTTGAGGCAAGGGCACGGGACTGAAATAGGCTGGTTTCAGCCAGATCTGGTAGCCCAGGAACAGGACGAGGCCACAGGTGAGGAGGCGAATAATATGTGAGATGTCTTTGTGATGCATGGATGAATAATTCTCTGTTGTATGCGTTGAACGGAGAGCCTGGATCCTATCGGAAACGAAACGATCCCGTTCCTGGCTTGAGGCTCTTCCATATCGACGTGTCATGACAGCGCTCGCATTGCAGGCCGTAATTTCCCTCGTGTTTATCGTCTTTCTTATGGCAACTGACACACTGTGCTGACGTCTTGACCTTTGCCTCCATCCGATCTTTATGGCAAGCAGCACATTCGACTCCTTGGTGCCCGCCCTCCAGCTTGAATCGGGTCCTGGTATCGTGATCGAAGTCCCAGAGCTTCCAGTCTCGTATGCTATGGCAGTTCTGGCACTCGGTGCCCAGCCTGCGCCGGTGTACGTCGTCGAGCTTATGGCAGGCGTAGCAGGATGCGGGTGTCTTGTCTTGATAGAGCCGTCCCGTATGGCAACTCTCGCAGGTCGTGGTCCGGTGTTTGCCTTTTAGCGGATAGGTTGTGTCGTGGTCGTGCTCAAAGAGGAGCACTTTCCAATTCCGTTCCGTGTGACAGGTTTCACATTTTTCGGCAAATTGTCCTTTGTGCTTGTCGTCTTTTTTATGACAGGCCAAGCAGGCGACAGGCGTGGGGTCCTTATAGAGAGGCCCTTTGTGACAGGACTCACACCTTGTCGTGAGATGCTTCCCTCTCAACAGATATTTCGTGTCGTGGTCATGGTCAAAGAGGAGCACTTTCCAATTCCGTTCCGTGTGACAGGTTTCACATTTTTCGGCAAATTGTCCTTTGTGCTTGTCGTCTTTTTTATGACAGGCCAAGCAGGCGACAGGCGTGGTGCCCTTATAGAGGTGCCCCTTATGGCAGGAGTCGCATTTTGTCGTGATATGACGGCCTCGTAGCGGGTACTTGGAGTGCAGGTCATGATCGAACGTGATGGTCTTCCAATCGCTTTCCGCGTGGCAGCTCTCGCATTTCTCTCCGTAGGCCCCTTTGTGCTTGTCGTCTTTCTTGTGACAGGCATAACAATCTAGCGGTGCATCTTTGAAGGCGGGGGTCAGGTGGCATTTCTTACACTCGATCTTGGCATGTTTGCCCATTAATGGGAAACGCGATTTGTTATGGTCGAACGGAGATTTCTTCCATGACCGGTCGTCGTGGCATTCCTCACATTTCGTCCCCTCCTGTCCTTTGTGTTTGTCGTCTTTTTTGTGGCAGGAGAAGCAATCCATCGGCGTGTTCTTGTACCGCTCGTTGGCATGGCAGTCTTGGCATTTGGCGTCGACGTGTTTGCCGCGGAGGGGATAACGCGTCTTGTCGTGATTGAACTTCGCCGCCGTGTCCTTCCAGTTCTTCTCGGTATGGCAATTTGCGCAGGCAGGGCCCAAGTTTTCTTTGTGTTTGTCGTCCTTCTTGTGGCAGGCATAACAATCGGACGGCGCGTCGCGATACTTGGCTTTGGGCTTATGGCAGGCCTTGCACTCGACCTTCTTGGCGTTGGCATGGGCGCCTTTGAGCGGGAAGTCCGTCCGCTCGTGATCGAACGTCTGGTCCGACATCGGAGCGATATTCTCCGCTCGTCCCTTATGCTCCGTGTGGCATGACTTGCAGTCCCGCTGCTCCTTGAATCGTCCGTGGGAGCCCTGCTTCTGCTCGACGTCCTTGCGGATGTCTTTGTGGCAATCTTGACAGAGCGCATTCTGCGCCCCCTTGTCGAAGCGTTTGTGACATTTTGCGCAATCTTCTTCCCATTTGGCATGGCCTTCGATCACTTGTCCTGGCATCAACGCCGTCTCGACGTTGTCTGCCAGGGCCGGCATGGCCATGAGCATCAAGGTGCTGAGGAGAAGCAGTGAAATGTGGTTTGGTGAGGCGCGCACGATCGTTGATAGGCCTCAGTACATGTAGACGGCCATGATGTGAAACACCGTACTCGCGGCCAGGATGTAGATCAGTGGAATGTGAAGCACGTGCCACAACGCAAAGAAGCGTTCGTAGGTACTAAACTGAGAGACTCGTTGGCTTTCTCTCAAATAGGATGACGCCAACTGAATCGCCTCCGATGCCCCGCCAGGGAACTCTGCACACCGTTGGGTCTTCAGAATCCGTCGCAGCTCTCTCGCACAACGGAATCCCAGGATGCCTCTCCTGAAGCCAAGCGTCAGGAAGTGGAGGAAATGCGAAAGAAAGGAGCGATCGATTTGCGTCGAGTCGCGTTCAAATGAATGGAGCCATTGCTCGACACGGGGGGCGAAGTGCAGTCTGGATTTGGCATCATTCGAATGGCCTGCAAATTCCTTCTGAATTTTCCCCAGCGTCGCGCGGCTGCCGTAGAGGCCATAATGAATTTTGGTGTAGACGAAGCGGCCGATGATACCGCTGATGACGACCCCCAGCATGCTGAAGAGCGCCACGGCTGCGTTGGTGGATCGGATATGAAAGGTCGAATGGAACAGGATAAGGGTTGGGCCGACGATGCCCATGATCATGTGGATGCGAAACCAGTTTTTGAGTGCCCCCCACCGCTGCATCCACGGCACATGTTTGCGGAGCGGATAGGCCAGCAATAAGAGCATCATGACCGTGCCGACGACGCCGAGGTAGAATCCGAAGTTCGAGCGAGGCGTGTAGTACTTCCCATAGGCTGCCTCATAGGAAGCCCAGCTCAAGACACTTACGATAATAGCCCCACCAAGCTGGCCTACCCTAGAAGAAGAGGGCTTCTGTCCCTTCGCAGGCCTGGTGTGAACGTGCGACGGTCGAGGGGCTGTGGTGTCCGTGGTGCGTTGTTCTGCTTGGATTAACTCTGCTGACGGCATGTCATCGTACTCCTCCTACGGGAAATCCGCCGAAAATCGCGCACGGCTTCTTTCTCGAACCCTATATGTGAACGCAATTCCCACGCCCGCAGGGGTGGCGGCGGGCTGCTAGCTTTTGCATGGAGTTGTCATTTGGGATCATATTCCCATTTGTATTCAGTGTCTGCATTTCCCTTCAGCTCCGTTCCAAACAGTCTTATTCGTACGCGATGAGTGGGTTTGTTCTGCCTGGTCTTCTGTGGCAAATCATGGCGTTAGAGGATTGAGCCGGAACGGTATACCTATTGCGTAGCACTGGTCAGCGAATTTGGGATTGATTTCCCATCTTGAGGTAAATATGGTGCAAGTCTGTAGTTGGGATTATATTCCCAATAATACTGTCGGGCAAGAAGAGCCGAGGTGCTTGGGCCTGGGCTGATGTGCGCGGATGTGTAGGGGAATGAACATGGATGTTACCAATATGAACAGCCTGAATAGCCGGCTTTGTGCGGTGCGGCTGATCGGAGTGCTCCTTGTCTCGCTCGTGTTGTGCCTGGGCTTCATGTGGGCGAGCGAGGCAGCGGCCCAAAATCGTGCCAGTCGTTCCGACATCGAATTCGATCACAGCAGTACCGGCTTCCAGCTTAGCGGCGGCCATGCACAGGTCGTGTGCGAGCGGTGCCATTTGCAGGGCATTTTCCGAGGCACACCGACACAATGTATGCAATGCCATTCACCCGGCGGTCGAGTCACAGCCACCTTTAAGCCAGCGAGTCACCTGCCGACCTCGGTCAACTGCAATAGTTGCCACCGGACGACGAATTGGAAGCCTGCATTCTTCACGCACAACGGCGTCGCTCCGGGAACTTGTGCAAGGTGCCATAACCAAAGTACCGCAGCAGGCAAGCCTGCGACGCATATTCCGACCGCCATGACTTGCGATAGCTGTCACCGAACCGTGGGCTGGACAGGCGCGGGGTTCAAGCATCAGGGAGTCGGATCAGGTACATGCGTTACCTGCCATAACGGGATTCAGGCTCGCGGGAAGCCGTCCGGGCATATGTCGACGCCCTCCTCGTGCGATAGCTGCCACCGGATGGGTACGGCCAATTGGGTGCTTGTGAGCACAGGCTTCAACCACTCAGGCGTAGTGCCTGGTACCTGCGTGTCTTGCCATAACGGTACGAAGGCAGCCGGCAAACAGGCCACGCACGTTCCCACGATAGCCTCCTGTGACAGTTGCCACCGCACGGTGGCGTGGAGGCCCGCGACGTTTAGCCATACGGGAGTCACACCTGGCACTTGTGCGACTTGTCACAATGGGAACACTGCCAGGGGCAAATCGACGAATCACCTTCCGACGACCGCCAGCTGCGATACCTGTCACCGGACGACGGCCTGGGTTCCGGCGACGTTCAGCCATACAGGGGTGACGCCGGGGAGCTGCGCGACGTGCCATAACGGGACGCAAGCCCGCGGCAAAACCACGACGCATGTGCCGACGACCGCTGCCTGCGATACCTGTCACCGCACGACGGCCTGGGTTCCGGCGACGTTCAGCCATACGGGGGTGACGCCGGGCAGTTGCGCGACGTGCCACAATGGAACGACCGCGACAGGCAAATCGGCGGGCCACTTCATCACCACGCAATCATGCGATTCGTGTCACCGTGCCGGGGTAGCCTGGACGCCGGTCACTGCCTATACGCATCGAACGGCTTTCTATAAGGCACACAGGGCGAGCGTGACCTGTAACGCCTGCCATACGAACAACAACGAGGTCATTGCCTGGAGGTTCGCGGCGTACAAGCCAGACTGCGCCGGCTGCCATGCGGGTGACTTCAAACAGGGGCCGCACAAGAAAGTGGATTCCCCGGTGATCTATTACAATGTCTTGGAGTTGAAGGACTGTTCCGGCAGCTGCCACGTCTACACCAACTCCACATTCACGACGATTCGGACGAGCCGCACCGGTCAACATAGACCCACCGGCAGTTTCTAACTCATCAGCAGAAGCGCCTCGCCCGTAAGGGCGGGGCGCTTCATCGTTGAATTCTCCATACCGACGGGAGCGAATCTTGAAGGGGAGCTATACAAGCAGGTTGCGTCGTGCAGTGCGAGTGGTCTTGTTTGGAGGACTACTCGCCTTTGCGAGTTTGTGGTCAGCGGCTCCGGTTGTCGCGCAAGTGCTTGACCGCATCGAGATCGTCGAGACCCCGACTGCAGCGGAGATTCACATTGTGTTCAATACCCGAGCGCTGTATCTCCGTCATACTCCCTCCGAGAAGGGCGATCTCATTCGGGTGTTTCTCGACTTTCCAGACCAGGATCGCTCTCGCCGATTCGCACGTGAACTGGCTGCGTCGCCCCCCAGCGACGTGATCCCGAAATTTACCGTCACGTTTCCCGACCAAGCGACAAACGGCCTTTCAATCCGATTCGCCAAGCCAGTGCGATTTCGGGTGAGCCAGCGGGACATCAGAAGCAGCAGCCGCATAGTGATTTCGGTCAAGCTGGACAAGGCTGTGGCTCCTCTCCCGCCTCTAGCAGAGGTCCAGGCGCCTCCGTCGGCGATACCTCCCGCGATCACGGGCAAGAAGGAACTGGCCGATATCCCTCCATTCCGTCCAGGCATGACGACTGAGTCGTATGCGGATGATCTCATCAAACTGGGGCGCGCCGCGCTGGCGTCGGGAGACAACGAGAGGGCCGTACAAGTTTTTAACGCCATGCTCAATCTTCCCCCGAACAAGCAGTCCCAGGAGGCTCAGGAGATGGTCGGGGTGGCGCGAGAGCGGAATGGAGAAACTGCGAAAGCGAAGGCCGAATACGAGCATTATCTGAGAATCTATCCAGATGCTGAGGGAGCCGCGAGGGTGCAGCAGCGGCTGGCCGTTTTGGCCGAAGCCAATGCCCAGATGGCACGAAGCAAAGCTGGAGGAAAAGCGCCGAGGAAGATCGATGAAATGCGAGTCTACGGGAGTGTGTACGAATATTACTATGGCGGGTACTCTCAGACGAAAATTACAGACAAAGTGGCGAATAGTACGACGAATATCAACAATCAGGACCAATCGCTGCTGCAGTCAGCCTTCGATGTCACAGGGCGGTACCGTAAAGATGAATACGACAACAAGCTTGTGGTGCGTGGTACGCAGTCGTACGATCTCTTGGCTACCTCCGATATACGGAGAAATGTTAGCCGCCTCAGGGCTCTCTACTATGAGCACTCGAGTCAGGATTCGTATCTCGTCCGGGTTGGCCGTCAACCGGGGAACAGCGGTGGCGTGCTGGACTTTCGATTCGATGGCGCCTGGGTTCGTTACACGGCCGTCCCTCAATTCTTGAATGTGAACCTCCTCGCGGGCCAGCCTCGGCAATTCAGCTTGAGTTCCAACTACGTGCCCGACGATCCCCGGAACTTTCGGGCAGATTTGAAGCGATATTTTTATGGAGCGAACGTCGACATCGGTCCGGTCTGGCAGGCCTGGAGCGGCAATGCCTACTATATCAATCAGATGGTCAATGGTGTGGTGGACCGCCGGGCAGTGGGGACAGAACTCCGGTATGCGGCGAACGGGAAAAATGCCTTCGGCCTGATCGACTACGACGTGTCATACAACGTCCTCAACGTGGCGATGCTTAACGGGACCTGGGTGACGGAGGGAACCACCTATACCCTGATGGCCGATCATCGTAGAACGCCGTATCTGCAAACCACGAATTCGCTCTTCGGGACCCCGAATGCCACGCTTCAGACCATCAACACATCGAACGAAAGTCTCTTACGGGACCAGGCGAGAGCCGTGACGGCGACCAGCGATCTGTTCCTTGCCGGCGTGCTTCATTCCGTGAGCAAAGATTGGCAGCTCGGAGGGGATGTCCGCCTCAATCGTATTTCCGGTACGAGCGCCACGAATTGTTTGGTGATCCTGCCAGGCACCAGCACCCTCTTTCTCAATCCGAACGCCACGACCGATGCTGCTTGCTCCTTGCAAGCGCAGCCCGGGACTGGCAGTATCTTGACCTATACGGCCCAAGTGATCGGGGCGAACGTTCCGTTTGAAAGTACGACCTTTGTGGCGAATGCCAGTTATATTACGAGTCCAGCGTATCGAGGGGAGTCACTCACGCTCAATTCGCTGGCTCGTCTCGGGCAACAATTGCAGTTCGACACGTTCGTGCTCCTCTATCACCAGAAAGATAGTTTTGGCGTAGAGTTATATCGCGTGACACCGACAGTTCGTATCGACTATCGTTTCCTCGATAGTTGGACCTTCGAGGCTTCAGGCGGGGTGGAGAAAACGCTGACGGATAGCTCGACACAAAAGGATTCGACGTCGAGACAGTTCTTTTTCTTTGGTCTCCGGTGGGACTTTTCCTAGCATGTTGAAAGCAGACAACGTAAGTTGTGTTCGCGGGGAACGCCGGCTCATTACCGCGCTGAGCTTCACGGTAGAGCGGGGCCGGCTCCTCGCGGTGACGGGCGCAAACGGGAGCGGAAAAACCAGCCTCTTGCGCATGCTGTGTGGCCTGCTGCCGGCGGAGCAGGGACGTATTCTGTGGGATGGGGAAGACGTCCGTGCCTGCAGGGAGCGATACCTGGCCAGCCTGATCTACATCGGGCATCTCAACAGTTTGAAAGAGGACCTGACTCCGGTCGAAAATGTCACGATCTCGGCTCGCTTGGCCGGTGAAGCGGTCTCAGAAGAAAAAACCTGTGAGGCGTTGGAGGAGGTTGGCCTTTCGCGGGCCATTCACCGGTTGCCGACGAGGGTGCTGTCACAGGGACAGAAGCGTCGGGTCTCACTGGCGCGCTTGTGGGTCTCACAGCGGCTACTCTGGATTTTGGACGAACCGTTTGCGGCGCTGGATGCGGCATCGACTGGCCTGCTGATGCAACAGCTGAGGGCGCATCTCAGTCACGGCGGGATCGTCATCGCGGCGACTCACCAAGAGATCGATGCCGGCGCCGATCGCCTCGATCAGCTGAGGCTCGCTGGATGAATCAGTTTGGCATGTTTGCAGCCCTGCGTGACATCATTCGACGGGATCTCCTGCTGGCGCTGAGACGCCGTTCGGATGTCCTGACGACGGTGCTGTTTTTCATCCTGGTCGGGAGCCTCTTCCCTTTGGGCGTCGGACCGGAGCCGGCGGTGTTACGGACGATCGCACCGGGAGTGTTGTGGGTCGCGGCGCTGCTCTCGTGCTTGCTGTCGCTGGGTCGCCTGTTTACGGCTGACTATGCCGACGGAGTATTGGAGCAGATGCTGCTGATTCCGCAACCATTGTCCCTGTTGGTCATCGGGAAGGTGATGGCGCATTGGCTGATTTCCGGGTTGCCGGTGGTGCTGCTTTCGCCGCTTCTTGGCCTGCAATTCGGTCTGACCGGGGAGGCGTTGGGCGTCCTGACTCTCTCGCTCCTGCTGGGCACGCCGACGTTGAGTTTCATTGGGGCGATCGGTGCCGCGTTGACCCTGGGGGTGCGTGGCAGTAGTGTGCTGATTGCGCTTCTCGTGTTGCCATTGTTTATTCCGGTCCTGATTTTCGGCGCCGGCGCCGTGTCGAGCAGCGCATCGGGTATCGGCGCCGGCGCGCATCTCTCGCTCTTGGGGGCGGGTCTGTTACTGGCCTTCGCATTGGCGCCCTGGGCCACGGCCACATCGTTACGGATCGCGCTGGAGTAACCACGATTATGATGGGTTTTGCTCGTATCAATTGGTTCAGATATTCGTCGCCTCAGGCGTTCTATCCCCTGGCCGGGCGACTGATGCCCTGGTGTGCTGCCGCAGCGATGCTGTTGATCGGGGTGGGCCTCTATCTTGGATTCTTTGTCGCGCCGACCGATTTCCAGCAAGGACAGTCCTATCGCATTATTTTCGTCCATGTCCCGGCTGCCTGGATGTCGATGTTCCTCTATGTGGTCATGGCCATCTGGGCCGGGCTTGGATTGGGCCTCAATGCGCGCCCCTCCTTCATGATGGCCCAAGCGATTGCTCCGACCGGGGCGCTCTTTACCTTTCTTGCGCTGGTAACCGGCGCCATGTGGGGCAAGCCGACCTGGGGCGCCTGGTGGGTCTGGGATGCCAGGCTGACATCCGAATTGATTCTCTTGTTTCTGTACGGCGGGGTGATGCTGCTCCGTACCTCCATCGATGACTCCCGCCGCGCCGATCGTGCCAGCGCCGTCTTCGCGCTGGTCGGAGTCGTGAATGTTCCCATTATTTATTTCTCCGTGCGTTGGTGGAATACGCTCCACCAGGGTGCCTCGGTGAGCATGACGGCTGCGCCAAAAATGGCGGCGACGATGCTCACGGCGATGTTGGTGATGACGCTGGGCTTCTGGATGTACAGTCTCGCCGTCACGCTGGCACGGATGCGTTGTGTGATCCTCGAACGTGAGCGGCAAGCCTCATGGGAAGCCAACCCGTCGCAGCAAGACGCGCTGGAGGTGCGATGATGCAGTGGGGCAGTGTGTCAGAGTTTGTGGCCATGGGCGGGTACGGCCTCTACGTGTGGACGTCGTTTGGCGTCACGGCGTTCGGTATGCTGTGGGAAGTGTTCAGCTTGCGACGGCGGCATGCGGCGGCGCGTGAGGGCGCCCGTCAATCATTTCAGGACCAGTGAATGGAACGACGATGAAACCCAGACAGAAACGTTTTGTGCTCATAGGGCTCGGTCTCGTGGCGTTGGCTGTGGCGGCGGTATTAGTGCTGAATGCGTTCCAAAGTAACCTCGTGTTCTTTTTTACACCGACGCAAGTGGCTAATGGAGAAGTGCCCCAAGGTCGCAGCTTCCGCATCGGTGGGATGGTCGAACAAGGAAGTCTCACGCGTGAGGGCGACGGCCTCACCGTTCATTTCATCGTGACCGATATGGCGAAGCGCGTTCCCGTGATGTTCAAAGGGATTCTTCCCGACCTCTTCAAGGAGGGGAAGGGCGCCGTGGCGCAGGGGCAACTCGGGGCCGATGGGACATTCATTGCCAGCGAGGTGCTGGCCAAGCACGATGAGAACTATATGCCACCGGAAGTCGCTGAGGCGCTGGCCAAAGCCAAGGCGAAAGGCGCACAGAGCAGCAGCACGTTGGTCGTACAACCGCAGTAGGACACCACCCGTATGATTCCAGAAATCGGTCATTTTGCGTTGATTCTAGCGCTCTGCGTTGCGGTCGTGCAGGGGAGTCTCCCCATTTATGGGGCCGCAGTCGGGAACGCGGCCTTGATGTCCGTTGCGAAGCCGGCGGCGCGCGGGCAATTCATCCTGGTCCTGTTGGCCTTCTGCTGCCTGGGATACGCGTTCGCCGTCAAAGACTTCTCGGTCCTGTACGTCGCGTCCACGTCGAATTCCCATCTCCCCCTGCATTATCGCCTCGCGGCCATCTGGGGCGCGCATGAGGGGTCGTTGCTCCTCTGGACGTTCATTCTCACGGTCTGGATGCTCGCCGTGACGTTCTTTTCAGAACATCTGCCGGAGGCGATGCGGGCCCGCATTCTCGGCGTCATGGGATTGGTCAGCCTGGGATTTCTCTTGTTCATGTTGACTGTGTCGAATCCATTCGAACGGTTGATCCCGGCCGCAGCCGATGGCCGCGATCTCAATCCCTTGCTGAAAGACCCCGGCATGGTTATGCATCCGCCGATGCTCTATATGGGGTACGTGGGATTTTCTGTGGCGTTCGCCTTTGCGATTGCCGCCCTGTTGGGAGGCAATCTGGACGCAGCTTGGGCCCGCTGGTCCCGCCCCTGGACAACCGCTGCCTGGTGTTTTCTCACCGTGGGGATCGCGTTAGGCAGTGGCTGGGCCTATTACGAACTCGGCTGGGGCGGTTGGTGGTTCTGGGACCCGGTGGAAAACGCCTCCTTCATGCCTTGGCTGGCAGGGACCGCGCTGATGCACTCGCTGGCCGTGACGGATAAACGGGGCGGTTTCAAAGTCTGGACGGTGCTGCTCGCGATTCTCGCCTTCTCATTGAGTTTGGTCGGGACCTTTTTGGTTCGATCCGGTGTCTTGACCTCGGTCCATGCCTTCGCGACTGATCCAAAACGCGGCTTGTTTATTCTGGTCTTTCTCGCGATCGTCATTGGCGGGTCGCTGGTCCTCTATGCCTGGCGTGCCCCGCGCGTAGGGCTGGGGGGCGGCTTCGACATGGTCTCGCGCGAAGCGATGCTGCTGGGGAACAATGTGTTGCTGGTTGCGGCCTTGGGATCGGTCTTTCTGGGCACGCTCTATCCGTTGTTTCTCGACGCGATGGGGCTCGGGAAGATTTCAGTCGGCCCGCCCTATTTCGATACGGTGTTTGTCCCTCTCATGACCCCGGCCATTTTTCTCATGGGAATCGGCCCATTGGCGCAGTGGAAGAAAGCGAGCCTGCCGGACTTGGCACTACGCCTGCGTTGGGCCTTCGGCGCGAGCGTCGTCACTGCGCTGCTGCTCCCCTTCGTGTTGGGCAAGTGGACGCCGCTCCTCAGTCTAGGGCTGTTGTTGGCGTCCTGGATTGTGACGACGGCAGCGGTGAATGTGTGGGAGCGAGTGAGCCGCCTCGTCGGCACCAGCGTCATGAGTGCTCTGGCCACACTCCCGCGGGCCTATTGGGGGATGGTGGTCGCCCATTGCGGCATCGCGGTATTTATCGTGGGTGTCACCATGGTCAAAGGGTTCGAGGTCGAACAAGATCTGCGCATGAATGTCGGCGAGACCTCCACCATAGGAGGCTACACCTTCCGGTTCGATGGCGTGCAAAATATCAAGGGGCCGAACTATACGGCGGCGCGCGGGATGTTTCACGTGAGCCAGGGGGGCCATGACGTCACCGACATGTTTCCTGAAAAGCGGCATTATCCGGTTCAGAATCAGGCGATGACTGAAGCTGCGATTGATACGGGACTGTTGCGCGACCTCTATGTGTCGCTCGGGGAGCCGCTCCCCGGGGGAGCCTGGAGCGTGCGGTTGTACCACAAGCCCTTCATCGACTGGATTTGGGGCGGTTGTTTGATTATGGCGTTGGGCGGGGTCCTCGCGATGACCGATCGCCGCTATCGCTTAGCCGGGCGGCGTGAAGAATCGCTCGTGTCAGACCTGCCGAACCCGGTGGGACCAGAGGTCTCATGAAACGGTTCCTTCTCCCTCTTGCGATCTTTGTGGTGGTCGTCGGGTTTCTGGGCATTGGACTCACCTTGAACCCTCGCGAAGTGCCATCGCCGTTAGTGGGGAAACCGGCGCCGGAGTTCGCCCTGCCGCAATTACACGAACCTCAGCAGATGTTGTCGCTGCAGGATCTGCGCGGCACAGTCTGGCTGCTGAATTTCTGGGCTTCGTGGTGCGGTGGCTGCAAGGAAGAGCATCCTGTGCTGATGCAGCTCGCAAAAACCGGCGAAGTCCCGATCTACGGCATGGACTACAAGGATCGGCGGGACGAGGGGATTGCCTGGCTGCAGCGATGGGGGAATCCCTATTTGGCCATTGCGGTCGATGAATCGGGGCGTGTAGGCATCAACTATGGAGTCTATGGCGTTCCTGAAACGTACGTGATCGATAAAGCGGGGGTGATCCGCTACAAACAGATTGGCCCGCTGGATGAGAGTATTTTGGACAAGAAAATCATGCCCCTGGTGCGGGAGTTACAACAACAATGAGACGCTGGTTACTGGTGTTGCTCTTGATCCCCTGCCTCGCAGCGGCAGAGGAAGCGAGACCGCTGGCTGAGAATCCGCAGGCCGAGGCGCGTCTGAAGACCCTTGCCCTGGAGTTGCGCTGTCTCGTCTGTCAGAACCAGACGCTGGCAGATTCGACCGCGCCTTTGGCCGAAGATTTGCGCCGAGAAGTCCGCGAGATGATCGCGAAAAATATGAGCGACCAGGAGATTCGCGACTTCCTGGTGCAACGGTACGGCGACTTCGTGTTATACCGGCCTCCGCTCAAGGCCACGACGACCTTTCTCTGGCTGGGCCCGTTTCTCTTGCTCGTGGTGGGAGGGGTCACGTTAGCCGTTTCGTTGCGGCGACGAGCGAAGACGGCGCCAGATCCCGCGCTCTCTGCTGAGGACCATGAAGCGGTTGCGCAACTGCTCTCGGAAGGAACCAAACGCTCATGACTCTCATGTTCGGGCTTATCGCATCGGCTATGACCATTTCTGTGATCGCGTTCCTACTCTGGCCGTTGCTCAGGCGAACCGCTGCGGTTGCGATGGGCGAGCGCGAGAACAGACTGGCGGTCTACCGGCAGCAGTTTGCCGAACTCGAACAGGACCAGAAGAACGGGGTGTTGACAGAGGAGCTCTGTCGGCAGGCGCGGTCTGAGCTCGAGCGCCGGCTGCTCGATGAAACCGGGAGTGCCGAGACGGTGCCGGCAGCAGCAGGGTGGCAGGTCAATAACCGTCTGGTCGCAGTCGTCGTCGCCATCGTCGTTCCTCTGGCGAGTGTGGTCCTGTACTGGACGATCGGGAATCCGCTGGCGATCTCGCATCCATCCGCATCGGCGTTTTCGGCGCAGGGCAGCTCGGACTCCGACCGCATGAGTGCCGAAGGGATCGAGTCTCTGTTGGAACGGCTCAAGACAAAACTCGAGCAAAATCCCAACGACGGAGTGGGATGGGCGCTGCTCGCCCGCTCCTACGTGAGCATGGGGCGGTACAGCGAGGCCGTGACGATTTACGAGAAAGCCGTCAGCCTGGTTTCTGGCGATGCCCAGTTACTGGCCGACTATGCCGACGCGTTGGGCGTCGTTCAGGGCCGGACATTGGAAGGAAAACCGGAGCTGCTGATTCAGCAGGCGCTGAAGCTCGATCCACAGAATGTGAAAGTGCTGATGATGGTCGGCACCGTGGCCTTCGATCGAAAGCAGTATGCGGATGCGGCGAGGTATTGGGTCCAGGCACGCGCAAATTTGCCGCCCGATGCGGAGCCGGAAGTGCTCCAAGAGTTAGCCTCTGCCATTGAGGAAGCGAAGGGCCTCGCGGGGGAGAAGGGGACGGCGGCAACCGTGAAGGTCGCGCCAGCGGGACCAGCCACTCCTGCCAAGCAGAAGGGGCAGGAGCGTGCGATCGCCGGAACGGTCACCCTCGCACCGCATTTGGCCGGTAAGGGATCGCCTACCGATACCCTCTTTGTGTTTGCGAAGGCGGTGGAGGGTCCGCCCATGCCGGTCTCGATCGTCCGCGTCATGAAAAAAGATTTGCCCTTCACCTTCCGGCTCGACGATTCAACGAGTCCCATGCCGTCCAGGAAGTTGTCCGATGCCGGGACCGTCGTGATTGTCGCGCGTCTCTCGAAGTCCGGCGAGGCCATGGCGAAGAGCGGCGATTTGCAGGGCATGAGTCAGCCGGTCAAGCCAGGGGTGAAGGGGATCAATGTCGTGATCGATCGTGAAATCCCATAGCGCGGGGACGTTCCCATGTCGCACTCGTATCTCACCACGCTCTTCTACCTCCTGCCACTGATTCTTGTCCTGCTCCTCTACTACCGGCGTCACCGCAAAAAGGAAACTCAATTCGGCGCTCGCCTGGCTGAGACGATCAAGTCTGGAGTTGCGGAGCCCTTGACGCTCCATCCCGTCATCGATGTCAATAAGTGCATTGGCTCAAGCGCCTGCGTGAAAGCCTGTCCGGAGCATGCGCTCGGAATCGTGAGAGGGAAAGCCGTGCTCGTTCAGCCCGATCACTGTATCGGCCACGGAGCCTGCGAAGCGGCCTGTCCGGTCGAGGCGATTCAGTTGGTGTTCGGGACGGAGAAGCGCGGCATCGATATCCCGCAAGTTAAGCCGACCTTTGAAACGAACGTCTCCGGGATCTACATCGCCGGCGAGTTAGGTGGGATGGGATTGATTCGCAAAGGGGTGGACCAGGGGGCCCGGGCTATCGCGTCCATCCTGAAGCACAAGGGGAGTGCGAATGAGTTGGATGTGGTGATCGTCGGGGCGGGACCGGCCGGGATCTCAGGCTCACTGGCGGCGAAAGAAGCCGGGTTACGATTTGTGACGATTGAACAGGAGGATGGCCTGGGCGGTTCAGTCTATCATTTCCCGCGGCGGAAGCTCGCGATGACGGCTCCCATGAAGTTGCCGATCATCGGCATGTTCAATAGGCGGGAGATCAGTAAAGAAGAACTGCTCGAGTTCTGGAACGGCATCATTCGGAAAACAGGACTTACGATCAACTTCAAGGAGCGCATGGAGGCGATCACGAAAGCCGGTGACGGGTTTATGGTCAAGACTTCGAAGCAGAGCTATCGGACGAAGAACGTGCTCCTAGCTATTGGCCGACGCGGCACGCCGCGTAAACTGGGTGTGCCGGGTGAAGAACAATCCAAGGTGGTGTACAGCCTGATCGATGCGGAACAGTATCGCGGACAGCATGTGCTGGTAGTGGGAGGCGGCGATAGCGCCGCCGAAGCGGCGTTGGCGATTGCGGAAGAGCGGGGTACGACGGTGTCGGTATCCAGTAGGGGTGACGATATTCTCACGCGGCCCAAGGAAAAGAACCGGATGCGGCTAAAAGAATTTGCGACACAAGGGAAGCTGAAGATATTCCTGAATGCGAGTGTGAAACAGATTGAGGAAGATACGGTGACGCTTGAGCAGGAGGGTAAGAGTTATTCAGTGAAGAACGACGCCGTGATTGTCTGTGCCGGCGGTACTCTGCCCACTCCTATGCTCAAAGAAATCGGCGTGATGGTCGATACCTACTACGGCACGGCTGTGGCGAAGTAGCATTGCTCAAGGAGGCCCCCATGTGGAGTCGGATCATTATCGCCAGTACGATTCTGTTATCGATGAACGCCTGTGGAGGGTCACGGTCACTACCTGCGACACAAGAGACGCCACCTCACATAGCCAAGCAAGGCACCGTGCTGGCGGCTCCCATTCAGCAATTGCACAAGCAGGCTGAAAAGGGAGATGCGGAGGCCCAGTTCAACTTGGGTCTTGTGTACGACCGCGGCCAGGGTGTGCCAAAAGATAAGCGTGAAGCGCTCCGTTGGTATCGCCTGGCGGCCATGCAAGGGGATGCCTTCGCTCAAAATGCGCTCGGTGACAATTACTGGGAGGGCACGGGTGTGCCGAAGGACGACAGAGAGGCCGTCCGGTGGTGGCGTCTTGCGGCAGAGAGAGGTTTTGCCCCTGCGCAACATAGCCTGGGGAAGCTACTGGCGGGAGGCGGCCAGGGGGTGGCATCGGACAAATCCCAAGCGTACATGTGGCTTGTGTTGTCTGCCGCCCAGGGTGACGAGGAGGCGGCTCGACAGAGCGAGATCCTCTCCAAGCAATTGACGCCTGCCGAGGTGACGAACGTGAGGAAACTCATCAAACAATGGAAACCCTCCAGAGCCAGCGTCACGGTCAACAAGATCACGCAGTAAATTGAGCGGTCCCAAGTCCGTTTCTCAAAGGAGGATTGGAGGGAGAGCTATGCCGCTTAACGGCTAGTCACCACGTGACGCCGAGGACCACGTCACAGTATTTGCTTGATAGGTCCCGCGGAGGACGATTTTTTCACCGCTTGAGAGACCGGCAAAGAAGCCACTTCTTCCGATCACTCCATAGCGCCCAAGAAATCGATTCTCTGGAATCGACGATGTGTCGATGGAAGATCCGAAGAGGACGAGAAATGGATCTGCGGCAGACATGACCGATCCCTTTATCTGAACGGTTGAGGCTGGCGCACTCCGTTCCACTTCCGTTGCCAGGATCGTATTTCCACCACGAAGTTGACCGTGGATTTTAAGATGATCGCCAGCCTGAAGGTCGGTGAGGCTATGTGGATTCCCCTGGCCCTGGAGGGCTGTCTGTGAATCAAATTGGATAGCAAGCGCGGATAAGCCTGTTAACGTCAATGTGCTGTCGGTCGCATTGATCACGGCCACATTCGCCTGCAGCTCCGTTTCTCCCTCAAATTCGACTTTCGTGGCATTCACAATACCGCCGGCCAGCGAACCGTACACTTCCAGATGTGTTCCAACTAGGATGTCGTTGATGGTTCCCCCTTCAAAGGTCGTGCCGGCGCTCGTTTGTACAGGTACGTTGCCGAGGTAGAAGTGGCCAGGTGTACCGACCTGGGATACGAATCCTTCAATTTCTGTGCTCTCACTGTTCTCTGCACGTAATGTTTCCGGCTTCACATTGGTTGCGGACATCCGGATGCCGTACTGGCCTGGTGCTCCGGATAACCCCTGGGCCCCGTGAACGTCCACTAACAGTCCGGTCCAGGCATTGCCGGAAGGACTTCTCATCTGGCCGATGTCTGCTCCCGCGTAGTTCACCTCCAAGCTGCCGATGGTAAAAGACTGACGACTGTCGTCATGCTGAGAGATGAATCCTTTGACCTGATAGTTGGTCGCTTCTCCCGAGTTCTTGCGGTCGATGAGGGTGGCGACGACCCTGCCAGGGCCGGATACGAAACCGCTCACTTCCACCAGGTCGTTTTGCTTCAAACTGCTGATGGCCGGGACGCTGGGGTCGATAATGGTCGATTGGTTGATCAGCACGGTTTGTCCCAACACGATTAGGCTGAGACCGTCCTGAGCCATGAATTGGACCGGGCCTTCGATGGTGTCCTCGTATAGGATCGTCCTGGCCGTCCGTTGGACTATTTGGTTCGTCTTGTAATCCTCGGAGATCGTGCCATTGACGAGGATGATCATGCCCTTCTTGAGCTGCCGCTCACTGGCATTCTGAATGCCATCGACCGTGAAGCTGGTGCCGTTCGTAGCGAACTCGTTTCCGGATACGAAGACGCTGCCGAATCCTGTGACGGGTCCCGTTGAGACCGTGGCCACGGAACCAGTTCCACCGATCCCGCCGCCGGCCTGAGGACTCGGGCCGCAGGAGGCGAAGGACCCGAAGATGACAGTCAGGAGAAGAAATCTGTAGATTGATCCGAAGCATCTCACGAGGCACTTCCCGATTTGGAGTCCACGTCTTCTTCGAATTGATAGATCCCCAGTCCCACTCGGACCCGCCCCGTGCCTTTTGAAGACGGATTCACATCGCGGTCTCGATGGGCCAGCCAGCGGTCCAGTGTTTCCAGGAATTCCTGTCCTTGTGCCGCCGCAAGGATTTGAAATTCTTTCGCCGCCTCTTGCGGGACGTTGTCGTACATCACTTTTCGCTGGAATCGAGGCTTGCTTGGAGTCTCGTAGAGGTTGTGATCGATCGTTGCAATGAGATCTGCAGTATCAGTGCCAAGAATGGCGAGTTTCTCAGCGTCGCCCTTTTGAGGGATATAGCCTCGAGCACGAAGGCAAATTCGCCCATCCTTGAGTTCTTGGATGGCCCCGACATGTACCAGTTCGTCGAAGATCGCGCGGACAGGCATGTCTCCACTGTAGCGTTTGACCAACGCGCTAAACGATCCACGCTTGCCATCCAGTTCGAGCGGAGCGGGGTGCCCCTTTCCGTCACCGAAGGCCGGATCTTTCAGCCATCCGCCAATGACTCTCGCGGCCCGGTTGTATTGTTCTTCCGGCGCAGTATCGCGGGCTTCAGGGCTGGTCAGTAGCAGCTGGACTTCTTTGCGAGTCAGTCCGGTCAGAATGGCGATGCGGGAGATGGAGGCCTGTTTCCCTTTGACGCCACATTCGTCCCGGGCGACTTCGACGTAGGTCTGCTTGGCGAGGTCGAAGAATGTTTTTGCCGCGAAGCCGTTCCGGAGAAAGAGCCGGACGAGCGGACGGAGAAAGGTCAGCGTGGCAGCCGAGAGGGCTTTCGTGTGGCCTGGTTTCACAGAATTGGGAATCTAGTCCCACGCCGAGGCTAAGTCAAGAGGCGCAAGAGTTGACGGTCGACGGTCTGTACGGAGGAAGCGAGAAGGTGAAGACCGTTCCCTTGCCGAGTATGCTGGATGCGCGCACGGTTCCGCCATGGGCTTCCGCGATTTCTTTCACGATCGCGAGTCCGAGGCCCGTTCCGCCCGACCCCCTGTCGCGCGCGTGATCGCCCCGGTAGAATCGTTCAAACAGATGGGGCAGATGTTCCGGCGCGATGCCGGGGCCTGTGTCTTCCACTTCCATCACTACCTGCCCGTTTTTGTGTTGAAGCCGTAGCGTGACCGTTCCCGCTGGCGGCGTATGGGCCAACGCATTATCGAGCAGATTGATCAGCAGCTGAGTCAGTCGTCCGTGATCTCCCAACACGAGCGGCACCGGGTGCGTCTCCAGTGTCAGTTGAACTTTCCGATCTTCAGCAAGGACCGTGAGTTCCCGTACCAGATCCTGCACTAACGGTTCCAACTCCAGTGGAATGAGCTGCACGGGCGGGCGATCCCCGGAGAATTGGGCTAACGTCAACAGGGAGCGTGTCAAGGTGCTGAGCCGTTCGATCTGCCCCAAGTTGGTGACCAACGCGTCCCGATATTCGTCGGCGCTCCGGCTCTTAAGCAATGCGACCTCAATCGTGCCCTTGATCACGGTCAAGGGAGTCTGTATCTCATGGGCCGCATCGGCCACGAACTGACGTTGCCCCTCAAAGACTCTGTGCAGCCGGTCTAACATGGCGTTGAACACGCGGGCCAATCGGGCAAACTCTTCGTATGGCGCATCCAGCACCACACGGGTCTTCAGCGAGGGGACAGAGATCTGCTCTGCCGTGGCGGTGAGCACGTCGACTGGCGTCAGTGCCTGACGGGCGAGCCAGCGACTCCCCAGCCAGGCCGCTCCGATCATGGCCGCCGCCAGGCCTCCAATCAGGAATCGCAACAGGCGGAGGGCGTCCTGCACAATGCGGAGCGATGACTCTGTCTGAAGAATGTACTCCACGGTTCCGTCCCTCGTAATGGGGAGCGAGATGCGCCGGATAGATTCATGATTCGGCGTGGTGATCGTGTCGTAGGCCGTGCGTCCCTGTTGGACATTGGCCAGTACAGCGGCTTCCAGTGAGGGGCGCACCACCACCGCCGCCCCCTTCCATATGATCGTTCCGTTTGGATTCAGCACCACGGTAGAGCGGGCAGCCTCACGTAATTCCTGCTGTTCGTCATCTTCCAATGTGGTGAGGGTGCCGGTTGTGATTTCGATCCTCGAGGCTTCGTGCTGGGCGAGGGCGAACAGTTCCTCGTCGATATGGCGATGGAGGAGGTTCGAGAGACCGGCGTGGATCAAGACGGCAAAGGTAGTCAGGAGGACGAGCATGAGAGCCAGGGCCGACCGGCGGATGTGAGTGCGGAACGCGACCATGCCTTACGCCTCCGGTGTTTTCAGCACATATCCGACACCGCGGACGGTATGGATGAGAGGGACCGAATGTTCCCGATCAACCTTGGCCCGTAGCGCCCGAATGTGTACATCCACAATATTCGTCATGCCGTCATAGTGGATATCCCACACATGTTCGATGATCGCAGTCCTTGTCAGCACACGATCGGGGTTGCGAAGCAGATATTCCAGCAATGCGTATTCTTTGTTCGTCAGCGTGATTTCCTTGCCTGCCCGCCAGACTCGATGGGCGAGGGGGTCGACTTCGAGGTCTGCGACTGTGAGGCGCGGCGCCTGGTCATGGCCCTTTCGTCTGATCAATGCCCGCACCCGGGCGAGCAGCTCGGCAAAGGCGAAGGGCTTCGTGAGATAGTCGTCGGCACCCATATTGAGGCCGGTCACCCGGTCGTCAACGGTTCCTCTGGCTGTCAGGAGCAGGATCGGCGTACTGTTGCCGGCGGCACGGAGGCGACGGCAGACCGTGAACCCATCCAGTTTGGGGAGCATGACGTCGAGGATGACGAGGTCATAGGGCGTGGTGCTTGCCATGAGGAGTCCTTCCTCGCCGTCGCGTGCGAGATCCACCGCATAACGTTCTTCCCGGAGTCCCTTTTGAGTGAACCCCGCAAGGTTCGGGTCATCTTCAACAATCAAAATGCGCATCCTGATCCCTTTGTCTCGATTGTAGTCGCCCGGCTTCATCCGGGCAATCGACCTCGACGAGTCCGTTACCCCGTCGCGGAGGTTTCCCGTTGCGTGATCGAGTGGTGCGTTGTACATACGCGCCGGTAGAGCGCGGGAATGATCAGCAGGGTGAGAATCGTGGAGGTGAACAGACCCCCGATCACGACGGTGGCGAGGGGCCGCTGGACCTCGGCTCCCATGCTGGTGGCCACGGCCATGGGGAGAAAGCCGAGGCTGGCGACGAGCGCCGTCATCAGTACGGGCCTGAGTCGATCCATCGCGCCTTGCCTCACCGCCTGATCGGTCGGGAGCCCTTCTGCTTCAAGTTGCCGGATGTGGCTGAGCAGCACCACCCCATTGAGCACCGCAATACCAAACAGGGCAATGAATCCGATGACCGCGGAAATGCTGAGTGGCAAGCCGCGCAGCCAGAGCGCCACGATGCCGCCGGAGAGGGCTAAGGGCACATTGAGGAAAATCAGCAGTGCGGGACGCATAGCCCCGAAGATGACCGATAACACCCCCAGAATCAGGAGGAGGGTAATGGGCACCACTACGGCTAATCGGTTGGTGGCTTCCTGAAGATGCTGAAACTGTCCGCCCCAGGTCAGTTCGTACCCTATTGGGAGCAACACCTCACGTGATACCAGGCGCTGAGCCTCTGCGACAAAACTCCCCAAGTCCCTTCCCCGGATGTTGTTCTCCACTACGATGCGCCGCTGTACATGCTCCCTGCTGACCTGAGCCGGTCCCGTGTCTACCCGGATCGCTGCGACGCGTGAGAGAGGGACGAGTTCACCATGAGAGGTTGGGATGAGGAGATTGCCCAAGGCCGCGGGATCGGCCGAGGCACTGTCGGCCAAGCGGACGACGAGCTCGAATCGCCGTGAGCCTTGGACCACGGTGCCGACGACATGTCCAACTCGCGTTGTTTGTACAAGGGTGAGCACCTCATCTGCCGTAAGCCCGTATCGGGCGATCTGTTCCCGATCCACGATCACTCGCAGCAGTGGAAGGCCTGCGACCTGCTCGACTTTGACGTCTGCCGCGCCCTGCACGGTTTCCAATACACGAGCCACCGCCTCGGCCTGCCTGGTGAGCACCTCCAGATCGGGACCGAAAATCTTGATCGCCAGATCGGAGCGTGTGCCCGCGATCAACTCGTTAAACCGCATCTCGATCGGCTGCGTAAAGCCGAGGCCGACGCCTGGAACGGCATCGAGAATGGCGGGGCGCATCTTGGCGATCAAGTCTTCGCGCGTGCCGGCTGTCGTCCAGTCGTGCTGCGGCTTGAGAATGACGAACACATCGGACATCTCCACTCCCATCACGTCGGTCGCCACCTCGGGGCTCCCGGTCCTGGTGACCACCTGTACGACTTCCGGAAATCTGCGAAGTACCCGTTCAATCTCCAGGGCATTTCTGACCGACTCGCTCAGTGATACGCTGGGCAAGCGCCAGAGCTGAATCGCCATGTCCCCCTCGTCGAGTCGAGGTACAAACTCGATGCCGAGCCACGCGCTCAGTCCGAGACTCATGACAAACAGCCCGACCGCCGGTGTGACGACCCAGGCAGGGCGCGCCGTCGCCCATCTGAGACAGGGCTCGTAGGCACGGCGCAGGATGCCGATCACAGGCGTGTCCTCATGTCCCGGCTTCGCCCGCACGAACCAATAGGCGAGCAGAGGGGTGACGGTGATCGCAAGCAGAAGCGAGCCGGCCAGAGCCAGGATGACGGTCAGCGCCATCGGACGGAACATCTTTCCCTCGATCCCGGTGAGTGCCAGGATGGGCACGTATACGAGGATGATAATGCTGACGGCGAGGGTCATGGGGCGAAGGACCTCGCGGCCAGCCGCCTGGATCTCGCTCAGCTTGGCTTCCGGGGTCATGGCGCCTTTCTTGGCCAATCGCCGGAGGATGTTATCGACCATGACCACCGAGCCATCCACGAGCAGGCCGAAATCGATGGCGCCGAGGCTCATCAAATTTCCGGAGAGGCCGGCCTGCATCATGCCGCTGAACGCGATCAGCATCGACAACGGAATGGCGGAGGCCACGATCACGCCGGCGCGGAGGTCGCCGAGAAAAATGAACAGCACGGCAATGACGAGCAGTCCACCTTCGAGCAGATTATTGCGCACCGTGCGCATCACCTTCGCGACCAGCAACGTTCGGTCGTAGTACGGTTCGATGGTCACACCAGGGGGAAGGGTCGCTTCGATCTCTTTCACTCTGGTTTTGACCCGTTCAACCACTTGTTGTGCATTCTCGCCCGCCAGCATCTGGACCATGCCGATGACGGTTTCGCCCTCTCCCATGGCGGTTGCCGCGCCGATGCGAAGGGCCGATGCCTCTTTCACCTCCGCGAGGTCGGCAATGTAGATCGGCACTCCCCCGGGGCCGTGCGCCACCACAATCCTCGCAAGGTCGGTCACCTGTGTCGCCAGGGCTTCGCCACGAATGAGCAATTGCTCCCGCTGACGTTCGATGTAGCCGCCGCCGGCGATGGCGTTGTTGCGTTCGAGCGCTTCGAACACCTGCCGAATCGAGAGTTTGAAGGAGAGGAGCTTCGCGGGATCCACCACCACTTGGAACTGTTGCGGTTCGCCTCCCCAAATATTCACTTCGACGACACCCGGCACCGCCCGTAGCCGCATCCCGATGTCCCATTCGAGGAGCGTTCGGAGGGCCATGGGGCTGTAGCCCTGCCCTTTCAACGTGAATTGATAGACTTCGCCCAATCCGGTCGTCAGCGGGCCGACAATCGGACGGCCATAGTCGACGGGGATGCGTTCCATCGCGCGGGTCAACCGTTCGGTGACCAACTGTCTCGCCCGGTAGATGTCCGTCTGATCTTCGAAGATCGCCGTGACCGCGGAGAGCCCGTAGCGAGACACAGAGCGGAGCTCGCGGAGAGCCGGCAATCCGCTCAGCGAGGCTTCGATTGGAAACGTGATGAACTGTTCCACTTCGACCGGGCCGAGCGCTGGTGAACGGGTGAGGATCTGGACCTGGACCGGCGTCAGATCCGGCATGGCGTCGACGGTGAGGTGGGTCAGAGACCAGAGGCCGAGAGCGATCACGAGCATGACTGCCACCAGAGTGAAGAAACGGTAGCGCAGGGAGAGGATGAACAACCGCTCCATCTTATCCTCCCTCTCCGGACCCGATATGTTCTTTCAGCAGCACATTCTTCAAGTCGAAGACGCCGTCGATCACCACCTGCTCGCCCGCGGTCAGGCCTTTTCGCACCTCGATCCAGCCCCCGCCCTCACGGCCGGTTTCGATCGGAACGAAGGCATAGCCGGTCTCCCGCTGAACAAAGACGCCATGCACGTTGTTCACCATCGTCATGGCCGACAGGGGAACAGCCAAGGTCGCCGGACTCGCAACGGTCAGTTGAACATCCACATATTCTCGTGGCTTCAGGTTGTGCTGCTGGTTCGCCGCCTCGAACCGAACTTGAATGGTGCGCGTGGTCTCGTCTGCCACCGGCGCAAGATAGGTGAGCGGAGCTGTGACCGGCTCACCGCCCTTGGGCAGGATCGTCCCCACATCGCCTTCTTTGAACTTTCGAGCCTGTTCGATCGGCAGATTGGCAAAGACCCAGACCCGGCTCGTGTCGACGACCTCGAACAGTTCATTGCCAGGAGAGACGCCCTGCCCCCGCACCACATTTTGCGCGACCACGGTCCCGTCGATCGGCGATGTGAGGGTATAGAGATGCCCCTCCTGGTGACTCCCATGCTCCAGTGCACGTAATTCCCTTGCCGTCATGCCCATCGTCATCAGCTTTTCACGAACATGCTGATGACGGGCTTGGGCCTCCAGGTAATGGCCTCGTTCTTCGACCAGTCGACGCTCCGTCACGATTTCATCGGCCCGCAGCTTCTCCGTCCGCCGGAACCCGCTCTCGGCCACATCCACCTGGGACTTCGTCACGAGATATTCCTGGACCAATTCATCCAAGCGCAGACTCTCAATGGCGACCAGCGGCTGACCGCGTCTGACGCGATCGCCCAACTGGACATGGATGTGCTCGACTTGTCCCTCGATCCGGGAGGAAATTTTGGCGACTTGCTTCAAGTCGAGCGCGACTTCACCGGGAGCCGTCACCACTTCTGGAACTACATGTGCGGCGGCCGTCTCGGTGCGTAATCGATCCCGCACGGTTGCCGGGGCTTGAATGGTGCCGGTGCGAGGAGCGACTGACTGTGGGCTCGCTTTCGGCGGTTGAGTCGGCTGTTCACTCCCGCGGTCTCCGCAGGCCGTGAGAAACAGGAACAGCGCGAGCACACACAATCCGGTCTGTGAGGTCCATCTGATGCTCATGGTCTGGCTCTTTCTGGATCGTTAGATCCCACCGACGGCACGTTCAAGCCGAGCGAGGGCGATGGAGAGGTCCGCGCGAGCCTGGACGTACTCGAGTAACGTTTGCCGGTATACGCGTTGGGAATCGAGCAGGTCCAGGAGGCTGGCAACTCCCTGCTTGAAACTGATGCGTGCAACCCTCAGCGTCTGCTCTGCTTGCTTCAGCAATCCCGTCTCGAATACCTGGAGTTGTTCGGTCGCGGTGCGGACATCCTGCACATGTTGCGTGATGGCTTGGGATATTTCATTTTGGGCCCGTAGCCGCTCTGCCTCTGCGCGATGTCTGGCTCCGAGTGCCGTTTCGATCTCTCCTTGACGCCGGTACCAGAGTGGAAGGGGAACACTGAGCCCTGCGGTGACCGACTCATCACCGGCCTCACGATGATAGTTGCCTTGCACCGTGACGTTTGGAATTCTGGACTCCTTTTCGAGCGTGGTACTGAATTCCGCCTGTTCGACGAGTTTGGTGAGCCGTCGGAGGGTCGGATGCTGTTCCATCGCGCGTGTAGAGAGCACCTCGAGATCAAGCCCCTGTTGGAGAGGCTCAAAGTCGCCTTGGATCGAGAACTGTTTGCCCAAGGTACCGGACGTCACCATATCAAGCTTGGCTCTCACAACCACCAAGGCATTCTGGGCTCGTGCGACTTCTTTCGTGGCTTTCTGGACCTCGACGGTGGCCTTCATCGTTTCAAAGACCGTGGCGTCGCCTGCAGCCACACGGGCCTTCACGGTTCGTAACACCTCTTCCACCATCGTCAGGCTTTGGCTGGACAACTCGACATCTCGCTGCGCGAGCAACACATGATAGAAGGCGACCTTGGTCTCAGCGATCACGTTGAGGCGAGTCTCATCCATCGCGGCGTTGGCCCCTGCCGCACCTGCATCCGCTGCCTGCTGTCTGGCGCGGCGTTTCCCTTGCCATTCCAGGGGCTGTTCGACCGTCACCGTCCGTTCGGTAATCTTCACCCCCGTACTGGGATCACGAATGCTCCCTCGTCCAGTCGAGCCTGAAATTGAAGGATTGAGATAGGCCCCGGCTGCGACTTGCTGTCCGAGACTTTGCCGGACAGCGCCCTGGGCTCCTGCCACCGCGGGGTTATGTTCGAGCGCGAGGGCGATGACCTCCGCCAGGGCATATTGTTGCGGGCCCTCGGCGTCCGCACTCACCACGGTTCCGATGATGGCGAGCGTGCTTGCGCAGGTCATCAGTACAGACAACTGGTACCATCGATTCGACATCTGACACCTCCGTCTTTTCGCACGCGTGCTGCTCGGCTGAGACAGGCTTTGCCGGTCTTTCGGCGTCAGAGCCGTGGACTGGCCGGAAGTGGCTTGCCTCTGCCAAAGAGAGAACTTTCGCGCATGTTCCCAGCCTCAAGAGGCTGGGATATGTAAACCCTGTTGGTGGAATCGACTTAGACGGAGATTGCAGGGGGCGCGCGGCCGGAGAGATCGTGTGCGAGGAGCAGCAGGATGGGCGCGGGGAGCATCGCCAGGCGCGTGAAGAGGCCGGGGCAGGTCAGCAGGGTGAGATCCAACTCAGCGAGCAGGGCATGGGACAGGGCCTGCTTGACCGGCGGGTGGTCTGGAGAGGAGGAGAGAAACGCGAATCCGATTTCCGGATGGCTCAAGAGACCTGCTGCTGCGCCGAGGAATGGAAGAATCGACGGCTGAATCACCGGTTCGTCATGCGCGTGAGCATGATGCCCGTATTCGCCATCCAGGTCTTGCGAGAAGACGGTGTGGAAGACTCCGCCGTGGTCATGCCCGGCTATCCCATGACGCTCATCCGCGTCGGGGTGGATATGGATCAACGGGATCGCAAGCATCCAGAGGATCAGCCAGAAGACGGGAATGATGCGAAACCGACGCACGATCAACCTCATCGCTGCAGTGAAACAGTCGATAGCTGTTATGAATCAGCGTACACCAGGTGCATCACAGTAACAAGTTTTGTTATCACCAGTGATACGTCTCTTGCCACTTCCCTGACTCACCACTGTCCTCATCGCAACAGCATCGCGTCCGCTATTCTTTTACAGGTATGTGCTGTGCCGTCTGTACGCCGGCGCCATGCTCATAGACGAGATTCCCGCCGGTATGACCGGTCGCACTGATGGCGACCAGTCCGACCGTCGCCACCATAAAATACGCAATAAGGGCTCTCGTACTGAAGCGATTGCGAAGCAACAGCCGAGAGAGAAACAAGATCGCCATAATGCCGAGCGTCATGTAGGCCAGCGTTTCGTGGGTCTCGATCAGGGCTTCGGCCACCCCGGCTTTCTCCGCCGCCCCTTCCGCCTGCCCTCCCGCAATCGCCGCGACGATACCACCCAGGAGTCCTAGTCCCAATAGCCATTGCGCGGCTTCGCGGAGACTGTCGCGCGTGAGAGCTGCACTGGCTATATCGAAGAGGACACTGGCGAAGAGCAGCGCGATTGGAAAATGAACGAGCATCGGATGAAACGGGATCGTCATAGCCTGGTCTCCTTTGTCATGAGGGCTGGCTGCGCGGGATCAGGCCGGATCGTTCCGGCCTGATCCCGTCGGAGTCATCGTTGCGCTTACTTCTTGTGGCTTTCTTCGTGCTTGGCTGATTTCTTGTCCTCCGAGACGAGTCCCGTTTGTGCGTCGACGGTATATTCACGGCTCTCCCCGTTGTTGCTGACCACGGTGACCTCGTACTCGGTCTTGCCGTCCTCAGCTTCCAGCTCCGCTTCAATGACCCGGCCCGGGTATTTGTCCGTGACGGCTTTGATCGCCTGTTCCAGCGAGACTGCCGTCTTGGGGATGCTCTTGTGATCCTTGTCGGCGAGTGCCAGGCCGGCAAAGGCGGTAAGGGAAACTGCCACACAGGCTGCCATGATGACCTTCTTCATGATGAGACCTCCGTATTGAATAGTGGAATAAGAGTGAACCGACGCTGCTCTGGTATGGACAGTACCCGGTCAACATGAGGGGCCTATGAAGCGAAGATGAAGAATTCTTCATCGAAGCCCGTTCTATCTCAGACTTTAGCCTCCACAGAAAAGTGGAAATGGCCTCTGTTCATGGGTGAGGAAGAATATTCCTTGACGGCAGCAGGAAACGACGGTATCCCCATAGTCCATGGCATCTCCCTCCACCAGCTTGGCCTACGGATCGGTCCTGCTCGCTGCGGCCCTTTGGGGTGGCTCGATTGTGGCGCAGAAGATGGCACTCGGCTCGTTCTCTGCCGTCGAGGCATCGGTCCTGCGAGACCTCGGTGGCTTGGCGATCCTCCTGACCACCTGGTGGTGGCAGGAAGGGACCCTGGCCAAGTTGACCAAGGTGGATCTACGTTTGTTGGGATTGCTCGGGCTCGGTGTGTTGGGCAACCACCTGTTCATTCTCATGGGGCTCAATTATGTGAGTGGAGCCGTGGGTGGGGTGATCATCGGATCGAGTCCGGTGGTGACCGCACTGCTCTCGGCTTTGTTGATTCAGGATGTTCCGCTACGCGCCGTCTGGGCTGGCGGTCTCCTGTCCTTTGCGGGGGTGGGGTTGGTCTCAGTGGCGGGGTTTCAGGCCGCGGGCGATCAGCCGCTGCTCGGCAGCCTGTTGGTTTTTCTCGGCGTGGTGAGCTGGGCCCTCTATAGTATCGGCAGCAGGCAACTCATGGAGCGCCACTCGGCGCTCACCGTCAATTGGACGACGCTCCTCGTCGCCACTGTCCTCCAAATTCCTCTCTTGTGGACGGATCGCAAGATGCTGGATGCAGGACTCGGATCCGTGACCGAGGCGGATTGGATGGCGCTGGGCTATCTGGTCCTGTTTGCGACCGCCATCGCACAGCAGGCCTGGCTGTTCGGCGTGAAGGGCATCGGGCCTTCACGCGCCTCCGTCCTGGGCAATCTGACTCCCGTGGCCGCCATCATCCTCTCTGCGGTGCTCTTAAAAGAATCAGTGGGCGCGAGTGAAATTCTCGGCATCGCGCTGATCTTGGCTGGGGTGTGGGTTGTCGATCGGCAAACCTCCAAGCGTGCAGGCGGCTGAAAAAGCCCGCCAGCTTCGTTCTCGGCTCATCGAAATCCTCAACGGGGACCCGGCCGCCTCACCGCCTCGGCGGCGCGCACAGACGTGGTGCTCCTTATTCGTCGCACCGTGCGCCCCTGAGGGTACGCTTTCGGTTTCGACTCGCCTGCGGCCTTGCTGACAGACTTTTTGAGCCGCCTGCAAGATCGATTGTTCAGCTTCAATCGCTGGCCCCTGCAGTCTAGAGGTACTGGATCATGGCTTCCCTCTCGCCTCTGGCCCCTAGCCCCTCGCCATTTTTTCCGTGCGTGCAGTATGATACGGCTCATTTTTCAGGTAAGGAGCCCTGCATGCTGGAGCAACGCATCGAGGAAGTGAACAAAGCGAACCATGCCTTCTATGCCGCGTTCGGCAATCTCGACATTGCCGAGATGGATAGGGTGTGGGCGCATCAGGAATATGTGACCTGCATCCATCCCGGCTGGTCGTTGCGGTCGGACTGGCCGGCGGTCCGCGACTCCTGGGTCTTGATCTTCAATAATACCTTTTCGATGACCTTCGAACTCACCGACGTGATGGTGCAGGTGGCGGGCGATATGGCCTGGGTCGTCTGTGTGGAGCACATCACCACCCATCAAGCTGACGAACCGCAGCAGGCGCAGGTGTTGGCCACGAATCTTTTCGAACGGATCGGGGACGAGTGGTTGCTGATACATCATCATGGGTCGGCGGTGATGGGGTAGGGCGCTGGTGGTCTCCCTGCTCGCGCAACGCGCGGCCTGAGAAGGCCCTCGTTGGACGCGCGCAATCGGAGACCAACCAGCGCCCTCCCCCATTGTTTTAGGGTGGGGAAAAGCATGATCGTTCGACGGGCTTAGTAGCCGGCAGTACGGAGGTTGTCATGTCACCCGGCGTTGCTGAGATTGAAGCGAAGATTCGGTCTCTGAGTCTCGAAGATAAGACCGAGTTGCTGCGGGTTTTGATCGCGGAGCTCGATGGCCCGGCTGATGCCGATGTCGAACGTGCATGGCTAACTGAAGCGCAAGGGCGACATCGCGAGGTCCTCGAGGGGAAAGTCAAGCCGGTATCCGGCGAAGATGCCCTTGGGAATCTTCGCGCCCATGCCTAACACGGCGTTCGAAGGGGACGCGCCCAGAACGTCGAGCATGTTCACCGCGATGGTAGGTGCGATCACGAGGAGACCAACTACACATGCAAGCACTGTCCTGGCCATCCATCGGATTCTTCTGTCTCTTTGGTATCTTCGTGTTCTACCAGCAGCTACACGCCAAGAATTTCCGCGGTTCGAGTCAGGGCTTCGCTTTGGCGCTTAACATCTCGGCGTTTCTTGGCATGCTCACAGGTCTCGCGTATTTGGTCTCCTACGGTTGGCATGTTGTCTGGTGGGCACCCACCGTCATTTTTATCATTGGCATCTTGGCGACTATGCTCGGATTTTTTGTCGAACGGATCGTTGGTTCAATGGCCCTTAGCGCAAGCGCATTTGTTGGGTGGCCTCTCTGTGCGTATTTCATGTTCAACTTCATTCCCCATGGCCGCCCCTAACCCTTCCATCGGGCGGATAGCCACCGGCAAGCCGGTGGCAGCAGTAAGCCCTACACAAAAACAGTAGCTTTTGGCGTTGCGCTCCTGTATTATTCGTTCTGCATTCAGAGTTGGGTTGACGCCCAAGCCAACCTGCCCTTCCCGGGCAAGGTGGATCGCGCAAGCGAATGTGGCTCCTTGTGAGCAACCAAGCGGGAAGCGTCAACCCTCCATTTCCTGGAGGGTTTTTTGTTGGCACACTCTCACATTCCAACCGACAAGATCACCGCGTATCGCGCGACCGACTATCGCTTCGGTCACGGTCCTGACCGCATCACCTTACACATCGGTACGCAATCGGACGCCCTAGCGCGACTCTACGCCTCGTCGGGGTACGCGTGCGGCGTGTTCATCACCGCATACAACCCGTTGGGCCAGGTCCGCAGCCACGAGGTCAACGAGGCCGCGCACGCGCGTCTGGGTGCGGAACTGCATGCGTTGGCGATCGAGGTGATGGAGGGGGCGGGGGCTGATCCGACAGGCGCGTGGCCGGAGGAGAAGAGTGTGTTCGCGCTCGGGGTGGACTTTGAGCCGGCACGGACGCTCGGCATTCGGTATCACCAAGACGCCATTGTGTGGGTAGGGAGAGACGCGATCCCAATCCTGGTCCTGTTGCGCTGATTGAACGGGCTGGCCCACCTCACGGGCTGGGGGGATTTGATTCCAGCTTGCCGCCCCCGGCACCTTGCCAACGCGGCTAAAGAGGAGATCAAGAATGTGGATTCACGCCAGGCTTGGCCTGTGGGCCTCCGTTGCAGAACAGGAGGTGACCCATGGCTAGGGCCACCAGGTCAACTCGAGTGGTGCTCCCCGATGAGGTGAAGGGCAGGTTGCTGGAGGCGCCACACCGAGCGCTGGTTAGTCCGTTCAAGCGCCTCGGTCTGCAGGGACTCAAAGGGATTGCCCAGATTCTGTTGGCAGCTCTTGCCACTGAGGAACAGCTGCTGCTAATTGGGTCACACGGCACCGCTAAGAACTTACTCCTCCCCAGGGTTTCTGCTGCCTTGAAGTTGGAATTCCGACATTACAACGTGAGCCGACTCAACTTCGATGACCTGGTCAGACTTCCCTTGCCGGACAAAGTCTGGCGTCTGAAAGCGGTCGTCACCGGCCAGACCTCTACGGTCTCCCGCGATGTCGCGCCACTACCGAATTTCTCCAAGACCCTGCGCACCAGGAAAATCTCGGCACAACAGCTTCTGTTGCGCCGAGGGACATCTACCCGGTGATATTCACGTCGGAGGAATGACGATGGCAACCGTTCTGGTAATTGAGGATGACTCTATGACACGCCAACTGATCGGGGAGATCGTCGGAGAGTGTGGGCATGATATTTGGCAGGCAGCCAACGGGGAGGAAGGCCTGATGCTCGCCCATCTCCTGCTTCCGGATCTTGTGATCACCGACATCGTGATGCCCGTTAAAGATGGGCTTGTAACGATCGTGGAACTGCAGGAAGCATTTGTGGGAGTCAAAATTATTGCCATGTCTGCTCACCCTGACAAACTGAAGGTGGCTCTTCGCTTAGGGGTGCAAGACGTCTTTCTAAAGCCATTTAATCCGCAGGAATTGGGCGAGGCGGTCCAAGAGGCGTTGCAGGCCTAGTCACTGACTGTACAGAATTTATTACAAAGGGGGTTGCACAATGTCGATTGAGCGCGTGGCGTCTAGAATCAGCAGCGACAGACCCACGATCTTCACGTCAGAGTCAGTTGCCGAAGGCCATTCTGACAAGGTGTGCGATTTTATCGCAGACTCGATCCTGGACGCCTACCTCACGGAGGATCCCGCCAGCCGCGTGGCCTGCGAGGTGCTCTGCAAAAGCGATGTCGTCGTGCTGGCGGGCGAGATCACCTCGCGGGCCACTGTGGATCACGAGGAAATCGCCCGCCAGGCCATTCGAGCGATTGGCTATACGGATACCACTGAAGCGTTCAACGCGGACTCGGTTCGTGTCATGCAAATTATCTCCAAACAGTCGCCAGAGATCGCGCAGGGAGTGACGAAGGACAAGGGTGAGCAAGGCGCGGGTGATCAAGGCATTATGTTCGGCTTCGCTACCGACGAGACGCCGGAGTTAATGCCACTGCCAATTCTGCTCGCCCACCGCTTGGCTCGAGGATTGGCCGAGGATCGCCACGGAGGAGCGATGGCCTGGCTCTGCCCCGATGCCAAGACCCAAGTCTCGGTCCGCTATGAGGGGAACACGCCCACGTGCGTGACGGACATCCTCGTCTCAACCCAGCACCGCGTGGATGTTAGACAGGATACCGTGCACGCCTATGTCGTGCACCAGTTGATTCCTCGTGTCCTGGGTGCCTGGTATCACCAAGGCATTCACGTCATGGTCAACCCCACGGGGAGCTTTGTGCATGGCGGCCCATCGACCGACTGCGGAGTGACGGGGCGAAAGATCATCGTGGACACCTATGGAGGCGCGGGCCGGCACGGGGGAGGCGCCTTCAGTGGGAAGGATCCGTCAAAGGTTGACCGCAGTGGGGCGTACTTCTGCCGCTATGTGGCCCGTCAGGTCGTCCATGAAGGCTTGGCGCGAAAAGCCGAAGTGCAAGTGGCGTATGCCATCGGTGTCGCGCAACCAGTCTCAGTCAAGGTGGACACCTTCGGAACTGGGGATGACAATGTCGCGGCAGAATTCGTGAAAGGATTCGATTTCCGGCCTGGCGCCATCATTGAACGGTTTGACCTCAAACGACCGATTTATCGGCAGACGACGAACTACGGGCATTTTGGAAAGCCGGGCCTGCCATGGGAGCAGGGACCATAAGTCTGGTTCGATGGGGTATCCCTGCTCCCATGGCAGAAGGCACGTACGAGGGAGAACCCGTGAAAGGAATATTCACCAAAGGAGGTTGCTGATGGCCACGCACAATCAGCAACAGGTCGCCGCGCAGGTAAATAGTCTGCTTGAACTGCTGGAGCACGCGCCCGAAGCGGAGGTGGAACAGTGGTTGCTAGAGAATGTTGTAATGCAGGAAATGGATCGATTATGCCAGCTGCTGGGGATGCCTTCCGTTGGTTGCGACGGTCAGGCCGCATTCGCAAAGGAAGAGGAGGAACAATGATGAGTTGGAACCTGGAAGCTAATATCCGCTGCCTACTAACTTCTATAATACGAGAAGAAAGGACGCCATGAACCTCGATCAACCAGTCAGAGACATCGGATGGGCCGTCAGACAGTTGCGGAACGGCATGCCAGTCGGACGACAGGGATGGAGCGGGAAGGGGATGTTCCTCTATCTCGTGGCGGGGAGTCACTTTTCCGTCACTTGCACGCCGTTGACCGGAATCTACCCGGCCGGCACGGTTCTCGACTACCGTGAGCACATCGTCATGCGAACGGATCAAGGGGACTTTGTGCCGTGGGTCTGCAGCCAGTCCGATCTCCTGGCGGCGGACTGGGATTTGGTGTGGTAACGACACGGGGGCAATAGTGTAATGGCTAGCACGACTGACCAGCCGGACTATGGAAGATCCCTGTGGTGGGGTCTGTGAAGAGCGGTTGAACTCTGCGGTCCCCAACTTTCTGAACTCACACAAGATGGAGACGATCTGATATGAACATCACGGCAGGCAGGCCAGCTCCATGACGCCTTTTTTAGAATCACCCATGTGATAACCGCCCTCGCACGATTCCCCAGATGGGGAAGTATCTCCTCAAGCGCATGCGCGATGCGCTCGAAAAGGAGTACAAGTTGATCAAAGCCTAACGTGTCGCGCTAGCTCAAGAGTTTGGCCTAGGGAAGGTCTGATTTATTCGCCTCTCCTGCTGTGCTATGAGAAGCACAGCACTGATGAGGAGGTGCCCCCATGCCGCAACAGACGTTTGCCGAGGTCACGTTTGAGCAATATCGCAAGCCCACCCGCCGTGAGCA
>JAUXQT010000070.1 GCA_030682135.1 Nitrospirota bacterium | reverse complement strand
CTTTTATGAGCCACGGCGGTACCAGCTCGAAGGCGGTGGCTAACCCGGCAAACACAAAGGTGCCGACCACCATGGCACGATGTGGACTGAGGTACTGGAGCACACGAAGGAGGGTTTTCACAGGGAGGGTCTATTCACGGCTAGTTAAATGACCGGGGTCGAATCTTTCTGCCAATAACGACTGAACTCGTCGAGTTGCGTGAGCGTCGACATATCGGTCATCCGGTCCAGGAACAGCTTGCCGATCAGGTGATCCATTTCGTGCTGGATACAGACCGCATAGAGACCGGCCGCTTCGATATCGATAGATTTGCCGTCACGATCCAGCGCCTGCACTCGCACCACAGCCGGACGCGTCACCTTCCCGCGCAACCCGTCGACACTCAGACAGCCTTCCCAATTTTCCTCCTGCTGAGGACCATAGAACACGATCTTGGGATTGATGAGCACGGTATTGGGAAAACTGTCCGCCCCCTCGCCCTCGCACCCCAGCACCACCAGCTGGATCGAGCGAGACACTTGTGGCGAGGCCAACCCGATGCCAGGCTCATCCAACATAGTTTCAAACAGATCGTCGATGAAACGCTGCAGCTCTTTCGTGCGAATGTCGCGAGGATCGACCTTCGCCGCGATCTGCCGGAGGATAGGATTACCGAGCTTTGCAATCGGAAGAATAGCCATGGAACGGACCTATAATCCTTCTAATACGTCATGAAAGGAGCGCGCAGCCTCAGAAAATATAACACAGGGTTTTTCAGCCCCGCAAGGCGGAGGCCGGCGAGAGAAGAGCGGAGGGTTCGAAGTTCACGGTTCGAGGTTTGCGGAGCCTCGAACTCTGAACGCTGAACTTCGAACCGCGCAGTCGCTAGCGATTACGCCCCGACCTCTTCGGATCCGGCATTTCAAACGTATCTTTTTGCCCGTTCCACCATTCCGACCATTCGATCGTCCATTCTTGACGGTCTTGCTTGGAGGAGGTCTCCCAATCGTGGAACTCGCTTTCATGCCTGGTCAAAATCCAGAGCGACTGCACCGCCGATAACGCCACGAAACGTTCTTCATCCCCGATCGTCCCGATCAGAATGGGTACGACCGCTTTCTCTCTGACATAACGGGACTCAAAGGCAGCCGCTTTTCGAATCGACGAATTCGGATCCTTCGCCATCACCTCAATCGCCTCCACGGCTTTGGTCGCGTCCAATCGCACCGCCACCCGCAACGCATGTTCGCGCACCCGCGGGATCTCATTCGGCTCCTTGGCTGCTGCGACGAGGGCTGGAACCGCCGAGACCGCCTTCAACATCGAAATCGTTTCAATCACGTTGTAGCGAATCCGCGGGCCCGGCATGGTCAGGCCCTTCACCAGGACCGGCACAGCAGGCTCGCCGAGATGCACAAATTCCCCCATCGCCCAAAACTCTTGCTTCCCTTCCAGCAACGGCAAGAGCGCTTCGGCCCGCTGGACTTCTTCAGCCGTCAGCGGTTTCGTATTCTGGGGAACGGACTCGGCCAGAACGTCCTGTCCCTTTGGAGGCGCCTCGTACGGCACCTGAACCGGGATGGCCCTTCCTATTCCTACAGGGTCGGCCCACAAGGTCTGGGGCGCTCCCAGCAACACTGCCAACAGGAAAACTCCCCATGAATACAGATGTTGTTTCTGCACAATCATTCCCTTTCTTCCCCTTCACCAAGACGCTCATCGCGCCGATGGACAATTTCGTAGAGCACCGGCAAGACCACCAGAATCAGCACGGCTGCTGTCAGCATACCTCCGACCACCACTCGTGCGAGCGGCTTCTGTGCCTGGGACCCAATGCCGGTTGCCAGCGCAGCCGGCAGCAAACCAATCGCGGCGCCCAACGTCGCCATGAGAATCGGTCGCATCTGCACGTCTGCACCCTTCCGGACAGACTCCCGAAGGGTCAGCCCCGTGCGCCGGAATTCTTCGATGCGTGAAATTAATAACACGCCGCCGAGAATCGCCACACCCAATGTTGAAATGACGCCGACCGCGGCAGAGATACTAAAATTCGTATTCGTGGCGACCAGAGACAGCACCCCGCCCACCAAGGCAAAGGGGACCGTACTCAAGACCAGGAGAGCGTTCTTGATCGAGTCGAAGGTCGTATACAACAGAAACAAAATGATGACCAAACTGATCGGGACCACCTTGGCCAATCGTTTTTGTTCTTCTTTCAACTGATCGTATTGACCGGCCCATTCCATCCGATAGCGTTCGGGAAGCGTCACCTCCTTGGCCAGAAGGGCTTGGGCCTCTTCTACCGTACTTTGAAGGTCACGATCACGGACACTGAACTTGATCGGAATATATCGCTCATTGTTTTCGCGATAGATAATGAAGGCGCCGGTCTGAGTTGTGATCGTGGCGACCTGCTTCAAAGGAATACGGGCTCCATCCGGTGTGCTGACCAGGATATTCCCGATCGCGTCGACATCCTGCCGAAACTCCGGGAGAAACCGGACCACAAGATCGAAGAGCCGTTCGCCCTCGTACACCTGCGTGACAGCCTGGCCTCCGACTGCAGCCTGAACCACAGCGTTCACATCCGACACTTGCAGACCATACCGCGCGCTGGCTTCGCGATCGACCTGGATCAGCAGATTCGGCTGCCCTACCAGGCGGAAGATCCCCAAATCTTTGACGCCATGGATATTCCTCATGACATGTTCGATTTCCGTCGCCTTCGCTTCCATGGTCTTCAAATCGGACCCGAAGAGCTTGATGGAGTTTTCTCCCTTCACCCCCGACATGGCTTCTTCCACATTGTCCTGAATGACCTGCGAAAAATTGAAGATGATTCCGGGAATGACTTTCAGCTTCCCTTCAATCTCTTCGATCAGTCCATCTTTACTCAAGCCGGAGCGCCATTCTTTTTCCGGTTTGAGATTGGCCAGGAACTCGGCATTAAAAAAACTCGTGGGATCGGTGCCGTCGTCCGGACGGCCCAACTGCGAGACAATCGTCGTGACTTCGGGTGACTCGCGGAACAGGCGGCGAATCTCGCTCGTGAGTTTTGCGGCTTGGTCGAAGGAGATATCCACGGGCATCGTGGCACGCACCCAAAGATTGCCCTCTTCCAGCGCCGGCATGAACTCCCCTCCGATCGACTTGAGCGCGACGAAGGTGACGGCTAAAAGGCCGATACAGGCGCCGACGACTACTCCCCGATGATCTAACGCCCAGTCCAAGATGCCGTTATAGACACGACGGACTCCGCGCACGATCACCGTATCGTCCTCACTGATCATGCCCTTCAGCAGAAAGGAGCAGAGAACGGGCGCCAGCGTAAAGGCCATCAAGAGTGCGCCCACCAAGGCAAACCCATAGGTGATGGACATCGGCGCGAAGATCTTCCCCGGCACACCCGTCATCGTAAAGAGCGGGATGAACGCCACCACAATAATCGCCGTGGAATAGAAAATCGGCTGTCCCACCTGTCGAGCAGCCCGCACAATCTGCTGGTGGACCGTCAGGCCATGAGTCTTCCCATGCGCCAGATGGAAGAAGATACTCTCCACCATAATGAGCGTGGCATCGACGATGATGCCGAAATCGATGGACCCGAGGGAGATCAAATTTGCCGACTGACCGATCGAGACCATCATGCCGAAGGTAAACAGCAAGGACAGCGGGATGGTCAAGGCAACAATCAAGGCCGCGCGAAGATGTCCGAGAAATACGAATAGGATGATAAAGACCAAGACCATGCCGCTGATAAGAATGTCCGTGACCGTCTCCACCGTCGTATGAATCAGGGCCGTACGATCGTAGAAAGTTTTGATCTTGATGCCGGCCGGCAGCTTCCAGGCATTCAGGTCCTCGACTTTATCTCGTACCTTCTCCAGAACATTCAGTGCTTTATACCCGCGCTGGAGCAGCACAACGCCTTCGACGACGTCGTCTCGATCGTCGATGCCGACCTTGCCCAGTCGAACTCGAGAACCGACCGCGACCGCCCCGAGCGTCTTGACGAAAATCGGGGTCCCGTCCTTTTCGGCCACCATGACGTTTTCGATATCCGCGATCCCATTGATCAAGCCCAACCCACGGATATTGTAGTTCTGCGCGCCGATCGTCAGGTAGTTGCCGCCGACGTTGGCATTGCTGTTGGTTAAGGCTGACATGACCTGTGACAGACTAACGCCGTAGCTGATCAACCGCCCCGGATCGATATCGACGTGATACTCCTTGGTTGTGCCTCCGAACGCGGTGACGTCGATGACTCCGGGAATACGCCGGAACTCTCGGCGGACCTGCCAATCCTGAACCGTTTTCAAATCCGTGAGCGTCGTCTCGCCGGCCCCCGTGAGTTCATACCGATAGATTTCGGCAATCGCCCACCAGGGAGACAGCGACGGCGCCACACCCGGAGGCAATTGCACCGAGCTCAACCGATTCAGGACTTCCTGACGGTCGCGAAACACTTCCGTATCGAAATCGAAATAGATCTTGATGTCGCTCAGCCCGAAGATCGAGAGGGAGCGGATATCCGTGAGGCCCGGCATGCCGTTGAGCGCGACTTCAATGGGAATCGTGATTTGGCGCTCGACCTCTTCTGCCGACCACCCCGGTTGCTGGGTGATCAGTTCGACCATCGGCGGCGAGGGATCCGGATAGGCGACGATATCGAGCAGATGAAACGCGTAGAGCCCCCCGAACAGCAGGAGAAAGCCCAGGACACAGACCATGACCCGCTGGACCAGAGAGAGTTCGACGATTCGAGCTATCATGGGGTGCGATTAGATTCCAATTCGAAGGAGGACAACCACTGCGCGCAACACTATCCCTTCACTTCCTGTCCCTTGATCAACACGGCGCCTTTAATCACGATGCGCTGGCCCGAGGTCAGGCCTTCCAAGACCCGCACATGATCCGGTGAAATCGTGCTCACTTTGACTTCCCGTTTGACGTACTGGTCGGGACCTTCGACGACGTATACGAACTGCTTCCCGTCCACTTCCAATACCGCTTCGCGTGGAATCATCAGCAGCGGTGTCGCCTCTCCGACTTGGATATGGAGGCGCGCGAACATTTCCGGCTTCAGCCGATGGTCCTTATTGTTGACCCAGGCGCGCAGCTTAATCGTCCTCGACGTCGTGTCGACAACATCGCCGATAGTAGCCACGGTCGCGGGAAAACTCACGTCAGGATATGCCTCCACGCTGACGGTTGCGAACTGCCCTTCTCTGACCAGGGCCAGATCCCGTTCATACACATCCGCCACCACCTGCAGCATATCGAGGTCGGCGACCGTGAAGACGACCTGGCCGGAATCGCCTCCGATCGACTGTCCCGGCGTGACGTTCCGCTCCACGACAATCCCGGTCAAGGGACTCTTCATGTCGAATCGTGACGTAATTTTCTGCCGATCGAGCGGTTTATCCAACTCCTGGGCTGGCACCCGCAAGGACAACAACCGCTCTTTTGCGCGGCGAAACTCTGCACGCGCCTTGGTCAGTTCGTTCTCCGCCTGCTTGAGATCCTTTAATGGCAGGGCCTTGTTCTCATACAGGTCCTTGGCCAAATCACGGGCTCTGGTCGCATATTGAAGATCGGAGTCTTCCTTGACGTATTCCGAATAGGCCTGCGCAATTTCCTGGCTATCCAACACCAATAACACGCTCCCTGCCTGCACACGCTCGCCCAAATGCGCCCTGACTTCGAGGACGCGGCCTTGGAGTGGAGAAGAAATTCTGGAGTAGCGATCTTCCCCATAGGCGACCTTCCCGGACAAGGTCAAGTCATGAGCCCCCGACCCGACTTCAACGAGAGCCGTTTCCACACGCGGATGCGATTCCTGGACCGGACCGGATTTCGGAGGAAGAGGGCTTGCGGCATTGGAGACTGCCGGTTGTTCTCCTCGCCCACAGGCAACAAGAAGCAGACAGGCGAAGGCGATGGTTGAAACCGATCGTGCAGACAGCAGTTTGAGAGATTCCTTCATACGCGCAACCATTGCCTCAGCGGTCACCAAGGTTCTCACGACCCGATCTCCTGCCCCACGGCGCTTTCCAACTGGAAGAGCTGATGCTGATAGTTAAAGAGCGCTTCGATATAGTTCTGTTGAATCATCCGCGAGGTGCGCGCCGCATCCAGCAAATCGAGAATCGTCGCGCCGCCCCGCTCATAGGCCCGTTCGACGATGGTAAAGGTTGAGCGGGCATCCTCCAATACTCCACCGACATAGGCTTCGACTAACCGCCGGCTTTGCAACAGGTTGCGATATGCAACTTCCACTTCATTCTCAACTAGATTGACGGTCTTATTCAAGTCGGCTTCGGCAGTTTGTACTGCAACCTCGGCCTGGACGATCCCACCCTGATTCCGATTGAATATGGGAAGCGGAAGGCCCAAGTTGAGAGACCACTGCTGGGGGTTGTCCGGCCCCTGCGGCCCCTGAACCGCATACCCGGCCCCGATCGTCACGTCTGGGATGCGGTACGCCTTTGCAAGCTTCAGGTCGGATTCGCGTTGCGAATAGGCAAACCGCCGCGCCTTGATATCGGGACGAAGATCGAGCGCGACCATCCGTAGCTTCCCGATGTCAGGATCGATGCGCCGAAAGTCTAATTCCGTCGTCAGTTCCAGTAGGGTGCTCGGCGAAAGTCGCAACAACAGTCGAAGATCTCCGCGGGCCGATTCCGCTTCCTGCAACGATTGAATCACCTGCGATTGAAAATCGACCATCTGCAGCCTGATGCGGATAAGGTCGACCTCCGCAATGTACCCTTTCTTAAACCGAATCGTATTGATGTCGAGAATACGGGCAAAGCGGTCTCGATTCTCTTCGGCTAAGATCAGGCGCCGCTGAGCCAACTGGATTCGGTAGTACGTGTCCTTGACGGTGAACCCCAATTGGCGCACGGCATCTCCAAACGATGCTTCCGCGGACTGGATGCCATAACCAGCGCTTTCAATCCGGTAACCGCGTTTCCCTGCCAATTCGAACAACTGCTGGATTTGACCGGAAAGCCCTCCGCTACTCGACGCTGTCCGCCCCTGTGTAAACGAACTGAGCGTGCCGATCGTCGCCACCGGATTGGGAAACAACCCCGCAGTAATCTGCTGTCCCTTGCTGTACTCAATCCCATACTTGGCGATCAGCACATCGAGGTTTTGATTGATGAATAATGCCAGCGCATCGTTCACGCTGAGGCGAAGCGCCTTCGATGCCACAGTGGTCTGTTCAGGCATGGAAGACGGCGAGGCTGCACCGGCAAGAGATCCTGACAGACCCAGAACGCCGATCATTGAGAGGCAGCACATACGTGTCAATCGTCGATCCAGCAACACAGACAAACTCCTATACGTTCGCAGCTATTGCACGTTGGCTCTAACGAAAACGTGATTATACAGGGTACGTAGGCCGAAGCAAAGAACCTCTTGATAAATAAGCGCTTATTGCCCCCTGTCGATCGCCCTATTCATTGGCAAGAAAAAGTCGTCAGGCTAATGCATTTTCAGTTCTGTCCAGGCCCGATCGTACATTCGCAGCGCCGCGCCGACGTCGGTCATCCATTCCAGACGAGGGAGCAGGTCGAGGGGTGGATAGATGGCTGGATTGTCCAAAATACGTGAGGGCACAAAAGGCCTGGCTGCCTTATTGGCAGAGGCAAAGAGCAGGCGCTCCGCTGTGCGCGCTGCGACTTGTGGCTCCAAGAGATAATTGATGAACTGCATCGCCAGCTCTTTCCTGGGAGAGGACTTCAGCACGACCAGACAGTCCGCCCAGAGAGTCCCACCTTCTTTCGGCACGACATAACGGATCGACGGCCGATCAATCATCGCCCGGGCAACCGGCCCTCCCCACCCATGCGCCAGCACCACATCGCCCGACGCCAAGAGCTGGTCGTAATGCTCGCTGGCATAAGCCTTCACCAATGGTTTCTGCACCAGCAATCGCGCTTTCGCCGCCTCAATCAACGCCGGGTCCTTCGTATTCATGGAGGCCCCCATCGACCGGAGAACCGCCCCAAACACTTCCCGCTGATCGTTCAACATGCTGATCTTCCCTGTATAGCGGACATCCCACAGCACAGCCCAACTATCCGGCGGTGTCGCGACGACGGCTGAGTCATACCCGATCCCGACCGTACCCCAGAGATAGGGAATTGCGAACCGCTGCGTCGGATCGAACGGAAGGTGCTGAAGATGGTCTTCCAATGTAGCGGCATTCGGCAGCTTCGTGGAGTCGAGTTCGGCAACGAGCCCCTGCTGAATCATGATCGCAGCCATGAAGTCCGACGGCACCGTCACATCGTAGCCCGTGGCTCCACCCTGGAGCTTGGCCAATAGTTCTTCATTGCTGCTGAACGTATCCACCACAACATGCACGCCATGACGTCGTTCAAACTCAGCCAACAACTCGGGGCCGACGTAATCGGACCAGGTGAAATAGTGGAGCGTCTTCTGCCCTGCATCCCCGGAGGTTCGTTGACAGGCCACCGTCCCCCAGAGCAGAAGGAGCAACAGGCAGAGGAAAAACCTTATCCCGTTGATACGCATTAGTGCCCTATCGTCGCTGCACAAGAAGGGACAAGCCGATCAACCCCATGGACACAATCACGAACAGGACCGACAGGGCATTGATCTCGGGAGACATGCCGGACTTGATCATCGAATAGACTTTCAGCGGCAAGGTCGTCGCCCCTGGACCGGCCGTAAAATAGGTCACGATGAAGTCGTCGAGCGAAATGGTAAAGGCCATGAGCCCTGCCCCGAGAATGGCCGGCCTGAGTAGCGGAATCGTCACATGACGCAACGTATCCCAATAGGAGGCCCCGAGATCCGCTGCGACTTCCATCAGCCGTGGATCTAGTTTTTTAAGACGAGCTCGCACGATGATCATGACGACGGGCAGATTGAACAGGGCATGGCCAACCATCACCGTCATCAGACTGAGGGGAATCTGTAACAGGACGAAGAATAACAACAGCGAGACCCCCATCATGACTTCGGGAATTACCAGCGGCAGCAGCATCGCCTGCTCGATCTGGCGCTGCCGCCGCCCTGGCAGACTGTCCAACCCCACCGCGAGTCCGACACCCAAGAACAGTGCGAGCACCGTCGACACCGTCGCCACCCACAGGCTGTTCACTGTGGCATCGAGCAACGCTTGATTCACCCACAAGGCGCGATACCATTGCCACGTCCATCCTTGCCAGGTCGCAGACAGGCGCGACGCGTTGAACGAAAACAGGATCAACACGGCGATCGGTCCATAGAGAAAGAACAGATTGGCCAGACTCACGCGCCACAACCAGCCACCAGCCTGTTTCATGACGCATCCTCCTGCCGGGAGACTGGTTTCGCGGCGTGAAGCAACCAGCGCATCATACCCATCACGAATAGCATCAACAGACAAGAGATAGCCGCGCCCAGCGGCCAATCGCGTGCGACCAAAAACTCATGCTGGATGAGGTTCCCGACCATCATGCTCCTGGCGCCCCCGAGAAGATCCGGAGTGAGAAAGGCTCCCAGCGAAGGGATAAAGACAAGGAGACAACCGGCCATGATCCCTGGCCTGGCGAGCGGCACAATAATTCGCCGCAGAATCACCCATCGCGTGGCGTACAGATCCCAGGCCGCCTCGACCAACGTCCGATCCACCTGCTCGAGCGCGACAAACAGAGGCAGCACCATAAAGGGGAGATAGCCGTAGACCAGTCCGATCACGACTGCGGTGTTGGAGTAGAGCAGCTCGATCGGAGCCGCAATCACTCCCAACTTCAGCAGCAGCGTATTGAGCAGACCTTCTGTGCGGAGGATAAACATCCAGGCATAGGTACGAACGAGGAAGTTGGTCCAGAACGGAATCATCACCAGCAGCAACAACATCCCCTGCCGTCCCGGCGCCGCTCGCGCGATATAGTAGGCCAAGGGAAAACCCATGATCAGGCAGAGCATGGTCGTCACGGCGGCCAGAAGGATCGATTGGCCAAGAATATGAGCATAGAGGGGGTGGAGAAGATCGAGATAGTTCGTCAGACTGAGCGACCAGACAATCCCGCCATAGGTTCCCCGTTCGGCGAAACTGATCACCAGGACGAGACTGAGCGGCACCACAAACAACAGCCCCATCCAGAGCAGACCTGGTCCGAGCAGCCACCAGGATGCCACAGGCCCTGAAGACTCCGCCCGTCCGGCAGGAGGAGAACTCTTCATTCGCTCAACACCACGGCATCGGAGATTTGCCAGCGTACGGACAGGTGATCGCCAGGCACGAGCCCGTTTCGACCGGACTCATCGTTCGGCACCCGCACGTTCCAGACGACATGCTCGCCGAGCCGTACCAGATAGCGGCGATCACTTCCACTGTAGAGCACCTTGTCGACTGAGGCGGCCAAACTCTGTTCACCGCTCAGCCCCTGCGCGGCGGTTGACAGGCGAAGCCGCTCTGGCCGTATCAGCAGCGTGACCGGACTTCCCGCCTGGATAGCCAGATGCATGGGCAGAACAATCTGAATCTCTCCAACGCATTCCGGAGATTGCACGATCGCTCGCTCCCCGTCGATGCGTCGAACGACTCCACGCAGCTCATTCGAGACCCCGATAAACCGGGCCACAAATGCCGAACCTGGCGACTCATACAGGTCTTGCGGGCTGCCGACCTGCAGCACCCGACCCTGATGCATGACCGCTACACGGTCCGACATAGTCAGGGCTTCTTCCTGATGATGGGTGACACAGACGAAGGTGCAGGCCGCTCGTGCCTGAATGGATTTCAGTTCAACCTGCATCTCTTGCCGGAGCTGTTGGTCTAACGCTGAGAGCGGCTCATCGAGTAGCAGGACGGTTGGTCGATTCACCAAGGCGCGGGCCAATGCCACGCGTTGTTGCTCCCCGCCCGATAACTGAGATGGCAGGCGTTCCTCTTTCGACGAAAGCTTCACCATGTCCAAGGCGAGACGAACGCGAGACGCAATGTCGGCGCGTGGAACGCCCTGCATCGTGGGGCCGAAGGCCACATTTTCAGCGACCGTCATATGGGGAAAGAGTGCGTATGATTGGAAGACGAGGTTCACAGGGCGCCGATTCGGTGGAACCGCCTCCATCGAGCGGCCATCGATTCGAATGGTCCCCTCATCCGGCGTTTCAAAACCTGCGATCATCCGCAACAGAGACGTCTTCCCTGCTCCGCTGGGACCGAGGAGCGAAAAGAATTCCCCACGCGGCACAGTCAACGATACATGGTCGACCGCGAGCGTCGTACCATGCCGCTTCACCAAAGACGCGATGTCGATGCTCGCTGATTGATCAACCATGCTGATCCATGTGGAAGTCACCGACACGAGGGTTATGCAGCAAGAACAGGGTAGGAAGGGTCTGTTCGCAATGCTGAGAAGAAGGACCCGCGAGGAGGAATCGACGGCACAGGATCACCGGCTTAGGAATCGAGTCCTACTTTGGAATTCGAATCGCGGAGATGTTTCCGAACCCGGACTTGCTCATGGTGCTTGCGCAATAACTGACGCCGAATGACTTCGCGATCTTCTGCCACGATGCGTACCAACCGATCGACATCCTCCGCATGCTCACGGACCAATTCGGACAACTTGGCCATTTGGTTTTCAAGATGTTCGACCCGCGATAGCGCATCTTTGCTGCGATCCACGATCGGCTTCTGAACCGACTTTTGAACCGATTTCAGAATCGGCTTCTGTCTCACCAGCGACGTCACCAATACATCCCGCTTCATACCTGCTCCTTTGATCGACGACTCACGCATCTGTCTAGGCTGTCTCGCGTAGTATCGTCTCAGATCTTCGCGATGTCAACGAGTCTGCTTTCTTTCTATTTCCTCTGCGTCCTGCTACAATTCGCCGCAATGCAGAATATTTTCACCATGGTGCTGGCGGGCGGAAAAGGCGAACGGCTTCAGCCGCTCACCGAACATCGCGCCAAACCGGCAGTGCCCTTCGGTGGAAAGTATCGCATTATCGATTTCACACTCAGCAACTGTCTCAATTCCGGACTTCGCAAAGTCGCCGTCCTCATCCAGTACAAATCCCATTCGCTCGACAAGCATATCCGCACAGGCTGGAACATCCTCAACGCCGAACTCGGCGAATACATCGCCTCGATTCCACCCCAGCAACGGATCAGCGAAGAATGGTATCAAGGCACCGCCGATGCGGTGCACCAAAACCTGTTTCTCCTCGACAACGAACAACCGGACTATGTCCTGATTCTGGCCGGCGACCACATCTACAAGATGGACTATATGGAGATGTTCCATTGGCTCCTCGCCAAAGGCGCCGATGTCGTGGTCGGGGCCATCGATATCCCGATCGAAGAGGCCCACCGCTTCGGTGTGATCGGCGTGGATGAAGATTTCAGGATTACAAACTTTGAAGAAAAGCCCCCCCACCCAACGTCGGTCCCCAACGACCCGACCAAGGCCTTTGCCTCGATGGGTATCTACCTCTTTCGCACCAAGGTCCTCCGTGAATACTTGATTGCCGACGCGCAAGAGGGCGGGAGTCACGACTTCGGGAAAAACATTATTCCGCGTATGATTCGCGATCGCCGTGTCTATGCCTACAACTTTGTCGACGCGAACAACAAAGACGTGAAGTATTGGCGCGACATCGGCACCCTGGACGCCTACTGGGAAGCGAACCTGGACCTCGTCGCGGTGGATCCTCAGTTCAATCTCTACGACCAGCACTGGCCGATTCGCACCTATCAGGGACAATTTCCGCCTGCCAAATTCGTCTTCGCGCAAGACTATCAGGGCGGCAGAATGGGTGTCGCGTTGGATTCCATCGTCTGCGGCGGCTGCATCGTCTCGGGTGGCCGGGTACAAAACTCGGTGCTCTCACCGAACGTCCGCGTGCTGGACCATGCAGACGTGCGTGAATCGATCGTCATGGAAAATGTCGTCATCGGTGAACAGAGCCGGATCAAACGGGCCATCATCGACAAAGATGTCGTCATCCCGCCCAACACGGAAATCGGGTACGACCGGGCGGCCGATGCGCAGCGGTTTACCGTCACCGAATCCGGCCTTGTCGTGATTTCAAAGGGAATGAAACTGCATGCCTCCCTCGATTCATCCAGTTGACCTGATCCTAGCCCTTCGCGAGAAGCACTTGACCCCTGCCATTGTCTTTCTGACGTCGCGCCGTGCGTGCGACGAAGCGATGCAGGCCTTCGACCATAGCCACATCTTCCTTCCGCCGCCTCGTCAAGAAGCGATCGCCGCCGTGCTGGACAAGGTGATCGCCCAATATCCCAGCATCGCCGAGCATCCGCTCATTCCGACCGTCACACGCATCGGCGTGGCTGCGCACCATGCAGGCCATCTCCCCTCATGGAAAATCGCAGTCGAGGAACTGATGCGCCATGGCTGTCTCGACGCCGTCTTCGCCACGACTACCTTAGCCGCCGGAGTCGATTTCCCCGCGCGCACCGTGATCATCACGCAGTCCAGCATTCGCAAGTCACGGGACTTTATGGACTTGACGATCGGCGAGGTGCAACAGATTGCCGGTCGCGCAGGACGCCGCGGAAAAGATCTTGTGGGCTTCGCCATCGTCACCCCCTCGCCTTACATCGATCTGAATGTACTGACCAAGGGCTTCACCGGCCATCCGGAAGCGATCAACAGCCAGTTTGTCATCAGCTATCCGATGGTCTTGAATCTCTTAAAGGCGCATCCCCTGGATCAAATTCAACCGATTCTCGCCAAAAGTTTTGCCCAATTTCAGCTCAACCAGCGCGCCGAAGTCTTGGAACGCAAGCTGGACGATCTCCGCGATCAGATGGAACCGTTCGGACCGCGTGTCTGCACCGACTGGATCACAGAATGGCAGACCTTCGACCAGGTTCGCCGCCAGAAATTGCACCGTGCCCCTCTCAGAAGGCACGAACCACCGGAAGTCGCCGCACGCTTTCATTTCCTCACCCCCGGCCGTGTGGTCGGCTTCGGTCGCAGCCGAGGCGTGGTCCTGCGCCAGTATCGTAGCAAGGGGCAAAAAAGCCCGATGATTACGGCGCTGCGTTTAGGCGGAGGCATTACCGAATCACCCGCCTCCACGGTGACGGAAATATCCGACCGTGTCCTCGACTGTGTGGACGCACCGGTCTATCCCTGGTGCACGCCGGAAAGTGTGGAAGAGTTACTCCATCAACTAGAGGAGCTGCCTGGAAGGCTGCCTGAGCTTCCCATCCTGATTCCGAAAGACGATGAACCGATTCCTGATGCCATCGTGCAAACCCTGGGAGACTTCGCCTGCCCGACCTGTCCGTCGCGTTCCGCCTGTCAGAGGGATTACCCCCTCGCTTCCAAACTTCGGCAGGAACAACATCGACACGTTAAGTCGATCCAGGCGTTGAGGACGAGTCTCTGGCACCGTTTCCAGGAGAAAATAGATGTCCTGCAACAATTCGGGTATCTTTCGCCGACAGCTCGTCTGACTGATGATGGCGAATGGGCTAGGCTCATCCGTATCGACCACTCGCTGCTCATCACAGAACTGCTCAGGGCCGATGCATTCAACGGAGCCAGTCCTGCCATGCTGGCTGCCGTCATGTCGAGCATCGCGCATGACGACGATCGCCCTGGCGCCTTCCCACGTGTCAGTTCAGGATTGGGTTCCTTACTCGTGCAGGTTCGAAAACTCGCTGCCTCACTCTCACCGCATGAAAATCCTCCGCTCCTGAGGGCCGACATTGCCGCGGTAACAGAACGATGGATCGGCGACCCCACGCTCACATGGATAGGCCTCTGTAAAAG
>JAUXQT010000042.1 GCA_030682135.1 Nitrospirota bacterium | reverse complement strand
GTGTTGCCATGCACACGAGATCCTATAAACACATGAGTGCCGAAGAACGTGAAACCTTGAGTCTGGGGCTGGCCCACGGCCAGTCGTTGCGAACGATGGCGAGGGTATTGGGGCGGGCGCCCAGCACCCTGAGCCGCGAGTTGGCCCGCAACGCGACGAGGGGCCGACCCTATCGGGCCTGCACGGCACACACGGTGGCGACCGATCGGGCTTGCCAACCGCGGCGACCACGCAAACTCCTGGATCCCTGGCTGTGGCAGTACGTGCGCACACATCTGGCCGAGGGCTACTCGCCCGAGCAGATTGCCGGGCGGCTCCAACGCGCGTATCCTCACGACATGAGCAAACAGCTGTCGACCGAGACCATCTATGCGGGCTTGTATGTGCTGCCCCGCGGCAGCCTGCGGAGCGAACTGCTGGCGGCACTGCGTCAGGCGCGCAAGGCACGCCGACCTCGGGCGCGAGGGATCGACCGACGTGGCCAGATCCCCAACATGACGCCGATTGCCGAGCGCCCTACTGAGGTGGCCACGCGTACCGTACCTGGCCATTGGGAAGGCGACCTCATCAAGGGCGCCCGCAATGGCTCGGCCGTTGGCACCTTGGTGGAGCGGACGACCCGCCTGGTCATCCTGGCCCGAATGACCGGAACCGATGCGCGGAGTGCCCGCGAGGGCTTCACCAAAAAACTCCGACATGTGCCGGCGTTGCTGCGCCAAACCCTGACGTACGATCGAGGCAAAGAGATGGCCGAGCACGAACGCCTGGCAGAGCGGCTGGCGATTCGAATCTTCTTTGCCGATCCCTATAGCCCGTGGCAACGCGGCACCAACGAGAACACGAATGGGCTGCTCCGCCAGTACCTGCCCAAGGGCACGGACTTGTCGGGCTATACCCAGCGTGAGCTGAATGCCATCGCGCATCGGTTGAACACGCGCCCGAGGAAATGCCTCGATTTTGCCACGCCCCTGGAAGTTTATGCGCAACTGCGCCATCATTCACCCGTTGCACTTGGAACTTGAAACCGCCAAGTAATACATCGAAGGTTACTTTTCAGGAATACCCACGTCCCCGGCAGGGGAAGCAGGAAACTTGTTCAAAACAGATGCGACGAATTCGCAACGATGAAGCCATGACTCGGGTCCTTAATGAGGGTAGTCCGATTGGACGTCTCTATCCTCTCGTGGGCAAAGCCGGCACAAAGATTGTGCTTGAATCTGCTGATGCAGAAGCCAACTCTTTTGTGGTTTCAATATCAGGCGAGGAACTGGGCACGAGCATATACCTTGATAAGAAAGTCTTCATCGATACCCAGGCGGAACCTATTGTTGTGGATGGAAAGCCGTATTCTGCAGTGGGGTATGAACTTGAGCTACTAACTCCTAAGCTGGCAACGGTCCTGTCGGGTAGCAGCGGGATGACTGCCGCCTTTCGCCTTCCTTGTGAGGGCACGGCACGATTTGTTCGTGATGGCACGGCCACGTTGGTTCGAGATGTGAAGTTTGAGCGATTTGCGGAAGGAGGGATTTGGTCCAGTGCAGTGCATTCGGCCAAAGTAAGCTATCCGGCCCATTCGTTCTTGGAAGCGGTCGAAGTCAAGGGTCCCTTGGGGGTTTTCTTCACTGGTGAGACAGTCCTGAGATTGGAACGTGCCCAGACGAATCCTGAAACAGGGCTCATTGATCTCCAACTGTCGGGTGAGGTGAAGTCTTTTCATACTGGAACGCTGGAATATGATGAAAACCACTGGGTCTCCGCGTTTCAACGATTTTGGGATAGACCGGTGTTAGTTGCTGTTTTGTCAGCATTCGGGTTTCTCACGCTGTTGCTAGGGCCACTGGTCGGTGCCCAGTGGGCTACATTGGCTGATGACTACAAGAAAGCTCGCGAGCACAAACTATATAAGAAGCCATAAATAGAACGTTTATGATCCAACTATACCTTAGAGTGCTCCTTGTCCTTTGCGCATCAAGCTCAGCTCTGACTGTATGTGCTGTTAGTCAGGCGGCGGAGGTAGATACGGTGAAGAAGGGAGTTGTCCGCATTGTATCCAAGCCGCTTGGTCAAGCGCGGAAGGTGGGAACAGGCTTTATCGTACAGATTAAGGACGGCAATGTTTTCATTCTCACGGCCTCGCATGTAATTTCTGGTGAACAGCATCCCTCTGTTGAGTTCTATACTGGGGAGAAAGCTGACCCTATGTCAGCTAATGTGCTGGATGGGGTTGAAGGTGGCGATCTACGTCGAGGACTCGCCTTGCTCTCGGTCCAGCCAAAAGCAGAGATCTTGGACAAAATTGTGGCGCTTCCGTTTGTGCCAAGAGAATCGCGTAATCAAAGTGGCGAGGAAATTGTTGTCGTTGGGTATCCAGGGGATGCATTTGGGTTGGCTGTAATTCGCGGTAACGTTGTCGCCGAGCGTGGACGAGATTTGCAGATTGATGCGAACATCAGCGAGGGGGCTTCTGGGAGCCCTGTTTTGCGAGGGGCCTATGTGATTGGACTCTTGCAAGAGAGGGGAGCGACTTATTCAGAGGGGAACAGAGCTGGCAGTCTTCGAGATTTTGTTGACGGGTATAACCTTGGCGTTCTTCCTTTGGAGCTTCAGGCCACTTCAGCTGGTATTGCCCAGTTGAGTGGGGCCGCAATGGTTCTTATTCCTTCTGGGGCTTTTGCTATGGGTGCAACAGGCCGTGATGGGAATGACGATGAACGTCCAGTTCACCAGGTGGTGCTGAACGCATTTTACATCGACAGGGCTGAGGTGACGGTTGCTGAGTATGCAAAGTATTTGCGGCAGTCCGGAAAGATTCCTCCATACTTGTGGGAGAAGGTCAGTCTCGATCGAGACGGAAAGAAACCTGTTTTGGGACTGAGTTGGAATGAGGCACAGGGTTATTGCGTGTCATTGGGGAAACGGCTGCCGACTGAAGCAGAATGGGAGAAGGCCGCCCGCGGTACAGATGGGAGAACGTTCCCCTGGGGTAATTCTCTTCCTATGTCGAGCCAGGCTAATTTTTCGCGATTGCCCGTGGCGAATCCCTACTCAGACGGAGTTCAGCCTGTCGGAAGCTATCAGCAAGGAAACAGCCCGTACGGGTTGTCAGATATGGCCGGCAATGCCTGGGAATGGGTGTCGGATTGGTATGAGAAAGACTACTATTCGAAGAGTCTCAAAGAGAACCCGAAAGGGCCAGCAAGAGAGACGGGGATGAAGGTGCTTCGCGGAGGGTCTTGGGTTTTTGGCGATATCCGCAGTACGGCCCGTGATTCCGCGCCGCCAACAAAGGCCGCTGAGACATTTGGTGTTCGCTGTGCTAAAGACGCCAAGTAATCCGTCCGCTGGTTATGTCTCACCCTTTTTAGGGAACAGGGTTTCATAGCCAAACAAATAGAGCCTGAACCATTCCTCTGAGTCTAGAGCTCGTCCTTGGTTGTTGACCCTCACATCTACCGTTGAGTCCTGCACCAGTCCCTGTTGAATGGTGATAAGCATCTCCTCTTCGTATCGATAAGCATAGTCGTTGTGGGAGCGAATATCATTGGCCAGGCTAGCCTGAATCGTTCCGGTTATCCAGGTGGCCTGGAGTGGTTTTTCGCCGACTAGTCGTAATGACCCTCGTATCTCGGTTAGCCATAAGCAGCCATCTTTGATTTTCCAGGTGGACCAATACGTTCCCAGGCAGGTTGCGAAGTAAGCATAGGAGTCGTCAGGGCTGTCGGTCATTGGCAAGCACAGCGTAATCCGTGGATGCTGCTCTGGGAGTGCAAGATAGCCTAGAAGGGCCAGGTCTTCTCCATTCACAATGAGGCGATCCAGGACTCGTTCGGTCATGGGGCAGGTTCCTTGTGCGCACAGGATCTGGCGATCATGCTACCACATCAATCTTGACGGGAGTATTTTTCGTCAAAGAGGTCTGCCACAGAATTCCATCGTTCGGTTCCTCAGGCACTTCATTTATACTGACGGTCATGTTTCGTCGAATCGAACTTATCCACCAGCTGACTCCGAGAGAGTATCGCGCATTCTTGAAGGCGTTGGATCAATCGGGAAATGCTGGCCAATTGCTGCCTGCTCGGTCTTGGAAATCTGGCCTCATGGGAATTAGCTATGCGGGTGTTGCGGAAGCTTGGGCCGATATCAATGCCCCAAGGCGGGCGCTGTATAAGAACTGCCGGTTCTATTTCACCGAAGAAGGGTGGAAACGTTATGGTCGCCCAACGGTGGCCGCCTGCCAGCAGACAGGTCAGCAATATCGTGTGATTCGCATCAAGGAGCGTTCCGTTGAAGTGATGTATCGCGATGAATGTCAGGTCGCTGTCAGAGCGAGGAAGAAAGTCGCACAGTCTTGTGCTCGGGGAGTTCAAAGCCTATAGGACTGATGATCCGTTGGGGTCCTTGGTGCATGGAAGGCTCAACGGGAAACTCGCTGAAATTTGCGGTCGTTGCTCTACTGCGACCGACCCTTGAATGTCACTTTGTTCTACGAGGGCAGAGAAATCTACCCTGCATAGCTCAGTTCATGATCACTGGTTAGGGAACGATACGCTTCCCCCCCCCCATTGATGCGGACGTTCTCAGCATGCTGCCAGAGGTTACTCGGCTGGTTCTGCTCCACCAGCCCACAGCTTCACTGTGCGATCCCATGACGCACTGGCTAATGTCATGCCGTCTGGAGAGAGGGTAATTCCTCGGATGCCTGCGGTATGGGCTTTGAGCGTTCTAAAGCAGCGGCCGTTCGAGAGGTCCCAGAAGCGAATCGTGGCGTCATCGCCGGCGCTGATGAGGACTTTGCTGTCCGGGGTCACGGCGAGCGTGCGCACCCAGCCGGTATGGCCCTTCAGGGTTCGCTGTTCCGTGACTTGGGGCATGTCGAATAATTTGATCGTCTGGTCACGGCTCCCGGTAATCAGGAGTTTGGCATCGGGGGTAAATGCCATGGCGCCGATCCAATAGTCCATTGGCTTTTGAAATCCCCCGTCGTCTTCGACGAAGTATCCGCGCGTTTCACTGGTATCGTCGTCGTCCTGTTTCCAATGCCCGTTATGCAGGATTTTTTCTTCTCCGCTCGGCAGCACTTCCCACAGTTTGATCTTGCCGATGTCCGTTCCACTGGCGAGGTGCATCCCATCCGGTGAAAAGGCGACGCAGACCGACCAATGGTGGTCGTACTGGTCCTTGCCGAGGAGCGTCATGAGCTCGGTGCCGGTGGTGACTTCCCAAATTTTGATGTCTTTGTTGTGGCTGCCGCGCGCGAGCATGAGGCCGTCCGGGGAGAGCGAGAGGCTGACGACGTTGTGGTCGTAGCGCGTAAAGAGCAGCTTCTTGGATTCACCGGTGTGCGGGTTCCAGAGGCGGATGGTGCGGTCCTCGCTGGCAGTGGCCAACGTCTGGCCGTCTGGCGTAAACACGACGGACCGGATGTCCGCGGTATGTCCCCTGAGCGAGCGCAGGAGGCGTCCGGTTTCAATGTCCCAAATGCGGACGAGCCGGTCGACCCCTCCGCTGGCAAGGGTCAATCCGTCAGGCGAGAAGGCGACCGACCAGACTCCATGCGAATGGCCGCGATACGTCGTGAGCTCCCGTGCCCCTGTTTTCCAGTACTCAAGGAAGTCGACTGGCGCGGCGCCTGCTCGTGACGATGGGGTGAGCGGGGATGGCGAGGGGGCACGTGGGGGCGCAATCTGATCAGCCATGTTTCATAATCCTTACGGTCGGAACAAGATGGAGCGGCCCACGACGACCGGCTTGATTGCAAATCGGCGATTCGGGCCCGTATAATTCGCGTCGGCGTGAGGTGATCGTAAGAGAAGCTCCGCTATCAAGTCAAGCCGTGATGAGAGCCGGTTCGCATCCCTCAACGGGGTGTGCCGTCGAACCCAGTCCGGATGTGGACGACCAAGGACTATCTATGGAACTTCGTTTTCAGCCTGCATTGTTGCAAGAGGTGATCGACTCGTTCGTCGAAAAGACGGAACGGGAAGGCGACCCCACCTATTATAAGGAGTTTCACGAACTCGCCGATCCGATCTATGAGAAGTTTACGCTCGATGATCGTGAGAGTGAGTTCAAGAAGCTCTACCAGTATATGTTCGGGACCTGGGGATTCTCCGACATCATCCGCGATGCCTTCAACGAGTATCCTCTTCTGAAAGAGCGCGTCGGGATCGTGCTCGTCAAAGGGGTGCTCAAGGAAGATCAGGAAGGTGTCGACATTCTTAGGAAGTGGGGATCCGTCGAACATGAGATGGCTCGGGAGTTCGAAGAGAAGGGATTGAAGGGCGTCGGGATTAAGCTGATTCCTCGCCGATTCTACGATCCTGCACTCACGCGGTATTGCCGCCACGAATTGTTGCATATCTCGGACATGCTGGATCCTGTTTTTGGGTACGACCCTGATACCAAGGTCGGGCAAAATCCCGGTGAAGAAACCCTCATCCTCCATCGGTATCGCATCTTGTGGAGTCTCACCGTGGACAGCCGACTGACGGTCGCCGGCAAAGAGCCGATGCTCAGGAAGGAAGACCGGTTCAAAGAGTTTCGGTCCTGGTATCGTAAAATTCCCGCACCACAATTGAAATCCGTATTCGAGGGGTTGTGGCAGACCAGTTTCTTCACCCACTCGGAACTGATCGAAATGGCCTCGGACACGTTGCGTGTGATGGACCGTGCCGTGGATGTCGAGGGAGGCGAGGTTCCGGAAACCGAAAATAAAGTCATGTTGATGCCGGGATTTCCCTGCCCCCTCTGCCGGTTTCCGACCTATTCGTGGGTCGAGGATATGGGTAACAAGATCGAACCCTATGTGCTCGATTTTATCCGCGAGAATCACCCGGGCTGGGACATTGAATTCGGGGCGTGCGATCGTTGCGTCGAGGTCTACAAGCTGCGTGCCGACGGTGTCATGTAACGGTGTGAATCGCTGTGGCTACCGATTCGTCATACGGACGTCGCGACTTTCTCAAGGATTCCGTCGTGTCCGTCGCCAAGGCGGCACAGGAGTTTGCCAAGCACCAAGCGGCGGCTCCGGAGCAGCCGGCTCTGCCAGCGATACGGACGGATTGGTTGCGCCCTCCCGGTGCGGTGGACGAGACGTTGTTTCTAGAGCGATGTACGCAGTGCGGCGATTGCGCCAAGGTCTGTCCCTACGGATCGATCACATTCCATCCGCAGAACGGGACGCCGGTGATTTTTGCGGATCAGGTGCCCTGCTATCTCTGCGAGGATGTGCCCTGCATTACGGCCTGCGCCACTGACGCGTTGCTCCCGATCGAAGGACGCGAGCAGATCCGAATGGGCCGGGCGGTGGTATCGCATCGAGTCTGCACGGCGGGACAGGGCTGTCATGCTTGTGCGTCGAAGTGTCCTACGGATGCCTTATCAATGGATTTTGACATGCAGAGGCTTGTGGTGACGGCTGAGCGTTGCGTGGGATGTGGATTGTGCGAGCAAGTCTGTCGAACGGTGAATGATCATGTGGCCATTCGAATCACGCCGTATAGATTGTTGGCGCAGGCACGTCCGTAGTTCAGAGAAATGTCTCTAAATGCAAGTGGAAAAATTGAAGTAAAAATGAATGTAATACGCGGGAGAATAATTTGAGAAATCATCGGCTTAGATTATCCCTTGCACAGGGTGAGATCGCGCTTGACAACCCCTGGGCCTTTACCTATCATACGCGAGCCTGTGCCAAAGGTTTGACCTCAAGTGCCCGGAAAATTGATGTGGGCAACAGGGTCAACCGAGGAGCTGATTCTCATGACGAGTAAACAGCCGGTGCCAATGAATTCTCCAGTCGCAGCCGCGATCATTCCGACCACGCCGGCCATTAAAGACTCGCCTGCAGTCGAACGCGCGCTCAATCGCAGCAAACTCTATCTGCTCGTGTCCTGGAGTTTGCTCTACCCCGAAGACGATGAGTTTCTTGATTACGTACAATGTGGTGAGTTTGTCGAGGATGGTCGCGCGGCGATTGATGCCCTAGACGCAGCACTCGACGGTATTGGCGGAGAGCGGGCCAAGCAAAAGCTGGTGCTCTTGCGCAAGCAGTTCGATCAGGTCGGGAAAGTTGTCGCGTCAGAATGTGCGAACTGGCAACTCATCGATCTGCAGGCCGAACATCGCCGAGTTTTCAGTAATGTCATCACGCTTGATTGTCCTCCCTACGAAACGCTCTTCGGAAACGACCACGTGTTTGCGCAATCCCAGGTTATGGGAGATATCGCAGGATTCTATCGCGCGTTCGGCGTGGAATTGTCGAAAGATATCCATGAGCGACTGGATCATTTGAGCGTCGAATTCGAGTTCATGCATTTTCTCGCCTATAAAGAATCCTACTCCCGCTGCCACGATGGAGCAGACAAGACGCAGATCGTTCTGGATGCGCAGAAAAAATTCGTCAAGAATCATATTGGCCGGTGGGTTCCGCTGTTTTGCCTGATGTTAGGGAAGAAGGCGGATTCAGGCCTCTATAAACACATATCAGACTTAATGGCCGAGTGGATGGACTTCGAGTCAGCATTCTTGGGGGTCATTCCGCAGCCCTATTCGGAGACCGATTATCGTCCGGCAACGTTTAATGCACCGGAAGGCCAGACGTACGAGTGCGGCGCGCAAGATCAAGGAAACGAGCTGAGCTTGCTGCTGAACGAAGTGGGCGCCGAGTCGTTTTTGGATAAAAAGGATCAGGGTAAAGACAAGGAGGAGGGCGGGCCAAGTGGGACCGCCTAACCATTTGTCTGTATTTATGAGGGTCTCTATTTTTTGTTTGTCGGCAGTTATCTTGGGCCACCGTTCTTAATCTTTTAATCGAGAGGAGGAGTAGTCCTATGAGAGTAGTGCAGACACACAGTAAGCGTGTGGTGTTTGGCATTCTTCTCTCTGCGTTGATCGTCGGCGTGATGCTGACGATCGGGCAGGTGCCGTTGGCTGTCAGCCAACCGGTCACGATTCCGGCGAAGGCCATCAAGGGAGCGATTCCCATGGATGGAGCCAACCCGGTTTGGGAGAGTGTGCCTGGCGTGATCGTTCCGTTGAGCGGACAGCTGATCACTACACCGATGCACCCGAATATTTCGGTGAAGTCGGTGTTCGTGAAAGCCATGACCAACGGGAAAGAAGTCGGTATGCGTTTGGAGTGGAATGACCAGACCAAGAACGATACGACGATTGGTCCCCAGGACTTCCGGGATCAGGTGGCGCTTATGTTCCCGGTCAACACGGCTGGAGCACCACCGTTCCAATGTATGGGCCAGTCTGGCGGCACCACCAACATTTGGCGGTGGAACGCAGAATGGCAGAAGGATCTCGGTAAGGACAGCGCGGGTATGTGGGACGTGGATGACCAATACCCGGGCATTTTCTGGGACTACTATTTTGAAGAGCCGGCTGGCGGCGTAACCTATCCTGACCGGATCGGTCGCAGCCTTGGGCCCTTCAATCCTGGTATCTGGTCTGGCAACATCATGTCCGATCCGACGTTGCGCGTGAGCTCGGTCGAGGATCTGAATGCCAATGGCTTCAGCACCCTGACCACACAAGCGCATCAGGATGTCATCGGAAACGGCGTGTGGGAGCCATCAGGTTCCGTCAAGGGCGGTGGATACTCTGGTCCGACCTGGCGCGTAGTGGTGAAGCGCTCGTTGGAAACCGGTGATGCCAACGATACCCAGTTTAAGGCGGGAATGTCTGTGCCCATCGCTTTCGCGGTGTGGGACGGCAACAACGTCGAGCGTAACGGCATGAAGGCGCTCTCCACCTGGTTTACCCTGAAGCTTCAGTAGGGAAACCGGTCTCTGGAGAGACCATCTCTTACCGCTAGGGTAGGAGTCAGAGCCAGCAAGAAAACCCCAGTCCGGCGTGAAGCTGGACTGGGGTTTCTCTTTTTTACTGGCAGGCTGGATAGTGCCGTCGGCAAGTCGTGACAATCTCTCTCTCTGCGATGAGCAGGACCTCCGAGGGTTGCATTTGGCCGATACCGGAGTGTATAAAACATTGTCCGATTTTATTGAGAAAACGTCTTATTTTTCACTCCAGTTGGTGGTGATTTAGCATGAAGGTTTCACTGCTCTTTCCTCCAACGTGGCATCCCTCACAGCCCTATCTCAGTCTTCCTTCATTGACGGGATTCCTCGTGCAGGGTGGTGTCTCGAACGTCTCTCAACGCGACCTTGGGATTGAACTCTTAGACGGAGTGGTGACGCACGCCTATGGAGTGGAGCTGTATCAGGAGTTGCTCGATAAACGGCGAGCGCTTGAACAAAATCGAACCGGTGAAACTGGACCGGGAAGTGCCGAGCATTTGGCGCGAGTCGTAGAGTCGCTGGACCGCTTTCCCTATCTCATCGATCGGATTGAGCCGGCCAAGGAGACCCTTCGCGGGGAAGGCTTTTACGATATTGAATCCTACAAAGAAAGCCTTTTTCTCATCGATAAATGGCTGGAGGTGATCTCCACGGTCTACTTCCCGACCAGGCTGACAGTCGTGGATAATCAGTTCGGTAACTGTTCTATCTATTCGTCCAAAGATCTGATGAAGATCATCAGGGATGAGACGCAGAACCCCTACATCAAGCTGTTCCGTGAACGATTCCTTCAATCGATTATCCGTGATCAGCCGGACTTAATCGGTGTCTCGATTACGGCGACCTCGCAAATTATTCCCGGTCTCACACTGTGCCGTCTGATCAAGGAAGCCGCGCCCAATATCCATCTGACCATTGGCGGCAGCATCTTCACCAGATTGGTCGATAACTTACGGCGCTGTCCGAGCCTCTTCGATCTGACCGACGACATCATCGTGTTCGAGGGTGAAACGGCGTTGCTTGAACTCGTTCATCAATTGGACGGGAAGAAGGACTATAGCAAGGTTCCCAATCTGATCTACCGCCAGAACGGGAAGATCACGGTCAACCAGCCTTTCTACTCGGAAAATATCAATCAGTTGCCGGCGCCCAATTATGACGGCTTCCCTCTGGGACTGTACCTGTCGCCGGAGCCGGTGTTGCCCGTGCAGTTTTCACGGGGCTGCTACTACAAGGATTGTGCGTTCTGCGCCCTCACGCTGGATCACCAGAACTTCCGGCAGAAGGAGCCTGGACGAACCGTTGAGGAATTGGAATGGTTGAAGCAGCGGTATGGCGCGCAACGGTTCTTTTTTACCGACGAATGTTTCGCGCTCTCGCCGACCAAACGCCTGTGCCAACAGATTATCGACAAGAAGCTGGACATTAAATGGACCTGTGAGATGCGTTTCGAAAAGCATCTCACACGTGAGCTTCTGGCGTCGATGCGGGACGCAGGTTGTCTGAAGATCGTCTTCGGATTGGAGTCGTTCAACCAGCGGGTGATGGACTTCATGAAGAAAGGGATCAAGCAGGAATGGGTGCGGCGCATCGCCGACGATTGTGTCGACTTGGGGATCGCAGTGCATTGTTACATTATCGTGGGGTTCCCGACCGAGAAGGAAGAGGAAGCCCGGGAGACGATGAATTTCATCGTCGAGAACAAACGGCTCAACGAATCGTACGGATTCTCTTGCCAGCCCTGCCTCTTCGATCTGGAAAAAGAAGCCCCGATCATGAGCGATCCTGGCAGTTATGGCATTCGGCGCATCATGCGCCCGTCGGCAGAAGACCTCAGCCTTGGATTTTTCTATGAAGTGTCGGAAGGCATGACGCCGGATGAGTCTGAACGGCTCTACCAGCATGTCTACGAAAAGGTCAGCGAAGTGGTCTGTGAGTTGCCCTTCAACTACTCGATGGCCGATGGATTGCTGTATATCGCCAGGGCCAAGGCCCAGGAAGTGGGCGTGCCACAGCCGACAGGATCTGAGTAGCCGTGTTCTGTGCGGCGTTGACCCTGGCTTTTCTCGATCGGTATAATTTGTCCTTTCCTCAAGGGTGTATGGCGTGACAGCTACGAATTCTACCATCGACCGGATGACCGGGAAGATCGGCGATCAATCCCTGTTATTCCAGTACACGATCAAGCTCGTCCTGATTGTGTCCTTCTCGGAATTGATCCTCTATCGGCTAGTGTCCCGGTTGGGGATGCATCTCAGCAAGTTGGCGCAGACACATGAGTGGATTATTCCGACCTTCACGGCATTGACGGAGGTCGGGCAGTGGTTGCTCAATGTCGTGGCCATTCTGCTGTTTCTCGCTTTGGCGGTGGGGGTGATCAATCGAATGGCCGGCCGCGGGTTTGTCGGATCGAATAGGATCGTTATTCCCTGCGTGGTATTGCTGCTGCTCCTCACGGTGGGCTTCTTGTTGGTGCCTCCCGCCTTCCTGGGATCGGCCATCTATAATGCCGTTGCCTTGATCGCCTTGATCTGCCTCATGGTGGAATACCTCTCCACCCACACCGAATGGTCGCATCGCGCGATGGGCGTGACCTATCTGCTGGGGATCGGGGGCTGGTTGTATTATCAGATCGTGTCGACGACCTACAGTTTTATCGGAACCGTGGCGGCTCCGCCATTCGTGTACGAGGCCCATCGCGGCGGCGAAGCCCTGATGGTCCTCTCCAGCATCCTCGTATTCTGGGCCTACGGGCGTGGCGTCTCCTTTCGGACGCGTAATCAACGGCAACGCCGCCGCGCGATCTGGTTTTGGGCGACGGCCGTGTCCTTTTTTACGATCATGCTGTTCCTGGATTTTCTGCTCAATCGATATGACCCGGCGCTGGCCGGTAACATTCGAAAGGCGGCCGACGGCATCGGGTGGATTTTTCAGTTCGGCATGGGCTACACGTTTTTCCTCCCCTTTGCGCTCTATATGACCGGTTTGCTCTGCTGGTCCTATACGGTCATCAAGTTGCTGACCATGGGGCGGCTCGCCGGCTACGGGATCGGACTGATGTTTATTGCCGGGTATGCGCTGCTCTATTCGAACCTGACGCTGATGGTGGTGCTCGGTGTGATGCTGTTGACGATGGACCGGTATCGGCGTGACGCAACGGATCAGGCGCCGGCGACGAACGCCCCGATGATGAGCACGCCGGACTCATTGGTGGGCGGACATATCTAACGAACCTTTTTACTATAGGGAATCGTATGAACGAACCAACCTCTTCTGTTTCTGAGCCAAGCCAAGCCGTTGTCGATCCGGGCGATCAGCCATTGAACCCCGACGAAGAAATCCTCGAGATCGAAAAACTCTTGGCAGCCGAGCCGGACGACTTTCAGGCCCGCTGCCGATTGGGCGAGCTCTATTTCAGCAAAGGCCGGATGGACGATGCGCTCGTCGAGGTCAAAAAATCGATTGAGATGGCGGAGGGTCTCCGTGCAGAAATGAATCGATCGCTCGCGATGTACTATTCGAATTTGGGGACGATCTACGCGACGAAGGCCATGACGGACGAAGCGGAAGTCGAGTTCAAACATGCACTCGACGTGTTTCCGCACGATGTGCTGGCGCTCTTCAATCTCGGCCGGGTCTATGCGGACAAAAAGAAGTTCATGGAAGCCAAGGATTTCTACGAGCGTCTGGTCGAAATCACGCCGGACGATCCCATGGCCTGGTACAATCTTGCCGGAGTCTATGTCGAACTCGATAATCCCCAGGTGTCGGATTACAACACCATCGACATGGCCATCCAATGTTATATCCGTACGCTCGAACTGGACCCGAAGCATCTGGAGGGCAGTTTCAAGCTGATGGAGCTGGCGATGAATCACAAGAAGACCGATCTCGCCATCAAGGTGATGGAAGATGCCGTCGAGCAGAATCCAGAGGAACCGCTGGCCTACTACAACTTGATCAGTGTCTACGACAAGGCCAAGATGTTCGAGCAGGCCGAGCAGGCGCGGAATCGGTTGAAAGAGCGGTTTTCCAAGCGGGCCAAAGAGACCAGCGCATCCTGATTTACCCATTCGTACGGAGGAACACACCATGTTTGGGAGTCTTGGTTTTACAGAATTGATCCTGATCCTCTTCATCGTGCTGATCATCTTCGGCGCCGGCAAATTACCGCAGCTGGGAGAGGGGATCGGCAAGGCGATCAAGGGGTTCAAGAAGTCCGTGCATGAGGCGGACCTCATCGAAGCCGAAGCCCAAGCGGCACAAGCCGCACAGCAGCAGACGGCTGCGGCTCCGCCGCAAACGATTGCTGCGCCTCCGGTGCAAGCCGCAGCGCCAGTGGTCCAGCAAGCCGAAACGGTTCAATCAGTTTCACGCGGCTAATTAGCCGGGATTAAGGTCACAGGTCTATGGAAACCGAACTGCAGCTCGCGACCGGCTATATCGAAACCTTCGCAGGCAACGGCAAGGCCCGGAGCACCGGCGACGGAAAGCGGGCAGTCAAATCGGGGATCCCCTTGCCCCACCACGCGGCATTGGACAAGGACGAGACCTGGTTCTATTTCGCCGAGTCCGGATCCGATCGCATCAGACGGGTTAGTCTCAAGGAAGGCACGCTGCATAATTTTGCCGGGATCGGCGAAACCTGCTACAGCGGCGACGAAGGCCTCTGCGGGGAAGCCGGGCTCTACTTGCCGCTCGACGTGGCGTTCGATTCACACAACGACCTCTATATCTGCGACTCCGGCAGCAACCGCATTCGCAAAGTCGACCGCGAGACCGGCATCATCACCACGATCATCGGCACCGGGCAGCATGGGTTCAACGGAGATGGTCCGGCACTTGAGACCAATCTCACCTGGCCCGCCGCCATCGCCTTCGACCCGGACGATGTGATGTATATCGCCGATACCCAGGCGCACCGCATCCGCCGCTACGATCCCAAGACCGGCATGGTCACGACCGTTGCCGGGGCCTGGACAGCCGAGGATGAAGCCCGCGAGCAGCCGCTCGTCGCACGGAATCTCGTGGTGCTGTCCGGCGATGCGATCGGCATCGATTTCAGCGACGACCATGGCTGGCTCATGCCGGTCTGTTCTGACGGACTGGACATGTCCATGTATCTCGACGACGGCAAACCCGCGCTCGAGGCCCGCATCTACGATGTCGTCGGGCTGACGGTGAACGGGAAAGGCGATATCATTTTCGTCGACAAGGGCAGCAACCGTGTCCGCAGCATCGATCACAAGAGCGGGATTATCTCGACCGTGGCCGGTGTCTGCCGGTACGGCTACGACGGTGACGACAAGCCGGCCGTCAGAGCGATGCTCCATGCGCCGGAAGCCGTGGTGGTGGACCATCAAGACAATCTCTATATCTCCGATACGATGAATCATCGCGTGCGGAAGGTCGACGTGGCGACCGGCGTGATTACCACGGTTGCGGGCAACGGGGATAGCGGTTACGAAGACAAGAATATGGGTGGCTGCGGCGCCGCGCGTTTCGTGGCGAAAGAATCGTCCGGGACCGTGAAACATGGAGACGGGCTCCTCGGAATCGAGGCCGTCGTCAACTCTCCCGTCGGACTGTCGCTGGACTCCCAGGGCTATCTCTACATTTGCGAACGGGGCGAAAATAAAATTCGCCGCGTGAAACTCTGGTAGAAGTCCCGAGGCCGCCGGTTTGGCCTTGCCTGGGGGTTGTGGTATTCTGAACCAGTAAGCATGTGGCTCGCGCCAGTCACCCGAGGACCTTGCATGGTGCGTACGACGACGAAGATGGCTTCCCGCCCGTTACTGCTGCTGTTCCTCTTCATCCTGGTGACCGCCGGCCTCTTAGTGGGTTTCGACGTGCCCCTCGTCAGTTCCGAGGGCATGATGATTCGTGCGCGCCTCGTTGAGGGGGAGCTGCCGGCGGGCCCCGAGGATGCGGCATGGGCCAAGGTCGCGCCGATGACCCTTCCCTTGAGCGGTCAGGTCATTACCAGGCCGGTCTGGCCTGAACCGACCGCACGAGCCCTCACGGTGCGATCGCTCCACAACGGCACCGAAATCGCCTTTCTGCTGGAATGGCAGGACAACACCAAAAATGACCGCCTGACGCCGGGGACCTTTCGCGACGGGGTCGCGATCGGGCTGCCCCTCGGCGATGCGCCCGCATTTTTCTGCATGGGCCAACTCGATCACTACATCAACATCTGGCATTGGAAGGCCGATTGGCAGAGCGATATCGATCGCCGGGCTGCCAAGACGTCTGAAAAAGCGAAAGACGGTGTGCGGACCTTTGAAGTCATTCCACGCAGGGTCTCTTCGGTTGAGGATCTTATCGGCGGAGGCTTTAGCACGCTGACGACCAAAGAAAAGCAGGGGCGGGTTCAAGGGAAGGCGAGCTGGAAAGATGGGGTCTGGCATGTGGTCATGCGCAGGCCGTTGGTGAGTGAAGAGCAAGAGAACGAAGCCAAGCTGATTCCAGGACGGGTGCAAACCGTGTCGTTTGCCGTGTGGAACGGGGAGAACAAAGAGCGGAACGGGCAGAAAGCCGTTGCGCCATGGTTCCAACTTGTGATTGATCCTATTGTAAAACTCTGAGTTTTTTAGTGGGATGGTTGTAGAAAGGTGTGAACGTTGGAGGTTGCTCGAATCGGTGCCGTCAGTGCTCACACAAAGGCCCTTCGGAGCGGAAGGGCCTTTTTTTTGTGTGTCGGCTTGTGCCTGGCAATCCTCAGCGGCGGTGGGAAGCCATCGGTATATGCGGCGGAACCGGAGCCGATGACGGTGGATGAAGCGGCGAAATTGGGTGAAGAGTTCGGCGTGATCGTTGGCGACGTGGACGAAGACATCAAAAAAGAATTGAAACTCGAGCGGGCGCAGGGCGTCGCGGTGTTCGAAGTGATCGGGAACTCGCGCGCCGACTATGCCGGCATCAAGGTCCGGTCCGTCATCAAAGAAATCGACAAGACCGAGATCAGAAATATGCTCGATTTCGGGAAAGCGATCAAGCGAGGGATGAAGGAGTGCAACTTCACCGTCGGCACCTATGAGCCCGCCGATCCAGGCGATCCGGTCGGGTGGGGTGTGAATTTTCATTTCGTCGGATGCAAACGGGATTGAGCATGGGACGACGCAAATACGCACAACGAATCGCCCTCGGACTATTCCTTCTGCTCATCGTGGGCCTCATCGCGCTGTCGCATGGACGCGCCATGGCGCAGAAGGCAGAGGCTCCGGCTCAGGCCGACTGGGTGGCGGAGATTGAAAAGATCTTCATCCGATCGGAAGACTGCAAGCAATGCCACGATCGGCATTATGAAGAATGGAAAGGCGTGCGCGAACAGACGCCGGATCTGAAGACATTCGGCCGGGTCGATGCCGCGCTGTTACATGGCACGTCGCTGGAGTCGCCGGTGTTCCGCACGGTGTTGGGCGTCTGGCTGCAGACCAATCCGACGGCCGACGAACGCCGCCGCTGTCTCGCCTGCCATGCGCCGTCGACGACGGTGTTCCCGCAACATGTCGAGAAGATTGTGGCGCAAGTGTTGGCCGGGAAGCCGCAAGTGGAAGGGATCGGCTGCGCCTCCTGCCACCTGATCAAGAGCGTGGAGCACACACCGAATTCACCGCCGTCGTTTAAGATCGAGCCGGGCAAGATGATCTATGGCCCCTATGCCAATCCGGAGGAAAACCTCGTCCATCCGGCGACGCAATCCGATCTGTTCCGCGGTGCGAACTATTGCGCCTCCTGCCATTTCGACAAGGTCAAAGATGAGACGCAGAAGGACCTGGCCGGGGAGATCTTGCAGGGCACGGTCTGCCAGGATTGCCACATGGAGCCCTCGACCGGCAGCTCTACTTCGCGGCGCGGCTCCATGACTCGCGCCATCGGCCGGCATTGGTTCCGTGGTGTGGTCGTCCCCGGCACCCTCCTCAGAAATCGAAATCTGCAGGCAGAATGGATGCCTCGCGTGGATCTGGAGACCACCAAGTCGGCCTCCGCCGTGGAGGGCACGGCGCTGGTGAAAATCGGCAGCCTCCCGCATAGCTTTCCAGATGGAGATCCGGTGCTCAAGCAGTTCTATCTGGTCCTGACCGCCAAAGATGCGCAGGGCAAGGTGCTGCAAGAAGAGACGAAGCAATTCGGTTTGCCCTACGATAAAATTCTTCGTGGCCAGATTCCCGATCCCTTCATCAAGGGGGGCCATACGAGAAAGGTTCCCTTCTCTCTGGCGATTCCCTCCGGCACGACCGCCGCGTCGATTGAAGCGGTGCTGAACTATGCGTTGATCCCGACGCCCGAGCCGGCGCTGAAAGAAAAGTATCTGGCCACCTTGGCGACCGACAAAGAGCGGGAGAGCGCGAAGAAGATTTTTGAAGAATATACGCAGCCCCGTCTCTTAACGTACCGGGCGAAAAGTCTCTAGCAGGATGCTGAAAAGTCCGCCAGCTTCGTTCTCGGCTCATCGAAGTCCTCAACGTACCACAAGGGTACGCCTCCGGTTTCGACTCGCCTGCGGCCTTGCTGGACGGCCATTTTGAGCATCCTGCGAACGATGCGCGTGCCAGGGCTCTTCGCAAGATCACACTGGGATTTGAGTTGCAACTGAGTTTGTCTGGAGCCTTCTAGGGCTTCTAATCGAGGGATATGATGATGGTGCGACAGTCGATCGGTGCGAAGCTAGGAATCGGCATAGTGCTCGTCGCGGCCTTCGTTCTTTCGCATGGACTCAACCAAGGCCTCTATGCGCAGGATGCCTCCAAGCCCACCCTCGAGAAGGCCTTTCCCAGCTCCAGCAAGTGCAAGCGTTGCCACGAGCGCGTGTTTGAAGAATGGGAAACCTCGCCGCTGTCGAAGTCCATTCATTCGCCGGCATTCCGGGCCTCGCTCGATGCGTTTCTCCAATCTCCCGCCGGCAAGGACAAAGGGCTCTGTTTCCGCTGTCATGCGCCCCACGTGCGCGAATTCCCCGAGCAGGCACAACTCTTCGTCGATCAAGCCAAGTCCGGCGACCCCTCGTTGGACGGCGTGGCCTGCGCACAATGTCACTTGATCAAGCAGGTCGATCGGACGAAACAGCCGCCGGAGCCCAAGTACGAACTCGGCAGCAAAACGCTCTACGGGCCCTATAAGGACTTCGTCCAGAACCTCGCGCACCAGTCGATGGAGTTGGGGCTGTTTCAAAAGTCCGACCTCTGCCTCAATTGTCATCAATCGGTTCCCTCGGCAGCCAACTTAGGCAAGAGCAACGATCTGCTCGGCAGCTGGGATCAAAGCAAGGCCGTGAAGTCCGGCAAAGAATGCCAGACCTGTCACATGCCGGAGCAGGTTGGCGAGTCGGCGAACGGGGAAAAGAAGCGCAAAACGGCGAACCATACTTTCCCCGGGCGCATCGGCAAGCTCCGCCAGGAAGCGGCCAAGCTGGATGTGCAGACCAAGATTGAAGGCGACAAAACCATTGTCACGGTGAAGGTGCAGAGCCTCGTCCCGCACAGTCTGCCGACCACCCATCCAGCTTGGGCGACCGTAGTGCTGGATCTGGATATCAAAGGCAAGAATCTCAAGACCGTCTATACCGACAAGCGCGTCTATGGGCGGGTCTATCAGGACGCCAAGGGCCAGAAGACGAGCTTCGATTTTGAGGCGGTCAAAGTCCTGGAAGATACCGTCTTGAAGCCGGAAGAACTGCGCGTCGAGACCTTTACCTTCCCCACGCCGAAAGACACCAAGACGTTCGATGTTGAAGTCATCCTCAACTACGCGCCGATCACCGGCCCTGCCCCATTCCTGCAGCGAGTCGAAGCAGAATCCTCCAAAGGATCGCAAGACCCCGTCTTCCAGGCGATCGAGATCGTCAAGTTTGCGGAGAATGTCTCAATTAAATAGGCGAGAGGCTCGCGGCGAGTGGCAAGAGGCCGATGCTCCACAACGTGTGTCCGAATACCTGTGAGCGCTTCAATCTGCCAAAGGCGGTTCAAAAAGCCTGTCCAGCAAGGCCGCAGGCGAGTCGAATCCGGAGGCGTACCCTTGGGGGTACGTTGAGGATTTCGATGAACCGAGAACGAAGCTGGCTGGCTTTTTCAACCGCCGTTAATCGGAGATGACGCTCGAGCCGGGCGACTTCATCTTAAAGATCTGCACGGCGTTATACATACCCTTGGCCGGGTGGTTGAGGATGAGGCGGGAATTGGTGATGTGGGTGTCGAGCAACTCGTATTGCCCACCGCTGAAATAGATGTCGCAGTCGTCGATCGCGCAGTTCTTGTAGACATGGTTGTCGAGCGACAGCTTCGCCTTGCTGAACGTCTGTCCGTCGATCAAGATATAACTCGGTTCCATTCCCATACGGCCCTCCACCTGCGCGGACTATAACAAGTCTCTTTTTGAACCGCAAACAGAGGGGACGGGATGAAGGCTGATGATCTTCTGTGCTCGCGCAACGCGCGGCCGCGGACGACCCTCGTTGGACGCGCGCAGTGGAAGATCACTCAGCCTCCATCCCTGAGAGGGGAATGAGCAAGCTTGGAAGGAGCTTTTGGAAGCTCGGGCGTCGCCGGGTGGAAACCTTCTGGAATTCCCGCGGTCGGGGTCGAGCGACCCTGTGCCTTGGTCAGTTCCAGCTTTCCTTCCCGGCTCAACCCGGCTGATTTCTCGCTCCTCCGGTCACGTCCGCGAAAGCCAAAGGCATCCCTTTGGGGGCGGTGACCGAGTGCGCCTCCGCTCCGTCGCCTCTCGCAGCGCCCCATCCACGGGGGAGGACAGAAATGCCTTCGGGCTTGGCTCTCGCGCAGGGGACGGGATGAAGGCTGATGATCTTCTATGTTCGCGCAACGCGTGGGAAGGGAAGGGTAGCCTGGTCGTCCTCCTGCTCGCGGAACGCGCACGATCGGAATGTGCTCGTTCAACGCGCGCAATCGAGGATCGACCAGGCCACCCTTTGGAGAGAGAAGCAAGCGAGCTTGGA
>JAUXQT010000038.1:0-42500 GCA_030682135.1 Nitrospirota bacterium | reverse complement strand
GTTCGCCCCTTGCCGTTTTCATTGCGCAATGTCTATCGAGAGCTCCATGACGATCTGGGATGCCGTATTCCCAATAACGGGCATCTGGAGCCATGGGCCAGGCAGGGCGTCCTTATGCTCAATACAGTCCTTACAGTGCGGGCACATGAGGCCAACTCGCATCAGGGACGTGGGTGGGAGCAATTTACCGACCGTATGATCGAACTGGTTGCCGCAAAGCTGACTCGAGTGGTTTTCGTGCTCTGGGGACGCAAGGCTCAGAATAAGTTGCCATTGATTACACAATCACACCATGCCGTGGTTGCTTGCGCACATCCTTCGCCATTATCCGTCAGGAAATTCTACGGATGCCGCTGTTTCTCGCAGATCAACCGTAATCTTGTCGATGCCGGGGTAGATCCCATTGATTGGCAGATTCCAGATGTCTAGCGGTCGGCTGCTGAAAAAAACCAGCCAGCCTGGAAACGCTGAACGATGAGTGCTGAACGATGAGTGCTGAACGATGAAACAGAAAACGATCGTCACTTAGAGTTCCGCGTTCATCGTTCAAAGTTCACAGGTGCTCACTCGCGATGGCCTTGGTGGACGAATTTTTTGTGCAGCCGGCAAGAGTTACCTCCTCTCTGTTTTTCTCTAAATCATCTGTCCTGGTCGGCCATAGACGTAATAATTATTGCTCCATAATATCAACTTGTTACAGTCTCTTCCTGTCGTGAGCGCATTGACTCTCCCTCCTCAGGCCTGTAAGGTGAGGGACGACGTATTGAGCCACGCCGACTGTCCCATCTCTCGCACTGCACTCCCTCCCACGTTTCTGTGCGTCTGATTCTCCGGTCTCCGCCGCTTCTACGCCAGAGTGCCTATTGGTTGACGCATCTTGTTGTGGCGCACGACCGCTGTCTCTGGCAGAAACAGCGGTCTGACTATGACGGGCCAAACCTTTGTGACACATCGGGTGAATCAATGTGTACAGTTGTCATTACACCACGCAAGAGAGGAACGTCAGATGAATCAAGAACAATTTTCAGCATTTTGGATACAACTCAAGGCGCCACTCAAAGCGAAGTGGGTGAAGATTACGGACGCAGATCTTTTGGAAATTGCGGGGAACCTTGTTACCTTCACAGCCGTCTTGTTGAAGCGATATGGCGCGACTGAGAACGGAGATGTGAATACATGGGCCAACCGTCGTTATTCTCATTGGTCCGGGAACTATACGAGCAAGTATGCCGATCCCGTAAAGGTAGCCTGACGAATCACGCAACCTGATTGCGCGGATAGAAGAGCCGGTCCCATGCCCATCAAATATTGCGACAACCTGAGCCCTGACAAGGGAGAGGAAAGGATCGGTGTATGAAGAAAATTGTGATCAATAAGAGCTACGACAAGTTTTCGCTGAGTCACCAAGCATTTCTGCGATTACGTGAGCTGGGCCAGCTGGATGCGCTTAAGGAAACGGACCTCGGGGCCTACTGGCCCGAGGCTGCGACGCCGAGAGAGCCGAGCCTCAATCAGTGCGGAATACTGATTCCGCGTGATGACCTGAAGTTGGCACAAGTTGTGGAGGAGCTCGGTATCGCCGCCAATGGCCATGGTGCTGAGTTGCGGGTTGTCACGATTCCTGACGATGTCCGTTGGGAGATTAGCGCAGTGGGCGGAATCGAGCATGTCAGCGAATTGCACAGGACCTGGGCCTAATAGCCGGACATTGAGCGCCTCCCGCACGGTTCATGAATCATGCGGGAGGGCTGCTTCGTGCCAAATGTATCTGTCTGCTGAAGTAGTCGTTGTTCTGTGATTTGATGGGCGTAGGATAAGTGCGGTCGTTGGGGAGAGGGAGACCGCTGTTCGAGCCGTTTAAATCCGTGAGCCCACAAGGAAGTTTTCCCAGCCAGCACTCGTCTGCGTTTTTCTCACGGTCCAACTACAAATATTAGCCATCAGAATTGTTTAGGAAGGCGCTCCCGCGTGACGTCCTGAGGCCCTTCCAGCATGAGCTTGGCTCGCTGAAATGCGTTGGTTCGCGCTTCCCATTCGGTGTTGTAGCCCTTCGAAGAATCCTGGCCTGCCACGCCGCCGTCGAGATGGCTGGATCCTGGAATCGAAAACTTGCATAGCCATTTGCCGTTCTTGATCTGATTGGTGACCAAGATCACTTTCTGGCCTTTGGCGTAGCAGGTCTCTGTCATGGTTGCCTCCGAGTTGAGCCGACTCCAGCAGGATGCCGAAACAGCCAGCCAGTCTCGCATGTCGCGCGCGCTGCGGTCTGCTGCTAGGCCGGTTTAATGAAGCGATCCGCTGCCAGTACACTGTGAAGCGATTGTGTGACGGCGCGGCGATAGGGTGCCTTCTGCCGCAACATAATGACGAGATCTTCATCGTCGATCAGGATAGACAAATCGTCTTCTGTTACGAGCTGGCGATCCGGTGCACCGATATTCATGCGATATTGCGTTTTTCCATCCGGGTTCCGGTTGGGGCCGGTGACAATCTCGGTAAGCCCATCGATAAATCCAATGTGTCCTTCATGACGGTGTTTGACCTTCGTGCCATCGGGAATGCGAACCCAGGCCTTGGCTGTTCGTGGCTGCGCAGGTTTTACGGTATTCATAGTCATGGTCTCTCCCTGTAATTCGATATGGAGTGAAGAATAACTGCCGGTCTTTTCATCGTGCATCCCACGGTGGTGGAAATGTCAACGATGCGCCTTATCCCGGCGAGCGGTCTCGAATTAAGCACGAAATGAGTCAGCACGGCGTTGACGGAGAGACGGCGAGACAGTTCGCGCGACCGTTCTTGGGCGTCGTCAACAGGGAAGGAATCACAACATTCTTTGCTCAACATAGACACTTGTACTCTACCATAGGCAGCTCTGTCATAGCGAATAATGGAGGGAATATACCCGGTCTCACAGGGACATGTTCGCCAGGTGTGCCGGAATGTTGTGTTCATTCTTGTTCACTGAGGAATGGGCCGGCCCATCTGCACAGGTATTCTGCCTATCCGTTTTTGATCGGCCTGGATGATATGATGGCGTTCGTTGATTGAAGGCGTAGTTCATCCATCTTCTTACGAAGGGATATTGGCGATGATGTTGACTCGGTACATGATAGGAATTGCATGGGGTATCGTGTTGTCCGCCGGGTTCGGGTATGCGGCGGATCCGGCCGAGGTGGAATCGTTTGTGAAAGCCAGGATTGAGATCGGCGAGATGATGACGAGCTATTTTCAAGGCGGGGAGCGGTTCAAGGAAGGGCAGCGTCCGTCGCCAGAGCAGATGAAGGAGATGGGCGCGGACATCAATGCAAAGCTCAACACAGTCTTGGCGAAGCATCACCTGTCGATTGAAGAATATCGGAAGCGGAGCCCGGATGTTTTTGCAGATGAGGCGTCCGTCAAGGCCTATCTCAACGGGCATCCAGACTTAAAGGCTCGGTATGACGCGCTCCCGCTGGATCGGATGGGCCGCGGCGGCAGTGGGCGTGGGTACTAGCGATAGGCAGTAGGGGGAGGTAGAAGGTTCTTGCCGCACGGGCATCCACTTCCTATTTGAGAAACATGATACAAGTTATGCATCCGTGACCTCTCACGGTCGACGTTCGCCAGTTCTATCTTTGACCGATAAGGACTGAGTGTTCTGTTGCTGCATCGGAACATGGCATGATCGTCAACGATACCGACTCGGCTGATATCCCCACACCCACGGGGCCTATGCGTACGTATCTCTTTCGGCCAGCGGCTGAGGGGCGATATCCTGGCCTGGTGCTGTACTCGGAGATCTTCCAAGTGACGGGGCCCATTCGGCGCGCAGCTGCGATGCTGGCGAGCCATGGATTTATGGTAGCGGTTCCCGAGATCTACCATGAACTGGAGCCGGCAGGCACAGTGCTAGCTTACGACGAGGCGGGCGCCGAGCGCGGCAATCGGCACAAGACGACCAAGATATTGTCGAGTTACGATGGCGATGCGCGTGCCGTGCTGGACTTTCTCAAGTCATCACCATTATGCACGGGCAAGCTGGGGGTTATGGGATTGTGCATTGGAGGGCATTTAGCGTTTCGCGCAGCCATGCAGCCCGACGTGTTAGCCGCCGCTTGTTGCTATGCAACGGATATTCATAAGCGCAGTTTGGGCAAGGGCATGCACGACAACAGCCTGGACCGGATCGGCGAGATCAGGGGTGAGTTGCTGATGATTTGGGGCAGGCAGGACCCTCATATTTCCCGGGAGGGGCGTGCGCTGATTTACAACGCGTTGAGTGATGCCGGTATGCACTTCCAGTGGCATGAGTTCAATGCTGCACATGCCTTTCTGCGTGACGAAGGTCCTCGTTACGACCCGGCTGCGGCCAGAATCTGTTACAACATGGCCTTGGAGCTGTTCACCAGAAAATTGGGAGCGGGCGATCGGCTGGCGTCTAGAGCTTCGATCGAGATCAATCGTAACGAAGGCTAGCGATGGTCTCCTTCGAGGGGTGGGGCCCTCGTCTCGCGGGTGCCTGTGTGATCGGCGACGGAAGTCGGTGTGTTTGTCTCTGCACCTGCTGGCCGCATCAGCCATCCATTAGAAATGCTTTCTTATAGGACCCATCGTCGAAGTCAGACTTCTTCCTGTGGTAGTCTCGTGGCAGATGGGGTTGCCTCACTAGGGGATGTCGTTGTGAAGCTGGGATATCGCTTGATTATTGTCGATAAAGACGGTGTGTTGGTCTCTGAGTTTCAACTCACGGAGCGCGCACTGGCCCAGCCTGAGGCCTTCGTTGAGGGGATTAAAGCCTCCATCGATGGCATCGAAGAAGAGGAGTCGTAAGGGGACGGCGTTGCGCACGTGATTCATATGTACGGTGCAAGGATTGTCCTTCTTATCGAAAGCCACGGGAGTGTTTCGTATCATGGCGACGATTCTGATCATCGATGATGAAGAGTCCATCCGTATTCTTCTCCGTTCCGCTCTGGAAGCGGCAGGGTATGAGGTCACGGAGGCTGCCAACGGCCGCCAGGGGCTTGAGTTGTATCGCCGGAAACCGGCGGACTTGGTCATCACAGACATCCTCATGCCAGAGTTGAACGGGCTGGATATGCTTCTGGAGCTGACGCGTGAATTCCTCAACGCCAAGGTAGTCGCTATCTCAGGCGCGGGAGGGGAAAAGAACGTGTTAGATGTCGCAAAACTTCTCGGAGCACGACAGACGTTTCGGAAGCCGTTTAGCATGCCTCAGCTGCTCGGCGCCGTGCGATACGAATTAGATCATTAGCATAGTTGAAACCGTCTCGCTTCTCTCACGTCAAGGGCCGTGATCTGTGGCGCTGGTGGAACGCCTGACATCCTGTTAATAGCTCTTGACCAGGTTCTTTATGGCGTCTAGCATAGGGCTGTTTTGTATTGAGCCTCGCTGACTGTTCTATCCCTCGCGCCAGTTGTGTCCTTCCCGCGCGTCTGATCTCCCAGTCTCCGCCGCTCCTAGTTCGACGCATGCGGGATGTGCTGGGGCGATCGTGTGTGCACCATGACCGAAGTAGACCGGTTTGTTGCGGGACACAAAATGCCATGGACGAGCAGCAGGCCTCTTGTTATAGGTCCCGAATAATATTTAAAGGAGAGACGTCATGACACCGGAAGAACAGATTGTGAAAATGAAGAAGGCGATCACCCAGGCCGTGAAGGTGATGGGCGATCGTTTTGGATCGACTGAAGAAGATGTTGCGAAGGCGATTGATGAGCTGAAGGCGTCTATGCAGACAGCGCCAGCTGCAGTCGTTCCGCCGCTTCAGAGTGCGGCTGCCGTGTCCGCCGGAGTGTAGTGCGCGCATCTTCAGATTGTGCGGCATCATCGAAGTGCCTCCTCTGGATGCGTCGCCGAGCAATCAGCCTGCTGGTCATGGGAGGATCCTCCTCTCATAGTCTCGCTGGATAATATGTTATCGCCGTAGATGTCCTGCTTTACTGCAGCACCTATTCACCAAGAAAGAGTATAGTCATCATGTCGGACGATGCCAAAGATAAGAAGGTTCATGCCGCAGCCAAGCCGGCCGGCACTCACATACGGAAAGTTGTCGATGGCGATCTTACCTGCAGCGAGTCCCAGATTGAGGACATTCTCTCTGAAGGCGAGTCCAGTAAACCGCTGAGCAAGAGCGACAAGGGCCTACATGTGAAACGCCAGCCGAAACCCTCGTAGGTCTCAGGGGGGTCAGGTGTGGCGCCTATTCGCCTGACCCTGCCGAATCCGCGGTGACGTCCTTTCTTTCACGGCCCTCTCAGAATAATCCTGCGAAGTGTTTCTGCTAAGAGTCTTGGCTGCACTGGGCGGTCATGGGTGACGCTTCGTGAAACGGACTGGTAGTCCAGGTTGTGGCATCTTGGCATGGTGGGCCACCATTACGAGAGAGGGAGCGCTTTATGAGCGAACGCACGACTGATGTGAGATCCCGGTGGTCTCTCCCGTCCCAAGACCATTGGTCCACTCCCTTTGCTGAGTCGTTGTTGCAGCATGTAGATCTTCGTCCTGGCCTGCACGTTCTTGACATTGCTTCCGGGCATGGGATCCCTGCGTTCTATTTAGCAGAGCAGGTGGGGCCCACCGGGCAAGTCTTGGCTGTCGATCTTAGTGGGCGCCAGGTGGAAAATGCGCGACTCATCCAAGGCGCACAGCTTCCGTGGCTACGGTTTGAGTGCCAGGATATGCGTGCCTTGCCTTCGCAGCTGCCCTGTTTCGATCGCATTACGGGCAACCTGTCTGTCATGTTTTTCCGCCCGAACCGTTTCGAGGTCATCCAGGGATTACTGGAGCATCTCAAGTCCGGAGGTCAGCTGGTGCTGACATTTCCTTCGCTGGGCACGTTTGATTCACTTTGGCGTCGGATCGACCAAGAGATGGCTGTTGGTGGACTCTTAGCTGAGCGCCGTCGGCTTGAGGTCTACATTGCTGAACGGCCGTCGGCCGAAGACGTTCGTGGTTGGCTGGAACGGCTTGATCTCACTCGCATTTCGGTGGCTGAGTATCCTTTGGAGGTGGCAACTGGAGCGGGGCAGGCGTTTCTTCAGCACCCGCTGCTTCGGGGTGGATTTCTTGATGATGCCTACGAATGTTTTGACGATCACAGATTGGCGAATGAAGTCATGACAAAGGTGTCTGAAGATGTGGAAAGCTTCACGCCACTTATTGCGCAACGGTGTGTGTTGTCGGGGTGGAAGCGTTAGCAGGCAGCGTCTAGTGAATGGACGTGCGTTACGATGAATTGGAGCGAGGGGTAAATAATTGAGAGAGGGTACAGGGCTAAAACATGAAGGGGCGCTTCTCGCGAAGCGCCCCTTCTACAGCTTCTGCTGGTAAGCGCTTCGTTAGAAGCGGCTGCGACCGCCGCGATCGCCACCGCCGCCACCGCCGCCAAAACGACCACCGCCACCACCGCTACCGCCGCCGGTGCGTGGTTCTTGTGGCTTGGCTTCATTGACAGTCAGGGGACGTCCGTCCATCTGTGAGCCGTTCAACGCCGCAATCGCGGCCTTGGCTTCTTCCTGTGTGGCCATCTCGACGAAGCCGAAGCCTCGTGATTGCCCGGTGAACTTGTCCGTGATCACGCGCGCAGACTCGACGGTGCCATGCGCGGCAAAGAGGGTGGTGAGCTGTGATTCAGTTGCCGCATACGGCAACCCGCCGACATAAAGTTTTGAACCCATGGGGGTTCCTCCTTCTGAAATTGATATTGTCTGCGACTCGAGAACGAACACACGAGGGGAAGGAACGGGCCGAAGACGCGAACAATGGAGCGGCTTGGGTCGAACTTCCGATCAGATTCTCGGCAACAACAATATCGGTGATGGGCCGTTCTATTTGCTGTTTCATGCGAGGCCCGCCGCATGAAACAGGAACACCTTAACAGAGACGCAAGGGAAAAGCTATAGCGCCTATTTCTTCAGCGTGGTGGGGCCCTGTGTAAGGAGGAATGGAACGCGAGGGCTTGAGCGATCGATTCAGTTGGCGGTTCTATACATCTGCGTTTCCGGTTGGACCGGGACCAGGCCAAATGAGATAGGGAGGCTTTTTCATCGTCTCAGCCGAACGCGGGTAGAGGCGCTGGGCATGGTTATAGGCATCTTCTTGCGCCACGAGGCAGGTGGCTGCTGCGAGATGGTTGGAGACGACGCGGAAGGCTCCTCGATCATCAGCTTCAATGGTTGCCATGTAGAGGGCGCAGGAGAAATTGCCCTCTTTTGAACAGGCTGTGCTGATCAAGAGGTGCGACCCATCGGGAAAGGTCATGATCGGGTCTAAGTTGGTACGGCCCATGGTGATTCTTTCTCCAAGACGTGTTCGAGGTTAGGCTGGTTGGTTTGCGTAGGGAGTCACGTAAAGCCTGAGGAGGTGTCCCTCCCATTCTGTGCCTTCAAGGGCGACCACGGCGCTCAAGGCTTGTTCCCCGGACCCCATTTCGACGAATCCGTATCCGGCAGACTTTCCTGTATGTTTGAAGCGGACCACATAGGCTCTGGCGACCAGTCCATAGGAGGCGAACAGACCACGTAGCTCGCAGTCCGAGACCTTGTCCGGGAGTCCTCCCACATACAGGACTCGTTTTCCCATCGAGATTCCCTTCGTGACGTATTAAGTCGGTCGAGTGAGCGAGTCTTCGACGTACGAGCCTGTCCTCAGCGATGTCGCAAGTCCTAGTGAGTAGAGCCCGAGGATTAGCCATTTCGAGGGGTCAAAGTGGTACCAGCGATGGCCGTTTCGGTAGTCAGTCGGATACATATGATGGTAGTTGTGGTACCCCTCGCCAAAGGTCACGAGAGACACGAGCCAGCTGTCTCGGCTGGAATCAGATGTGCCGTGTGGCTGACGTCCCCACAGATGACAGACGGAGTTGATGCAAAACGTAGAGTTCAGCACCGCAAACGTTCGTCCCACACCGGCGAGGAGAAAGCAGCCGATGCCGCCCATGATGCCGTTGTGGAGGAAACCGATGAGAAATGTGCCGGCCAAACCCGTAAGGACTAGAAGCGGATAGCGCTGGTGTTGCCAGATCGCAACGGGGTCGTTCGCGACGCGCGTCGCATATTTTGGATCGGCATACTGATCTGGGGTAAAGAGCCATCCGCAGTGGCTATGCCAGAATCCCAGTTGCGCGTTGTACGGATCTTTGACCTCGTCGCAATGCGCGTGATGTCGCAGATGATCGGATGCCCATTTGATGGCGGAGTTTTGCAACGCCCAAGCCCCCGCGATTAAGAGTGCGCCCTTGACCCAGTTCGGGCAGTCGAAGCTTCGGTGGGCCATTAGTCGATGGTAGCCGACCGTGATGCCTAATCCACTGGCGACATAGAGGAGCCCAAAGAGCGACCAGTCCAGCCAGCTGTAGTGATAGACGTATCCATAGAGCGGAACTCCGATTATGGCGCCTATGGCAATGGCGCAAAACAATATGATCGTCCAGACTTTGTTGTAGCGTCGGCTGATCGCAATCGGAAGTCCTGTCGATGTCATGGCGATCGTGGGTGGTCGTGGAGTCGCGCGTTGAGGAGCTGTCTGGCTCATTAGGGCCTCTTCGTTCCGGGGTATGCGTACTGTGGCCTTAGTCCGACATTATACGCGGCATTGTTATTCATTCAAGGACCCTGCGGTCCTGTGGTCGTCTGCCGATCGTACGGCTCGAACAGAGATGAGTGCGGCACGGACTGGTTCGGTTGTTCGATCTCTTTGATGAGATCTGTATGCAGAGTAGGGCGGAAACTAGAGCATCGATCGCGCAGGATCACGAGGGTGAGAGTTAAGGCGCGAGGGATAGAGTAGTGACCGAGCTTGAACCTCTGTCAGGATAGCACAGTTCATCGAATATAGCGATTGAGCCGGTCATTACAACATGATCAGCAGTTCTATGTATTGGAAGTGCTGGCTATTGCCCCCGTGATATTTTCGAGCCTCTTGATTCTTCGAGAGAGTTGACGCCTGAAGGGGCGTACTGTACGATGATTGTACAGCGTAATCGCAGTGTCCGGCGGTACGATTGTATACACCATAACGGACTTCGCGATCGCATCGCGACCAGGTCCTGTCGGAGTTGATCCCTTTCTGGTTTCTCTCCCCTCGGCTCTCTGATCCCGTCTTAATGCGATCACACTGAAAGGATAGTGCAGTGGATACCTCTGTTCACACGAGTTTTCACACCCTTGGTTTGTCTGAGCTGCTTTTGCGTGATTTAACGGCAGCGGGGTTGTTGGTTCCTACTCCTATTCAAGCCCAGGCCATTCCCCCAGCTCTTGAGGGCAGGGACGTGATCGGGTGCGCACAAACCGGTACGGGGAAGACGGCGGCATTTGTGGTGCCGATGATCGAGCGCCTCGCAGTTTTGCCGAAAGGTCATCCCCAGGCATTGATTCTCGCGCCAACGAGGGAATTGGCGCTGCAGATTTTTGGTTCAATCGAGAAGCTCGGTCGCAGTCACAATATTTCTGCCACGGTTATCGTCGGTGGGAGCGATATGCAGGCGCAGATTCGAGGATTGCGTCAGCGTCCCGATATCCTGGTTGCCACGCCGGGCCGTTTGCTGGATCATATGTGGAACGGGACGGTCAATATGGCCCCCATTAAAATTTTGGTGCTTGACGAAGCCGACCGTATGCTCGACATGGGTTTTGCTCCGCAGATCAACCAGATTCTTGACGCGCTCCCGTTGGAGCGGCAGACGTTGCTTTTTTCCGCCACGCTTCCGACTGACGTGACCCGCCTGGTTCAGGCGAGCCTGAAGGATGCCGTTCGTGTGATGGTGACGCCGCACTCGACGACGGCTGAAGGTGTGACTCAGGCGGTGCATTATACATCGTCCCAGGAGAAGACCAATCTGTTGGTGTCGTTGTTAGGGGTGGAACGAGGTACCGTGCTCGTATTTGCCAGGACAAAGAGCCGGGTCGATCGACTTGGGCAAACGCTTGAACAGGCTGGCCACCGCGTTGCGGTGATCCATGGAGACCGAACGCTTCCTCAGCGTCTTCGTGCTCTCGATGGATTTAAGCGAGGACAGGTCAGAATCCTTGTCGCGACGGATGTGGCAGCTCGTGGGATTGATGTAGCGAACATCGGCCACGTGGTGAATTACGATTTGCCCAACTCGCCGGAGGACTACATTCATCGTATTGGGCGGACAGCCCGGATGAAGATGACCGGGAGAGCCACCAGTTTTGTGACCGGCGAGGATCGCGATCAATTGCGCGCGATTGAAACATTGTTGGGACATGCGGTGCCTCTGGCAGAGGGAAGTCCTGGCCCCAGCGATCGTGCCCATTCGAGAGTGGGGGCGGATCGTTCACGAGGTGACCGACAGCGTTGGGGGCGGCCAGGTGAGGACCGACTCCAGCAGCAGCCGAGTCCTGTCGTGCCAGAGGGAAGCTAGGTTTCGCAGGGCCGAGTCGAGCAAGGGAGGTGCTGTCAGCGACGGTATTCCTCGATTGGCAATAGAGTGTGGGTGGCCAGGAGGAGTGCTGTAGACGGGATGACGAAATTGCTGGCTGGTCCTGACCTGCGCAGGAGATTTTGGTCGGATCGTAGGATTGGGGCGATGTGCTGATTCATGCAGATGAGAGTGTCGTGATACGAATGTTACGGCGGAAGGGCGAGTATCGCTAGATAGTCACAACAGTCGAGGGTGGCATTCTCCTCTGACTGTTTTATGAAAGCGATGTGCGACTGGAATGATGTGATGCGCGTCGTGCATCACATCATTCCCTAATACAGCGGCTCTTGTGGGCCCCACTGAAGCCCTGCCAAATCAGGATCTTCTCCTCCCTCAGTGCTCGAGGGGCGATCTGGCTTCTCGGTCTTACGCTGTTCCCGCTTCGCGTCTTTATCGCGCCGCTGAACCTGTTTCGCTTTCTCGCGGTCTCGTTTTGCGATGGTCGTTTTTCCTGCTCGTCCGATGATGCCCTCCTTTGCGTGACGACTCGTTGTGATTCGTCAATCGCCTGCCGTTATGGTCTGGTCCCGTCTACGATGGCGACGGTTCCGTTGCTCCTCGGCGTCTCTTGGTGGTTGAGTCGGGAGCATGGTTGGTGGTTTTTGCTTCGCGCTCGGCCGTACGCGAGCGCGTGCCCTGGCCGAATCCACGGCTAGCCATGTTCGACACCTGCTGGCGAATATCCTCCATGGAGGTCGTCAAGCTGGGGTCGAGAGGAGTTGGAAGGCCTAGTACCTCCCATCTGATCTTCGGTTTCCTTGTTGCCCTTGCGCGGTTCTTTCTCGTTTTGTCGGCTCGCCACCCGGTGGATAGCTTCATGGATGCTCCTTTATAGAACCAGGCATCTCCGGTTTAGACCGATGCTCGATGGAGATGAGGGGATCGGACAGAAATGCTTCAATCGCTTCGCCCATCGTTCTGCTCGGTATTCGTGCAGACATTCAATGGAACGTAAGAGCAGCTCGTCCGAACTGAATCACGCGCGCTAGGACGATCGAGTGAGATGGGGCCGCGCGAGACAAAAAGCTGGCTCGTACGAACAGGCAGAATACCATGGGGTATGGCGAGAGTCAAACCCGGCATTTGCTGAAGGTCTGGTCGTGGTGAAGCAACTCGATCCGTCCAATGGGCCAATAAGTGGAATTCATGAAATGATTTTCTGAGTAGAACGCGCTGGAGTACAGTAGCGACAGGGAGGGAGGCTCCATGGAACAACTCTCATATCGATCTTCTGGTTCGAATAAGTTCCGCCGGCATTCGCGAGTCCGTATCTCTGCTCCGTTTGCCTGTGCGCTGTCTCGCCGTCAGGTCCGGCGTTGGTTGCGCCGTCCTCCTGTCGACTTGGGTGTGGTCTACGATCTATCGATATGTGGTGCTCGAGTCAGCACCGAGGCTGAGATCAAGCCCGGAGACGAAATCACATTGAGCCTGCGTCTTCCCAGGCAAATCAAGCCTGCCGAGATTGCTGTGGCCACGGTGCAGTGGAGAAAGGATCAATTCTTCGGCCTGGCGTTCACTGAGTTGTCTCCGGCGGCACAGAGCCGTCTCGAAAAGTATGTGGCGGTCATGTCAACGAGCGCCGCATAATTTCCCCTTGTCGCAGAGGTTGGAAGGTTTTGATGAAAGGTGGAATGGGGACTGAGTCACGACGTTACCCGCGTCTTCGCATTCCGGCACCCTTCGCCTGTTCGTTTGCCCGAATCGGCTTACAGCGATGGGCGGCGGCCGAGCGTGCAGGATTGGGCGTCGTGCTTGATGTATCGTTGAACGGTGCAAAGGTGATGAGCCCGGCCTCCCTGAACCAGGGAGATCAGCTCGCGGTCAGTCTTCGATTGCCGGATCACACGACGACGATGAATGTCGATGCGACGGTGCGATGGGGTAATTGTCATACCTTTGGGTTGGAGTTTATTGCGCTCTCGCAACGTGCTGAAACTCGCCTGCGGAAATTTCTCTCCCGTGTTCCCTCGCCTCAGATATAAGATCATTTGCAGTGACTCTCTTCTTCGGGGCTTCTTTTACTCAAGGGGAGACAGCTGCCGCTGGCTATCAGCATAGCTGCGGATGCATGATCGGCATTCGATCGTGCTGATTCGGCGAGGCATGCCTAGTCGCGATACAGTAGCAGAAGGGCCTGAGAGGGCTGAGGTTGCTCGGGGGAGAGAGGGGATTTGTGACGGAGATGCGTCACCTGTGACTACTTGATCGCCACGGCTTTCACTTCTTTGAACGTAGTGTGGCCCAGGAGGGTCTTCTGAACCCCGTCCTGCATGAGGGTCGTCATCCCGTCCTCGATGGCAGCTTTCACCATCTCTTCAGTTTTGGCTTTCGACTGAATCATGCGTTTGATGCGGTCCGATCCTAGGAGTAATTCGTGCAGGGCCACGCGTCCCTTAAAGCCAGTGCGATTGCAAGTCTCGCATCCCTTTCCGCGTGCCAGGCGGAAGGTGTTGTCTTGCGGGATGCCCAGCTTGTCCCAATTCTCAGGTCCGTATCCCTGGCGAATTTCCTCATACTCAACTGCTGTCCCCACGTATTGCTCCTTGCAGTCCTTGCAGATCCTACGAGTGAGGCGCTGGGCAAGAACTCCTAACATGGCATCGGCAAAGCTAAAGGAGTCGCAGCCCATATCTAAAAGTCTGGTGACCGTCTCCACCGCGCTGTTGGTGTGGAGCGTGCTCATGACGAGGTGTCCGGTCAGTGAGGCTTCGATGCCGATTTCAGCGGTTTCTTTGTCTCGCATTTCTCCGACCATAATCACGTCCGGGTCGGCTCGAAGAAATGCGCGCATGGCTTTGGCAAAGGTGAAATCGATCTTGGGCTGGACCTGCACTTGCCGAAGCCCGTACTGCGTGATTTCGACAGGATCCTCTGCCGTCCAGATCTTGATGTCCGGTGTATTGATAAATCCGAGAACGGAATGGAGGGTCGTGGTTTTACCTGATCCGGTTGGTCCGACGCAGAGAATGATGCCATAGGGTTTTGCCGCGATCTCTTTGATCGCCGCGAGGTTCCGGTCTGAAAATCCCATTTTATCGAGGGGCAAGGGCTCGCTGGCTGCGAGCAGACGCATAACGACGTCTTCATTATATCCAGCAGTCGGAATCGTTGCGACGCGCAACTCGATTTCTTTGTTTTCCGATAGCTTAAATTTGATCTTGCCGTCCTGGGGTTTGCGCCGTTCTGCAATGTCGAGGCTGGCCATAATTTTCAGGCGAGACACGATGGCACGGCGATAACTCTGGGGGATCTTCATGTATTCGAAACAATCGCCGTCAACCCGGAAACGGACAAGGGTCTCACGCTTTTCACCATAGGGCTCGACGTGAATATCCGAGGCGCCTTGGCGATAGGCATCGGCAATGATTTGGTTGGCTAGCCGTACGATGGCATTGTCGTTTTCGTCGAGTCCACCCCCGGCATCCTCCGCTGCGGCTTCTTGGGCTTCGTTGACGAGTTCGCCGAGAATGTCCGAGACGTTTTCATCCAGCTTTCTGGTGCTGCCGCTATCTCCCTGTCCCTGTCCTGTGGCGGAGCTGAGGAACTGCGCAATATCGCGGCGGAGGCTGATGGCAAAACGAATGTTGAGGCCCGGGAACGTGCGCTTGATATCCGCTACACGGTCGAGATCGCCAGGGTCGTCTGTCAAAATCTCGATGGCGGTCCTGTCCCGCTTGAGGGGCATCCAATGGTTTTTTCTGAGGTAGTCGACGTTGAGGTTTTTCAGAAGCTCGATATCGACGATCGTTCGATCGCTGTACTCGATGTAGGGGCATTTGTGAAACTGCGCGAGCGATTTGCCAATCTCAAGCTTCGGCACCTTGTATTTTTCGATCAAGATGCTCTCGAAGTCCGATATCCCTTTCTTGGATTCGGCGATGGCATTGTCTAAATCGCTTTGGGTGATACGGCTATTCGTCACCAAAAGATCGAACTTGGTCGGGTTCTTCTTCGAGACCTTGCGAAGGTTGAAGAAGGCAATGCCGAGGGCCTTGGCGATTTCGGCGACAGACTCTTCATCTTTCCTGGTAAAGCGGGCGCCGCTTTTCTTGTTGAGCAGTTGGAGCACGCCCATTAAATACTTGTTCTCAGCCACGATCGGATAGGTCAAGACCTGCTTGGTTTTGAATCCGGTTCGCTTGTCGTAGGAGTTGTCGTGGAGGAGTGAAGGGTGAACGCCCTGCAGCTCTGCCATGTTGTAGGCGTCGGCGATATTTACCGGGCGGAGATACTTCGCGCAGAACCCGGGCAGACTTTGTTCCGTGATGGGGATGCGGATTTCCTCGACGCTATCGATGTGCGGGACTTTCGAGAAAATTTCTTTCTTGTCGGAATCAAACGCATAGATGGTGAGATCTTCAGCGTCGAAGAGACTGAGAATGTCTTTGTGCAGGTCGAGCAGAATATGGTCGAGATCGCTGGCGGCATTGATTTGGTCAGCGATACGTTTGATGTTCTCGGTAAAGGCAACTTTCTGCTGAAGCTCCTGGAGATTTTGCGGGACGGGATTGGCTTGCATTAGGAAAATTCCTGCATGTCACACAAGGTGGTCATCGCCGGATTGAAGTGCATATGCGGGCCTGGCGTTCGCGAGCACAATTGCTCTGAAGTGGAGGTCGAATGTGAGTCTAGCTGATCGCGAGTGGAAGGCAAGAAAAAGGCGGTTTCAGTCTGGCGAGGTTCCGAACCTCACCAGCTGAGAGACGCTACGGGGGACGGTCGAGTGTTAGCTAGTGTGCGTGCGAGTCAGATGTGTGGCAACTTGAGCGGGAGGCATCTTGAGTTTCACTCCGTCCTTCCGAGTCTTGACCTCCACGACTCCTTCGGCGAGACCCTTGTCGCCAATGACGACTTGGAACGGGGCTCCCATGAGGTCTGCATCGTTGAACTTCACACCCGCTCGTTCATCCCGGTCATCCCATAGGACTTCGAGTCCCGCCGCCTGCAGGTCGTTGTAGAGCTGCAGGGTGACTTGAGCGGTCTGGTCCGATTTGGTGAGCGGGAGGAGATGCACATGGAATGGAGCAATGGGGAAGGGCCAAATAATGCCTTTGTCGTCATGGTTCTGTTCGATCGCCGATGCGGCAGTCCGTCCGACTCCGATGCCGTAACAGCCCATGACGGCGAGGCATTCCTTGCCTTGCGCATCCAGGAAGGAGGCCTTCATGAGTTCACTGTATTTGGTGCCGAGCATAAAGACGTGTCCGACTTCAATGCCCCGCGTCGCTTTCAGCGTCCCGTCTTTTCTCGGTGACGGGTCTCCTGCACAGGCACTGCGGAGGTCGGCAAACTGCTCGACGTGAAAGTCACGCTCCGAATTTGCATCGACATAGTGCGTATCAAGTTGATTGCCGCCGACGACCACGTTGCGCAAGGCTTTGATTGCGTGGTCTGCGATAATTCGAACATCTTTCAATCCGACAGGTCCGGCAAATCCGACCGGCGCGCCCGTGACTTGCTCGACAACAGCGGGAGTCGCGAGCTCAAGATCCGTTACTCGAAGCAGCCGTTGAATCTTAATCTCATTGGCCTCATGGTCGCCTCGGATCAATACGGCCACGGTCTCTTTCCCCGTCGAGTAGAGGAGCGTTTTGACGAGGTGAGCAGGGGAGACGTTCAAGAATTTGGTGACTTCTTCGACGGTCCGGCAACGCGGCGTCTGGACGGCGCGCAGGGGACGGGGTGCGTCGGTGTCCATCTCCATAGGCGGAAGCACTTCGGCCTGTTCGACGTTGGCGGCGTAGGTGCCGGTATCGCTATAGACGATGGTGTTCTCGCCCGTATCGGCGAGCACCATGAACTCGTGAGATGAGCTGCCGCCAATCAGCCCGGTGTCGGCTTCTACCGCACGAAAGGTGAGGCCGCAGCGTGTGAAGATACGCTGATAGGCGTCGTACATCTTCTGATAGCTGACCCTGGCGCTCGCTTCGTCCTGGTCGAAGCTGTAGGCGTCCTTCATGATGAACTCGCGTCCCCGCATAAGTCCGAAGCGGGGGCGGATTTCGTCGCGAAACTTCGTTTGGATCTGATAGAAATTCAGCGGCATCTGCCGATAGGAGCGGACTTCGCGCCTGAACAAATCGGTGATGACTTCCTCATGGGTCGGTCCCAAGCAGAACTCTCGTTCATGGCGATCTTTAAGGCGGATCAATTCCTTGCCGTAGAAGTTCCAGCGGCCTGTTTCCTGCCAGAGTTCTGCGGGAGAGGCAATGGGCATGAGAAGTTCTTGTGCCCCCGCGCGGTTCATTTCCTCGCGAATGATCTGCTCGACCTTTCGAATGACTCTGAGGCCGAGCGGCAGATAGGTATAGATGCCAGCTGCCACTTTGCGGATCAGACCTGCTCTGAGCATGAGCTTATGGCTGACGGTTTCCGCTTCGACCGGTTCTTCGCGCAATGTCGGGATTAAGACTTGAGAGGTACGCATAGTTCAGTGAGAAGGGTCAATAAATAAGGGATCACGCCTGCAGGTTGTTCAGTTCGAAGTGCCAGTGATCGAGGAGTTGTTTCACCGAGGTGAAGACGTTCAACGTGGAGATTCTTAGCCTCGTGTCTTATCGTAAAAAGATCCGTTCAAGGTCATTCCAGAACGCAAAAATCATGACGCCCACTAATAACACGAGGCCTGCCTGTTGTGCTACTTCTCTTTGGCGTTCACCGAGGGGCTTCCTGAGGATGGCTTCAATCAGGAAAAACAACAGATGGCCGCCGTCGAGAATGGGAATCGGGAGCAAGTTGAGGACGCCCAGGTTGATGCTGAGAATGGCGATGAGAAAGACCACACTCGAGGCCCCTTGCGCAGCGGCTTCTCCGGAAATATTCGCGATGGTCAGCGGTCCGCCGATATTTTTACTGGAGATGTCCCCCACGATCATCTTGTAGAGACCGATGGCCGTCAGCTCGGTCCAGCCCCACGTGGCCCCCAAGCCGTCATAGAGCGACAACAACGGGGTGCTCGAGCGCATGATCGAACGGCCTGGTCCTGAAATGCCGATTTTGCCGACCTCAACCGATTGGCCATTGGCCATGGTCTTCTCGGCAGAGGGCGTCACGGTCAGTGGAATCCTTTGTCCTTCCCGCAGGACCTCGATCTTGAGTGGGTGGCTGGGGTTTTCTTTCACCATGCCGGTCATCTGCGACCAGGTATGGATCGTGTGGCCCTCGATGTTGGCGACATAGTCGCCTGCCTGCAGTCCGGCTTTGGCTGCTGGGGAGCCTTGCATGACGGAGGTGACGAGGGGAGGTGTTTCCTCGACGCCCAGGTAATAGGCAGGCTCTTGTGTTGAGGCCTGTGGTCCTGGAGCAATGGCAGGCGTCACTGTCAGTGTTTTGATCTGGTTGTTTCGTTTGATCTCAAGCGTCAGCGCCTGGCCTTTGCTTTTTGCGACAGCGTCGAATAGTTCCGTCCTGGTCGAGATCTCCTGTCCGTTGACTCGGCTGATATGGTCGCCGATCTGGATGCCGGCGGTGTCGGCTGGAGAGCCGGGGACCATCGCTTCGACATCGGGATTCAAGTCCTGGAAGGTGGGGACGAATAGTGGCGCTCCGGTGGCGAGCCATCCCGCAAAAATAAAATAGGCCAGAATAAAGTTAAATCCAGGCCCTGCTGCGACGATCAGGACTTTCCCCCAGAGCCCTTGGTGCGCAAAGGACCTGGTCCGATCCTCCGGCGTGGTGGCCTCGGTTTCATCTTCGCCGAACAACTTGACGTAGCCACCCAGTGGAATGGCGGAGAGGAGATATTCGGTTTCGCCCATTTGGCGGCCGAAAATCTTCGGTCCGAATCCCAGAGAAAACTTGAGGACCTTGACGCCGACCCAGCGAGCGGCCAGGAAATGCCCGAGTTCATGGAACGCGACGAGCACGCCGAGGACGACCAGGAACCACCAGGCCTTCTGCAAGAGCAACCAGAGGGTATCGGGGGACCAGGTGAATGCCATGAACACGGTGTATGCTCCTTCGTGTAAAACTAGCGTGCCAATGCGACGACCAACGACTCTGCCTTCTCGCGGGCCCAGCGATCCGCCTCCAGCGCCTCTTCCAGCGTATCCACTTCTTTGGGGCTGTGGGCGTTCATCGTGCTGCGAATAATGTCCACAATATCGGTGAACCGGACGCCCCCATTCAGGAACGCCTCAACCGCCACTTCGTTGGCGGCATTCATCGTGGCCGGCATCGTGCCGCCGATCCGCAGCGATTCGAATCCAAGGTCTAAACAGGGAAAGCGGTCGTGATCCGGTTTGCAGAACGTCAACTTTCCAATCTCCGTCAGGTCCAGCGACGGGAGGTCCAGCGGCAGGCGCCCCGGGTATCGCATCGCATAGGAAATAGGCGTTCGCATATCCGGTAATCCCAACTGCGCAATCATCGACCGATCTTCATACTCTACCAGAGAATGGATGATGCTTTCCCGATGGATCATCACTTCGATTTGGGACTCCGGGATGTCGAAGAGCCAGCGGGCCTCCACGACTTCAAGTCCCTTATTCATGAGGGTGGCAGAATCGATGGTGATTTTGGCGCCCATTTTCCAATTGGGATGCTGGAGCGCCCGTTCGGGGGTCACATCGCGCAGCTCGTCCTTCGTCAGCGTCCAGAGGGCTCCGCCGGATGCCGTTAAGATGAGGCGGCGGACATCTTCTTTACGATGGCCTTCTAACGACTGAAAGATGGCGCTATGTTCGCTGTCGACCGGGAAAATCTTGACGCCATGCCGCCGCGCCTCGTCCTGCATCAGTTTCCCCGCCATGACCATCGGCTCTTTATTGGCCAAGGCAATTTGTTTTCCGCTCCGGATCGCGGCCAGGGTGGGGACAAGACCGGCTCCACCGACGATGGCTGAGATGACGAGCTCAGCTTCGGGCGCAGAGGCGACCTGAATCAAACCCTCTTGACCGTCCAGGATTTCAACGGGCAGTCCTGCGCAGCGCTGCCGGAGCCTGGCGGCCGCGGCGGCATTCGAGAGGGCCACGATGCGGGGCTTGTAGCGGCGGATCTGCTCTTCGAGTTTTTCGTCGTTGCTTCCCGCAGTCAGCCCTGCCACACGAAACTCTTCCGGGAACCGGTCCACGATATCTAAGGTGCTGGTGCCGATCGACCCGGTCGATCCGAGAATGACGATTGTTTTCATAGCTGATTCCTCACTCGATGACTCGCAGGCGGCTGACCATCGTTACATAGTAGTAGAAGGCAGGGGCGGTGAACAAGAGACTATCCAGCCGGTCGAGCATGCCGCCATGTCCTGGCAGAATTCCTCCGGAGTCTTTGATGCCGACGCTTCGTTTCATGGCCGATTCGGTCAGGTCGCCCCAGAGACCTGTGATGGTCAGCAGGGTGCCCAAGACGAGACAATCGAGGCCGGACAACTCAGGGAGAAACCACCAACGAACTGCATACGCGGCGAGTATCGCACCAATCAAGCCGCCGACCAAGCCTTCGTAGGTTTTTTTCGGACTGATCGTCGGCGCCAACCGATGTCGTCCGTAGACGGTGCCGACGTAGTAGGCGCCGGTATCGGATGCCCAGGTCACCAACAGAAGAAAGAAGATCAGCCATTCGCCGAGAGGCAGCAGTCTCGTCATCGAAAGCGGGCCAAGCGTGAGGCCCAGGTAGAGTACGCCGAACAGGGTCATGGCGCCGTTCTTCAGGCTCTGCTCAAGGGGCGCGTGGCTGAATAGCGGAACGGAAATAATGCCGATCAATGTCGCGAGGAGGCTCGGTACGACGATGCCTGGCTGGTGTGCGCCGAGAATCACCGCGGCGAATCCTGTCAGGCCGATGCCGATCAGCCAGGAGTGACTGTGGTCGCTGAAACATAATCGATAGAATTCGAAGAGCGCGAGCGCGCCGGCCAGTACTACGACGCCTGAAAATGCGAGGGGGGGGAGGTAACGAATGACGGCATACAACAGTGGCGCGAGGACCAGGACGGTATAGATCCGACGGGGGTCGAATCGGGGCGTTGCAGACGGGGTTGGGCTTGCCGGCTGTTGGCCGGCGGTGTTGGCGTGCTGCATGTGGACGTGTAGATCGGCCACTATGAAGAAATGGTGCTGAGCACGCGACCGAATCGCCGCTCGCGGCGCTGGTATTCCAGCAAGGCCAGCAAGAGTTCGCGGCGACGGAAGTCGGGCCAGAGAGTTGGCGTGAAGTAGAGCTCGGTGTAGGCCAGCTGCCAGAGGAGAAAATTACTGATTCGCGTTTCGCCGCTGGTGCGAATTAACAGGTCTGGATCGGGCAGGTCATGGGTGTAGAGGTGCTGTTGGATTCGTGCCTCATCGACCTCGTTCGGTTGCAGCTTTCCGTCTTGTGCCTCACGAAGAAGCTCCCGCACCGCGTCGACAATCTCGGTCCGGCCGCCATAACTGAGGGCGACGGTCAGATGCAGTTTGTCGAGATGGGCAGTTTCTTGTTCGGCGGCCCGGACCCATTGGAGGGCGGAGGCCGGGAGGGCGTCGAGTCGGCCGATCGTCCGGAACCGGACACCCTGTTCAATGAGCTTCGTTCGCTCCGTCGACAGGTAATATTCGAGCAAACCCATGAGCGAGGAGATTTCTTGCGCAGGACGATTCCAGTTTTCCTGTGAAAACGCGTAGATGGTCAGGGCGTGGATGCCAAGCTCCAGGCAGACGGTGATCATTTCCCGAACGGACTGAATCCCTTCCCGATGACCGGCGATGCGAGGAAGGGTGCGGAGCTCTGCCCAGCGGCCGTTGCCATCCATAATAATGGCCACGTGTTTGGGTAAGAGGTCTGAATCGAGCTTTGTGGCCAGTTCTTCGATGGATAGCTGGTCCATGGCCGATGATTCGTTCGTGCTCATGCGATGTAGCTCGTCACGATCCTTAATCTTGGGTGAAAACGTATGGCAGGCGAGCAAAGTCTACTGGCGAGGGGGAGAAAAGTCAACCGAATTTTCGTAAAAGTCCTGTAAAAGCGACAAGTTGGACGATCTTGCATTGCGCCTGCAGAAATGATTCGGCTATACTCCAGCGTCCATTCGCATGCTAATCGTCGTGGGGATTCTCAAACCATGGGTGAACTTATTCAGTTAGCCTCCTTTGGTCTGACCGAAGGTGACGTGTTCTCGGCGCTCGGACGGGTCAAAGTCCGTGATGTCGACTATGCCGATCTGTATTTTGAGTCTTGTGTCTCCGAGTCCGTTTCGATGGAAGAGTCCCTCGTCAAACGCGCGACGAAGAATGTGTCGCAGGGCGTGGGGGTGCGAGCGACGGCGGGTGAAAAAACCGGCTTTGCCTATTCCGATGAACTGACGAAGAAGGATCTTGAGCTGGCGGCCGATACGGCGCGCTACATTGCCAATTCGCCAAGCGGGGCCCAGGCGGTTTCAGTGCCTGTCCGTCAACGCCCAACACGCGACCTTTACCCGGTTGAACGGGCACAGGCCGAAGTGGCGACAGCGGATCGCGTGTCTCTCTTGAATGCTATCGATGCCGAGGCGCGCCGCTATGACCCGCGCATCAAGAATGTGATGGCCTCGTTTAACACGGAATATAAGGTAGTCGTAGTCGCCACCTCCGATGGCACGTTGATTGGAGATGTGCAGCCGCTTTCACGGTTGCAAGTCACCTGTATCGCCGAGGAGAACGGGCAACGCCAAGCCGGCTCGTTCGGCGGAGGGGGCCGTGTCGGATTCGAGTTCTACCACGAAGGCGATCGGCATCTGCGGTTTGCTCGTGAAGCAGCGCGTGAAGCCATTCTCAATCTCTCTGCTGTCGACGCGCCAGCCGGTGTCATGCCGGTCGTGCTAGGCGGAGGCTGGCCCGGGATTCTGTTGCACGAGGCCATCGGCCATGGTCTGGAAGCGGACTTCAATCGGAAGAAGACCTCAGCCTTTTCGAACCTCCTTGGCAAACGAGTGGCTTCAGATATCTGCACGATCGTCGATGATGGAACCTTGCCGGGCCGTCGAGGCTCGCTCAATATGGACGATGAAGGAACCCCGACCGGTCGCACTGTACTCATTGAGGACGGGATCTTGCGCGGCTACATCACAGACAAACTCAATGCGCGGCTGATGGGCATTCCTCTCACCGGCAACGGACGGCGCGAGAGTTATCAAAGTGTCGTCTTGCCGCGCATGACCAATACGTTCATGTTAGCCGGGACGTCAGACCCCGAGGAGATTATTCGCTCGGTCGATCGCGGCCTCTATGCCGTCTCGTTCGGTGGCGGGCAGGTGGACATCACCAACGGGAAGTTCGTATTTTCCGCCAGTGAAGCCTACTTGATCGAGGGTGGGAAGGTCACAAGGCCGGTCAAGGGCGCGACATTGATCGGTAGCGGACCGGAGATTCTGACCAAGGTCTCGATGGTCGGGCACGATCTCAAGCTCGACGAGGGCATCGGTACTTGTGGCAAAGACGGGCAGTCCGTTCCCGTGGGTGTCGGTCTGCCGACCATTCGAATCGATGAAATTACTGTAGGCGGGACACAGCGATGAACCAGGCGATACAACAGCGGGATGGGTATAGTCAGCTTGCCATGGATCTCTTGGCCAAGGCGAAGCGCGATGGGGCGACGGAAGCGGACATCATTATTGCCGACGGTGAAACGTTTTCAGTACAAGTCAGGCTGGGCGCCGTCGATCGTCTCACGAAAGCGCGGGAGAAGCATCTCGGGCTACGTGTCTTTGTCGGGAAACGCTCTGCCAGTACCTCGACGTCGGATTTTTCAGCGGATTCCTTGAATCAACTCGTGGCCGAAACCTGTATTTTGGCGAAGGCCGTCGTGGGAGATCCGGTATCCGGGTTGCCGGCTGCGGATCAGATGGCGGGAGAGAGGCCGGATTTAGATCTCTACGATTCAACCAGACTCAATACGGAGCAGCAGATCGATTTGGCGAAGCGGGTAGAGGCTGCCGCCATGTCTTCGGACGAGCGGGTGACGAACTCTGAAGGGGGCGACTTCGATTCCTCCTCTGGGCGCGTGGTGTTGGGCAACAGTCACGGGTTCCTGGGGGAGTATCAGAGTTCCAGTTTTTCCATGGCGGCATCGCCTGTCGCGACCGATCCGGAGACTGGAGCCATGCAGCGCGATTCCTGGTATGCCGTGCAGCGGAAGTTTGCCAAGTTGGATTCCCCTGAAGCAGTGGGACTGGAAGCGGCGCGGCGGACGGTCAGAAAACTCGGGGCGAGGAAGGTGGCGACCCAACGGGCTCCTGTCATTTTCGATGCTGAGATGGCCGGAAGCCTCATGGGAAATCTCTGCAGCGCGGTGTCCGGCTACTCGCTCTATAAAGGGGCGTCGTTTCTGGCAGGGCAATTGGACAAACCTCTGGCTCCTGAGTATGTGACGGTCTATGACGACGGGCGAGTGGTTGGAGGACTGGGCTCTCGGCCGTTCGATGGCGAAGGCCTCCCGACCAGAAGGACGACCGTGGTGGAGCGAGGAGTGCTGAAGAGCTACTTGCTCGATACCTATTCCGGACGGAAGCTTGGCATGGCCTCGACCGGCAACGCCTCCCGCAGCGTCGGTGAAAATCCGTCGGTCGGTCCGACGAATTTTTATCTCGCGCCAGGGACGAAGACGGCGCAAGAGATCATCAAGACGGTGAAGCAGGGTCTCTATGTCACAGACCTCATCGGTTTTGGCATCAATATGGTGACCGGAGATTACTCACGGGGCGCGGCCGGGTTCTGGATCGAGGGGGGCGAGTTGGCGTACCCTGTCGAAGAGATTACGATTGCTGGTAACTTAAAAGAGATGTTCGCAGGAATCGAGATGATCGGTAACGATCTCGTGTTCCGTGGACGCATTGCCAGTCCGACGATCAAGATCGGTGAGATGACGATCGCCGGCAGTTGAGGGCAAGGAGGATAGATATGATGAGACCAATGTGGGCCTTGATGGTGCTGCTGATGCTTCCGGCGTCAACCGTTGCCGGAGATTTTCGCGTGACGAGCGCCACGCTCAAAGAGCAGGGCAGCATCGGCCATGAACAGGTCTTCAACGGTTTCGGCTGCACCGGCAGCAATCTGTCGCCGGATCTGAAGTGGGAGCAGGCCCCCAAAGATGTGAAAAGTTTTGCCGTAACGGTCTATGATCCTGACGCGCCGACGGGAAGCGGCTGGTGGCATTGGGTGATCTTCAACATTCCTCCGAGCGTGATGTCCCTCCCGGCCGGTGCGGGCCAATCGGATGGCAGCAGCGCACCGCAGGGCGCAGTGCAGAGTATCACCGACTTCGGTCAGCCTGGGTACGGCGGTCCCTGTCCTCCGCAAGGCGATAAGCCCCATCGGTATATTGTGACGGTCTATGCGTTGAAAGTGGATCAGCTCCCGCTCAAGAAAGAGGCGTCCGGCGCGATGGTGGGGTACTATCTGAATCAGAATGCGTTAGGAAAAGCTTCCCTCACCGCCACCTATGGACGCTGAATTGTCATACAACCGGTTGCTTGAAACAGTGACTAAAGGAACCACGAACCATGCCGCTTGATGCCGAACTTGGAAAGACGATGCTCCAGTTGATTACGTCGAGATACGACGACCGGCATTGGCGCAAGAAGATCGAAAAGACGCTGGGCTTGCCGCAGTCAGGCGTCGGGGATCCTGCACAACAGCAGATCTTTATGTATCTCAAGATCGGGCTCAAGGCCTACAAATCGCGCCGCGCCGATCCTGACTCCTGGATCGTCGGAGGCTATGCGACGAAAGAGATTATCGACCGGGCGAAGTTCCAGCCCCAGGTGGTCGGTCCCGATATTACAAAGGATGAGGTCTCGTTTCTTGGCACCGATCCAGGGAAAGAGATCGATGAAGCCTGGTGGGACGAGATGGTCGTGTCCTGGTTCGATGTGCCGGAGGAAGAAAAGCCGGTCGAAGAAGAAGGTGGCGAAGCCGCCGAGTCAGAGTCCGCTGCCGAGATGAAAACCAAAGCATAGGATCGCCGATCGGGAGGATGCGTGCCGCCGCAAGACCTCCTGAATCACCCAACTACGCCGCGCGTGCTCGAAGCCTGTAAACTCGCCGAGCCTCGAACAGTACAGGCTTCGCCGTTGCGACTGGAGAGCAACGGTCGCAGGCTGCGGCAAGTTGGGTCCCGCTTCATCCGGTCAGCGGCGGCCACGATCCTCCCAATCGACTTTGAAGCATAGATTGAGCCCAAGGGGACTGGCTCAGCCGTCTTCGGCGGTGCCTGTCCCGCTTTCGGGTCCCTGCTGCTTGCCTTCACGCGCACCCCGCCTGCCTGGACGCCGGGCTACCGCGTCCAGGCTTGTCATAGCGGCGAATCCACGATTGCAGCGGAAGCGCTCATGAATATTGCTGGCTCGGGCGAGACTCAGCAGAGGCGCTGATGCGCGCGTCAGCAGCAACCGGCGATGCTAAGAAAGAGAAGTAGTCTGCAGGGGAGGGGAATGGGGCTGGAGTTTTTTTGACGAACCATGAGCAGTTAAGACTCCGGAACTTTTTCTGCCCTTCCCCCTATAAGAGGCGGTCGTACACTGGATAACGTCTGCCCTAAGCGGCGGTGCGCTTGCGCACCGTCCGGCTTGTTCGAGTAGGCATGCGTTGGTGCGTCTCAACTAGACGACCAGATACAAATTTGTGAAGGACGCTCGCCATGAGTGTCTGGTATGGAACACCCTCCTCGGCAGCCCGGGCCTGCAGTCCCTCGAGGTCACGCGACGAGATGCGAATGTTGACCCGTTTGTTCTTAAGCAAGGTAGCCGTGGCCGCTGCCTTGATCCGCGCAATCTCGCCTTTCTGGTTCCGAACGGATTTCCACTCACCCCGATCGAAAGAGGCCAGAATCTCCTGTTCCAACAATTTTTCGTCATTCATCTCACTTGCCTCCAGATAGGAAGTCGCGCGTCGCCTTGCGGCTGGGCATGATGCTTTTCAGGAAAATCTCGTGCTCGTTTTCAACATAAGGAACGAGGTACGCGTAGCCCCGTATTGCAACCACAAGCATCTTTTGATGCGCATACTTTGCCCGGTTGGGATGGTCCATCACGCTGATGAGACCATCCTGCGAGATCGCAGAAAGAACTTCTTCGAATGAAACGCCGCGCTCCGCTTTGAGCAAAAGACTCTTCTCGGAGTTCCATCTGATGGGCTTCACGTCCGAGATTGTACACCTGTGTGCCGTATGTGCTCAAGACGTATAACGTTCCGCATGTGTATGCGAAGCGAGGGTTGCGAAGTGAAGCTGGCGACGGTTCGTCGCGATGCGGGGGAGGGGAATAAATTGAGCCCAAGGGGACTGGCTCAGCCGTCTTCGGCTGTGCCTGTCCCACTCCCAGACCGCCGCCCACACTGCTTCCGCTCTTGCCAGCCGGGAAGTGTCGATCGAGAGGATGCGCGCCGCCGCAAGGCCTCCTGAATCACCCAACTACGCCTTGCTCGCTCGAAGCCTGTAAACTCGCCGAGTCTCGAACAGTACAGGATGGGACGCCCGCTACTGCTTCCGCTCTTGCCAGCGCCCTGCTGGCTCGCCATCACGCTCAGCCACGCTTGGCACAGAAACTAGCTCCGTTCCGACCGATGGTCGAACGGAGCGTCGAACAGTCTGTGCCACCCGCTGGAAGCGGGCCGCGTGACTTCACTATGGCGAGACTCAGCAGGAGCGCTGATGCACGCGTCAGCAGCAGCGGGCGGCGTTGGGGGAGAAGAGATCCGCAAGCTTAGAAGGAATTGTTGAGACAGATGTGATGCCGGGGAGGAACCTCTCCTGACTTAATCCTTCACAAGTCTCAGATCGCCCACCATTTCCACTGGGCACGGGAAGGATAATGTCCGGCATCAGCCGCGCGCGGCTTCTTGGCGTCGGCTGCATGCCGTTGTTAGGCGATTCAGGTCTCGCGTGGTGCAGCCTGCACGGACTCCTCGACAAATGCATCTCCCATCATCATTTTGTAGTGCCCTTCGTGGTGTGCCTTGACGAAGATTTCTCTGAAGACTTTGAGGTAGTTTTCGACCGTCGAATCGTCGATCGAGACGTAGAGGTCGTCGTGGGCATAATGCGAACCATCATGCACCCACGAGCAAAGGGACTTGCAGATAATCTTCTCCCGTCCGTCAAACATTGCGCAAAGCTCGTCCAGCTCGATGTCACCAAAAATTTTGAAGTAGTTCTCCAGGATGCGCCGCAGTGTGTTTTGAATGGCGAGATTTGAGCGCTCCGGCTTCCGGACTTCAGACCAAAGCAACTCGTATGACGTCTTGATCGGGTTGGTCGTCTGGGCGGCTAGGTTGGATACCAGCCCAGATTTCTTGACGATCCAGAATGTCTCCTCGTTCAGTACGCCATTGCGTGGACGCTTCCGGTTATAGGTGACTTCCTTGTGGAAGTACACGTTATGCGTGAGCACGAAGATTTGCTTGATGTGTCCTGTCCGCAATCGCACCTCGTCGAACAGTCCTTTGATGAGACTTCCAACGATGAACAAGATGTCGCTGTCGAGACTCGAAACGGGGTCGTCAAACACAACGACGCGGTCCGTTGTCATGCCACTATCCGAGACGCTGCCTTTGAGCAGGTGGTAGAAATAAAGGAACGTGACGAATGTTTTTTCGCCTTCACTCAGTGTTTCCTTCGCATCTGAACCATTGGGGCGAATCAATTTGTAGGAGGTGGCACTTGCAGTTTTCGCGAGCGAGAAGCCATGAAACCCGAAGGACACGAGCAGAGCATTGATCGCGTCAATCGTTGGCTGAACGCTCGTCGTCTGCTTCTCGAGTTCGCGGATCTCGCCGACTTTCTTTGTTTTGTCCGTTGTCGCCGCCGCAATCTGCCCGTTCATGGCAGTGATCGCTTTATCCAGACCATCGCGCGTGGTCTTATATGCAGTGAGGTCGGTTTTGAGTTCCTCCAGCACATACTTCCACACCTGCGATGTCAGTGTGCTGCGCTCTTGAGGGAGATTCTTGACCATCTTGTTATGTGCCGCCACGAGAACATTTGCGGAATCAATTAAATCCTTGATTGCTGCGGCTACGTTGCTCAGGGATTCCAGTTCAACAACCTGACTCGCCTCCTTCTTTTTCCCAACAAGCCGCTGGACGTTGATAGACACCTTGGAGTCGAGCAGTGCCTTTTCTGTCTTCAGTTTCTCAACATCTAGGAACCGGGAAGGTGACGCAATGATCGACGCGATTTGCTGCTGAAGCCGGGCGGCGTCTGTTGAATAGTTGGTAGCGAGGTCGGCGATGGCCTTGCTGTCCGTCACAAACGTATCGTCGAAATACTCGTTTAGGCTCTGAGCGAAGGCCTCGGTCGTGCGCCGCTGGCAAAACGGACAGACGCTGCCGTTCTCGTCATGAAATGTCCGGCCTTCACGCACCCAATCGCTGTTCCCCAGCTTCTTGATCATCGCAGCGATATCGACGCCATCCTTGCCGATGACTCGCTTTTTCAGAATTGGATTAGTTTCGTGGCTGATTAGCGTTGACGATTCAATCGCAGGGACGGCCTGCTCCGTGGTTGGCGTTGGGCCGAAGATTGATTCCGACTTATTCTCTAGCTCCGTAAGAGTCAGGAGTGTGGCGGTGTTTTCTGCCAACTCTTGGACTACCTTTGTTTTGAATTTCTCCGAGCTTCCTCGATAGCTTTCAAATGCGCCTTGGAGCTTGGCATCGTGTTTTTGCTTCTGCGCCCAGCATTTGTCTTTCAAGCCTGTCTCAAGCATCGCCAGCTCGCCCTTCTTGCCGCCTGTCCCATTCGCGCCGTGCAGTGCCTGAGTAAGGTCTTCGATTTTCGTAGTGAGTCTGTCGAGTTCGACCTTCGCGGCGGCGATCTTGGTGAGCGTATCGACCTGTTTTTCGCCGAGCGTGAAAACACCTTTCAGCTCCGTCGATTGAGTGAAGTTCCGCTCCACGAAATCGTGGTTGTAAACCATCGGCTGTAGTTTTGTTCCCGCTTTCCATGTAACAGTGCAGGTTGGGAAGTTGTTCTCATCTGCGATGACCCGGCTGACCGTAGTTTTGCCAGTACCGTTCGCGCCGAATAAGAAATTGAATTGAGATAGCTTGTTCAGTACTTCGGGGACGGGGCCGAAAGTGGCGGTGTTAGCAATGGTCATGGATTCAATCATTTCTCGCGTTCCTTCAGGTGTCCTGGTCTGAGTCGCCTAACGGTTTGGGCATGAACCGAGGCGCGTTTTCTGCGCCGTCGGCTCCGTGCCTTTGTTAGCGCTCATCGGGATCGGTATCGGTCGATAAGATGCTGTGTGCCAACTCTCGCGCAATTTTTCTGGTGGTTCATAGACCTGTCACCTCTATCCCAACACGGCGGTGCGGTGCTACACAGACCGACATAATACAGTTATGACTGCGAAGGGCTCAACCCTCGACGATAGACAGGGATTCTACATTTCTGAGCATGACGAAGCCGGAGCTGCCAGCCCAGCCTACCTTCGCGCCGTTGAGTCTGAAAGAAAGGAGTAGAAACGCTCACTGACGGGCAGGGTGAAACATATGGGGAAGAAATGTCTGGGTTGTGACCCGAAGACATAAGGGGTCTGACCCTTATGTCTTCCCTCGGCGTGCTTCGTGCAGCGTTCGGATATGGGGTCCCAGGACGCCGCTGTACTCCTGGCAAATCGGATGGAGTAGATTGTCATGCAGTCTACACGTCCTCATTCGCGTCGACGTCGTCGAAGATACTGCGCGTGCTTTGTGGCTTTTCCTGCGTTTCGACTTTTCCTAATTTTCGAGGGGCTCTTTTGGGTTCCTCTGGCGTTTTATCGTCAATCCATTCGCTCGTGCGCCGTATTTCGTGATCGATGAGTTTGGCCGCGTCCACGTCATCGCCGAATTTATTCTTTAGAGAGTCGAATAGCTCGAGAAGTTTCTGCATGTACTCTTCGGGCGGCTCGTCTGATGAATGGTTGGATTCCCGCTCGCGCCGGACATCCCCAAGCCGCGGCAGAAGCTCTGTCTGCACCCTTCGCACCAACTCTTCGAATTCACCGTCGGTGAAAATATTTCGAATTCCATCGTCATCCAGAGCGTCCACATCCTGCCCCTCGAGAGCGTAATTGCTCACCGTCTCAACGAACTTCTTCCTCTTCTCCTCCGGCAGGAGCCCGACTTCATGGAGGCGCTTTGCTAGGCGCACCTCCGGTACAGTGTCGAGGAACAGTCCGGGTTCAGCGACTTGGTCGAGCAAGCCAGGATTGCCCTGTAGATACAGCGATAGGAACTCCTTGGAGCAACGGCGGGCGAGAAATCCTTGCAGGTCCCGCTTCGCGCCAAACGTCGATAGCCAGGGGGACTTATACGACTTGCTTCGCGTCAGTTCCTCAAGTTTCGCGAGCATCTGCGGAAACAATGACTTTGGCACCACGACCGCTTTTTCGATGCCGACGTCGCCGCAAGTCACTTGATCGACTAGCCGCTCAGGGGCGCTGCCCTCCATGTAGATGCCAAGGTGCTCTGGACTCTGGACCAGAATTTCCGCGTACGCGTCGCCGATAGTTGGATGCTTGAACTGCCAGACATACTCGCCGCTTGAGTGAGAGAGCAGCGCAAGACTACCCTTCAGAGCTTCGAGCGCGGCGACGCATCCACCCAGATTACTACCGAGACGCTCAAGAGCCTGTGTCTCTGAGGGCCGGAGTTGGATCGGACTTTCCAGACGGCCGTCGCGCATGTAGATTAGCGCGAGTGCCGCCTTGCTGTCGGCGTCGAGGCCCTGAAGCACTTCCTGGAGAAGTTGCTCGCGCCTCTCGACGAACTGGGCGATGTAATACTTGTCGATGAACAGGTCCTTCGTGAAAAGTGGGTCACCCAGACGTCGCGCCGTTTCCGGGATGAAGCGCTGATGGCTCGCGACATCCTCAAGGTAAGGTTTGATCTCGGTTCGGAAGGAGCGTGGCTGTCTTCCAAGCTTGAGATGGTTGTACAGGATCTGGCGTTTTTCTTCGGCGGACAGATTCTGAACATCGATCACGACCTGGCTCTCCTTCAGCAGCGGAAATGCGCTAACCTTCAGGTCCTTGCGCGCGCGGTTGTAAATGTAGTCGCGCGACGTCATGACGATCTTCGCCCCTTTGCGGAGCATCGGCCTGATTTGCGGCAAGATGTGATTCCAGCGGTGGACCAGGAAATCTTCGTACTGGGTCACTCCGAAGGCGTCGTCCAGCCAGAAGAACTGCGACGGCTCGTCCGGGTTCCAGTGCTCGGTGACCTTGCCGGGATCGTCGAGCTTGAGCGTCGAGGCGTTCCACTGGTCGAGTGCCGCCATTGCCAGAAGGGATGCGATGGTAGTCTTGCCAGCAGCAGGCTCGCCGATGAGGAGCACGAAACTGTGCTTGTTGATCGCGTCGACGGCTTTCCTGTAGGCGTCAGTGACGACGACCTTGGCGAGGTCTTCGCGCATTGATTCAAGGATAGTTCGAGCTTGGACGTAGGCGCGCTCGTCGAGAATCTGGCTTAAGTCTCCTAGTCCGTATACTCGCGGGACGAGCATGCGGAGGTGCTTATTCTCGAGAATTTGCTGGTTTATCCAGGTGGAACCGAACGTCGCGACGTGCTTCACCCCGGCACTTTCGAAGAGGGCCTTGATCTTTCCAGCTCCAGTACCGGACAGACCCGCGTTTGTCATGAGCACGTAGGAGTCGCAAAGGCCTTGCCCGACAAGCTTCTTGGCCTTTTCGACTTCGTCTGATAGATCGGCCGTTCTCAGGACGTAGTTGATCCTGCTGGTGAACTTACACTGGATTACGAAAGGGCCGCTAAGGCTCTCCTGTCCCTTGGCACTCCATGTGCCAGTGAAGGCGCCATCGCGCCCGCCATCGCCAGAATCGAGAAACGACTCCACTGTCTGTCCCAGGATCTCCCTTGTGATAGTGAGACATAGCCGCTGAAAATCGTTCCAGCCAAGGTTATGTAGTTCGAACATGTCATCTACCAAGTGTGCGAACGACGCGGAATTAACGTTTAACGGGCCTTGCCAAGAAAACTCGGACAACAAAGCAGGGACATTCTACTTTGTCGAGCATAGCGGGTCCACTTGCGACTTGCGAGCGGGTACATGCTCTGTCGGTGCGGCCAAGCATGGTTCTTCTCTTCCCGTAATTTCTAGGTGGGCGTGGAGACGGTTGTCCTCCTGCGACTTGCGCTGAGGCGGGGGGACCACACTTGTTGATCAGATGCGACCAGCTTCCAGCTGGCGATGCCGATGTTCGAAGTTCCATTCAGGCGAAACGAGGAATGGAACGAGTTTCGGCGTCGAGCAGATGAGAAACTTAGTGCGGTCGCGCCGAAGTGCCGGAGCAGGCGGGACGACCGTCTCCGCTGCCCACGACCTAACCCCTCGCAGAAGCAAGCGGCCCAACTATCCGAACAGATCCATCTGGGTCGGCTGCGGCGGTTCGATGTCGAGCGTGGGTGCAGCAATGGGTGGCGCTGTGGTGGGTTCGGTTGGTTTGGTATTCCGGTCCAGAAACTCTCTGAGCTTTTTGAAGTCCTCACGAAGCGGTTCGAGCATGCTGCCTTGGTGCAGGGCCGCGGCTGGATGCAGTAGGGGGAAGAGCACAAAGTCTTTCATGTAGAACGCCTGTCCGCGAACCTTGGTAATTCCTACCTTCCGTTCCAGCAACGTTTGCGTCGCCCAATTTCCCAACGTGCATACGAGTGTGGGACGGATCATGGCAATCTGTTGCAGCAGAAATGGTTTGCAGGTCTCGACTTCATCCGGTTCGGGGTCGCGGTTGTTCGGGGGGCGGCACTTGATCACGTTCGCGATGTAGATGTCACTCCGTGACAATCCTGCTGATTGCAGAAGTTCGTTTAAGAGTTTTCCTGCCGCTCCGACAAACGGTTCCCCCTGCTGGTCCTCATAGAAGCCAGGCGCTTCCCCGACGAACATCACAGTGGCATGCGGATTTCCCACACCGAATACGACCTGGCTCCGGCCGAGTTTAGCCAGTTTGCAACGTTGGCAGTTATGGAGTGACTTCGCAAGTTCCTGAAGGGGTGTCGTGCTCATGGTCGAGTAGAACCATCAAGAAGGTGGGCAATATCTTAGGAAGCTGGGCCCATGATGTCAATGTAAGCCAGCCGCAAGAGAGTGCATGAACGCGGTCGAGCGTGACCTGGTCAGTGTGGAGACAATGTGAATACTGATGAAGATGGAAGGTGTCGTGAGGATGGTCAAACAGGTCTTCCGGCGAGGCCGCAGCGAGTGAAGGCCCGAGGCGTACCCGCTGCGGTACGTTGAGGGTCTGAACGATGCGAGAACGAAGCCGGAGGCCTGTTTCACCATCCGTCTATTCGACTCGGTAGCCTTTGGCGGCTAGACAAGTATCCCGCATCGCATTGATGGTCGAGATCCCGTGCAGGGCGCGGGCATGGTCGGCGGGGCTTTGGGGGCCTGGGCCGAAGGGAAAGGGGGTACTCTGGTTGTAGAACTGGTTTTCGTTCGCCAGTCTCGCTTTGTACTCGCACTCCATATAATCCCGTTCCACATCTCGCTGACTCAGCCCCTGCGGATTGCCTCCACGCGTGGAGGAACCGGGTGCGCATCCAGCGAACGTCAGCACGAGGACTGCTAACAAGGCGCATTTTATCAATAGCTGTCTCATACTCATAGACCTACCATTGGATAGTGTCATCGTCAAGCGGACCTAGCAGGCTGCGGAAAAACTCGGTGTATGCGAAAAAACGGCCACAATACTCCGAGTGGCACCGCGGCCCGAACAACCACAGGATGCTCAAAAAGGCCGTCCAGCAAGGCCGTAGTGAGCGAAGAGGCGAGGCGTACCAGTTGGTACGTTGAGCCTCTTCGTGAAGCGAGAACGCCGCTGGCGGACTTTTTCAGCATCCTGCTAGTGGCGCGCGATGGCATCGGCACAATGGTTGCCACTGACAATCGCGCTTTCGAGGTTGGGCGGCCATCCTGTATCGGTCCAGGCCCCAGCCACGAGCAAGTTGGCGATCGGACTCCGTTGGATGGGCCGATGCAGTTTCGTACCGGGCCTGAGTGAGAGGATGGCGTTGGGCATCGTGCGGCGGTGGATCGGCCCGAGCTGGCATCCGAGGCGGAGAAGTCCCAACGATCTGAGCATGTCAGGAATGACTTCCTCAACGTTGGAGTCCGGTCGAGTCTGCGCAAGTTGATGGCCGGTTGCGATCAGGGAGAAGCCTGTGCTGTCAGGCGTTGCCGCTGTGACGAGTACCGAGTGAAACGCGGTATCGCCTAAGAGGATGAGGCGAGGGGTGGCGCAGGGTTGCTCTGCTTGCAGATGCAAGAGGGTGCCGTCTTGCGAAACCAATTCCGACAGTTGCTGAAAGTAGGCATAGCGGGTCAGCCATCGTTCCGGAAGCAACGGCGTGAGTTGCTGCGGGGGCAGGGCGGCGATATACCAATCGGCTTGCAACAGCGACCCATTCCTCAACAGGACGCCCGTGATGTGATCTCGCTCATAGCGGAACTGTGCTGAGTCGGTATTGCGTAAGATGGTCGCCCCACCCGTCGTCAGTCTTTCTGTGATGGGTCGTATCAGGCAGCTGTGCAGCGAGGCCTGGACAACCGAGATGCGGCTATCGTGACGAGTGCTCAGGAACAAGGGCCGCAACGATGTGATGAAGGCATCGGCGGACAGTACAGAGAGTTCATTGCCCGTCAGCCAGCGCGCGAGAGGATTCCAGACGATACGGCGCGTCTGCGCGCTTTGTTCGATTGACGCCAGCCACTCGTCGGCGGTGCGCTGTTCCAGGTCGGCAGGCAGGCGCTCATCGCCTTCCCACAGCCGTTCCAACCGGGAGACCAATCGCCATCGTTCCTTCCAGGGGAGGCCTGTAAATCTCAGCAGGCTGACCCAGGTATGGAGGGGGGCGGGGAACCAGGCACGCGGATAACGGGCGATCACATTCTCGTTGAGGCAAAACTCTAGGGAGATATTTCGCTGTGTCGGCTGCTGGAGGTCGGCATGGAGGGAACGCAGTAAGGCCTGCGTTGCGTGATGGCAGCCGAGAATTGTGAACGGTTCAGGGTTGCCGTGACCAGGTGTACTAGTGGGGGCGGCTGCCAAGAGTGGCTGAGGGTCGACGACCGTGACTCGATAGCCATGGTGGATGAGCCGATAGGCAGCGGTAAGCCCAGCCGGGCCTCCACCAAGAATCACGACGGACTGAGCGTGCGTGGGCGTCACGAGAACTTTGAGCGGAGCCAGACTCCTGCGGCAAGGGCCAGCCGATGATTGGTTGAGAGTCGGACTCGGGGACCGAAAATCCGATGCCCCGGCTCCTCGATTTTTTTCAGGATGCGGGAATAGACCGCACGCATGATTTCCGAGACGGTCAGCGCGCGCCGGTCCTGCGCCGGCAGGGACTCGAACGCCGCTTGTGCCTTGGCATAGTACTCATGGGCTCGTGCGGCTTCGAAGCGAAGCAACGTTCGGAGTTCTTCACTCTCCTGACGCTGGAGGATCATCTGCTCGGTGCATCCGAATTTCTGCAGATCTTCTTGTGGCAGGTAGATGCGGCCCTGGGCTGCGTCGGTTTCGATGTCCCGTAGGATATTCGTCAGTTGGAATGCCATGCCGAGGGAGACGGCATAGTCTTGGGCCCTGGCCGATGTCGGCCCGAAAATGTGGAGGCAGATCAGCCCCACGACCGAGGCGACGCGATAACAGTAGAGCGAGAGATCTTGAAACGTGGCATATCGTGCAGCCGAGAGGTCCATGCCCACGCCCTTAATCAGCTCCTCGAAATAGGCCTGTGGGATCGATAGCTGTTTCACATGGGTGGCCAGGCTGATGGTGACCGGGAAGGTCGGTGTGCCTTGATAGGCCGCCTCCAGCTCGTTCCACCACCGTTGCAACTCATCCTGGGGTTTGCTGCCTGCCGGGGGCTCATCGACTGCGTTATCGACTTCCTTGCAGAAGGCGTAGACCGTGTACATCGCCGCGCGCCTGGCTCGTGGCAGGAAGAGGAATGAATAATAGAAATTGCTCCCGCTCTTCTTGGTGAGGGTCGTGCAGTAGGTTTGCGCGTCGGTCGAAGAGAGTATGGTCATGGCATTAATGCTGAGGTTGTGGCTCCAGGCGACTGGCCATGGAGTCGTGCATGGGGTCATGGTCTGACGGATGGAGGATGGCGGCCAACAGTTCAATCCCGTCAATCAGGCGCGGGCCAGGCCGGCTAAAATACGAGGAGGCATCGACCAGGAAGGTCTGTTCCCTCAGTGCTGAGGGAATGGACCATTGGCCAGGTTGCTGCATGAGCTGAGCGAGTTCAGTGCGTGTCCGTTCAACCGAGAAGCCGCAGGGCATGACGATGAGCAGGTCAGGGGACGCGGCGACGATGTCGTCCCAGGTCACCACGCGCGACGGGGTGCCAGGCTGCGCCAGGACATCCTGTCCTCCTGCGAGCTGGACCATCTCAGGGACCCAATGACCTGCGACGTACAAGGGCGAGAGCCATTCGATACAGACCACGCGAGGTCGATGAGAGAGATTCCGGACGCGAGTGCGAACGGCTTCGAGTCGCTCGCGTAACTGTGAGGCAAGACGATGGCCCTCTGCCGAACGGCCTGCCGCGTCGCCGATCCGTACGACATCATCGATCACGTCATGAACCGTACCGGGGTTCAATGTCAGGACGGTCGGTTGATGAGGCATGGCTCGAATGGCTTCATGCAGTTGATCCGGCGTAACGGCGCAGACATGACAGAGGTCTTGGGAGAGGATCAGGTCCGGGCGCGAGTCGCACAAGCGATCGTGGTTCAGCCGGTAGAGCCGCTGGCCGGAGGCCACGAGCTGCGCGACCTGTCGATCGATCTCAGCGCTGGTGAGCCCATGAGGAGGGATCATCGGTTCAACCATGATGGGTACGCTCCCGACCGATGGCGGGTAGTCGCACTCATGACTGATTCCAACTAACTCCTCGCTCAGACCGAGCGCGGCAATCACTTCGGTAGCACTGGGAAGCAGCGAACAGATTCTCATATCACTCGGTTCTTATGGGGCGGGCCATAACCGCTCTCGGAGTTCGCTGAGCCGAACCTGTGTGAGACTCGGGGTGATGGCATGGGCTTCATGCAGATCTTGGATCGTGTGTGTGTTCGCCACGGCGAGGACCTTCATCCCGGCGGTTTTTGCGCCGCGCAGGCCGGGGATGGAATCCTCGATGACCAAACAAGATGCCGGGGCGATGGTCTGTTTCGGGCGTTGTCGATTCAGGGCATCGAGGGCATGGAGAAACGGCTCCGGATCTGGTTTCCCCTTGGTGACGTCTTCGGCGCCAGTGATGTGGAGAAATTCTTTGCGAAGCCCGGCCTCTTCGAGGATGAATTCGATTTCATGGCGGAGGGCGCCGGATGCAATGGCTAAGGGGTACGTCGCAGCGGCCTCCTGCACAAATTCCCGCACACCTGGGAAAATGACTAGATGTCCCTTCACCGACTCCAGATAGGCCAGGGCTTTTCGTTGCATCAATGTCGTGATGGTCGCGAGATCGGTGGGGCGTTGGTGTGCGGCGAGTGCCGCGAGAAAGCAGCCGCGATCGTCGTAGCCCAGGTAGTTGGCGTAGTAGTCGGACTCGGTCAGGCCGATGCCGATCTCTGCGAGCGTCTGGCGGAAACCAGCGAAATGGAGGGGTTCGGTGTCCGCAATGACCCCGTCGAAGTCGAAGATGATCGCTGTAAGTCTGTCCATTGGAGTCGTGTCGATATTCTTGGTCTGGCCACGAGTTGGAAAACGGGCGGATTATAACATAGGAAGTTCGCCTGAACAGTCGAGAATGTGCCAGGCCGGGCAGCCAATGTGTGACGGAGAAATGGGAGGATTAGAACTTCAAGCGGAGGCGTTTCTCCGATACCCAACCCTTCGCCCCTTCATCTGTTCGCACCAGGTACATCCAGCCGCTCGGCTGCAAATCGCCGTCGAGGACTGTCAGGGTCGCTCCAAAACGAACGACCGGTCCTGGCTTGCTGCCCGATGCGTCGGCGAATAACGGACTGCTTCCCCCGGGAGCCGTTTCATCCATCGTGGTCGTGACTTTCTGGCCTTCGCTGAACATCGGAGCGGAAGTAGTCGCGGCTGGCGCTGCTGGTTTCACGGCGGCTTGAGGTGGCGTCATGGCAGGGACCGCCGGGGGGGCACCCGCAGTGGGGACCGAGGCTGATGGGGCTGGCGCAGGCACCGGTGCCGCATCGCTTGGATTGGGAACCGCTTGTGATGCGGGGACCGATGGAGCCGCGGGCGCCGGCTTTGGGTTCATGGCTACCGGGGGTGGTGTGCTCTCTCCCAGGTACGGGCTTAGCCATTCGGTCACAAGTTCAGGTTCCATAGTGGCGACATAGGCGCCGCCGCCGATGAGCGCCAGAATCAATATCCAGAGGATCGGGCGGCCGCCGCCAGATTTTTTACGGGGGTTCAGCGGGCCGGTGGCTCTCGTGGTGGTGGTTTGATCGAGTTCTTCTTCCGTAAATTCCAAGTCCGGTTCCGGTTGGCGGGCGAAGAGGAGCGACCAATTCACATCAAAAGAATTCCCGACTGAGGTCAGGGTTCCAACGAGCGCAGCCATCGAGTACCTCCCTGCTGAACGATTCGGTTCGATATATACGAAGTCTGTGAATATACGTATCACCATCGTTGGGCACTGTCAATTTTGTTGGGGAATTTGGCCGATGCCTGGCCATTCTCAACAGGGGTTCGAGGGGTGACAGGACAGGACTTGTTGTTCCCGGCTGCCTGTTCGAAAGACGGTGAGTCCTTTGCACTTCAGTCGATAGGCGAGCAGAAATGCCGCGGCGACTTCGGCTGTGGTTGCGGTGCCCGGTAAATTGATGGTTTTTGAGACGCCGCTGTCGCTATAGCGCTGAAACACCGCCTGCATACGCACATGCTGCTCGGCCGAGACATCATGGGCTGTGACAAAGAGGCGCCGCAGCTCTTCTGGAATGTCTGTCATCTGTTGGATGGAAGGATGTGCCGACAGGTCGGCCTGGAGCGCGTCGAGATCGAGGCCGAGGGCCTCTGCGTAGCGGACGAAGGCAGGATGACAGGAGGTGAGCACGACGCCGTCCATGATGCGGCGGACTTCCTGCACCCCGTAGAGCGGTTCTATGCCTGGCGAGCAGTTGGCGATGAGGCTGATGCTGCCAGTCGGTGCAATGGTGGTGACGGTGGCGTTTCGATGCCGTTGACCGAGAGCCTGGAGCCGGCTGCCTCGATAGGCAGGAAAGACTCCGCGTTCGGTGGCCAGGTCAGCGGATGCGCGATGGGCATGTGATTGAACAAACTCCATCAGGGTGCCGGCTGTGTGTATGGCAGCCTCGGAGCTGTAGGGGATGTTGAGGGCGATCAGCAAGTCGGCAAAACCCATGATGCCCAGGCCAATCTTCCTTGTGCGCTTCGTCATGCGGTCGATGTGGGGAAGGGGGAAACGGTTGCGATCGATCACATTGTCGAGGAAGCGCACGGCGAGAGGAATGATGTCGGCTAATCGAGCGAAGTCGATGGTGGGCCCTCCGTTCGATGGCATGACGAAGTTGGCGACATTGATGGAGCCGAGGGTGCAGGACTCAAAGGGCAGGAGCGGCTGTTCGCCACAGGGGTTCGTCGACTCGATGGTGCCGAGGCGGGGAGTCGGATTCGCCCGATTGATCGTGTCCAGGAACACCAAGCCTGGTTCCCCGCTAGCCCAGGCCGCTTCGACGAGCCGGTCGAAGACGAGCTGGGCTGGAAGCCGTCTCGTCGGTTTATGAGTGTGGGGATTGATCAGGGCGTACGTGCGACGGCGCGTGAGTGCCTGCATAAACGAATCGGTGACGCCGACGGAGAGATTGAAATTCGTCATTTCGGTCGGGGTTTGTTTGAGCGCAATGAAATCAAGAATGTCCGGGTGGTCGATACGGAGGATGCCCATATTCGCGCCCCGTCTGGTCCCGCCTTGCTTGATGATATCCGTCGAGAGATTGAAGAGGCGCATGAAGGAAACGGGGCCGGAGGCGACGCCGCTCGACGATGAAACCAGGTCGTTGTGAGGACGGAGGTGGCTAAACGAAAATCCGGTGCCGCCGCCCGATTGGTGGATGAGGGCTTGATGTTTCAGGCTGTCATAAATGGAGTCGAGGGAATCTTCGACCGGGAGCACAAAACAGGCGGAGAGCTGCTGGAGTCGATGCCCGGCATTCATCAGCGTGGGGGAATTGGGAAGGAAATCGAGACGGGCCATGCAGTCGTACCATCGTTGGGCTGCGTGGGGGAGCCGGCTGGCGCGGGGGTAGAGTCGTTCAGCTTGTGCGATGTCGGTGGCCACGCGCCAGAACATGTGCGCCGGGGTCTCGACGATCCTTCCCGTCGTATTCCTGCCCAGATAGCGACCGCGTAACAGGGTCGTGGCATGGTCCGAAAGGTGAAGTCGTGGGACATGCGGCGGGCCTGGGGGGGTGCGCGTCTTCTTGCCGGACATGGTTCTAGTATATACCGCCCTATTCGATTGATCGATAAGGGATACCGTTTCGGCCTGCTTGCATCTTGACGGTCCGGTTCGGCAGAATGAACGTCCACTGACCGACAACCATGAAATCCTATCGCGAAGAGCTCTGGTTCGAAACGAAGACGCGGCGCGCCTATCTCAATATCACGCAACAGGTCGAGGCGGCGGTCAAGAAGAGCGGGGTCCAAGAGGGGCTCGTCTTGGTCAACGCCATGCATATCACGGCGAGCGTCTACATTAACGACGACGAACCTGGCTTACTCAAGGACTATGACCGATTCTTGGACACGCTGGCTCCTCAGGCCGCGACCTACCGGCACAACGAGACCGGCGAAGATAACGGCGACGCGCACATCAAACGCCAGCTGATGGGGCGAGAAGTGGTCGTCGCGATCACCGAGGGCCGGTTGGACTTCGGTCCCTGGGAACAGATCTTCTACGGAGAGTTCGATGGCATGCGGCGAAAACGTGTACTGGTAAAGGTGATTGGCGCGTGAGCCCGATGTCGTCTCATCAAGGGGCAGGATCCTGTGGGAATAAACCACTGGAGCGCTTGCTACCACAGGGAAAGTTTGGCAACATGGGGCCAATGATGCACGGTTGTGCGGTAGGAGTCTGTTGATATGTTGAGTTGGTCTCGCCC
>JAUXQT010000029.1 GCA_030682135.1 Nitrospirota bacterium | reverse complement strand
GACCTGAAACTGCTCGGCCAATTCGGCCAGCGTCTGGTCGCCTTTGACCGCGGCCAACGCGACCTGCGCCTTGAAGGTCGCTCCGTGATTCCGTCTCGTTCGCTTCATTGCCTCGCTCCTTTCGTCGGCCACCCCTCAGCGGGGTGGGTGAAGCCAGGCTACCACTTACCACACTGTCCGAATTTCCGGAGCCCCCTCTCTTTGCAGGTCACAAAAATAGACCGGCATCTTGGTATCGATCGTCAATTGTTTGTGCTGCGCCAATTCCATCCCGCGATCCCATGTTAACGACCGACGTAAGGCTGCGGGCAGTTGTCGGACCTGCGCGGTTAGCGCTGCCACCACGCTGACCGTATCTTTCCCGGGCACCTTCACCAACATCGTGAAGCGTGACTGTCGTTCCACTAGTGTGGCGATATGTATATTCTGTGAGCCGGTGATCAGACCCCCTTCCCAATAACCTGGAATCGCCCGATCATCCACGACAGCGGGCCGGTCGCGAATAGAAACACCGTCCACGATCTGCCAGCGTGGTTGTCCTATCGTATTGGCGCTTTTGGCCCGCCGCATCATGCGCCGGGAGTGTAAGTGTCCGATTAATTCCTTCTTGAGCACCCCTCGGGCTTGAATAAACAGACTGCGGTAGATGGTTTCATGAGAGACACCGCATGGTGTCTTGATCTGGGAATTCCAGCTTGAGCCAGCCCGCGACTTGTACCGGCAACCATTCCAACGCCAATTTGCTCGCGACGATCCGCTGGAGTGTGGGGGATGTGGCTAGTCGACAGGGCTTGGGGCGGCGCGTATGCACCCATGCTTGTGCGTAGGCCTCCGCGGCGCGATACGTGTGGGCTCCGCCATGGCGGTGGATTTCCCGGCTGACGGTCGACGGTGCTCGACCAAGCTTAGCTGCGATCTGCCGGATTGAGAGCGTCGTTGCTATGCCACGCGAAATCTCCTCTCGCTCCGCCAGCGTCAGAGCCCAGCGCGATCGCCTGCGAACAGGAGGGATGAACCCGCCGTTTGATGACAAGACACCATGAATCGATCCGGCGTGCTTGCCAAGTGCCCGACCGATCTCGCTCAATGACTGCCTCTGTTTCCACCGCTGCCACAGGTCCGCTTTCTGGGCCGCAGACAAGCCTGGACGCCCCATCTGTCCCATCACCCCAAGAGGGTGTTGCATTGATCCTAAAAACGGCAACTCACGACACTGGGGCTGACGCCCAGCATGAGCCGTAAAGGAAACTGCTACGACAATGCGGTGGCAGAAAGCTTCTTCAGCATCCTCAAGAATGAGTTAGTGCATCACCAGCGGTATCGCACGCGGGACGACGCGAGTCGGGAGATCTTTGCGTTCATTGAAGGATTTTATAATCGCCAGCGGTTGCATCAGAGCCTGGGCTATCTGGCGCCGCTGGAGTTCGAGCGACGAGTCAGTGACTCTTAACCTGGCGTCCACAAAACCAGGGGTAGCTCACGATAGTGTTAGGGAAGGTCTGATTTATTCGCCTCTCCTGCTGTGCTATGAGAAGCACAGCACTGATGAGGAGGTGCCCCCATGCCGCAACAGACGTTTGCCGAGGTCACGTTTGAGCAATATCGCAAGCCCACCCGCCGTGAGCAGTTCCTCGACGAGATGAATCGCGTGGTGCCCTGGGCGGAATTGGTGGCCGTGATCGAGCCGGTCTATCCCAAGGCCGACGGGCCGGGGCGTCCACCGGTCGGCATCGAACGCATGCTGCGCCTCCATTGCCTGCAACAGTGGTTCAACTTGTCGGATCCGGCGGTCGAGGAAGCGCTGTACGACTCGCGCGCCATGCGGCAGTTCGTGGGGATTGATTTGGGCCGCGAGCCCGTGCCCGATGAGACGACGATCTGCAAGTTCCGGCATCTCTTGGAAGCCCATCAGTTGGGCCAGCAGCTCTTTGCGCGGATCGGTGCGTATCTGGCGACCCACGGGCTGAAGGTCAGCCGGGGGACCATTGTGGATGCCACGATTATCAGTGCGCCCAGTTCGACGAAGAATCGCACGCAGGCGCGGGATCCCGAGATGCATCAGACGAAGAAGGGGAACCAGTGGTATTTCGGCATGAAGGCCCATATCGGTGTGGATAGCCAGACCAAGCTGATTCATTCGGTGGCAGCCACCGCGGCGAATGTGCATGACAGTCAGGTGTTGCCGAAACTCCTACATGGCCAGGAGACACGGGTGTGGGGCGATGCCGCCTACAGTGGGCAACGCGACGTCATTCGGCAACACGCGCCCAAGGCCACGAGTTTCATCCAGACGAAAGCGCATCGGCATCAGCCGCTAACGGAGACGGAGCGGGCCAGGAACCGCACGAAGTCGAAGGTCCGGGCGAAGGTCGAACATGCGTTCTTGGTCATCAAGCGGATCTTCGGCTGGGCCAAGGTCCGCTACCGTGGGTTGGCGAAGAACACTCACTGGCTCCAGATTAGCTGCGGCTTGGCGAATCGCTACGTCGCGCGGCAGCGGCTCTTGGCGGGAACGTAGGGAACGTGTGTTCGGAGATGGGCTACGGGCCATCGGAGGGTGGGGGCGCCCCACAAAAAGGCTCTCGAAACAGCGGCTGCCCACCGAATTCGCCCTGGGGATCACCCCAAGAGCAGATTTCCGAGTGGAAACGTGAATTAATCAGACCTTCCTTAGATCAGGATGGCCCCATGTACCTAACGCGAAAGCCAAACTGTAAAAATCGAGTGTCGCGTCCAAAGATACCTGTTAATACGTACTTCAGGAACGTTCGTGGAGATGTCAGTTTTGGCTCCACCTTATTGATTCCAGCAAACGCTTCAATCTCAAATCCATTTTCACGGAATAGTCTCATGAGACTTTTCTGAGTGAAGAACCTGAGGTGGGTCCGATCAAGCACGCCCTCGCCTTCATACCTCCAATCTCTCATGAACAGTAACTTAGCTAAATTACCCACATACCTTACATTTGGAATTGAGCCAACGAGACAGGCGTCTTCCTTGATTTTCTGTTTGATCGTGCGAAAAAATTCGTCATGATCAACCATGTGCTCGATGACATCGTTGCATATGACTAAGTCGAAATATTTATCTGGGAGTTGGTCAAAGGCTTCCAGATAGGATGCCTCAATTACCCTATGCAACTTACCACGGGCGATACTAGATGCAGTATGGACTGGCTCAACGCCCCAATGCTCACTCTCTTGCAGCAAGGCATTATGGAAGCCACCTTCGCCACATCCTATCTCTAAAACTTTCGAGTACTGCTCCGGCAAAAATTTCGCCACTTCGGCTCTAACGCCGCTGTAATACGACAACGATGTATCCATAGTATGTAATCCAATGCGATGTCAGTTTAAAATGCCATCAAAAATTTCGGCATACTCCTAGTGCGTATGATACGCAGGAGCAGGGAGGATACCCCGAATGGTTGCATTCCAGAGAAATAGCATTTCAAGTCGAACTGTCTCTCGAAAGCTCAAATCGGCCCTCCAGCCTGGTTGCGCCCTCAGATAATCAAGTATTTCCGATGCCGGCGCGAACCAGCCATTGCGCGAGGCTAGGTCTTTCAAGCGGGACTCGAATCTGGGATCTGGCCCATCATCTCGATTGAAGCTACCTGCCCCCATATGGGAGTAGACTAGACAGACTCCCCCTTCTCGCTCGAGCCGATCGAGGTTCTCAGTCCGGAGGAGCTCGTCGAACTGGTCCAGGTTGTCTCCATCTGCAGTTGGGAACCAGTAGTTGACGTACGGTTTATCTGCTAAACGGTACGGCATCGAAGGATTGACCGCAAGAAGGTTTATGTCGCCATAGGTAAACTGGTTGACGTACTGTATATGCTGTTTGACCAAGTCGCCCCAGAAATAGACCGACTCACTATCCTGCCCGGAGAACTCATGTTTACCTAGCGAAGCATAGGCCAACCGAAAGAGAGCGAAAGACCACCTGTGCTCACCCCAATAGACGTTGTCTCGATTAAGTGAGTGATTGACATGTATTTCAGGATACTGCCCCAGCGTTTGCCTAAACTCTTCAAGCCCGTTGATAATGTCCGTCCGCTCGCTACTACCGCCACGAACACCGTGCAACGCGATTTCGAACCCCTTACTCTTTAGATCAAGAATAAACGCACGGTACGCAGGATCGCGCAATGAGTCGCCTCGGTTTGGCGCATGAGCTGGTTCGTTGGACTCTACCACCCAGACTGTTTTCGTCGTACGAATTCCATAACGATATAACAGCTCATAGAGGGGCTTGACTCGATCAAGAGTTGCTAAATCTGTATCATCGACGATCGAAAACGCGAATTGCTTACCGCCCGGAAACGTGATCGCTCGTGGCTCAGGAGGATACAGAAAATATGCTGCCACGCTAACTACGGCCACAAAGACAAGAACAAGTGTCTTCGCTATTCCCCGCACCAAGCTAACCCTCTTCATTCCCAAGAATCGCCCTCAGCGCTCATCGCGTCACTGGTCTTTCAATATCAAGAACTCAGCGATACGCCTACTGCCCTTCGCGTTAAGATGCCCGTCGAATGCATAGTAATAATCCTTAGGTGACCCTAAAAACAACTGTGCCGTAGCGATAACAGGCTTTGGGGCAATACCATTGAGTGCAGCCAACGTTTCCCCGTACGTACCTCGAATAATATCCTGAACTGGAACCAAAAGATAAATGCTATAGCCAAAACCAATTCGGCGGCTCAACTCGTCTAGCCTGGTAAAACCTTCCTTGGTCGCCGCTAGAGCCACCGCCATACGTTCATTACCGGGATCTACCACAAAAAGGCTCTTGAGTATCGGCCCCCAGTGATATTTGGCAAGGCGCATTAAGGTTGAGTGCTCCAGAATAACACCTTGCAAGTTGATCAAGCGTTCAGCAAGTCCACGCGGCGCCCCCCCCCTTGGAGTTCCATCCTGCACCCTCTGCTCGACATCGGACTGGCTCGAATGTTCCCGTATATACCGATCGTAGTTATCAACAAAGTCGTTACCGGCGGAAAAGCTACCGCTCATGCCGAAAAAAAACAGTTTTACCTCTTTTGGTTTCCAGTGCCACTTCTCGATGAAAGCCTCAAGCTTTTCAACCTGTCTTAATGTGCCACTGCCAGGTATACCGAGGTTCACACACTCACGGCGCTGTTGCTTGCAGTAAATTAAAGCAAAGGTCTCTTCATCATTGAGACCGAACCCATACGTAAAGGAGTCACCAATGAATATGACGTCTGGATTCCCCTCAACTCCTGGCACTCGATGTCCTTTATCCGTAATGGTCGTCAGTGCGTCATACTCATTAGCAACCTGTCGGTACACGCTGCCAGGATCAAAAAAACCCTTAATTGGCTTCCCCTCAAGCGTAACGTTCTCCAGTCCATCAGAGATCGGAAAAAAAACTCGCACCATCACTTCGGCGAATGCCACAGCAACCATGCAGGATACAGAGACAAGCAGAAGGCGTATCGCCCACTCTCCGAGAATGCCAGGCTTCCCAATGATAGATCGCAACATCACCCTCCCGAACTTTCGCACTCAGGAAAAACTCTCATGCACAGCGCCTACGCTCCCTAACGATTGGCATCTACACGACAATATCGCTGACCGGGGAAATGCGCACGTAGGCAATACATGAAATATACAAGCTAGGTGAAAAATATGGTCTCGGAATAAATCATCGATAGCCTTCCACGCTTCTGCACCAACAGCCCCACTAACAATTTTCAATATTCAAGATCGTATCGGTGAACGCCAGAATCAGGCGAGCCCCTTCTCTTTCAGGAAATAAAGTTGCTCCACCATTGATGCCCTGAAATGTTGTGCCAAGTCGTCGTTCAAGCACAGCCGAACCAGAAAGAATCCCTTTAAAACAGAGTATAGATGAATGGTGCGACAGCAGAACCCTGGGTGAGAACGATCAATGCGCCTAAAAGAAGCAGCACCATAATGATCGGAAGCAACCAGAACTTCTTCCGCTCTTTCATGAAGGCCCACAACTCTAATACAAACTCGCCCATCACAATTCCTCCTTCGGCTAAAACTGATTCTTCATGTGAAACCGAGACCGTGGTGGACGTATTACTCGATAGGTATCGGCATCTGGTACTAGCGCCCGGCGCATGGGATCCTTCCCGGAAAGTCGCATGATCACGCCCATGGGGGTAATCAGCCCATAGTAAATGACTCCCAAAATAATCCTGGTGTTGATAAACCCAAGGACATGTCCGATTTTCATCCAGATACTATGGACGTGTTTGAGACTCGACGGCAGGGCCAGCCCAAGTCCGACAAGTGCCCCCCCTACGGAGATCGCCCATATCCTTGGAGAATCTCCTCGGGCGAAGACGGGCCACAACCCAATGATCGAGAAAACTCCTCCGACCATTAATCCAAATATACGAAGTTCTTTAGTATTATCTTGCTGGATCATGAGATCGATTCCTTCCTAATCTAACTCAAACTCCCTCTTCCAATCCGTGTCCCCCTCCAATGGCTTCTGCTCCGTCTTTAACAGAACACAGTTCTCCAGGACGAGCACATCCATTTCTGTCCGCATAAAACAGCGATAGGCATCTTCCGGCGAGCAGACAATCGGCTCGCCCCGTACATTAAAAGAAGTATTCACCAGTACACTGTAGCCGGTCTTCGCTTCAAAAGCTTTCAACAGGTTGTAGTAGCTCGGATTCGTCTCATGATGGACTGTCTGTATGCGGGCCGAGTAATCGATATGAGTGATGGCCGGCATGTCGGAGCGTGGAACATTGAGCAAGTCGATACCCCAGAGCGACTTATCCTCGGTCCGCAGGGGAATACGCCGCTTCTCAAGAACAGGAGCGACGATCAACATATAGGGGCTGTCTGAGCTTAAATCGAAATATTCCGACACTCGCTCTCTTAGAACGGAGGGGGCAAACGGCCTGAAAGACTCTCGATACTTGATCTTCAGGTTCATCACCGATTGCATCTTGGGGCTCCGGGCATCGCCAAGAATGCTTCGTCCCCCAAGTGACCGAGGCCCAAACTCCATTCTACCCTGAAGCCAGCCAACCACTTTTTCAGCTGAAAGCTCCTCTGCAACACGGTTAAACAACTCATCGCCATTGAGCCGAACATACGGAGCGGCCTGCTTCTTCAAAAACTGTTCCACTTCCTCGTTTGTAAACGAAGGGCCTAAATAACTCCCCTTCATCCTGTCGCTACCGTTACGGCTAGGCCGTGGCTGCTCATCGTATTGATGCCACGCCGTGAGGGCGGCGCCAAGCGCCCCACCGGCATCTCCGGCGGCTGGCTGAATCCATAGGTTCTTGAATGGCCCCTCCCGCAGAATACGGCCATTACCAACGCAGTTCAGCGCCACACCGCCTGCGAGACAGAGATTCTCGACACCTGTTTCACGGTGCAACGTACGACTGACGCGGAGCATGACCTCTTCTGTGACTTCCTGAACCGAACGGGCAAGGTCCATCTCTCGCTGTCCCAGTTTACTTTCCGGTTTTCGAGGCGGCCCTCCAAAGACGTCATCGAACTTCCCCCCCGTCATCGTAAGACCTGTGCAGTAATTGAAGTAGTCCATATTGAGCCTGAAGGTGCCGTCTGGCTTCAGGTCAATCAAATGTTCGTAGATAGCCTTTACATATTTGGGCTCGCCGTAAGGAGCCAACCCCATGACCTTATATTCACCTGAATTGACCTTGAATCCTGTGTAGTAGGTAAATGCGGAGTACAACAGACCCAGCGAATGCGGAAACGGAAGCTCCCATAAGGGCTTCAACGAACGCCCTTCGCCGAGCCAAGCCGATGTTGTCGCCCACTCCCCCACTCCATCCATGCAAAGGACAACCGCCGTATCAAACGGAGACGGATAGAATGCCGACGCGGCGTGCGATTCGTGATGCTCCGAAAATAACACCGGTGGCAAGTCGGACTTCTTTCCTTCAGGCAACAAGGAAAGAAACTCCTTCTCAAGAAGGTTCCTCAGGAAAAGCTTCTCCTTCAGCCATACAGGCATCGCAGCGACAAAGGACTGTAGCCCTTTCGGCGCAAAGGCCAGATAAGTTTCGAGCAGACGCTCAAACTTCACCAACGGTTTATCGTAGAAGACGATGTACTTAAGATCCGTCAGTGAGATATTACCCGCCTTGAGGCAATATTGGACGGCTTCATGAGGGAAACCAGGATCGTGCTTCTTCCGCGTAAACCTTTCTTCTTGCGCAGCCGCGATAATTTCCCCATCTCGAATGAGACAAGCCGCGCTGTCATGATAGAAGGCTGAGATTCCTAGGATATGGACACTTTGCATAATACCGCCTCTTCATTGAACAGGTGAGAGCAACACCGGGATGAGCCTTGTACCTCAAACGCTCCTGGACATCGTTGCATGAGAAAGATACGCTGCCAGAACAGAGGCATTAAAGTAAGAACCTTCTCCGACTGCCACAGGTCTCCGTAGATAGCGCTAGGACACCCACGAAGAGCTCAACTCGTCTATTTTTCAACTATGCCAAAAGCGCTTTACAAGCTTGGGGAAGATTGAAGACAACACCGTGCCATGCGCCATACTCTTTAGCACGAGACGCGCTGGCACACGACGACCAGCCTGAATTTTTCGTCGCTCACGCCATATGGAAGGAAACGCCTGTAACGCATCTCTCTTAGCATGCCACACAATCCAACGGCGCCAGTATAACGCGAACCAAAGAACCGAGCCAATGTTTACCAGAAAATGGGCGGGCAAATAGATCCAGAAATACGGAGCAGGCATATTTCTCAAATAGGTCCAGACCATGTTTCGATGTGCATGATAAACAGAAAAGTCACTGCCTTTACCTGCAATGGCAGAACCGACATGGCGCACTATTGCATCGCGGAGGAATCGGCAGCGACAACCCTGCAATCGCAAACGAAAACCGAGATCGACATCCTCATGGTAGCAAAAATACCGCTCACTAAAACCGCCGGCCGCTACGAACATCGTGCGCCTATAGAATCCGGCGCCACCGCATGGAGCAAAAACATCATGAATATCTGGCGGGAGTTGAGAAACTAATCCACCCTGATATCGTGGCCATGCAACCCCATCAACACGATAGCAATCTCCCGCCCCGTCGACAATGCCAGATCCGTCGGCCCGAACCATACATGACGCAAACATGTCGATTTCAGGATTCTGCCTTGCACTTTCGTCAAACACTTGGAGCCAGCAGCGATCGGGAAACGCATCGGGGTTGAGCATGGCAATCCATTCGCAGTCGGAAGCTAGCTCGGCGGCGAGGTTGTTGGCTCTGGCAAAACCGAGATTCGCATTGAGCCGGTGAAATTCCATCCAGGGAAAGTCGACTTGGCAACGATCGAGTGAGCCGTCATGACTGCCATTATCCATCACCAACACACGCGCAGGCCTCACAGATTGCGCTTCAAGCCCTGCTAAGCACTCATGCAGCATATCGCCAGCGTTGTAATTGACGACGATGACCGCTACTTTGCTCATATACTTTCCCCTGAGACCAATGGGCCCGCCGACTGAAACAACTGAGCGCACCCGCTTCATCGCAACAAAGACCCAGCAACGGACAATTTCCCTGTCAGCCCTTCAGAGCTGTGGGCACTCACAGAAATAAAACAAGTTGAGATCAACTGATCGAGTAATTACCCATTACAACATCATCTATAATAAGCTTCTGCGATTGCCCTCGCTTGGCGGCTTGGGGGAATCGAATCCTTAACTTTATAAGAGAAGTTTGGATTATTGACTTTTTCCACAATGTCCACAGTCCATTTCTCGCCCTTCGACTCAGCGATGGTCTTGAGCAAGCTATTGAGTTTTCTTGTAGCATTCTTCGACCCCGTATGCTCCAGAGCCCACGCTCGAGGCGTGAACCGCTGATACCCTTCCAGCATATAGTCAATCTTTGAGTGAAGATCCTGGAACGACGACAAGACGCCCGTCCGCTCATTGATTTTCCCTTTAGCCCCACCAATGAATTTCTCATACAGGATTGCGGGAACATCTGAGAATAAGGCTTCAACGATCGCCCTATTGCTCCCCTCCTTTTCAGACAGTAACAAGAAAACTTTCGACTTTTCGAGACAGTCGGCAACTTCACGGGCTGGTATATTCTTCTTAATCTCCAACTTTACATGCGAGAGGTCATATTCACTCATCTCTGAAACGATGTCCTTGTCGGTTCGACCGCCCCAATCGACTCCGATCAGCAAGAGAGAGAGCGGACGATGCCTCACCTGGCACAACGCTTTAAATAACTGCCTGTGATTCTTGTGCTTCGCCCAATTGGCGACCATCACCAAATCATATTCCTTTAAACGTTTCTCTTGCCTTGGGGCAAACAATTCTGAGTCGATCCAGTCGGATGAGCCTAAACCTATCGGAACGAGATTGCTCTTGAGGCCGGAAATAAAATCTAAATCGCTTTTCTCAGGACACTGAACGATCACTTCATTTATGGGAGAAATGAACATAAGGATACTGGGGTCACAGTATCCCGCCCAGCAAGGTTCCAAAACAACGTAATAGTCTTTCATAATCCGGTTAAGGTCAAAGAGCGCAATAAACAAATCAAACTTCTGGCTATACTCCAGCACTAAAACACCCTTCTCATCCTCGGACGAAGGCTTGAGCACAATGAAGTCGCGAAACATAGAGTCGAGATTAAGAGCCTCTCCTAAAAAACGTTTCTTGCACAAGACCGGGGCCTCGCTGCCCAGGAAAGCCTTAACAAGGTGACTTTCATTATCGATTCGCTGGGATATAAAACCGGTCACGATTGGATACGCGATGGAGCGCAAGACACCCACTCCAGAAACCCTATACACCCAGCATAAGCTGGAAATGCCCTGATATTGGTCGAAGACCAAGAGGAACAGGCCACGCACAAGAAAAAATAATCCGACCACGGCCCTGACAGGCCATAGACGGAAAATCTTTTTCTGCCAGCCGGCTATTGCTGTCGATCCAGAGCTACCCAGCACAATTCTTTCTCCTCTGGTTATCGTCCATTTACAGGGCGTCGAAGAACCTATGAAACTGATTGCAATCGATCGGAAACGGCTTTTGCGTAATGATCCGGGAGGTGCATCTGCCTGACGCGATCTTGAGCCGCACGACCCAACTTCAACCGAATATCTTCATTGTTACTGAGCAGTGCGACTGCGTCTCTAATCGCCCCGGGATCCTTTGGTGGGACTAAAATCCCAGTTTTCATATGTTCAATGTAATCCTCGGTTCCATTCACCCTTGTGGCGATAACTGCCTTTCCAAGCGTCATGGCCTGGAGCACAACGCTCTGCCCTACCGAAATCATTCGCTCCTCAAGCGGAACGACGACCGCCATACACTGAGCCATTAGCGCCACCAGCTCACTGCCTGGCAGGTCATACTGGATCTTCACGTTTGAAGGAACACCGTTCGGATCGAGGCTCCATCGAGAAGCCACGATGAGCAATGGCACGTCCAACTGCCTGAACGCGTCGAGAAGCGTACCATAATCACGAAACGTCCGTCCGGCGGAGAGGACAACACCATCATTTTTACCATTTCCCTGCTCTAACAGACGAGGATCGGTATGAAGTGGTATGTAGTGAAGCTTTGTACTGGGCCACCCGAACATCTGCTGGTAATAGTGACTTTCAGAACGAGAGGAACATACACACAGATACACCGAGGAAAAACACCACCTCATAAAGAGGTACTTCAACTTTGAGGATACACTCTCATTCTTCTCTCTCATGATGAATTGCAAGATGACGTGCCTAGGGCGACGGGAACAGGTTAACGTTTGAAAAAATGCGACGAGAAACGACTCAAATCCACACTCAACTGTGAGAATATTGCGATACCGATGCCTTGAGTCCCGCAAGACGGAGAAGACCTGAGCCACAAATACAACGAACCGAAAGGAAAATACACTGGTTAACCTTCCTCTCTTGAGTAATACCCTCTTGGAATCGAGCTGACACCGGACTGGATCATGCTCAATATAGTCCCACCACCATGGCTTCTTCTCGTCGAGACCGCTTGTGAGCAATAGCGTGCGCAAAGGAGGCGTCATAGTACCCCTATCATCTGATGGCTCAATCGTTTATTCCAGATCATTCAGCTTTCTCACCAACTCTTGGTTTTATCTCGCACGATGAAGACCTCTCCGTAACCAGCATCGCAAACTCTCATCGAGACAGAGCGCCTAATCACCTGACACTCCCATCCCCGAATCCTGAATTGTTCAAGGCACACTCAGCGGCGGCTTGATCCGAGATCAAATCCATCCATTCACGTAGTACCAAACCAACGCGGCATATTCAGAGAAGGCCAGATCGGAGCACTCTAGATGGCCCGGCGACGGGAAATATGGAGTGGCCCGCGAATTGCGCCGAGTCAGAAAATGCGTTGGCATTGGAAGAGGCGCTGTGCCTACTTTTCTGAATGCCCCTATCGCCCTCGGCATATGCCCGGCCGAGGTGACGAGCAGAAAGGGCTTCTTCCCGAGAACAGGAACAAGGTGTCGTGCGCTTTCGAAGGTACTGAAGGAGTCGGCGTCGACGCGAATCTGGCCAGCAGGAACTCCGGATGACACAAGCACGTCACGCATGATCGTAGGCACTTCCCCTGCCCCGCTAATAAACACGGTTGAACTCGGTGTGGATCGAAACAGTTTTAGCACTTCGAGCAAGCGAAATGCAGAAGCACTATTAACTTGACTGCTCAACGGATAGTCGATGTCATACTCGGCATACCCGGTAAGCACAGCAATCGTGTCTATCTCTTTCTGCTCCAATATCGTCGCTGGAGGAATCCGGTACTCAAGGGAACCAAGCAAGAAAAATGAAACTGGGCCTGCCCCGAAAATAGCGTATGTCGCCAACGCGACAATACCAGCTGAAAGACCCCACCGCCGTGCCGGGCGAATACAGGCTAGAACGAAGCCCGCAATCACGCCTATCGTAACGATACTCGAAGGCATGACCACATACTTGACAATACCTTCAAGTTCAACCATTCCTCTCACCTAAGCAGCAAGGCTTCCCTCATTATCGTCAACCTTTACGACGTGACTTCACATTTCGCGACGCTATAACAACGGCGTTGTATGATGGAGATGGGCTGAGACCGATCATGCTTTCTGCAACCACAGCGCCTATCTCTATGAGCGGCAGGTCCTCTGCAAAGGTCAGACAAAGACTTCTGCGGCCTGAAATGTCACGCCACCTGCGTCCTTAGAGGATACGATAGGTGGCCCCTCGATAGGCCACTTGATCCCTAACGTTTCGTCGTTCCAGACAATGCACCGTTCGTTTTCCGGCGACCAATAGTCCGTAGTTTTATACAGGACCTCGGCCTGATCCGACATTACGGCGAATCCATGGGCAAAACCCTCAGGGACCCAGATCTGCTTCCTATTCTCTGCACTCAGGATATCTCCAACCCAATGCCCGAACGTTGGGGACCCCTTGCGAAGATCCAGCGCCACGTCGAATATGACCCCAGATATGGCGCGAACCAACTTTCCCTGTGGCTGTCGTATTTGATAGTGCAGACCTCGCAGCACGTTTTTTGAGGAATAGGAATGGTTATCCTGAACAAACGCAACCGGTCTACCAATAGCCTTTTCAAACGCTCTACCGTTAAAACTTTCAAAAAAGAATCCACGGTCGTCCTTGAAGACACGGGGCTCGATCACCAATACTTCCGGTATGGCGAGCGGAGTGATGTGCATAACTAAACCCGCATCCTTTCATCTCCCATTCAAGGCAAGATCAGACAAATCCTAATACTAATGACAGCCCAAGCCGGCGCGTCAGAATAGCGGCTCTTTTAATACCTGCAACAAATAGCGGCCATACTCGTTTTTCACGAGAGCCTGCGCGAGCTTTTCCAATTGAGACGCATCTATCCATCTGCTCCGATAGGCGATTTCTTCGGGGCACGCCACCTTGAGCCCCTGCCTCCGTTCAATCGTCGCAATAAACTGACTGGCCTCAAGCACCGACTCGTGAGTGCCGGTGTCCAACCATGCGTAGCCGCGACCCATGATTTCGACGTGGAGATTAGCTTGCTCCAGATACAATTGGTTGAGATGGGTGATCTCTAGCTCTCCCCTTGCCGAAGGCTTCAGGTGTTTAGCTAATTCGACGACATGGTTATCATAAAAGTAGAGACCTGTGACCGCATAGTTTGACTTGGGAACGGCTGGTTTCTCTTCAAGATTGATCGCATGCCCTTTGCTGTCAAATTCAACCACGCCATACCGCTCAGGATCGTGCACATGATAGGCAAACACGGTAGCCCCGCCGCTCCGCTGCATCGCACGACCCAATAGCTGAGGAAAATCATGCCCGTAGAATATGTTGTCTCCAAGCACAAGAACGGACGGCTCGCCGGCAAGAAACGATTCGCCGATGATGAAGGCTTGCGCCAAACCATCAGGGGAAGGTTGCACGGCATAATTGAGATTCACGCCCCATTGCTCACCGCTTCCCAGGAGTTGTTGAAACCGAGGCGTATCTTGCGGTGTTGAGATAATGAGGATGTCACGAATCCCCGCAAGCATCAGCGTACTGAGCGGGTAATAGATCATCGGCTTGTCGAAGATCGGGAGAAGTTGTTTGGACACGGCCAAAGTTGCAGGATGGAGCCTGGATCCCGTACCACCGGCCAATATAATGCCTCTACGTTTCATAGACCACCTTGTAGGGCCAGCTCTTCGATGAGTCTCCTGACCTGGATATGCCAGTCAGGCAGATGCACATCGAACACACTGGTGAGTTTTGACACGCTAAGTCGTGAGTTGTGCGGCCGCTTTGCAGGCAAGGGATAGGCGTCCGTTTGGATCGGATAGACCTCTTCGGGGATGGTTTTCAGAATGATCCCCCTCTCTCGTGCCACGGTGATCACGTATTGCGCATAGCCGTGCCAACTCGTTTCACCTTGCGCCACCAAATTATAGGTACCCGCCACATCTGTATGGCTCTTACTGTGCACAGCCCGATGAAGTGCAAGAGCCGTGACATCGGCGATCAGCTCTGCACTAGTCGGCGCGCCATGCTGATCGGCAATCACGTTGAGCTTCTCCCGTTCCTTGGCAAGGCGCAACATCGTCTTCGCAAAGTTTTTCCCGCGGGCGGCAAAGACCCAGCTGGTGCGAAAAATTATGTGCTTCGCATGGCAATCCCTGATACGTTCTTCTCCTGCCAACTTGGTCCGTCCATAGACTGAAAGCGGGTTGGGAAGATCGCCCTCCTCATATGGCTCATTTTTTGTACCATCAAAGACATAGTCTGTCGAATAATGCACCATCCAGGCATTGAGCCGGCTCGCCTCTTCAGCAAGCACACCAACGGCTTCAGCATTAATCCGATGTGCCTTCTCCGGGTCTGACTCCGCCTGATCCACGGCCGTATACGCTGCTGCGTTCACGATGATATCCGGCTCGTGACGGCGGACCCACCCACGCACAGCCGCCTGGTCTTCCAAGTCCAGCTCATCTTGTTCAGATGCGACGATGTCGCCCACCGTCAGCAACGAACGCTGCAACTCCCAACCGACTTGCCCCTCTTTTCCAAACAATAAAATTTTCATGCGCTGTAGTGCTTCTCCACCCATGAGCGATACGCCCCGCTTGTCACATTCTGAACCCACGGCTGGTTATCCAGATACCAGCGCACGGTTCTTCGCATACCGGTCTCGAACGTTTCAGCAGGCTTCCAGCCCAGTTCCCGATCGATCTTCTTGGCATCGATCGCGTAGCGACGGTCATGACCAGGACGATCTTTCACGAAGGCAATCTGCTCCTGATAACTTTTCCCATCGTTCCTAGGTTTAAGCTCGTCCAATGTCCTGCAGAGCGTACGCACCACTTCCAGATTAACCCGTTCGCTTGCGCCCCCAATGTTGTACGTCTCTCCGAGTCGTCCCGCCTCCAACACCCGCCGAATTGCGCTGCAATGATCCTCGACAAAAAGCCAATCCCTAACCTGCTGACCATCGCCATACACCGGCAATGGTTTCCCCGCCAGCGCGTTGTGAATGACCAGAGGAATCAGCTTTTCAGGGAATTGAAACGGACCGTAATTATTCGAGCAGTTCGTCGTTAAAACCGGCACACCATAGGTATGGTGATAGGCGCGAACCAGGTGATCGGATGCTGCCTTGCTTGCCGAATAGGGACTATTGGGTTCGTATCGACGATCTTCCGTGAAGGCCGGCTCATCACGGTCGAGCGAACCATAGACTTCGTCGGTCGACACATGGAGGAACCGGAACAGCGCCCGATCTTCCGTCGAGAGGCCACCCCAATACTGACGCACGGCTTCGAGCAAGCGGAACGTGCCCACGATGTTGGTCTGAATGAATTCTTCCGGCCCATGGATGGAGCGGTCCACGTGACTCTCCGCCGCAAAGTTGATGATGGCGCGTGGTCTATGCCGGGTGAGTAGCTGGGCCATCAGCGCGCTGTCACCGATATCTCCTCGGACAAACTGATATCGCGCATCTCCTTGCAGTGGCGCGAGGCTCTCAAGATTACCGGCATAGGTCAGCTTGTCGAGGTTGATGATCGCTTCATCATGCTGACGGAACCAGTCCAACACAAAATTAGCCCCGATGAATCCGGCACCACCGGTCACTAGAATGCTCACACCTCTCCCCTCTCTTTTACACTATGTCCGTTAACTTTCATATTTGCACTTTCCAGCAATGGTTCGGCGCTCACGTGGCTTCTCAACTATTGAACATGGTCAAATTATTACGCTGCATCGGACCGATTTTCATTGAAGAGGCTGGCCATCCATATTCCTCTTGAGTCAATCTTCTAGTGAGATCCCCTCCACATCCGCAGCCGACCTTCGGTATATTGAGTGATCGCTTCATATCCTCGCTCGGAAATATGACTCCCGTCTGGCTGGGCAAACTCTTTGCGTCGTACACCCTGTGAATCAGCAAGCACCGTTCCCAGGTCAAGCAGCAATATTCCTTGTCGAGTCGCCGTGTCTCTGACCCAACGATTTGTCTCGACCACGTGACTATTGATGTAGTCCTGATAACTCGCCTTTCCCAGGATTTTCCCAATCATTGATTCGAACGCTTCCACCCACCCATCCTTACTCCGGATAGTCATCTCTGTCGCGAGGATGGGCTCGATCCCAGACTTTTTGGCCAACTCCAACATAGCTAAAATACTTTCGCGAGTTCGCCGCAACGTTAGGTCGATCTGAGCTCGATCGGATCGAAACACGTCGTTGATAAATCCCCAGATGATCACCGCATCAGGCTTCAGCCCTAACACGTCACCCTCGAATCGAGCCAACATCTCAAACGATTGTTGCCCGCCCACACCCTTGTTCACCATCTTGTAACCGGCAACCGGTCGCCTAGGATCCCAGCCTCCGGCATATGAAGCCCCAAGAACCACAAGGGTTTTTGAGTCCACCTCTATCTTGTCCATCCCTGTTTTGCTCCTTGAGTCTCCCGAATCAAATCCGCTTACCCCCATCGGGACGAACAAGACCATCGTCATAACAACCGTTATAAGGGAGCCACCGAGCTCGTTCAGGTCCTTCATCTCAAGCTGATCATATGTATCTGATCTCGTTATGGCCATTCAAAGACAAGAGCATTCTGGAAAGCCTGCCCCGTAAACATAATAAGCAACTCACGCCCAACGTTCAGGCAATCGATGCCGGGTATACCCAGTGCTCAGATGCAGCGGAACAATACGCGACAGATACATTCAGCGCTCGGCTACCGGCCAACGCCACACAACTGATCTCCGATCATCCCTGCTCTTACCTTCACCTGCTCCGTTGTGCCAGGCTAATCACTTCTGACGCGATCGTAGTGTCATAGCGCTCTGAAGCAAACGCAGCGGCAATATCGATCGGCGTCTTGCCAGGCAGCAATATTCGCTGGAGTAGAATAAGTAGCGGCGACAGCAACGAGAGTATGATCGCCGGCAGCCAGACCGACTTGAGGTCCGGACGTTTTTTCAGCCACAGCGAAAGTAATTCTTCTCGTGTAGGGGCAGTTGGCTCCACAAGATTGACGACAGATGGTGCGGCATCGATATCCTGCACTGTCGACCGAATCACTTTGGCAGCGGTCCCCACGTCACAGAGGCTCAGTCGGCTAGACCGAGGCCCCACCGCGACATAGACGGTTCCCAACTCACGCCCGAGTCGTCCGGGCGGTTCGTAATCTGAAAAATCGACCAACGGGCCTGGCCGTATTATCTTCACCGTCAAACCAAGTGCAGGCCCCTGCTCCACTACTTCACGTTCCGATTCGGCCTTGCCCCAGACATAGGGCCCCCGGGCCAAATTGCCGGCATCCACCGGCGTCCGCTCATCGAGCGGTCCCCCCATCTCTTTACCGGTCTTCAAGATGCCGAGGCTGCTGATGTGGATAAACCGTTTGACCGACGCCTTCGCGGCGCTATGGAGAAGATTCTTTGTCGCCAGGACCGAGTTCCGTTCATGGGCCTCTTTGCCCCCTGCAGTTTCAGCCGCACAATGCACAACGGTCTCTACTCCTGATAACACGGCGCTGTCAAAGTCCCCGCCAAGATCTGCGCCTACATACTCAACCCCCGCCTGTCGCTCCGAAGGAGGAGGGACACGCCGCCCAAGGGCTCGTACCGGCCATCCGCATCCCCGAAGCTCGGCGACAACCGCACGGCCCAATAGCCCCGTTCCTCCAGTAACCAGCACGCGACCCTTCGTCACATCGGTCGGCGAAAGCTGTCGCTCGCGAGCGGCCAGGTCCGCCTCTGCTCGTACTTCATATTCCGCTTTGGCACTGCGTAGCCGTTCCCCGACCTGCTCACAGAGACGAACCGTCTCACGGATGGAAGAGGGAGACAGCGGCGGCGGAGTGCCCTGGCGAACACTGTCATAGAAGGCTTCGATCAGCTCGGCCAGCCCTGGATATCCCTTCCCTTTGTTAAGAATACGGGAGGCAAACCCCCGAGTCGATCCAATCAAAATCTGCATCCCCTCCCGATAGGGATTGGAAAGAATCCCAACGGCGGACGTGCCTGGTCCCGGCAATTTCGTGAGCGCGCCCCTGACAAAATCAGCACGAAGTGATCCGTTAGTACCGACCACCCGAAGATACGAGTCAATCGGCCGACCTCGCAGCGTAACAACCAAGACCCCCGTGGTTTCGCCTGCCTGCAGAAGGGCATGCACCCCCCCTTCAGGTCTGACATGCAGCGACTGCAGTTGCGGCGCCGCCCCGTCGGCCCCTCCGAGTGCATCCAGGAGGGTATAGACAGGATGCGGTAAAATATCGAGCAATTGATCGATTGGAGACATCAACGACCGCCCGTCGTTGGACTTCCTCACTGGTTTGAAGGAAAAGTAACTTTCCACATGGACCACACGACCGATGAGCGGAAGCGCCGCTGCCAAGGCCCGCGCCGGCGACTCATACAGCAACTGGTGACCGGCACAGACCGATCGCCCTGCGCGCCGTGCGGCATCGAGCACCGCCTCCGTATCGGCCAGTCGAAGAGTAAACGGTTTTTCGACGTAGACATGCGCACCGTGCGACAGACACAACATCGCCAGCTCGGCATGGGTCGCAGGTGGCGTCGCGATATGAACCACTGTCGGCTTGACCGTCTTGAGCAGGTCCGAGACAGAAGTAAAAAACGGCACATCCTTGGGCACCAGCCCATCCAATTTGGACCGATCGCCGGAGGGATCGGCCAATGCGATGATGCGTCCGGCGCCATGCGCCTTGATGGCTTTGGCGTGATGCACACCCATCTTGCCACAACCAATGAGGGCTACATCTACTGGTATCTGTGCGTGACCTTGTTGTCCCATGTCAGTCGATTATTGGTTTATCACGGACTATCGAGCAATTCCCCCTTGAGGAGTTGCCCTTAACAGCTCGAAATAAATCCAATCGTCCCTTCTATTGTTAACCGCTGCTTCACTCTAATGTATTTCCGCACATGACTCTAGCAATGAAACGTTTCACGCCAGACATGAAGATTCAACGCCGTCCACAACAACTCTGAATGGTCATGCGTGCTTGACCGATGCTCCGTCACGATTCGACGCAGCGCCACACGATCGAACAAATCAGGGTCGGCCTGGTCTGGAAATGCCACAATCCTCGCTCCCATCCCCTCGTTCGACCGGAACCAGCGATCCAGCGGAACACCGAAACCAGACTTTCGCCGATCGACGATTTCTGCTGGCAAGAACGTCCGCGCCACATCCTTGACGATAGCCTTGCCGACCCCGCCTCTCAGCTTGTACGCAGTCGGCAGCCGATTCGCAAATTCAACAATCCGATAATCCATAAATGGAACGCGAGATTCGATACTCGCCGCCATGCTCATCTTATCCTGCCGATTGAGAATGGAAACGAGAAAACATTCCTGATCGAGGAGCGACAGACGGTCAACCGCATCCAATCCCAAATTCTCCGTTCCCTTGAGGCAGGCCTGTCGATACTCGAGATTCGCGCCGAGTATCTGCGGACAAACGGACGCCACCACTTCCGAACGCAGGACACTCGTGTTGTACATCAACGTTTCCTCGGGAGAGCAGGCGACATAGCGATCGAGCTTGTTCACTCGATGGTCACGGGTCACACGGCCCCATATCTTCAACAAGCCCCGTATGGCGCCAGGAATACGCCGATACATGGATGCAATCCTTGGGATCCGATAGCGGGGATATCCGGCGAATAACTCATCCGAGCCCTCTCCGGTCAGGACCACCGTAACGTGCTGCTTGGCCAGACGGCTTAACGCATAGATTTGAATCGAATTGGCAAAGTTCAGGGGTTCGTCGTTATGCCACACCATCCGAGGGAAGAGTTCACTAAACTCAACATGGCTGAGGGTGAGCGGATGATGAATCGTTCCATACTTTTTTGACACGATTGCCGCATAGGCACTCTCGTCATATTCGGGCTCGTCGAATCCGATCGAAAAGGTGTTGACCGGGCCTCCCTTGATTTTCGACGCTATCGCGGTCACGAGACTGGAGTCGACCCCGCCGCTGCAAAACGTCCCGACCGGCACATCGCTGATCAGTCGTAGCTTCACGGAATCTTCAAGCAAATCCGCAAAGGCCTGTCGTGCGTCCTCATAGGTCATCTGCTGCCGGTCGCCAGAAGGCCGCGGGGACCAATACTGCGCAATCCTCGGCCGGCCGTCGCGAAGCGTCAGGGTGCAGCCAGGAGGAAGGCTCATGACGTCGCGGAACAGGCTCTCGGGACCGGCGACCTGACGGAAGAGCATGTACTCGGCCACGGCCTCTTCCCGGCAACGAGCAGAAATCATCCCGCTCGCAAGGACCGCCTTGATTTCTGAGCCGAAAATGAAGCCACCCGGTGCAGAGGCATAATACAGAGGCTTCACACCCATGCGATCCCTGGCAAGAAATAATTGGCGGCGTTTTTTGTCCCAGATCGCAAACGCGAACATGCCGTTCAGCGCATGTACGCAGGCCTCTCCACGCTCGGCATAGAGATGGAGAATCACCTCGGTGTCGCTCTCGGTCCGAAAGCGATATCCCTTCGCGATCAACTCTTGTCTCAGCATGCGGTAGTTATAGATCTCGCCGTTAAATACGATACAGAGCGACCCCTCCTCATTCGACATCGGCTGGTGCCCGCCACCGAGGTCGATAATGCTCAGCCTGCGCTGTCCGAGCCCAACAGGACCATCGAGGTACAGACCAGCATCATCCGGCCCCCTGTAAGCAAAGATGTCTCGCATCTTCGCGATCAGGTCCTGCTCGCATCGCCTTGCAGGATCAGCATAGACCAAGCCGACTATGCCACACATACGTCTTGTTCCCTTCTCTTCAAACCCATGGAAGAACTGGCCCGGTCAGATACCCAGCGGAACGTGGGAAGTCACCCATTTGAACTTTCCGTTTGCCGCCGGTTCCAGCCGGTCCACCATCTGCACCTCAACCCGGACATCCTGGCCCAATCGGGCCTTCAACTCAGTAATCAGATGGTGCGTATGTTCCGGTGTATAGGTCGGACCAGGAATAAGTTTCACGATCACGGTCTGACAATCCGTTTGCACGATCTGCGATCCCTCGATGCAATCAAGCGGTTTGAACGGATGCGTCAACACAGAGGGAGAGATCAGCCGACCGTCTTTCAAGGTGAGCACATCTTCGGCCTTCGTCGTCACGTCATCCATGATGTTCAAGCCACGTCCACAGGAACAGGGCTTCTCTCTCAGGCTCGTCATGTCATTCGTCACGTAACGGATCAGCGGCATGGCCATGTTATGCAAGCTCGTCCCGACCAGTTTACCCACAGTCCCGAGCGGAACGGGATGCCCGTGCTTGTCAACGATCTCCGAGACCCCGTATTCCATCGCCAAGTGATGGCCTTCATGCCGCTCGCACTCGCTGGAAAAGACCACACGCTCGGCCAGCGCGTAGTAATCGAACACGCGGCAGGCGAACCGTTCCTCTATCACCTGACGCTGAAAATCGTAGAGCGTTTCGGACGACGTAATCACGGCTCGGAGGGGAAAGGTCTCGCCCCGGCTTTGCAGAAACTTGGCCAGCACATACAGGGTCGAGGGATACCCGTCGAGCAGCGCAGGCTGGAAACGGGCTAACGCATCGAAGTAGGCCGGGAGATTCTGTTTCGAGAGGTGAAACGACGATAGCAACATCTGGTTGTGGCGCCGATTCATCCGCCAAAATGGCGGCCCCTTCTGTTCCAGCGGCACAATGACATTGCCGCGCGCTACCCCGATTCGATCTCCATCCTGAGCCAGACGGCACCCTGCCCATCGATAATGCCGATCGAGTGCCGCATAGGCCATCCACACATTATCGGCATCATACCCGACGGTCAGAGGAGTGCCGGTCGTCCCACTCGTATGACCGGTCCGCATCGACCCACGCGATACACTCCGGGAACGCAAATCATCGAAGTGGGCTCGGACATCGTCGCGAGTCAATAACGGCACCTTGGGCAAATCGCCCTGGCCTCGAATATCGGATGGTTTCAACTTACACTCATCGAACCGGCGGCGGTAGAACGGAACCGTCTCATAGGCATGCTTCACCGTGGCGCGAAGCCGCTCATCCTGATAGGCGTCCAGCTCGCTACGCGAAAACCACTCAGACTTGGCTAACAGATCTCGGAACTCGCCAAATCGTCCTGCATACCGTTCACGGTCGAGTAGGGTGCTGTATCCAGTCAGGATCAGGTTCTGTCCCCAGATAGGGGCCAAACTGTAGAGCGTGGCTAAATAGCGATTCATCGCGCCTTCCCTCCGCTCTCCATTGCGCGTCGATATGCATCCAGGAGCTGTCCCCCGATCGTGCGCCAGGAGTACCGCCGCTCGACCAATTCGCGAGCGGCGCGGCCCAACTCAAGTCGGCGATTTCGATCCCCCAGCAACATGACGGTCTTTTCCGCAAACTGTTCAGGGGTATCGCCCACCAATAGATGCTCGTCGGGGCGAACGTCGAGGCCTTCGCAACCGATCGAGGTCGAGACCATCGCCTTGCCCATGGCCATCGCATCCAACACCTTCAAGCGCGTCCCGCCTCCCACGCGTAGGGGCACGACGTAGACGGATGCATCCCGGACCAGCGGACGAATATCGGACACATATCCAGTCACCACTATTTGAGGATCCATTGCCGCCAGCGCGACGAGATCTTTCGGCGGATCTTGCCCGACGGCAAAAAACAGCACGTCCGGCACTCGCTGCTTGATCAAGGGCCAAATGTCCTTCAGAAAGAACATGACAGCATCGCGATTCGCAAACATATTCATTCCGCCCGTATAGATAAGCGCCGGCAAGTCCGTCCCTTGACTTGGCGTGAAGTACTCAATATCGACACCATTGGGCACAATTGCCGTGCTGAGGCCCTGAACCCTTTCAAGGAGGGTCTTCTCGTCTGTCTGTGAGACAAAAATGTTGACATCGAACGCCCCAACCTTCTCCGCCTCATACGCGCATAACTTTCGGGTTTCTCGCTGCAAAAATCGCCTTGCAAGCTGTCCTGCTTCGGCACCGGCCCGGCGCTCCATCAGCTGCGACTCAATATTGTGATGGGTGACAACCGTGGCAATCGACCGCTTCTTATCCAGAAACTGAGCCAGCGCAATGGTATCGGCATGGATGAGATCGAATTTCTGTGTCTCGACTAGCTCGGAGACCCGCCGCTGGAACGCTGCTGATCGATGTGCCAACACGCTGAAGGGGCTTGAAGAGAATACACTCGCGGCCAACCCTGCGAACCGATGAATCGAGGAGGCCTTGGGCCAGAGCGGAAAATACTCTACCGCCGCACAACACTTTAGAAGAGCCTCCCGGCTCTCCTGAATCGACGCCTCAGTGGGAAGCACATCAGGATGCACGAACGCCAGCAAATGTACCTGCGCGTCACGCCCAAGCTCGCGCAACAGATTATAGCCGCGCTGCAGCACACCGCCATGCGGAGGATAAGGGACAATTTGGGAGAGAAACAACACTCTCAGCGGTGTAGGGCCAGGCGTTTGGTTGATCACCCCAAGACCTCCAAATAGAGCCGTTCATAATCCCGTGCCATCCGGTCCGCCGTAAATGACTGATAAAATTTTTTCTTGGCTTCGTTCCCGAGTCGAGCCCCCAAACCTGGCTCATAAATCAACCGCGACAGAGCGCTCACCATCTGATCACTATTCCCTGGGTCGACATGAAGACCGTCTCGATCATGGCCAATCACCAATGGATTCTCCCTGACGTAAGTGGCGACAATCGGCTTCCCTCTGGCCATTGTTCCAACACAACCAGAGACATGGCGCTCCCTAAAAGAGCGCTAAACAAAGACATCAAGTTTTTGAATTTACCGCGCCCCCGCGGCTTTGATCTAACCTCGTAAATAAACCGTATCGGTTAAACTAAGCCGTTCTCACTTTTGCTCCAGTTCCTGACGACCATGAAAAGATCATACTTACGCGGAGTCTCAGTTTCCTGAAAACTCTGATTCGAGCGAATTTTTTCATTAAGTTAAGATGGAGTGTCGCGTGTCTTCTTCATTATACGGATGCTCCACGAAAAACCAGCGGACGATCTTCCCGCGTGCTTCGATCGATCGTTTCTGACGCGATCGCCTCCTTGCAGAGTTGTCGCCCACACTCCAGAAGCGCCGCCAGTAAATAGATGTGCGGATAATACGGCGCCGAGAGAAACGCTCCGCCAATTGCGAAGGCAACCATGCTTGCATTGAGAGCAACTAGCAAATTCCGACAGGTGACGTCCCGCTCGGTCCGGCGCGCGTTCATTTCACGCAACATCCGTTCCCCTGCCATGAAATTCGAGAAGATAATCCCCAATAAAAAGATAATGCCGGGAATGCCCAACTCCCCAAGGATGAGGAAGTAAGAGGAATGGGCAGTCTGCCAAGGAATGTCGCTACTTCCCACTCCCTCCGGCCTATATTCCGTCCCATACTTGACGGCAAAATGTCCCGCCCCAACGCCTGTAATAGGATGGGCAGCCACCATTCTGAGCGAGGCTCCCCATACTGCGATCCTGCCTGCAGCTGACCCCTCCATCTCATCGCCGGTCTTAGTCATCGTTTGCATTCGTTCATAGAATTGCGGTGGCGCAACAGCCAAAGTGAGCAATATTGCGAGCACCATCCCGATGACCCCTATCATCTTCCGGTCGCTTTTTGCCCAGTAAAAGAGCGACAAGCAGGCTAACGCAATGATCCCACCCCTTGACTGGGTTTGCACGACGGCAACGACCAAAATAGCCAGCATACCTGTATAGAACAGCTTCCTGATAACTCCTTGGGATTCTGAAATCATGAACAGGCAAAAGGGAATAACAATATTCACCGACAGCGCGAAGTCGTTGCCATCGCCCAGGAATGCACCAGTGGCAATATAGTGCCTTTCGCCATCGCCAGAAAACATCTCTGGAGACAAGGCTCCGACAGCAAGATGCACCAGGATCAATGTCGCAAGTAACCCCTTAACCCTATCAAGGCTATAGATTTCTTTTTTGACAATGATAAACATGAAAAAGTATCCGAGCACTACTTGGAATACGGTAATTGCGTACAGTTTCACGTCACAAATAAGACCTGATATGGCCAGCAGAAAGAGCAGGAACATGATCCAATGGGCGCTCGGGCTTCCCAAGACATCGGACATTTTGACCTTCTTTGTAAACATCGACCCAAATAGGACAGTAAGAGGAACGAGCGAGTTAAGGTGAAATGCGTTGAGGGCAGGCAAGTAACTCGTAGGCCGGATATACTCTAATATGAAAAAGAGCAGAAGCCCGTAATACAACATTCTCTATGCCTGTCCCCTCATCATCTCAACGTAGATGGCTTCCAGCTTACGGGTCCTCACCTGAAAATCGAAACTCCTTTTCACCATCTCTTGCCCTCGACCCGCCATGCGCTTCCACACCTCTGGTGCGGCAATAAATTCGAGGATACCCGCTGCGAGCGCTGCAGGCGAATGCGCAGGAACCAACCGTCCGGTTTCTCCATCTGTGATCACCTCCGGCGTACCGCCTACCCTGGTCGCCAATACGGGAACTTCCATGAGCAACGCCTCTAACGCCGCATTGGGAAGCCCCTCGGTATGGGACGGAAGCACCATGAGGTCGATGTCTTCGAGCATTCGCTGCGGCTCCCTGATGTATCCAGGCAAGTGAACAGAACGTTCGAGGCCGAGGGCTCTGATCTGTTCGCTCAACTTGGATCGCTCTGGTCCATCCCCAATCAGAACCAGTGAAACTTTATGGCCCAGGCCGCTCACGATACCAATGGCATCGATAAGGTCCGCATGGCCCTTCTCAGCACTCAACCGTCCAATGCTTGCGATCACCGGACTGGAAACTGGCCGCCCGACCACCTCGGTGAGAACACCTCGTCGACCTGTTCGACGATAACGCTCAAGCACGATGGCATTATGTAACAAGCGGATCTTCTCGGGCTGCACTCCAACGCCTACGAGGTCGCGCTCGATTTCTTTCGAAACTGCGATCACTCGATCGAATCTGCCCACAAGACGCTTGTCTATCGCGATCAGCACTCGCTGCCTAAACCCATTCCCGATCCAACCATGCAGGGTCGTCACGATTGGAACGGAATGGAACCGCGCCGCCAAATACGTAATGACGTCCGATTTCACCTCATGTGCATGCACAATATCGACCGGGAGTGTTTTCACGAGGTCGATGACCCGCCCGATCACACGAGGATCATATTGATTGAAACCCCGAAGGAAATGGACCGGCATCTCAAGACGCCGGGCTTCAGCCGTAAAAGGGGATTCGCCGGACTCGCCACGGGTCAGAAACACCCCGAGATGGAGCCGGAAGCGCTCGCAATCTATGGCTCGATGAGTCTCCAGAATGGTCTTGCCAGGCCCACCAATTTCGTGGGTGTCTCTTAAATGAAGGACATTAAGAGGCCTCACAGAGAACCCTTTGATACAATTGTTGAACCGACTCAATATTCTTTGAAACGTGAAACTCCTTTGCCAAACGGTCTAATCCATTTCGTCCCATAGACTGGGCCAGTGGGGGATCACCTAATAATGTGACGATCGCATCCGCAAGCCGTTCCCAATCGCCAGGAGGGAAAGTAAGACCAGTGCGGCCCTCCTCGATGATCTCAGGGATTGCACCGGATCTTGCTCCAATGACCGGTTTGCTGCAGGCCATCGCTTCAAGCACGACCATTCCAAACGGCTCAGGCAACACCGAAGCATGAATCACCACGTCGAACATCATGAGGTGATCTGCCACATGTTTTTGAAACCCGGCGAAGATGACATGCTGGTCAAGTTCGAGGGAACGGACTAATGCCCGAAGACCACGTTCGTACTCCAGATTTTCAGGAGCAGTATCCCCAACTAACACACAACGGACTGAAGGGAATATTTTCCGAACCAAGTCGATTGCGCGAATGGCTGTATGTTGTCCCTTCCACTCCTTGATATTCCCAACCATGCCCACGATGGCCGCACCCGAGTCAATTCCATAGGCGCCACGCAACGCATCAGGTGTCGTGTGGCGCTGTTTTGCGTCTGGATCCATTCCGTCATAGATTGTCAGAACATTTCCTTGGTCGACTCCTCGCTCGCGCATATTTTGACGAACCGCATTAGAAATGCAGATGACGGCATCCAATCGTTTCGCAAAATACTTAGCCGCCTTTGAAAAGCTGGCGTTAATTCCACGTTCATGCACGATACATTTGATCCGAGCTAGCCTCGCAGCGAACATCCAATCATGGTTATACTGAATCGTATTATTCAAATGAACGATCTGCACCCCTTCCCGCCTCAGAAACCACGCAAGAGACATCGCAGTAAATACGAATTTTCGAAGGAAGTTCAGAATTCTCTGAATCGCCATTCCCGCCATCTGAATAGATCGAGTGACTCCAGGCCGCTCAGAAAGCCTATCTCCAAACGTAAACGAAACTGGCTTAGGCCATATGAAAGTCCGTATTCCGGCTGCATGAAACTCTGGAAGAAGCGAATGCTCATTCTGAAACACAGCCATAGGCTCATAGCGACTGCGATCTAGTCCCTTCGCAAGATACAGAAGACAAAAGTATGACCCGCCGACAGTGCCATCGGCGTTCCCCTCACAATATAAGACTTTAGCAGGGACTTCGCTCATGGGGCTTCGCGAACCGGGAAAATTGACAATCTGTGACTCGCCAACTGCGTCTGGACATCTCGCAGATTGAAGAGGAGGCACAGCAAAGCGCCGATAATAGTCACTACTGCTAGGCCTGGGACGGAATCACTGACAATAAGTGATTTGGCAGCGATAAGAACTGCGGCCAACACCGCACCCTGCACGATGGCGACTCCTAGCGGTTGAACTGTGGCAATGACGGGAACCCCGATCACTCTACGGGATAAAAAAACGCCAACTACAAACTGCGCCGCCATCGGCAAGGCCACTGCCGCACTCGCACCGGCAAGGCCGTAGGAGTTGGTCAGCGGGTACAGCAAGCCCAGCACGAGAACAAGACGCGAGGTATTCATGTAGAAATCGATGTGCGGCTTACCAATCGCGTTATAGAGATAGCCGTTCAACATCCACAAGGCCTGGAAACATCCGAAAATTGCCAAAATCTGCAGTGGCACCGCGGCGGCAGCCCATTTGGCTCCATACAATACACTCACAATGTCATGGGCAAGCACCACAATTCCGACCGAGATCGGCACAACCACAGCGACGACCAAGCGTACTCCCCGCACATACTCCACCCGCAACTGCATCAAATCGGCTTGGAGCTTGCTGAACATAGGGAACAGCACCTTCGCGATCACCTTCGATAAATTTGTCGAGGGGATATTGGCCAAGGTATAGGCCACCGTATAAAACCCGAGCGCCTCCATGCCCAAGAGCTTCCCGATCATCGCGCTGTCAAGCTGATTGGTCAAGAAAACAACAACTGCTAACCCCGTCATGAATTTTCCATATGAAAACAACTCTCTGGCGATCACGGGATCGAAACGGAAACGCGGTCGTCCAGGCACCATCACGTACGACAATACCACCGAAATAACAGAGGATATAAGCTGGGAATAGACGAGCGCCCAAACATCCCGCAACCAGTACGCTAATCCTAATCCTATTATTGTACTGAGCACCCCACCAACTTGATCCAGATAGGTCAGACGTTTAAAGTCCAACTCTTTCTGCAGCGCAATTGTATTGATATTATTGAAGCCCGTTAAGATAAAACTGACCCCGATCACTGCGACAATCGGTTGCAACACCGCTTCATTGTAAAACGCTGCAACCCAGGGCGAGACGAGGAATGCAATCACTGCCAGCGCAACACCTCGCAATACCCAAAGCGTGAATGCCGTGTCCCTGGCGTCTTCGAAACGCTCCTGTCGATGGATCAGCGCAGCGCCGAAACCAGTTTCGGTAAAGATCTCGATCCCCCGGATCACCATCGAGCAGATCGCCATGAGCCCAAAGGTTTCCGGCGTCAGGAGTCGGGCCATGATGATCGAACGGATGAAGGAGAGTCCCGCGCCGAGTATACTCGACAAGGTAACCCACACGCCTGACCTGATTGCCTTGTGCTGCAGCGATCCATCTGACCGATCCAGAAATCGGCTGAGTCTTTTCAACAAATCCACCACTACAAATTACCTTTCCAGCGCCCACAGATGTCCAAGAAATCCACTTACAAGAAAAACATCTCCACTTAAATCGTCAAATAATGGTGTAACAAAAACTCACAGGAGAAAAGGCTCCACTAGCTACATCATCCATGGCCGGTTCGGCATTGGAACATGTAACCTTAGCATTTCCAGGATAGGTGGTGAATTAGACAGACTCATGAGTCAGATACTCACGCAATCAAAATACTCTTCAAAAACGCTGGGTGAGCCTCCGTAGGGGGCCTGAATATTAAAGGCCGCGTAGCCACGGTACTTCGCCGACTCTTTCGGATCCAACAACGTGAGAAGAAACAGTTTCTCGTGATGGTGCTGAAAGGATGATTGGAGCGCTGCATATTGCCAAGCTTCCATGGCAATGATCATATCGTAGGGCTCCAGAAGATCCAGTGAAATCGATTGTGAACGATGCTTTTCAAGGTGAATGCCCTACGATTTCGCACCACGGATTGCATCGTTCGGAGACACTATGCGCTTAGGGACATCTAACCAGACTGACCCGAACTTCATTCCCGGAACTAGGCCTTCACCCTGCATCTTTAAGGCACTCTGCTCGGGGAAAGGACTCCGACAGAAGTTCCCTTTGCAGACGAACAGCATAGACCGAGGATTGGCAGGGGTAACAGATACATGGATACGTGGGGCACAACGCGAACAATAGTTATCGATCAACTCTTTCTTCAATGGTCTTACGGCTGATCGCATCGACGCGCCTCCAACTCAGAACGAACAGACGCCTCAGCTCCGCTACTACTAAGGCGACGAAGCCATCTACTGCACTGGTCCAGCATGTCCTCTTCCCACTCACGGAATGAGAAAATATGGTTCGCGTCTTTTGTGACATGGATTTCATACCAAGAGGCATACGACTCTAATTCGGCACGATTCCGCTCCACGAATTTCTTCTCGAACTCGTAGTAGAGTCGATCCATTCCGGCAAACACCAGATACACGTACCGCGACGTGGAAACCATCTGGCGAAAAGCAGGAGCAAAGTAGGGATTCGTATTGTCCGCCTCTTCGCTTGGGCTGGACGCAGGAGAAGCCTGCTTTACAGGCTTGAGTCGTGCCAGAACCGGCTTGAGCAGCAACCGCGCGATCAACTTATAGTCACTTTGAAAAGTCAAAAAACGAGCCCACGAGCGCCAGGCTCCGAGAGTCCACAACTTTCTGAGATAGTCGTCACGCATACCCTTCGACTGTATGTCGGTCATATATTTCGTGAAATCGATGCGGGACCCGTCGATGATGACCGGGATTGCCAACCCAAGCAGACAAATGATTCGTGGATCTCGTGCTCCGGCAAAGAGCCCGGTGATCGCACCGCCGCACAATCCTGAAACGATAAACTGCGATGTTCCATAGGCCTGCTGCATCCAATCCATTGCGGCAATCGTATCATCGATGTAGCGGCCCACCTGGATCGCCCCATAGAGATCGGCTAAATACTCCTCGTGCACTTCGCCCTCTGAATCACCCAGACCGTGGAAGTCGAATCGTAGAACCGGGTACCCGAGCGACACGAACCGCTCCGTCATCTTCACGTATAGCCGGTGGGGAGCAACCCGCATCTTCACCCCCGGCGATAAGAGAAGAATTGCGACGCCGGACTTGCAGGGGTCCGCAGGCTGGTGAAACATCCCGAACAGGCGGGCACCCGCCTTATTACAGAAGGTCACCGGAGTTACGTCACCGATCATCGTCCCTCCACCCACGCTGATGTTGCCTCAAACAGATTCGGTGCGGTCCGGTACCACTGTTTAATTTCTTTCCAAAACGGCTCCTCCACCACTTCACGAATATCGGCAGACCGATACGTCTCTTGTAGCGCCTTCACCTCAGAGCGAATGGGTTGCCCCGATCTTCCCATCTGGACGATCAAGCAGGGCCCTGAAAACCGCTTCACTCCTTCATTGAGCTTTACAGCCGAGGCTTGCTCATAGCATGGATAGGTCATCTCATATCCATCCACGTTCACCGTGTGCCCCTCCTCTCGCATCATCCGGACCAGAGCCTCGCGGTTGTGACGAATCTCCTTATATATTGCCGTTTGGGTCGTCAGATTCACGCGAAGCAACTCCTGCATATACTTCCCGCCATCAATAATCGGCTCCCATAAAATGAGCTTACCGACAGTCGGATACCGCTCAGCCGCGAGCACGGCGAGAGTCGCACCAAAACGCAGCCCTAGCAATCCTACGCTCAGCGATATCCCGCTCGACCGCTCCAACATCTTAATGGCGCACCCGATATCGGAGAGCATCGTATCCACTGATGAGTCTGAAAACTGTCCCTGACTATCACCATTTCCCATTGCGTCGAAACGAAGCACCCATGCGCCTCGAGCAGCCAGCATTCTCGCAAACGACACGTACACCCGTTGCGCCCATAACTTCTCTTCGGCAAATGGATGACAAAACACCCAACCCCATCCCGACGGGGCTGCGGCCGGCTCATGCAAGACACCAAAAAGCCGATACGACCCATTCTCGAAAAACATCGGGGTCTCGATCGCTGATGCCTTTATCTCTGGGATGGCGTCCACAGTTCTTGCCTCACACCTTGTGCATACTTAACCCAGGCGATCAGAATCGCCGCATTGACCATTGAGAAATAGAGTGCGATCTTCCCGGGAAGCGAATCTCGAATGACACTCCATCCTGATAACGCCAACAGCGCGATGATATAGAAGACGATTTGAACGATTGAGAAGAAGAGAAACCATGGCGAGGCCATCAACATCACAGAACTGAGTAGGGCCATAATCAAACAAAATGGCACCGACCACCGCAACACCTTGTGCGAGAGCATTTCGACTGCAAAAATGCCGAAGCGAAGAGGGCTCAGCACTCGCGCATAGGAAAACAGCGCCGCCATCCCTCGAATCAATGTGCGGACCTTCCGTTCGAACTCCTGCTTGGAGTCCTTCACACTGGTCATCGTGCCCACTGCGTCCGGCTCGCTGACTGCGCGAAATCCTTGCTCCACGGTCCGGAGCACAGAAAGAAAATCAGGCGCCAGACCTTCGAGAAATGGCCCGCAGAGCTCACGCCGTTGTGCGTAGAACGATCCACTCGCGCCCACGATGGAGTGCACCTTCGACTCGAGACGCCTAACCAGTAATTCGTACCGCCCATACCAGGCCTCTCCACCTGACTCAGCAATCTTGTCTTCTCCGGAAATACACCCGACCTCTGGATCGCGAAATCCCCGGACAATATTGCGCAACGAATCGGGCTCCAATTCAATCGCAGCATCGGAAAAGACGAGAATGTCATGTTTCGCATGATCGAGACCGGCATTCAACGCAGCCCCCTTCCCCTGTCGCACTGGAAGCTCGATCAGGGTCATCGTCCCAGAGGCTCGAATCTTGATGAACTCCACCGTTCGGTCGGTGGACCCATCCGACACGAACAATACTTGTAACCGATCAGATGGGTAACGAAGGGCCGCTGTATTGGCAATCTTCCGCTCGATCCTGGCCTCTTCATTACAGACCGGGATGATCATCGATACTGAGGGATAAAAGGGGGCGTCCCCGTTCTCTCGCCGCCCCTGCCGTCCCCGAAAACGGCCCAACACCCACAGCACGACCGGATAGCCCAGATAGGGATAGACGACACCGAACACAGAAATCCAAAACAGGACTTCTATCACTCGCACGGTCGTACTCCCGTCAATCATGATTCAAAAGCCATCCTTTGGCTTCGTGAGTTTCAGGGTTCATGTCCGAAAACCGGAAGATCTCATTATACATATCCTTCTGCCATAGTCTCATAAAACGGATGATTGAGCGAAACCTTCCGTCATCTCCGGGAAGAAAATATGCCCACCGCGATGTCTGTAAATCCGCATCAACAACGTGTCGAGATTTCCTGAAATCGCCAACTGCAATGCCCCCCGAACGGAATAGGCATAGAGAGCTTCTCAGGCAGTGACCGCACCGCGTTTATAACGCGAAAATACCTTGGGGCAATCGTCCGTCCATCGTGGATGGTGCCCTACTTCTTAAGCGTTTGCTCTGTCAAGATTCTGCTGCTGGAATGAGACTCTCACATGGCTTTTCAGGTGAACATCAGTAGCTGACGGACGAACAACTGTCCCGGACAAGCGCCAGAATAAAAGATAGAAGGTGCATTCTGGTTGATCGAAAGCGCTGGCACGCCGGGACGGGAGCCATGTGCACTGGCCCCTTCAGACCGTAGCCCCTTGCCGACGAGCGCTCAGATGTACGGATAACTCAGGGGCCCCTTGAAGCGTAGAATATTGACTTGGCACAGGATACAGACCCTCAAACCTTACTCCGCAGGCTGCCATTGGCGAGAGACGTTGGATTGTGGGAAAGCCAAAAGTTCTTGCACTGATCCCGACCGGCAAGGGCTGAGACCTCTTCTCCTCACATTCGATCTGGACATGTGTGCTCGACACAGCTCAACACATCAGTTCGGCAACTACGTTTTACAGCTATCACATCAAGCTATTGTATACCTCCTGGTATCGGGCAATCATCTTGTCGACAATAAAATTGTCCACAAAATCTTGCTTTGCACTCCGCCCCACTTGCTGACGCAATTCCTGTTGATCAACCAGCACGGCCAGTGCATCAGCCATCCCTGCCGGGTCGCGAGACCTTACTATCCGACCACTTCGACCTTCCTCAATGACATGCTTACTCTCACCCACATCCGTGGTTACAATCGGCAATCCCGCTGCCATCGCTTCTAGCAATACAATCGAATTAGCCTCCCATAGGGACGATTGACAGAAGATATCCAGAAAAGGGAGTAGATTGCTTCCGGCATTCGGCACCCATCCAAGAAAATGCACTGTATCGGTCAGACTGAGCCGTTTGCACTTACTTTCTAGCTCACGGCGTAAAGGGCCGTCGCCTACGATCAGAAATATGCAATTCGTTTTCCTGCGCCGGAGGATATCGGCTGCTTCAAGAAGAAACGTCAATCCCTTCTGCTCTGTCAATGTCGATATAGAACCAATCACCACCGGATGGCCAGGCCGAATGCGATACGGCTTGATGGGATCTGCGCTGGAATCGAAAGTCGGCAAACCAACGCCGTTGTAGATCGTATCCAGCCTAGAAGATGACAAACGAAGTGCTTTGCGAATTTGTTTTGCCTGTTCAATACCGACGGCGACTAGATGATTAGCCATACGGCTGAATACCATCTCCATCAGGACATAGCGCTTCCTCAGAATGGGATAGTTCCCGAAATGGAACGTATGGACCAACCGGGTTTTGGAACCGAACATACGGCATTGTGCGCCATCAGCCAGAGCACCCGTGTCATGTGTGTGCAAGATATCTATCTGCTTCTCCTGCATCAGCTTCTTGAGGACCAAAAACCGGCGATAGGGAGTCACCGCAGGGGCCAGCTCAGGCAATCCGATCACCTCATGCCCCTGCGCCATCAACTCTTCTCCGATTGCACTCCGCGCTGATCGCCAGCACACCGTTATAGAGAATCTGCTTTTGTCCAGGTGGTTACACAATGAGGCAATCACCCGCTCCGCGCCTCCATGACCGAGTCCGTCAATGGCTAGCATTAAATTTATTTTTCTGCTTATTCGCTTCACGCGAGAACCTCTTCTTGGACCTAACGGGATCTCCCGAATATTAGTAACTCGAGAAGAACTTAGGGCCCCTTGTGCGCGGCATTGCCCTTCCACAGCGCACGCAGGAGCGACATAATCAGTATTGCCAGGGTCTCCAGTGAGTACCTCCAATCACGCCGGTCGAAATCGAAAAATGCTAGCGGTGGTTTGTAGGAGCTGAACAACTGCCGCCACGACAGCAAACCTGCCCGCATATACTCCGGGATCGCCGTCCCCTCCGCGCGCAACACGACATGCCGGAAATGCTTCCCAGTCGGCGAAATGGGCTCCACCCGTCGTCCGATCATTTCAAGATAATGAATCCAACACAAATCCACCCCTGCATAAGGCGCGGCGTCCCCGCCGCCAGACAGTCTGGGATTCGCCTCGATTAGCTTGACCTGCCCATCCCTTGAATCCCGCTTGATCTCAATTTCGCATATTCCGATGTACCCGATTTTCTTCAGAAAGGAGTCACATACGGCATCCGCCTCCGCGTCCGGAAACGGCTCACTCACCGACGCCGGCCCGAAGCCAATGGGAACGCACCGCAGTTCCCGAAACATGGCATTCGCAATTCGGTTGCCGCTCCGGTCGTAACAGGAGAGATAGACTCGCTTCGCCATGTCAGAACCCTGAATGATATCTTGCACGATAACACTCGGGGTGATCGGCCGGGCTAACTCATAGTTTGCGATTAACTCCTGCGCAGAGTTGGCAATAGCGATTTTCTGATTGGACAGAGGGTGGTCCGTCTGGAATTTTTGCCATTCCCTAAAATGCCAGGGCTTGATCAAGCATGGATAACTCAGTCTGCGCGAGAATTCGAGCAACTCTTCAAGCGAACTAACCATGCCAGTCAGTGGCATCGGCATGCCATGCTCCATGGCCAGCTGATACTGCGTATGTTTCTCTGCAAGCAACCCCTGGAGCCGGATACCCGGGTTCAACAGGAAATATTCTTGCAGTATCTCGCGCTGATCAGCGATGGCCGTCACATATCGGTCGGAACTGGGGATCAGTACCGCTTTCGTTCCCAACTCATGCGCGAGCTCCTTCATGAACTCCACCCACTGTTGCGGCTCCTCATCGGGATTGGGGCAAAGGCGCGCCGGTCCATACACGGACCGAAACCCTGGCATCTCGGAGTTGCAATCGAAACAGAGTGCCTTCACGCCGTGCCGGGTGAGACTACGAACGCCGAGCACGGCTGTCTGATAAGCGCCTGCAATGACAGCAGGCGGCAAATCCGCTACAGCAGGAAACGTCATAGCTTGTTTCAATGGGGTCTTTCTCGAGGCGGAAACCCGACCTCGCTAAGGTCAAAACACAAGAAACGGCGCGCTCAATCCGGATCATGCAAGCGCGACAAAATACCACCGTCCACATCAAACGCAGCTCCCGTAATGAAAGCGGCATTTCGGGAGACCAAGAACAGCACCACCTGAGCGATTTCAGCAGGCTCAGCAATTCGACCCAAAGGATGCATCCCGCCGAGAGCGGAAAATTGCGCATCCTTGCCTTTAAATCCCTGCAGTAACATGGGGGTGGCCACGGCTGCCGGGTTAATGGCATTAACCCTGATACGGCCGCCCAAATCGACCGCAAGAGCTCTGGTTAGCCCAACCAATGCTGCCTTGCTAGTCGCGTAACACACGAATCCAGGCTTTGTTGCAATTGCATGAACGCTTCCCATATTAACCACCGAGCCGCCCGCCTTTTCCAAGTACGGCAGAAGCGCCTGGGTCAGCAGAAACGGGGCAAGGACGTTGACATCCAACGTATCGCGCCAATCCTGCACCGACACCGTATCGGTCCGGTTGAGAATCTGCACCGCAGCATTGTTGACTAAGGCAGTGAGACCTGAAGCAGGGATATTGAGCTGCTGAACGAAGCGCTTCAAACAAGCTTCATCGCGAGACACAGCCTTGAGATCAGCTTCGACGAAGTGATCGCACGCGATACCAGGCGCGCCGGCCATATCGGTCCCAATTACTCGATAACCAGCCCTTCTAAACTCTGCGCACAGTACACGCCCTATGCCACCTGCCGCACCGGTGATCAACGCTGTCATCGCATGGTCGCTCATCACCTGACCTCAAGAAATCCGAACAGCAGCCCAACAGCCCGCTCGCTGGCTCGCATCACCGCATCAGCGGTATTCGATCCATTGTGCGACCCAAAAATACATCGCTCGAATTTTCGCAAGGGCGAAGACATCGGCAAGGGTTCGGTCTCAAAAACATCGAGGGCTGCGGAATGTACGGTGCCATCCTCCAGGGCGTCAATCAGGTCGCACTCCGAAATCAGGGCGCCACGCGCGACGTTGACGATGCGAACCCCCCTCTTTGCCCTGGCAAACAAGTCAGCATTCAACATATGCCGATTGGCCTTGTTGAGAGAACAGGTCAGAACGATAAAATCGCATTCTTCGACTCGCTCAGGCCATGTGGCAAACTCAACGGTATCGGCTTCGCTCGACATCCTGACTGTGCGATCGTAGGCGATCACCTTCATATTTGCTGCCAGCGCGCGCCTTGCCGTTGCCTTGCCGATGTCCCCGATCCCGACAAGACCCAGGGTCTTATCGGCGAGCGAGATGCCGTTGGGCTTTGGCCATCTCCCCGCCCGCACTTCCCGGTCGATCCGAAATGTCTCGCGGGCAAGGGCGGTGACATACGACATCGCCACATCCCCGACCTCTCCTCCGAACATATCCGGCGTATTTGTAATAGGGATGGCAAGATCTTTGGCAGCGGCGAAATCGACGTTATCTACCCCCACCCCCCACTTCACTGCCGCCTTGAGTAGCCCCTTCTTCCCGGCCTCAAAAACACGCCGTGTAGCGGGATCGTCCCCGATGATCCAACCGTCGAACTGAGGCACCAATTGAACTAATTCTTCCTCACTCAAGGCCTGGACCATGGCGGGACAGAAAATATCGATGTTCTTTTGGCCGAATAGGTGGCGCAGATCGTCGATTTTCCCCAGCATCGGGGGACAGGTGATTAGGACTCGCACGAATCACTAGCCTTTCGAGGAAGTTAAGTGCTTGGAAACGATCTCACAGATCGTCCAGTCTGCGGGGGTATCGATGTCGAATGATTCTATGCGAGGTGTTTCGAACACCATGGGCTTCGCACCGATCCTGGTATTGGCTTTCACAAAACTGTCACGCGTAAAAATGTAGAGATTGGAGTTCTCCTCGAACCAAGGCTCAAGATCCTGGGTGCGCACCAGATTATTCGGATCGTGATTCACCGGGCTTCCATCTGCTCGGTAAAACCGAGTCTGGAACTTATTGACGGTAAAAAGCGAGTCGACTTCGCCTCGAGCCGCCTCAAAGCGCGCCAATGCCGCCCGTATGGTCTCACCGGTCAATAACGGATTGGTTGTGTGCGTCATCAGATAGATGTCGGCCGGGACATGGGTCAGATCGTCCGCCAGGATACGATTCATGCTGACAAAATCGCCGCAGATTTCCGGAAGGCGGTCGCGTATCAAGATGCGATCGGAATCGGTAAGGCCGTTCTCAGCGAGGATAGCCCTGGCATCCGTATTGATAACGACCTGATCGATCAATTCGATGCTAAGCAGCGAATCGAGCACCCAACGAAACAGCGGTTTGCCATTGAAAACTCGAAAATTCTTGCCTTTGACCCTTTCGCTGTGTGCCTTCATCGGCAACAGCGCGACGATTCGTCTAGCCATTAGTACATTCCTTCTTGGTCAGGGGGCTACTTGGGATAGAAGTACTTCTCTTTCAGCACACGCGACATCTTCCGGGTTTCATGGTTGCCCTGGTACGCCCCCAGAAACTGTAGCAACCGGAACATGACGATCTCTGGGAACCGTTTCAGCACCACCCTCTCCTGCAGGGCCGCGCCTGCATCGAGCAAGATCGCGCTTGCCGAGTAGCGCAGGAAATCATAGAAGCTCACATGAACCTCGGGCATGATGCGCTGCAGTGCGATCGCTTCCCGTTCGTAACGTCGATGCATCTTTCGCCAGCTCTCATCATGCAGGTGAAAAACGGGCGCCTCCGCAACGTACCCAAGCTTGAGGCCTCGCTCCACCAGGCGCCTGCCAAGCTCCATATCTTCCAACCCCGTCAGTTCCTCGTTGAACCGGTGCGCCTCCCAGACTTCACGCCGCAACGCCGCATTGGCATTATTGCAGAAAAACCCCTGCTGATAGATGCTGCTAACCTCCGGAAAATACTTCTTGAAGAGCTGGCGTTCGCTGAACTTGCTATCCCCATTTCCCATCTGCCTGCCGTAGGTATACACGCATATGTCATCGTGCAGAGGTTTGATCAGATTGGCCAGCCAGGTATCCGTCGCCGGCACACAATGGCCGCTCACAAACACAAGATATTGGCCGGTCGCCGCAGTACAGCCGACATTCAAAGACCTCCCAAAGGTGAAGTCGTCCTTGGCAATTCGCACGATCCGGCACCCGAAGCTTTCGCCAATGTCCCTAGTGCGGTCTTCAGAACCGGAATCGACAATAATAACTTCTTTCGATAACGAGTCCGCTCGCTGCGAAGCAATCTTTTCAAGAACGCTGGGCAGATGTCGTTCTTCGTTATACGTTCTAATGACAATGCTGACTTTCATCCCGCCTACATCCCTACAATTCTTGTGGATCCAGCCTCATCTCGAAAGGAGGCCGCATCAGTTCGTACAATAAATTCAACTCTTCCCTGTATACACTGTTGGGAGCAAACATGTCCCAGTGGGTCGGCACCAAGGTCTTCACCCCGATATCCGCCGCCATCTGGAACGCCTCGCGAACTGACATATTTCCAACAATGCCACGTTTTTCACGATAGAAGTTTCTTTCGTTGACCGGTATAAAGGCAACGTCGATGGGCCCCAACTGATTCAGTCGGTTAAAAACGCGATCGTCAGGAGAACCATCGCCTCCGTGGTAAAGCTTTCGCCCCCCCCATTCCATCACGTATCCGACACAGCGTAGATAGCCTTCGTCGTCGGTTTCGATGCGCGGATGGGCCGCGGGAACCGGCATCACCCGAACTTGTGGTCCCAGCGCAATCCAGTCTTCACGAGCAAGAAGCAACCGGCGGCTGTCAATTCCCGCGCCTATCAGCAGTTTCGCGACTTCGTTGGGACACACAAACTGGCATCCACTCGAAGCAAACGACAACGGCACAAGCGTCTTGAGATCGCAATGATCTAAATGAGCATGCGTGACCAGAATAAAATCGGCGTCCGACACGCTTGATGGCTCGATCGGCACAGGTCTCAGGCGCTGCATCTCCTGGCCTTCGACTTCTGCTACGTGATTCGTCAAATAAGGATCCGTATAGACAACGGTGCTCCCCAACTGAAACCGAAATCCACACTGCCCCAGTGGAGTGATCGGGATTTGCACAGCTACGCTCCAATTTTGACTGTGTTTGTGCTACGGCCTTGCGCTATCTGCTCGCAAAGCAAGGGTACCAATTTCCCGAGTCACTCAGCTCAAAGGAATCTCCGTCTACTTGACCCGGCGGCACGTGTCATGCCTCCGCCCCGTAACGGTCTGACCTCACCGAAGATGTCGGTTCTCCCCTTCAGCTCGCCTATGGGACCCAACAACTAATCCTTTGTATGCCAAGACTCAACACCCTCCGTCACGGCACTATCAGCATAGAGAACCAATATCTCGGCTTTATTCCGCTGGTCACTACCCATTGCTCCGTGCGGGGGCTACCATGCCAATTACAACAACTGACTGAAAATAGCATGAAGCACATACACAGCCATCAAATTACCGACCATCTCGGCGGCACTTAATTCTAGCTTGCCGCGTTTCAGCCTCCTAGTAATATAGGCTATTTACGGGCTACACTCTCGCACTTCTGCAACTCGTGACCCACACAGGATTGGCGTGCTTCCTCGATCCAATCGATACCTTCCGCTCGTTATACCGCAGAATCAATGCTTCCAAAACGCCTATACCGACTGACATCTGACATAGATTCTCAGCAGAACCCTGATCCCAGGGAAGCACTGGCCATGATCATTTGGGTAATGCGTTTCCAAAAACAGTGAGCCAGCGCGTCATTCCTCACAAGCGCTTTCCGAGTATCTCCACGGCGACCCAAATGGTCCGTGGGTCTAACTGAAGGCGTCAAGGGAGAGAGATATTTGCACCGGTCAATTCGACTTACACAGTTTTGCGAGGTGCCTCTCAACTATATATTTCTCCAAGGCTAATGCCACAACTTTTTGACCTTCGACGGTCCAATGCATATCGTATTTAAAGTACAGCGGCGCAGCACCTTTATAGGCGCGAAATGCGGGAAACAAATCGACGAGCTCAATTCCGAGCTGCTTAGATCGCTGATAAATTGTGTCGAGGTATTTATCTGAAGCTGTCGCACCCTCCGGGATAAAGTTGTATCGTCCAGGCATCCACTCCGTTTCACTTACCTGATGACCCCAGGGGTAAATCACCAATGCAAACGCCGTTGATCTTTCATCAGCAAGCTTCTTGATTTTTGCGATACTCGCAAAAATCATGGCCCATTGCTCATCTCGGTTGATCTTGTCTTCTGCGAGAGTGTATTTGATAAGTTCTGGGTTAGCCCGAGTCACCATGCCCTGCACGGTGAAATCCTTATACCCCAACCACTTATTTATGTGAAAGAGCAGCAATCTAGTAAAGAACGTGTGCTGATCAATCCAGGATCGAATACGCTGGTTAAACAAAATCGGTCGCGTTGATCCTGGAACGCCGATGATCTCACCGGTCGAGTCGTAGACTGCCTCCATCCTATAGGCCGCCTCCTGCAGCAGGTCACTCAAATCAAGATCTAGCAGAACAAGATCAACCTCCAACGGAGCGAGATCTCCGGACAGCTGGAGATAAGAAAGGACAGGGGCATAGCTGTCTACGCCACCATTCAACATCTCGAACGTGGTTGCACCACATACTCTTCGCTGATTCAACGAAACTTCAAGAAGAGCGGAAAATGTTTGATCATCCTCCACGCCCTTTCCCATTGTAAAAGAGTCTCCAAGCATTAACACCCTGTAGCGCCCCGATGGCTTCTTGAACGAGCTCTCTTTTCCTCGAAGCCCAAGATTATTAACGTGTTGTATGTATGAAAAGTCTGGCTGTTCAAATCTGGAATCAGTATTTGGGACCAACTTGTGATGACGAATCTTGTCCGGTGATAGCTCGGGAGAAAGTGGTCTGACGAGAACTACCCCAGCAACTAAATCGACCACTACGAATGTCAAACCGACAGATAGTGCGGCAAGCCAGACTCCAGTCACTGCCTCATGGAATCGAGTCCCACGCGAGAACAGCGTTACTGTCAGCGCCAGCGCAAATAACAATAGGAGTGAAACACCAAGAAGGGAAGAGGGGCCAAATTCTGACTGAACGAAATATCGTTCGTACGCGATCGCAACGGCCGTCGCGATTGTGATAACAATTACGGCAAGAATAAACTTCTTCATTGACCCTCCGGAGCAACTTACAACAACAACGCAGATTCTGACGCTTGAATATTCAAATCGTGGTGGACATCGATACCGAGACGAGCAGCCGCCGGACGCGCTTAGTCCAACTCGAACCGGCTCTCATAGCGAGTCGCCAATTCATTGGATTGCTGCTCCTTGCGTAACAGGCCATTGCCAATGCCGAGCACCTCATGCCGGTATCCATAAAAAAACGGAAGGCGTCTTCTCGCGTGGATACAATCGACTCGCCTCACACTTTGAAGCTGGCATTGGCCACGACCGCAATCGAAGCCCTTCACTGTAACTCGAGGGGTCGGGAGAAGTACCGCTCTCGACGCAGTACCGCGAGCTCCGAGCCACCAACGGCTGAGCCTTTCCCGCAACAACAATCGAGTGCCCATTACTCTCCAGGGAACGGGTGATGGCCAAGGCAGAGCGATTGTCTCCGTCGGTCACGAGAATCTTCAAAATAACCCTACCACTCGAGCGAGAAACATCGGCATACTTTCGGTCGCGGCTTGACAAATATTAATCCGCTGAATGGCAAAGGGATTGGCGTGACAGCTGATACTTCTACCTTGAGCGAGAAAGGCCAGACGAAAACCTGATGCCTTGACTAATCCGGCTACCTCGGGATTCCAATAGCCCCGCGGGTAACTAAAGGTAGACGTATCACATTTAAGCTTCAGGTCAATGACCTCTTTTGAAAGCTGAATGTCTTCACGAGCCTCTGGAATCGGTATCTGGCTAAGCAGACGATGCTCGGCGCCATGGCCCCCAAACTCGATCCCTTGCCGCGACATCGTATCGACCTGCTCCCAACTCATAAAACTGTCTATCCCCGCGCTATCGCCGTTCTCGACACGCAGCTCGATTCTCAGATTTGTCAGTGTTGCCTCTACCACAGAAGGGGTCAACCATTTTCTATTCTTACTGATCGTCTCAATAACGTAAGGCCGTGGATCGTCATGGCGCACATCGAATATCTCTCCAAGGCCGATGGGGTCGAGCAAGTCGCGGAACCTCGTCTCCCTAGTGGGATCCTTTCTCACCGTCATCACAGCCAGGACAAGAAGATGCACAAGCGCCTCTTGCCAAAAGAGCCGGTTTCTGCCGATGAAGTTGACGGGGAGAAACACCACCGCCGGCAGCGCATACTTTCGAAGAATCGGCAGCGCATTGGTAACATTATCCGTCCATCCGTCGTCGAATGTGATCAAACAGGACGAATCATCAAATGGAATTTTCCGTTCTATTCGATCGGTAAAGTCTTCGAGCGAGAGAACCTTGAATCGCCGCTTCACAAGCAACATGTGCCCGGAAAATGTCTCGGGTTCCACGATAATCGCCGGATGAGAGCCGCTCTGCCGCCTTTGCTCAGCAGTCAAAACCCGATGATACATAAGCACGACCGCACGGCGACGAAGCGCAATTCGCTGCCAAAGCTGCAACAACCCTAGCGCATAAAGGATGTGTGCAACCCCGACTTTAATGGCATATTTGACTCGTCCACCATGTGTCATTCCGCGTGACCATCATTGGACATGAACATCGTCCAGCCTGTCCCGATGTACTGAACCATCTCCCATTGACTCTTTCTTGTTACCATACCATGGATCCTCGACCATTCACTGGACTGGAAGCTTTCAGGCAGAAACATCGACGCACCAGACGTTGTGCTCGAACACACTAGCCTCCTCATCTCAAGCCTTCTCGCTACAAGCATAGAGCTTGGGAACTCTGTGATGTTCAAGGAGTTCGATGTACACATCGGTGGAAGAATAGAACACCCCAGAGTGGCATGACATACAGGGCGCTAACTACTGGATGGAGACATCGATTGACCGGCTTTCCATACAGGGCCGAATACTTCGAGCAAGCGTGTCGTGGCAAGACGATTCGCAAGTGCGCTCATGTGCGCATCAAAGCGATTCACCCAGAGGGTTTCACACTTTGCGGAATCACGAAGATACGGCTCGAATACCGGGAAAAGATCCACACAAGTAACACCTTCCTGCCTGCACCACTCTAAAACATTGAGGTGAAGGGATGTGAACGGATACGGTCGCGCTCCTAACGGTGCGAGGTCCGGAACGAGGAGAACAGCAACAGGCACATTCTTCTCTTTGCAGAGCCTCAAGAACTCAACCATTGCCATCTTGGCCTCAAGGATCTCCTGACCGCCTGAGCCGGCCGTACGAGAGACCATCTCCTCTGCATACCCCATCCCTACCTTGGCTCTCACCCTGTGGGACAGGTCGGCCAAGAGAAAGTAAATGACGGACTTATTGAGCATCATCTGTTTGAGCTCATTCACGCGATCACGCTCGACTTCAAGCGTATTGCCGACACTCGCATCAACCTGAGGCTGCTTTAATTCCACATCATTAAAATACCACTGCAAGAGCACGAAATCGGGAGCAACGGTGGGAAGCACCTCGGTCCGCAGCACTCGCACTTCGTCAGCGGTGTTATACCCAGGCCTTCCGAAGTTCAGGACCTCCACCCCGCTCCGCTCCTGTCGCAATTCGGCTTCAAGGATATTCGAGATTCGCTCGCGTTCGGCAATTCCCTGACCGAAAGCAAATGAATCCCCAATGAAAGCGATGCGATAGACACCCAGTTGCTTCGCCCGATCGAATTCCCGTTCTCGATACCCCATGTTATTCAACCGAACATTAAACTTCTTCCATTTGAGAGGGCGGTTTCAAGTTCCAAGTGCAACGGGTGAATGATGGCGCAGTTGCGCATAAACTTCCAGGGGCGTGGCAAAATCGAGGCATTTCCTCGGGCGCGTGTTCAACCGATGCGCGATGGCATTCAGCTCACGCTGGGTAT
>JAUXQT010000026.1 GCA_030682135.1 Nitrospirota bacterium | reverse complement strand
TATTCCGAGCAAGGATTGGAGGCATTGATACGGCCATCCTCCGGACAGGTATGCCATTCATTGATCGTGGTATCGTATTGCGTACCGGGATCCGCGCAAATCCAGGCGGCCCAAGCGATCTGATCCCAGAGGTCCCGCGCCTTGAGGGTCTTGGAGACCTTGCCATCGATTCGGCGCTTCAGCTGCCAATCGCTATCCGCCTCTAACGCCGCAAAAAATTCGTTGGGAATACGCACGCTGTTGTTGGAGTTCTGACCAGACACCGTCTGGTAGGCCTTGCCGTCCCAATTCGTGTCGTACTCATGAAACGCAAAATGCGTGAATCCCTGCTGCGCATAGGAAAACATCCGCTGAACATAGGCTTCCGGAACGGCATCCCGCCGAGCAGCGGCCAACGCCTCCTTGAGAATGGGATTCTGCTTGGCATCGATCTCAATTTTCAGCTGACCGGCGCTATCGACGACATGGCAGGCCTTGAGTACGGCATTAAGACGCTGGGCGCAGATCTTGGAGCCCGTCACCATTGCAGCGACTTTTTGTTCTTCCACGACCTTCCAATTGATAAACTCTTCGATGTCGGGGTGATCTAAATCGAGGCAGACCATTTTGGCAGCCCGCCTGGTCGTTCCACCCGACTTAATGGCGCCAGCCGCTCGATCACCGATGCGCAGGAACGACATCAATCCGGACGAACGTCCACCGCCGGACAACGGTTCGGCATCGCCGCGAAGCTTGGAAAAGTTGGTGCCGGTCCCCGATCCATATTTGAATAGGCGCGCTTCCCGCACCCAGAGATCCATGATGCCGCCCTCGCTGACCAGGTCATCGTCAACGGACTGAATGAAGCAGGCATGCGGTTGCGGATGCTCGAATGCATTGGTGGCTTTGACGACTTCACGGGTCTTGGGATCGACGTAGTAATGCCCTTGGGCAGGCCCTGAGAGCCCATAGGCATAATGCAGCCCCGTGTTAAACCACTGGGGAGAGTTCGGCGCAACCATCTGATGCGCAAGCATGTAACAAAGCTCGTCATGAAAGGCTTCTGAATCTTCCGGCGTCTTGAAATAACCGAAATTTTTGCCCCAGGAAGTCCAACAACCAGCGAGCCGTTCAAAGACCTGCCGGGAGTCGCTCTCCCCTCCCAGTTTTGGATTGCCGTCCGGGCCGACGATCGGGTTTCCCTGCTCGTCATGCTGGGGCACTCCGGCTTTCCGGAAGTATTTTTGCGCGAGAATATCGATCGCGAGTTGTGACCAGGGCTCTGGAATGTCGATGTTCTCCAACTTAAACACGGTCGATCCGTCGGGATTGCGAATTTCCGACGAACGTTTCGAAAACGGCAGGCCTTCATAGGGACTTTGTCCGCGATGTGTAAATCGGCGTTCTATTCTCACGATTTTCCCTCCCCCAGTCTGCGTAGTTGGTGTGGGACTGCTCTCGATCCCCAACAGGAACAATTAAGCTTCAATCTTGATCAGGCTGATATGCGATGAACGCCTAAATTTTGATGTACTTGCTGCTTGGTCTATCCAAGGAGCATCTACATATAGCGATCAGTACGAATTGTCAACACCAAGTGTAGTGGGTAGCTGGGGAAACAGAGGAAGGCCTGTGGATAACCGCAAACGATTGGGAATCGCCATCTATCGGGGATTTAGGCCGACTTATCCACAGTATTTTGATCGAAAATACTGGTCATTTTGAGGGATGAGGAAATCCTCTGGAGAAAAAATTAAAATACGCGGCGTCCGAGGACCAAAATAGCTTCATCGACCCCTTCAACCGGAATGAAGTGATGACCGATACCGATGACCACAACCCGAGTACCCAACACCGTGGTTTCAAACCGGCTGAAGAGCCCCCAATTGTGACGGATCGTATGAGGACGCACCATGCTATTGAGCAACTCCTGGCTATGCCGCCGAAAGATATTTCTGACCACCGCCCCTTCCCGTTCGGGAGTGGACTGATCCATGCGATCCATCGCCTTAGTAAGTTCGGTTTGGACAAAGATCAGATAGTGATCCGTGGTGGGATTCGTCTGTGCCAACACGACACAGGCAGCCAGTACCATAACCAGCAGGATTAAACGCGGGAGACTCATTGAAACCCTCAGATTGATGACTGCCGAGCCCTGTTCTTGGCTGGCGCAATAGAAACGGCAGTGAGCTGTTCCCCTTTGACAAACGATAGACGCATGATTAGCCTACGCTCCGCATATCTGCTGCGGCAATAACGCTGCGCACATGGCCTGTATCGGGAGGATCATCATGTTTGTTTGGAGCAAGCACCTTGTCGCAACGTTATTGGGGCTGTTTGTGCTCATGCTGGGGGTCTTTCTCTTCAATGCAGCTCCGGATAGCACGAGCGGCCTCAAGATTCATACGACGCGCTGGATGGCCCTCAACTATGTCGGCTTGATTGCATGGGTGTTTGTGTGGATGATCGACCAAGCCCGCATGCGCGGGAAGAATGTCTGGATCTGGCTCGTGCCCTTCGTCCTGGCGCCCCTTCCGACACTCATGCTGTTCGTCTTGTTCCTCCAGCGCCGCATCCAATCGTCATAGATCGGCTGAGCCGGCTCTGGCTTGCGCATCGCGTCCGGCTTCTTGATGTAACTGCACCCGGAGCGCCCACACCAGCCAGATGCCGGGCAGGGCAATGAGAAACGACCAGAAAAAAAACTGTGTCCAGCCGACCAGTTCGACCAAGCCGGCCGACGGACGGCCGGAAAACACCCGTCCGAGCGCTTCGAGGGAAGAGAGCAACGCGAACTGCGTTGCCGTATACCGATGGTCGCAGAGCGACATGATCAGTGCGACAAACGCGGCGGTGCCCATGCCTCCGGTGACATTCTCGACGAGAATGGATGTCGTGAGTGCTGCGTAACTCTTCCCCATCCATGCAAGCCACATAAATCCAAGATTTGAGACCGCTTGCAAGACACCGAAGAGGAGCAGCGACCGGACCATCCCGAGCTTGGCCATGGCGACGCCCCCAGCCAATGCGCCGATAAGTGTGGCCACGAGGCCAAGACCCTTCACATACCCGACCTCGCTGACAGAAAAACCCATCCCTCCTATCAGAAAGGCCGTTTGAAGTGAGGCCGCAACGGCGTCTCCAACTTTGTAGAGGACGATGAGGGCCAGCAGCCCGAGCACCCCAGGACGGGCAAAAAGTTCTTTCAGTGGCCCACCGACTGCTTCAGCCAGGCTTGCCGGTGCAGCAGCCGGTTCATGCGGTTCCGGACTCACGAGGATCGTGAGCACTCCGGTTGCCATGAGCGCAGCTAGCAACAAATAGGTATTTTGCCAGCCAATATGATCGGCCAATAGGAGGGCGCCTGCGCTCGCCAGCAACAAGGCACATCGATAACCATTCACCCAGACCGCTGCACCGAATCCCCGCTCAGGACGTAAGAGCAGATCGGTCCGATAGGCGTCGAACACGATATCGAGTGAGGCGGAGAAGAACGCCACCACGAGAGCCAGCATTCCCAGTATCTCAGGACGGTCACCGGGCCCCGTCACCGCCATAGCCGCCAAGCCGAGCGCGACACCAAGCTGCATCATGAGCATCCATCCACGGCGGCGTCCCAGCCAGGGAGGAACCACACGATCCATCAGCGGAGCCCACAAGAACTTCAGTGCGTATGGGAGCCCGACGAGCGTAAAGATGCCGATGGTCTTCAAGTCGAAGCCGACAACGGTCAGCCAGGCCTGTAGAGTCCCGGATGTCAGCGCCAATGGCAACCCCGAAGCGAACCCCAAAGGCAACATGATGCCGATGCGCCGGTTCGCAAGCGTCTGCATGAGCGATGCGGTTTTCATCGAGTCGTTTCAATAGGCATGAGGGCGTAGCATATCATCGGAAGAGAAGAGAGACTCGGAGATTCTCAAAAAAGGTCTGGCGGGAAAACATTGGCCTTAGGCCGAGGTTCAATTGTCACGCAGTGAAACTCAGCAGGGTTGCCCGTTGAAGCTGCAAGGCTTATAGCGGGAGATATCGAACTCCATATTCTCCTGATAGACCCGTTCATTGCCATTCACGCCATCCTGCTCAGGATCGTTATACATGGTGTGGTTCCACCAGTAGAACAAGGGATAGGCTTCCGTCTGATAGACAGGATTGCCGAAACTGCTCCTGGAATATTCCTGCACGAGACGCCCGGTGACATAATCGATGGTGCCGTTTCCATGCAGGGAATAGAGCATCAGAAAGAGCCGGGCTTCGTGATCGTAATGTTCTTCGATTCTGGTACTGAGATCCGGCTCGATGGGAAGAATTTCCTTCGTCCACCCTCCAGCCCCAGGAAGGAGGAATAGAAAGAAGGCAAGAATGGAAGCGACCAACGGTGAAGGTGTCACAAAAGACTCACGGTATAGTGAGCTGGCAACGACGGACAAGATCCTACCATGGGATACGAAGCCCTTCAACCGACGCTAAATCACAATGCCGCCTGTTCGCTAAAGCGCCTTGCTCCTATCGCGAAGATCTTCCTATAATGGCGCATCTATGATCAAACCTCTCGAAATGATGAAGCCCACGATCGCACCAACCCAGGTTCACCTTGAAACCTTCGGTTGTCAGATGAACGAGTACGACTCGGAACTCGTTCGCTCGCTGATGAAACAGGATGGATTTGTATTTACCGACGAGCGGGAACGTGCGGACGTCATTCTCATGAATACCTGCGCCATTCGCGAGAATGCCCACAACAAAGTCTATAAACACTTATCTGAGCTGAAAAAACTCAAGCGACAACGCCCATTGGTCGTTGGGGTATTGGGTTGTATGGCACAAAACCTCAAAGAGGAGCTGACGGACATCCAGCCACTCGTGGATGTGCTCGCCGGCCCTGATGCCTATCGCCAGCTGCCCATGTTGATCCGAAACGCCATGCTCTCCCAAGCAGAAGGAGAGCATCAAAAGGGAATCGCGGTCGACCTTTCAGAATATGAGACCTACCACGATGTCATACCTGATCGAAACGACAAGGTGAATGCCTGGATTGCCGTCATGCGAGGCTGCGACAACTTCTGCAGTTTCTGTGTCGTCCCCTATACGAGAGGGCGGGAACGTTCCCGTGACCCAGAGGGCATCGTGCAGGAAGCTCGACGGATCGCCGAGCAAGGCTTTAAACAGATCACGCTCCTCGGACAAAACGTCAATTCCTATCGATTCGACAACTGGGACTTTGCTCGATTGATCACGGCCGTCGCGGATGTACCGGGCATCGAACGGGTGAGATTCACGTCCCCGCACCCCAAAGATTTTCCGCTTTCATTGTTAGAGGCCGTCGTGGCGCATCCCCGTATCTGCAAGCAAATTCATTTGCCGCTTCAATCCGGCAGCGACCGTATCCTCGGCTTGATGAATCGCACCTATACCAATAACGAGTGTCGTACCCTGGTCGACCGTATCCGCACCCTGCAAGCCGACATCGTCCTCAGCACCGATATCATTGGAGGCTTCTGTGGGGAGAGCGAGGAAGACTTTGCCGAGACGTACCGGCTTCTCGAAGACATACGGTTTCACTCGGCATTCATCTTCAAATATTCCGAACGAAAGAACACCATCGCAGCACGCAAGTTCCCTGACGATGTTCCCGATTCGGTCAAGACTGAACGTGTGACGCGACTCTTCGACCTCCAACGGAACATTTCCTACGAACGGAATAGGGAATATCTCAAACGCACGCTCCCCATCTTGGTCGAGGGGGATGCCAAACGCTCAGCCGCACAGGGCATGGGCAAATCAGATGGCAACATCACCGTCATCTGGGACAAGGGCGCAGTGCCATCCAAGCCGGGAGACATGCTCTCCCTTGCCATTTACGATGCGTCGTCCACAACCTTGTACGCAGAACGTCCGCCAGTGAATTAAATCGTTCCGGTCGTCCCTTCCCCAAAGACTATTCGGCAAGATACGGATCCAAAAACGAACACCGCTGTACGAGATCTGCCTCCACCACAACCCATCTAACTCCTCTCCGAAGCAGGCATATTTTGCCCACTCGCTTCCTATTCTCGATAAATCTCCGGAGAAAAACAGGCTATTTCACCTTCTCAACCTGCAACAAATCTCTGACCATGCAAGATTTATATATCGCGTTATATCAACATCTTAAACGTACTATCTCGCCAGAAAGATCACCTAACTACCTGTCGAATAGAGGGAACAGCCTCTCCCTATTCCTCCTTCAAACCTCTCTCCCACCTCCAGCACCAGCATTCTTGCTATATGAAGGCATAGCCTTTGCTTTACAAATAATCACTTATACGCATTTCCCACACTCACTCCTTGGAGAAGAGCCATGATCGAGAATCGACATCACAGCGCCAGCGAAAAAGCAGATGCCTCCACCAGTCTTGAGACCATCATTGCGATGGGACTCTTCGGATGGATTGCGCTGAGCGTGACATTAATGGGCCTGGGAATCTGGTAGTTCCGACGCCGTCGAAGCATCACGGTTCGCCGAATTCGACCCACACACCAGTCCTGAAAGAAGGAGTGCCTCGATGACACACGACTTCAGACCAAGGAATATGCAGAACTCTATCCTCACGGGCTTCGTCGGAATTGCCGCGCTTGCCCTCGCCATCGGCGGCTGTGCCGGCGGGACAAAGCTGGCGCACAATACAAAGGGCAGCGTGACCCTGGAGGAAGTGACCGATTGGTCGTTTGAAGCCAGCCATCCGGCGGTGATCGATCAACAGACCATTACAAAAATCGTGAAAGGGATCTACGGCAATGAGGGCATGAGCGGAACGTCGAAAATGTCCGCTGGTGGCAGCAAGCCGATGAGAGTATTCAGCGATGAGGATGCAGAGTTTCTTTCTCCCCTGCTCGCACAAGGCTTATCAAAGGCGAAGCCCGAACAGCTTGTCGGGTTCCGCGTATCCTCATCGGCAGGGTCAGGCTCTGAACCCACCACGGGCAGTCTGTATGTCTCGAAAGGATCGATCTACCTCACCATAGGAAAGGGCGCCAAGCCGACCGCGTTCCTTCCTGAATCCATGGCTCGCATCGAGCCAGCTCCGGCCTATGCCGCTGGTGGCGCCGTCGGGGCTATCTCAATGGTCATCGATTATCATGCGTTGGCCAAGACGCCGATGCCTGCCGCCATGCCAATCGCAAAAGCCACGACAGGCAATCCCCTGGCGCCCATGACGGCAGCCGCTCCGGCGAAAGCTCAGACGGTGTCGGCCAATACGAGCGAGAGCGAACTGACCGCTCAGCAGCTCGGAGAATTGGGAAAAGCCAAAGAAGCGCTTGCCAAGAAGGATATTGAGATCAATATGCTGCGCAAGGAGTCGGAATGGATGAAGCGCGAACTGCGGGAACGAGCTGAGGAAATGAAAGCGATGACATCGACCAAAGTATCGGCAAAACCGGCGCCGAAAAAGAAAACAGCTGAAGCGACCCACACGCGCTAACGTTCCTCAACCGACATTCAGCAATTCCGGTTGAAGTAAGACCACTTCGCTGGACAGGGGCTGCCGGAAATTCATCCGGCTATAACAGGCATACGTCACATACGTATCTTGCAGACAGTACCGAGCCAGCTCGAGCCCCTGTCCCTTCTCCCACATCTCGGCTACCTGCGACCCACTCCCGGACTTCGTTTCGACATTCAGCGCTCTCGCCAGCACATCGAGTTTCACCCAGCCGCGCGTATCCCAATTGCTCCAGACTGCCATCGTGTCATAGACGGGCTCCGTCCTGAACTTGGCGAGATTCACCTCGACGCTCGGCTTGACTTGATGGATCATCGATCGCTTCCGAATAAACGGCAGGTCGAAGCCCAGACCGTTATGGGTGATGAAGAGCGACGGGCGGTTCTGCGCCAATCGGCTCCAGAACTGCCGCAGCAGCTCCCGCTCATCCCCTCCAAACCAGGCCACCGCCCCGCGAGGCTCGAGCTGGTCTGAAAATTCCAATAGCCCGATACAGACAATCTGGCTGAACGTACCATCGAAGGCGGACTTCGCATATTGCTCATCGTCGATGCGGCGTCGTTCATCGGCAGCCCCAGCCGTGAATAAGTCGTAGCTTCCCTCTGCCGGTTCGAAGGCACTCTCCTCAGGAGTCTTCCCGGCCAGCCTGGCCCATTCTTCCCGAGGCGCTTGAATCGTCTCAATGTCCAGAACGACTTTCATAATTCCTGCCCCATAGTCTAACGCTGTAACGCCTCAACAACCGGACGGTCTGCCGGAGGAAACTCAAAGGCATCCAATTCGTGCGGCCAGACCCACCGAATTTCCGCGCAGTCTATCGCTGTGGCATCCCCGCTCTCAATTCGACAGCGGAAAAAATGCAGCTCCACGGTTTTCTCAGGATACTGGTGCCGAATGACCTGGAAGGGCAGCGGCACATCGACACGAATATTCAGTTCTTCGAACAACTCCCGCTGCAGACATTCTTCGAGCGTTTCACCGGCCTCGCGCTTCCCGCCTGGGAACTCCCAGAACCCTGCCAAATGCACACCCGGTTTCCGCCGGGCGATCAAATAGCGGCCGTCTCGACAGATCAGACCAGCAGCGACCTCAATCACCTTCATAGCCAGCCGACATCCCCGGTTACGCCCGGTCGAACGGATAGGTCTTACAGAACGGTTTCATCGGACATTTCTCACAGAAGGGATTCCTCGCCGTGCAACAGGTCGCCCCAAAATCCATGATCGCCTGGTTAAAGTCGTACCCCTTCCCTCTCGGAATCAGCGCTTCAGATAATTCCCAGAGCTTCGGCTTCTGCGTTTTGGGGTCGCCCTTCGCAATAAATACCCGATGCAGCACCCGAATCACATTCGTATCCAGGATCGGTGCATCTTCATTAAACGCGAAGGACCGAATGGCGCCGGCCGTGTACCGTCCAATGCCTTTGAACGACAACAACTCCTCCGCATCGCTCGGAAGTTGCCCCCCATAGCGCTCCACCGTCTCGCAAGCGATGCTATGCAGCCGTTCAGGCCGAATATTATAACCCAGCGGATACCACGTCTTCTTCACATCCGAGACCGGTGCGTCAGCCAACTCTTCAAAGCTTGGGTAACGACCCAGAAACTCATGGTATTTCGGAATCACCCGATCGACCTGGGTCTGCTGCAACATCACTTCAGAGACCAGAATATGATAGGGATCGGAGGTCTTTCGCCAGGGCAGATCGCGGCCATGTTTCGCGTACCACTTCAGCAGCCTGGTCTGGAACCGGCGCTTGTGCGACGCGTCAAGGCTGAGAGACTTCTTGCGAGCCGTCTTTTTAGGCGGAGCCGTTGTCCGAGAGCGAGAACTGGTGGGCATTTCAACGTCAATCCAAAGGCGGCATTTTAGAAGCGCCTCGACCGAAAATCAAATGCCGTTGGATCGCACAGTCTGGTCGATCCATGCACAAGGAACCCTGATCCCGGCGATTACTTCTCCGGTTGCGCTGGGGCCGGTCCTCCGGTAATGGCCAGAACGGTCACGTCAAAGTGCAACGTCTTCCCTGCGAGCGGATGGTTGAAATCGAGCACGACCGTATCGTCTTTTACTTCCTTCACAATAGGGAATGCCGTCGCCCCGTCACCAGACTGCCCTTGAAGCTGGGTTCCCACTTTCTGCGCTGCAGCCGGAATGAGATCCTTCTTCACCTCTCGAAGGGCTTGCGGGTCAATCGGTCCGTAGCCATCAGCAGGAGCCACGACGATATGCTTCCGCTCCCCTTTCTTCATCCCTTCCATGGCCGTTTCCAAGCCGGGAACAATCTCATGCGCACCCTGCGTATAAGTCATCGGCTCCTTGCCGACGTTGGATTCAAGCACGGATTGATCGTCGAGCGTCAACGTGTATTCCAACGAAACGACGTTCCCGGCAGCAACAGTCTCCCCGGCAGCAGGCTTGGACGCCTCAGCCCAGGCCTGAGAACCCATGATGCCCAAAGAGAACACACACATAGAACAGACGCCTCGTAGGAATGCCAATCGTGCCATCACTCGAATCCTCCATGCGGTTCGGTTGAGAATAGGAAGAACCAACAACTGCCACAGATAGAACGGTCCTGCATGCCGTCCGGCTTCATCAATGATTCGCGAGCAGGATTTTTATCATAGCCCACTCTCGCTTTCCACTCAGCGCCAAGTCTGAACCATCAGAACGCTACATATATTTGACAACCACCCCTTCTCCCTAGTATTTGCAAGAATGCCTGGGTGCCTGACAACAACGGTTTGAATGAAACAACAGCGCCCCCTCGCTATCCGGAGGGATTCCCTGCTACATTTCCAGACGAACATCGCTTAGAGAAGCCAACGCAGAGCACCGTTATGGTCACAAGAAAATATCCCAGATTTCCCGTGTCGCTCTCCAGCACCTTAGTCCACCAGAATCAGTTCCGCCATACAGGGTCAATCCGGGACCTTTCAGCCAAGGGCTGTCGCGTGGAGAGCCTGATCAGCCCCTTTACCGGCATGCAAATCGCCATTCAATTACATATTCCAGGCGAACCTCAACCGATCCTGATCGACAATGCCACCGTGCGCTGGTCCGGCTCCGCCGGCATCGGGGTGGAGTTTCTGACCATAGCTCCCCCACAGCAAGACCGTTTGAGCCTCATGATCAAGCAGCTTCAACCTAAAGCCGGCCTTCAATAGATCGCCCATCCCCAGTTGCATTTTAGGCATCAGCCTTCGTATCCTCCCTCTCTATGGACCTCGCCCAACTTTCTCCGGCGCAACTCAAAGAACTCGTACGCGGGATCGTCGACGATCGCCTGCGTGAGTTGCTGGGCGATCCCGACCTCGGACTCCAGCTGAGCGAGGAGCTGCGCGCTCGTCTGAAAGAATCCCTCTCCAGCACGGAAAGACTCTCAGGCGAAGACCTCGCAGATCAGCTCGGGCTCCGCTGGTAAGCGCATCATGGCCTGGTACCGACTCGCCTATCGACCAGCGCTGCTCCACGATTTGACGAGCCTGGATCCGGCTATGGCACAGCGACTCCTGGACAAGACCAAATGGATTGCCTCCAACATCGATAACTTGAGGCACGAACCCATCACGCCGGACCTGCCAGGCCTTTCCAAATATGCGGTCGAGGAATGGCGAATTTTTTACTCCATCGATCGGGACGATCACCTGGTCGACATCCATCGCATCGTTCGCCAGAGGGAGCTTCGTACATGATTGCTATCACGGTTGCTGCCATCGCAAAGCTGAAATCGATCCAAGTCAGCCATCCCGAGGATCCAATCGTTCGGGTGTCCGTACGAGACCTGGAGGAGTCACGCTTAAGCTTCAATATTACGTTGGAAGCCACGACCCAACCAGATGACGACGTGCAGGAAGTCGACGGTCTCACGATCGCAGTGGATCGGCGCAGTGCGCCTCGGATGGAAGGGGTGACAGTCGACTATACCGAGGCCGGAGGATTTCGCTTTCTCCACGACGGCGAAGGCCGCAGCCTGCCACTCCTCACGATTCCCACACTGAACTGATGAAGCGGTAGCAGGATGCTGAAAAAGTCCGCCAGCGGCGTTCTCACATCGTTCAGCCCCTCAACGTACCCCAGCGGGTACGCCTCGGTCCTTCACTCGCTGCGGCCTTGCTGGACGGCCTTTTTGAGCATCCTGCGGGAACGTTCTCTTGTTGCGCCATATGTGCCGACCATCAAGTTCTCGCGTTCCAACATGCTTTTTCAACTGAGTCGGTCTGGCAGACTCGCCACATGGACCTGGAACGTGCCACGCGTGACATCGTCGACGTAACGGCGGAGAGCCTCCTTCACCACAGGGAACGCGATCTCATCCCAGGGAATGGCGGAGAGCGTGAACAATTGGACTTCAAGACTTTCTTCACCGACCCCGAATTCAGGTGAAGCCATCGGCCCTCGAAAGACCAGGTACGCCTGGCCGATGTGCGGGAGACTCAAGACCGCAAAGAGAGCAATCCGCTCCACCCGCGCTTGCGCTTCTTCGAAGGTCTCACGAGCGGCCGCCTGTTCGGTGCTCTCGCCGATTTCCATAAAGCCCGCGGGAAAGGTCCAGAGACCGGATTTGGGTTCGATCCCGCGCCGGCCAAGAAGGATTTGGTTGTCCCACTCCGGAATACAGCCTGCGACGATTTTCGGATTATGGTAATGAATAGTCTGGCATGAATCGCAGACAAACCGCAGACGATTGTCTCCGGCTGGAATTTTCTTCGTCACAGACGTGCCGCAAGCGCTGCAATAGTTCATCGCGAAACTCAGTGGGATGGTGATCGCAAATGGATAGCACAAAACTACGGTTCTTTGCACCCTGCCCGAGTGGGCTGGAGGGCGTCCTCGAACAGGAACTCCACGACCTTGGCGTGCCGATGACCACAAAGACGGACGGCGGCATCGCGTTCCTGGCTCCCTGGGCCACGATGTATTGGGTTAATCTCAAAAGTCACATTGCCAGCCGTGTGCTCTGGGAAGTCGGACAGGCCCCCTATCTTTCGGAAGACGATGTCTACCGCGCCGCCTATAGCCTTGCCTGGCCGGACTGGTTCACCTCGTCACAAACCATCAAGGTAAAAGTGAGCGCCCGCCGTTGTCCACTCACCAGCTTGGACTTCATCACACTTCGGATCAAAGATGCCGTCTGCGATAAGTTCATGGCGGTGCGGCACAAGAGACCGAATGTCGACACCCATAACCCGAACCTCCGGATCGACGCGTTTCTCGATGAGTCCACGGTGACCTTTTATCTGGACACCTCCGGCGACCCGCTCTTTAAACGAGGCCATCGAGTGGTATCCGTCGAGGCCCCGTTGCGAGAGAACCTAGCGGCAGGCTTGCTGCGGCTCGCTGGATGGACCCCCAAGGAGGTATTGCTCGACCCCATGTGCGGCGGCGGCACGATTCCGCTCGAAGCGGCGATGATGGCACGCCGGATTGCACCGGGGCAGTCGCGGACATTTGCCTTTGAGCGCTTGATCGTCCACGACCCCAAACGGTGGGGCCATCTGCGCGAAGCCTCACGGGTGAAACAACTGGCAGAGGTGCCGGCGCCCATCTATGCCTCCGACCAGGACCCCGCTGCTGTGAAGATCGCCCAGCGGACCTTTCAGGGGGCGGGGGTCGCGTTCGATATCCGCCTGCGACAAAGCGACGTCCTTGACCTCAAGGCGCCGGCTGAACAGGGCGTGATCCTGATCAATCCCCCCTATGGAGTCCGGCTCAGTCGGCCGGAAGAACTTGATGCGTTCTATCCCAAGCTGGGTGATTGGTTGAAACAACGCTTCAATGGATGGCGCGCCTATATCTTTACCGGCGATTTGCGAGTCCCGAAGTTAATCGGCCTCGCGCCATCCAAACGCATTCCGCTCTTCAATGGTCCGCTGGAATGCCGCCTCTATGAGTTTCAGATTGTGTCGGGATCGATGCGCAAAACGAGCCCATTACCCGATCATCACGCATGATCCCTCTCCCCTGCTGGAGACAGAAACAATGACACGATGCCTGCGGCTGCTCATAAGTCTGCCCCTCCTCCTCTGGCTGCCCGGTTGCAGCGCAGTGCATGGATCCTTCGGGATGCCAGGACCTTCCGCAGCCACGCCCACCAGCCACATGCGAGACTCGGCGCTCGATCGGCTGGCTCCTACCGTGCGCAAGGACTTCGAGCAACTGACGGGATCCCATCATCGAGACCTGATCGCCGCGCATGAAGCAGTTGAAAAGATCCCGGCGAAATTCAAACGCCGTCTGGCGCTCAAGGCGTTGCAACAGCCATGGGACGGCCTCTCCGACCTGGAACATCAAGGGCTCTTATTAGCGGAAATGGCTGAAGGCGGGTCCGTCAACCTTCCTGCCCTCCTCGACCTGTTAGAAGCCGGCATGGATCGCACCTCCGCATTCTACAAACCCGTCCCTTTGCCGACCAGCTCCGCACGACGAGATCTCCTGGCCTTCATGGCCGACAGCTTGGAACAAGCCTCGCTCCATCGAGACAAAGCGCTGGTGAATCTCACCGAGGCAGAACGGCACTTCCTGTTTCTGCATGCCGCGTCGATGGCAAAACACTACGTCCCGCAGATTTCAAGTCTGCCGGAGCAGACAGGCGCTCGAATCAAAGCCGATCTCCGGTTTACCGAACTGCTTGAGGAACAGGTGGATTATGCCAGCCTCATTGCAGCGGCCCAGGTGCTCGCTCGCCTGGCCAATGAGCGCTGGCTGCACCAGGTTGCCGCAGCCTGGACGACGCCCCTCCCCGCGTCCTCTGCTCCGCAGGGCGTGACAGGCGACGTGCTGTTCTATCAAGAAACATCCTACGGACTGATCGTCATTGGCGGCCCCGGACCGAATACCTATGAGTTGGACAAGGGTTTCGGCCTGATCATCGATGTGGGTGGCAACGATCTCTATCGAGGCATGATTGCCTCATCGACAGACGAAGACCAGGGAAACGCCGTCGTCATCGACCTCAATGGAGACGACACCTATGACGGGTCTCCGCTCGGACTGGCCACCGGCAGGCTGGGGGTGGGCCTGTTGATCGATCATGCCGGCGACGATGTCTACCAGCTCGACATGGGATCGGGAGGCGCAGGATTCGGAGGCCTCGGAATCCTGTTCGACGCAAAGGGCAACGATGTCTATATGGGCAATCGATTGACTCAGGGCGCAGCCATCGGGGGCCTCGGTCTCTTGCTCGATGCAGCAGGGAACGACCGGTATACCAGCCATGGTTTCGCCATCGGGTTCGGCGGTCCCTTGGGTGTCGGCGCCGTCATCGACATCACCGGCGACGACCATTATCAATGCGGCGGCTTCTATCCCAGCGCCTACAATGCCCAAGACGCACCCACGGGAAAACCCGGCGATCCCCTCTATCAGTACGACTGCTTCGGACTAGGAGCTGGAGCGGGACAACGGATTCTGACAAAGAAAGTGGAATGGCAACTGTACAACCTCGCCGGCGGCTGGGGTCTCTTGGTCGATATCCAAGGCCAGGATCATTACGACAGCGCCAACTTTTCGCAAGGGCATGGCTACTTTTTCGGCACCGGCATGAAAATGGACTTAGCGGGCCACGACGAACATCAGGCCGCTCGGTATGGGCATGGCGCGTCCGCGCACTTCGGAGTCGGTCTCTTCATCGACCATCTTGGAGACGATCGTTATGGCTCTTCCGGCCCCTTCTACAACGGCGGAGTCGCGTGGGATAACAGCGTGAGCCTGATGATCGATGCCGGCAAGGGCCAGGACACCTATGCCTTCGACCGCTCGACCGGTCTTGGTCGAGCCGACTATACAAGCTGGGGGCTCTTCATCGACGAGGGAGGCGCCGACCAGTACCAGGCTAAATCCGGGTTAGGAGATTCCTCGGAGAAGAGTGTCTCAGGGTTCTTCGACCTTGAGGGCCACGACAGCTATACGCTCTCCGATCCTTCAATAGCGGCCGAGACTCGTCCCGGCGATGGAAAACTATTTTTCTATCCAGAGGGTGGCGTCTTCGTCGATCGCTGAAGATGAACGAATCCTAATCTATCCCCACGATTTCGACGAGTTATCGAGACTTCCTCATCCCTCCTCTTGACTTCATCTCGACGGACGCTATCTCCCACCTATACATTCGTTTCATTTCCTTTCACCGACCCAGAGGAAGGGATAATTTCACATGAATAACGAAGCATTGACCGTACAACTACCAGTCCTCCCCATAAAACGCACCGTGCTGTTTCCTGGAATCATGATGCCCTTGACGGTCGGGCGCGAACGGTCGATCGCTGCCGTCGAGGCCGCGATGAAGACAGAAGACAAGACGATTCTCGTGGTCGCACAGCGCGATCCCCTGACAGAAGAGCCGGGGCTCGAAGACCTCTTTACGATCGGCACCAAAGCCATCGTGAAACAAATTGGCCGGTCTGAAAACGGCACCATCCATGCGCTCGTGCAGGGCCTTGAGCGTGTCGCATTGATCAAGGTCGAACAGGCGACGCCATTTCTGCTCGTCCAGGCCCGGCAGATCGATCGTCCAACCGATGAAGGCACAGAAGTCCAAGCCCTGCATCGGGCCATCCAGGACTTGGTCACGGACCTGCCCCGCTTGATTCAGGCCCCAGGTATTCAGGAAGCTGCGGTGGCCTTCAGCAACGAGGACAATCCCGTCGCCTTGGCCTATCGCGTGGCCTCGCTCCTCAATCTCACCGTGCAGGAAGAGCAAAAGCTGCTCGAAAGTTCCTCGACCATCGAGCTATTGCGAGCGCTCTATGGCGCGCTCTCGAAAGAAATCCAAATCCTGCAATTGCGGGACAAAATCACCAACGAGGCGTCAGCCAAGATTGGGAAGACCCAACGAGAATATGTCCTCCGCGAACAATTAAAGGCCATTCAGCAGGAACTCGGCGAAGGCGAGGGAGAAGAAAATGAAGTCTCTGAACTGAAGAAGAAAATTCAGGAGGCCGATCTTCCCGACCCTGTGCGGAAGGAAGTGGAACGGGAAATTGCCAAGTTAGCCAAGGTGCCCCCCTCTTCGCCGGACCATCAGGTCTTGAGAACGTATCTTGAACTGGTCATGGAGCTTCCCTGGAAGAAATCCTCGGAAGACCGTTTAGAGTTGAGCAAGGTGCGTCAGGTCCTGGAAGAGGATCACTACGGCATCAAAGAAGTGAAGGAACGGATCGTCGAGCAGTTGGCCGTGCTGAAATTGAATCCCACAGCCAAGGCGCCCATCCTCTGCCTCGTCGGACCTCCCGGCGTGGGCAAAACCAGCCTGGGCCAATCCATTGCCCGGTCTATGGGACGGACGTTCGAACGGCTCAGCCTGGGCGGCGTGCATGATGAAGCGGAATTACGGGGCCATCGCCGGACCTACGTCGGAGCCCTGCCTGGACGAATCATTCAAGCCATGCGTCGCGCCGGCGTAAATAACCCCGTCTTGATGTTGGACGAGGTCGACAAGATGGGACGGGACTTCCGTGGCGATCCGGCCTCGGCCCTGTTAGAGATCCTGGATCCGGCGCAGAACCATACGTTCCGCGACCATTACCTGGATCTCCCCTTCGATCTGTCGAAGGTGTTCTTCATCACGACCGCCAATACGCTGGATACGATCAGCCAGCCGCTACTCGACCGGATGGAAATCATCCGGCTTCAGGGCTATAGCGAGCGGGAGAAGGCAGAGATCGCCATTCGCTACCTCTGGCCGCGACGGCTCAAGGAGGCAGGCCTGGATGCCACCCAAGTCCTGCTGTCGGATGAGGTCTTGAATCTCGTCATCAGCCGCTACACGAGGGAAGCAGGCGTGCGCCAGCTCGAACAGATGCTCGGTCGCTTGACCAGAAAAGTCGCGCTGACCTTCGCGGAACTTTCAGAGGGCCAGGAGCGACAGCCCGTCACCATCCAAGCAGAGGTCCTTGAGGACTGGCTCGGGTCAGAACGTTTCATGCCGGAGGAAGCGCGCAAAGTCTTGCCTCCTGGCGTCGCCACGGGGCTCGCCTGGACACCGAGCGGTGGAGATGTGCTCTATATCGAAACCACCCTGCTCCCCGGCAGTCATGAACTGACCATCACCGGTCAATTGGGAGACGTCATGCAGGAATCTGCCAGGGCTGCGAGAAGCTATCTCTGGTCGCACGCGGAAAGCATGGGGCTCGATATCTCCCGCTTCAAACGGAATGGGCTACATATCCATGTGCCGTCCGGCGCCATTCCGAAAGACGGCCCCTCGGCCGGCATCACCATGGCCACGGCACTGGCATCGTCCTATAGCGGAAAAGCGGTGAGGAGCGACACAGCCATGACCGGCGAAATCAGCCTCAGCGGATTGGTGCTGCCGGTCGGCGGGATCAAGGAAAAGGTGCTGGCAGCCCATCGCGCCGGCATCCGACGCATCATCCTGCCGAAAGCGAACGAGAAGGACCTCAAGGAAGTGCCGCAGGAAGTGCGGAATGAACTGACCTTCATCCTCGCCGAGCGAATCGAAGAAGTACTCCCTGCCGCGTTCAACCAGGATGCACCGCCATCGGCGAGAGCAGAGCGGGACGAACCGTTAGCGACTTCCACCGCTTCGTAAACTCAAAAGGCCCCGGCTCATCGCCGGGGCCTGATCCATTGGCTTATGTGCTCCCCTCAGCTTTCCTTCGGTATTCCCCGCTCAATTCAAGCAATGGTGGGGAGCGGCCAGGTGCCCTCCTTGCTCGCAGAGCAGAGGACGGGATGGAGCCTGATGATCTTCTGTGCTCGCGCAACGCGCGGTCGCATACTCCCCTCGTTGGACGCGCGCACGATGGGAACCCGCCAGGCCGCCCTTCCGATGCCATGAGGAGAAGAAATTCTTATGACTCGTTAGAGATGTTAACCTAGAGCTGGACTACGCCAACCGCGAAAAACAGAATGTCCCCGCTGATTCACCGAGCAACTGCGCAATTCGCTCCGCTAATAGCCTCGAAGCACTAATGCTCGCCATGGTATAAGGCACTGGTATAAAGCCGATACTCTGGGCAGCAGGTATTTATGTCAAAGCGAACATCTAGCAGGAGGAAAGCCTCCCAAACATCCGATTTGCCCGCCTACCTCTCTGAAAAGCCCGACAATATCACTACAGTTTCACCCCCCACTCATACACGCGCACAGTCCCTACCCTTCTCACAGCTTAGCTGGGAAAACTTCGAGCGGCTGTGCAAGGCGCTCGTGGAAACTGAATCTGACGTAAGATCCTGCAAGCCGTATGGGAGCCAAGGTCATTCCCAACACGGGATTGATTTAATCGCGCTCGCAAAAAGTCTCCCGGACAAACAACCACGAGTCTACCAGTGCAAAAGAGTGGAAAAGTATACCGCCGCTCAGATTAAGGGGGCTGTAAAGAAATTCAGAGATAATATCCCTACAATTCGAAAGAAATGGAAAACGGTTCCCTCACGATTTGTATTGTGCTGTCGCTGCCCTCTCCAGTCACCAGATTGCCAGGACGAAATTGTCCGTCAAAGAAACGTGCTCGCAAAGTCTGGTATTTCCTTTGAAACATGGGATGAGGGGGAATTGTCGAGGCAGCTAAAAGACCACCCCAAAATCGTCGACGATTTCTTCGAGAGAGAGTGGGTACGAGCCTTCAATGGACAGGAAGCCGCGATAGCACTTTCCCAAATATTTGCCCTTGCGTCCGCTCATGCATCAACGTCTGACGGCCCGGTTGCAACGCTACTTCTCAGTAAAGAACTAGAGAATCAGACCCTCACTACGGCATTAGACAAAGAACTCTCCGAGCATTGCAAGGCAATCCGCGAGGACTTCCAGCAGGGCGCACGGCAGAAAGCGCTGCAGGCAATTCAATCCTATCTTGATCGGTTTGATACGGATCTACATGTCGCGTCAACGATTGTTCGAGCCAAATTCTGGTATACGGCGGGTGTTCTTAATTGGAAAGCCTCGCAAACACGGCCACAAGCAAAAGCTTGCCTTGATAAAGCTCAGAAGCTCGATCCATCATTAGATGTACGCGACCTTTCTGCGCGAATTCTGTTCGCAGATAGCAAAGGCAGCGAAGCGCTGGAAGTATTAGAGCCCCTCAACACCCAACAGGTTGCGACTCTCAAATTAGCCTTATTTCTCGACCTGAGAAGGCTGGATGAATTCGATGCCCTCTGGCAAACGGGATCAGTTAAACGAGATGATGCCGCCTACGAGCTCCTGGCCTACCGACAACGACTCGATCGGAAGTTCGAGGAAGCGCTGCAGTCCATTCGGCTGAGCCTAGAAAGCGCTCCTCGAATACCAACGCATGTGCTCGCCGCGGCCCATATCTATTTTTGGAGCGCAATACCAGAACATCTTGATAAAGCGCCGAGGTCCATCCTCCCGGCTTGGATTCATCCGCTCTTTTATGCTCCGACAGCCGTACAGGCTCACCTGCTGGAGAAGGCGGTCGGTTATTACATGCAAGCACTGGCGATCACTTCTGAAGCTGGACCGACAGAGGCGGCCCAGGTGCGGGAGATTGAAGAGCTCATCCTGCTCTGTCGGGCCTATCATCCCCTCCAGAGACTCCAGGCGCAGGAATTAGCCTTGCGCCTGTTGTCGGAAGACCCCACGGTATTCACCGCACTTTTCTATTGTCTTGAATGGGACGTGCCCTTTGATATTGACCGATCCATTGCCAAGCTAGAGGCAAAACGTGAGGAGCTGGCAGCCACCCCAAATGACATTGCAACACTCAGCCAGCTCTACGAACGGAAGGGAGATCATGTCCACGCCATTCAATTGATGGAAGACGAAAAAGCACAATTCTTTTCTGCTCGAGAGGAAGGCCTGTGGGTGGAGTTGATGACCGGCCTATACATCAAAGGCGGTCACGCTTCCAAGGCTAGATCACTCCGACCAGAAACAGCCCCAGATCCCACTATCAGCCTACGTCTCCAAGCCTTAGAGCATGACATCGCTGGGAATCATAGCGCGACTGAGCAAGCAGCCTTGGCAGCATGGACGACCTCACAAAGTCCGATTGACCTAATAAACCTTTGCGGTTTCTACCGGAAGACAGAACAGTGGGCGAAGTTGGCTTCGACGGCAGAACAACTAGTCTCGTTCTCACCAGATCCAAGAAGTCTTTGGTATCGGGTCGAATCTCTGTATCGGACACAACTGTATCAGCCGTGCCTCGACGTTATTGCCGAACACAGGTCTGTGTGGCTTGAACCGTCTCTCCTGGACAATATTCGCCGAATTGAAATTGAGTGTCTCGTAAAGCTCAACAGGCTAGATCATGCTGTCGAACAGCTGGAAGCGATTCGACGGGAACGGCCAAGCACTGAGGTCGTCCAGCGGCTGGCTGATGCCTACTTTCGCCTTGGTCGTCGAGACCATGCACTGAGAACGCTCCGCGAGGCAGCAGCCCAGCCATCCGCAGACACGCATCTACTCATTGGCACAAGCCAGCTGTTGATCCGTGAAAATCCAGAAGAAGCATTTCAGCTGGCTCAGCGCGCAACAGAGACAGCCCCCACAGATCCATCCGTATGGATGTTTTTGATTGAAACGGGATTTTTGACCGGCCATGACCTTGAGGCAAGTGGGCGGCTGCAAGAATTTCGAGAGCGGTTCCCCTCATCAACTGCGCTTGAAGCCGTGTCGTTCCAGGACGTCATGCAGCGCTTGGTCGCACAACAGCAGGTACAGCGGGAGCGTTGGGAGCTTTACCGCAGAGCTGAAGCACCAGTTCATGTATTGATGGATATCGACCATCACCCTTTGGGATTCGAATGGTACGTGAGATTTAGAACTAACCGTAAAGCAACCACGTGGAACAAGAAACTCCCAATCTATGCGCGTCACGGCAGTCGTGGATTTGAGACTGGGACCGTTCCACTTGAAACTAAAGGTATCCTGCTCGATTACACAAGTCTGCTTCTATCCCACGAGCTGAATCTTTTCCCAATTCTAGAGCAAGCATTTGAACGGATCATCCTTGCACCATCCACCCTCTCATTAATCCAATCAGAATCGCTCAAAGCTGCTCGCTTTCAAGTAAGCCGCCAAACTACTAGTCAAGCAATAAAAACCATCTTGGACTCAGGGGTAATGCATATTTTGGCCGAAGCTCCGCACGATGATGACCTGAAAGCGTTTCAAGTTGAACAGTTGGGTCGAACAGACGCCCTTCTGTTCTATCACGCGAAGCAGGAAAATGGCCTTGTGCTGGTCCATCATTTGACGAAAGAGGCCATCGGACAACTCGAACTAAACGAAGAGCTTGATCGAGATCGGGTATCTCCCCATGAAGTCCTGACAGCGATGTGCGAGATAGGAGCCCTCTCGAAACAAGAACTCGCGTCGATATCGGTGGCATGCCATGGTCAGCCATGTCGAGAAGATCGCGTTCAACTCCTCATGAAGAAGCCATTTCTGGTCCTCAACATAGGGACAGCAGAGTTCTTCGCTCATCATGACTGGCTTGAAGGGCTCACCCTTGCGTTTCAGATAGGAATTCCCAAACATGAGACGGATCACATTGCCCATACTTTGGAAGAATTCAGACTACGGCAGGAAGCTTCAGAATGGCTGAACGACCTGAATCGCTACCTAAGCGAAAGACTGAGCCTGCGATACTTTTTCCCATCGGCGCCCCTGCCTGACCCACGAACGGAGGACAGGGGGCAATGCGCCCGCGTTCTGGAAGAATTGATTTACGCCACTCGTGTTGAGTCCTATCCTTTCTGGTCAGATGATCGGTCGGTCAATCGGCATGCGTACGTCGAAAAGCAGCCCATCATCACAATAGATGCCGTGCTCGCATTCATGAACAAGAAGGGGCTGCTCCCAACAGAACAATACTATGACCATCTAATCAAGCTCATGCAGCTCAATGTTCTGTACCTCCCGATCCCGCCTGACCTCGTCGTAAAGTATCTTCGTCGTGCTGAAATCTCGGCAGAGGGTTTGCTGGGAGAAACATATGAACTCAGAATCATTCGCAGGTACGTTGCATATGTCTTTTCTCATGGAACCGCATTAATTCCATTGCCGATGGAGCAAGGCAACCCATCCGAAGCAGCCACGTATTTCTATGCATTTCGTGAAACCTGTCGTGAGGCGATCATTAACCTCTGGACGGACGAATCGCTTCCTAAGCTGCACAAGGACCTCACCTCCAAGTGGATCGTGGAGCGCCTATGGAAAGGGATTGAGGATATTGCTCATTTGGAAACCCATCCTCTAAATTCGGAAGACATGGTCGCAATATCGCAGTCCTTTCTCATCGGGTTTGGCTTAGTGATGCCCTTTGCAGACATTAAACGCCGTGGTGAGAACGCTGCGGCCTATTTGAGCTGGCTCTATGAAACGTACTTGGAGTCACACTGGCAAAGCAACACTAGTCTCAAGCAGTTGGTACTGAAAAAGATTCGTCAAGTGATAAGTGGTATGGTCGAGAAAGAGACAGGGGATCGAAAGAAAATTTCGCTGGCCCTACTAGCCCACGTCTTAGCAACAACGTCAAATGAACTCGCGGCGCTCATCCTGTCAGATGAGAAGCTTAGGTCTATATTCCAGGTCCACCTGAAGCAGACAATTGTTGTTACTGAGGACCTTAAAATCCCAGCGGAGGTGTGGGAGCAGTGGGGACTTGATGCAATCACAGCTGGTGCAAGTACCCGGCAACAAGTAGTACTGGAAGATAAGCCCCTGACCGTCTTCTGGAATGAACCATCACTATTCACCGCCGGGCTTGGACTTGTGCAGGCAAGCCACGATGGGTCTGCTTCAGCAGTAGTCCAACACGACCCATTCTTGAGGCTTCGCCACCCGAGTCGAGCAATCAGAGACCAGGCGTTGCACGCATTGATTCCTTATCTCGGGACTACTCACGATGCCACCAATCGCCTTTTGCAACTTGCCGGATCAGATGGTGACCGGCAATCGCTCGCAACTGAAGTGGAGTATCAGGCTGAGAGAAGCTGGAGCTTCTTCTGGGGAAGGCTCAAACAGTTGGTCATTGCCCAGATCGGAATTCATGAAAGCATGGCCTTCCCACCGCAACCAGAGGTATTTGAGAAATGGCTCAACCTTCCTTCGGGCGCCTATCATGATCAAGCGACCTTCGCCGAAGCCTACGCGCGGATTATCGAGGAAAACATCCAAGATGAAGGGATGGAAAAGACTGTTGCAAAAGTGTTCGGGCTCCCCGCAGGGGGGTATTGTGAACCGAATTCGGCTCTTGGGAAGCTATTTCGTCTGGAAAGCGTCGATCAGGAACAGATCGTGGAGAGCATTCTTGTCCGCGCACGAACCAGCTACAACCCGATCGTTCTCCTGAATAGCCTAGAGATACTTCTCCGGTGTGTGCCACCAAAGGCCGCTGTGCATAATGCGATTGCGCATATCCTAACCAAGCTTGTCCCCCCTGCTGATAATCCAGAGACACACCGCGTTGCATCGTCCTGCAAACTCTACGCGAGCGCCCTACGATTTGCATGGTATCGGATGGAATCCCTGGAGGCCTATGCCTCCATGCCGGTGCTGCAACGGATTCTCTTGACCTATGCCTATGCCACAGGCGTGACGAACTTAGCGGACGAATTACGAGACCATGAAAACTACGACATGGATCGTGAGTTTTTGGCCAAATGGATGGATAGTAGGATATCGAGCCCGGGATCGGCGGTCTTTGAAGATCTTTTCGAAGAGCATCTGGAAGTGTCGCATCCGATGAGCATAGGAACATTTCGGATGACCGTATCCGCAACATTGCAAATCCTTGCGGCGCAGAAGGAAAGACTAGCTCCCTTCGGCGATGAACTTCTGCGACTCACGATTGATACGGCGAGGTCAATTGTCCAAGCGACATCCGAAGGAGGATGGGAAATCTATCGGCCCTTC